>JAIQET010000029.1 GCA_020073645.1 Terriglobia bacterium | reverse complement strand
AAAGAGCGGGACGACTCCCGCTCTTTGGATTCAAGGGCCTCTTAATTGCCAGTGGCTTGCGGGATCCCGCGCGGCACGAACCGGCGAACCCCATTTCGGCCGCTCCAGACAAGAGAATAACTCGCAGCGGCTCTAGCCCTGAGGTGCGTTGTTCACGGCCATAAAGTGTTCTTGAAAGCAGTTCCAGTGTTCACACCACACCCGGACCGGTGACCCCCGTCACTGCGTTCTGAGACAAGGCGCTTCATCGTTAGTATTTGGATGAACCTGCCGTTGACACACCCGCATGCCCTATGGGCCGCAAGTTGTAAGTTGTTGGCACTGTGGAGTTTCCACGGCTTGGGGGAGGTCATGTCCGGCCTGATCCTGGCCGCCCTAGTGGTGGTGTTCGTGGCCTGGCAATTACGCCGCAATGCGTTGCGCAAGCTGGCGGAGGAGCTCAAGAGCTCCCAGGAAGGCGCCCACCAGTTGGAAAGAGAGCGCGACCTGGCACAGGAAGAAGTTTTTCGGCGACTCTACGAAGAACGTGAACTCAACAAAGAGAAAATTCAGTTCCAGGCGCAATTAGCCGAGTATGAGAAATATGCTGCGCTGGCACGGCTGGCGCTGGGCGCAGCGCACGAGATCAATAATCCGCTGCTGGGAATTCTTTCGCACCTGGAACTGGAACTCAGGGCTACCAGCGACTCTGAGCAGCGCGCCGAGATCGAGCAATGCATCGCCGGGGCCAAGCGCATTTCGGCCACGCTGCGGGGACTGGTGAACTATGCGCGTCCCGGGCCGCTGGTGCTGAGCAAGATCAGCCTGCATCGCTTGGTGATGGACACGCTCAGCTTCCTCGAGGGCCAGCCCATGCTGCGGGACAGGCAACTGGAGAACCAGGTGCCCGCGGACTTGCCGCACATCCGTGCCGATGCCAACCAGCTTTCGCAAGTGCTGATGAATTTGCTGCTCAATGCGGCAGAAGCCACGCCGGAAGGCGGTCAGATCACGATTTCAGCCAGCAAGCTGACCTATGTGGACAGTATCGAGATCCGGGTCAGCGACACGGGTTGTGGGATACCGCCCGACATTTTGCCCCACGTGTTCGAGCCGTTTTTCACCACCAAACGAGGCAAAGGGACCGGCTTGGGACTGAGCATCAGCCAGGCCTATGTGCGCAGCCACAACGGTGAGATCCGCGCCGACAGCGTGGTGGACCACGGGACGACGATTACGATCACGTTGCCGATCCGGCAGGAGGCGGCGGACGAGGTTGTGAAGGAAGAGTCGCAAGTGGTGGTTTAAGAGCAGGTGGCAGGTCTTGAGGTTATATGTCCTACTCGGTACTGGTAGTCGACGATGAAGAACTGACGTTGCGCACGATTTCGCGCGGGCTGCGGCAGGAAGGGTTCGAGGTGCTCACGGCCGCTTCGGGCGAGGATGCGCTGAAGATTTTTCACGAGGAGAAGCCCGACCTGACGTTGCTCGACATCGTGCTGCCTGGCATTGACGGGGTCGAGGTCCTACGTCAGATCAAAGAAGGCAATCCGGCGGCCATCGTGATCATGATGAGTGCGTATCACCTGGTGGACCGCGCGGTGGAAGCGATGAAGCTGGGGGCATACGACTATCTGGTGAAGCCTTTCCACCTCGACGACATGATCGCCACTATGCATCGCGCGACTGAGATGCTGGCCCTGCGGGTGCGGGTGCGGGACACGGTGGAGACCGCGAAGGGACGGTACGATTTCGGCCGGGTGGTGACGCAGAATGCCGGCACCATCAAGATGCTGGAGATGGCGCGCAAGGCGGCAGAAGCGGACCACACGACGATTCTGATTCAAGGTGAAAGCGGAACCGGCAAGGGAGTGCTGGCCAAGGCTATTCACTACGCCAGTCCGCGGGCGTCCATGCTTCTGCTGGAATTGAATTGCGCGGCGTTACCGGACGCGCTACTGGAGAGCGAGCTGTTTGGCTACGAGCCGGGCGCGTTCACGGATGCACGCCGGCGCAAGGAAGGTTTGCTGGAGCGGGCCAGCGGCGGGACGGTGTTTCTTGACGAGATCGGCAACATGTCGGCCAGCGTGCAGGCCAAGCTGCTGCGCGTGCTGGAGGAAGGGACCTTCATGCGGCTGGGGGGCACACGGGTGATCAAAGTCAACGTGCGCCTGATCGCTGCGACCAATGTAAATTTGAAAGAGGCAGTTGCCGGCGGGCACTTTCGCGAGGATCTCTATTACCGTTTGAATGTGGTGCCGCTCTATATTCCGCCGCTGCGCGAGCGCAAGGAAGACGTTCTGCCCCTGGCGCTGGAAATGCTGCAACACTTCAACCGCGAGTTGAACAAGAAGTTCACGGGATTCACTCCGGCGGCGGCCGATCTACTCCAGCAGTATTCGTGGCCGGGGAATATCCGCGAACTGAAGAATGTGATTGAGCGGACCATGATTCTGGCTCCTGAAGGGGACATTGACGCGGCGTATCTTCCGGAAGAAATTCGCTTTCACCCTTTGGAGGTGAAGAACGACGCAGCCGGGGCCGGAGAGGTACCCGGCAACGGGCACCGCTTCGTCAGCTTGCGTGAGATGGAAGACAGCTACATCGAGCAAGTGCTGGCCGCCACCGGGCACAACAAGACGCAAGCGTGCCGGATTCTGGGGATTCATCCTACTTCTTTGCTCAGACGGCTGAAGAAAGAGAAAACCACGAGTTAGTTGAGAAAAAGTTCCCAGTTCCTGGTTCTCGGTTCTCAGGCTTCGGGCGTACAAGTGACTGAAGCCCAATCCCTGTTGGCTGCTTGACACGTGGAGAGACGCCCGCAACATCATCTAAACTAGCAGAAACAAGATGCGGGCATTCTTGACATTCCTGTTGCTGGCCGTAGTGGCAGTGGGTGGGTGGCTGGCGTGGGCGCTTTGGCTGCCGGTTACGCCGGACGGGCAGAAGTTTGTGCTGTTGCATCCGGGGTATTCAACGCGGCGAATTGCGAACGAACTGAAGTCAGCGGGGATTATCCGTAGCGCCAGCGCCTTTGTCCTGTGGCATCACCTCCATCACAAGCGATCGTTGAAGGCCGGAGAATATCTCTTCGAAAAGCCGGCGACGGCTCTCGATGTCCATGACCGGCTGGCGCGTGGCGACATCTACGTCCACACGGTAGTGATTCCCGAAGGCTATACCATGTTCGACATCGCGCAGGCCTTGCAGAATGCGGGCCTGGGGTCGAGCCAGGAATTTCTGGATGTTGCGATGTCTGACACGGGGTTGATTGCAGACCTGGCTCCGGAAGCCAAAACGCTGGAAGGCTATCTGTTTCCGGCCACCTATGAGTTCACGCGCACCGAGAGCATGCAGGACATGGCGGCTGCGATGGTGAAGCAGTTCCGTGAAGTGGCGCGTGAGATCGGGTTGAGCGGGGACGTACAGAAAACAGTGGCCATGGCATCGATCATCGAGAAAGAGACTGCGGCGCCGGAGGAGCGCGTGCTGGTCGCGAGCGTGTACTACAACCGGCTGGCGAAAAACATTGCGCTGCAAGCCGACCCCAGCGTGATTTACGCGGAACTGCTGCAAGGCCGCTACGAAGGGGTACTGCATCACGAGGATTTGCGGATTGATTCCGCTTACAACACTTACCGCCACACGGGCCTCCCGCCCGGGCCGATCGGGAATCCGGGGAAAACCTCGCTGGAAGCAGCCCTGCATCCGGCCGAGACCAATTACTACTACTTCGTCAGTGACGGCAACATGCATCATCGCTTTGCCCACAGCCTGGAGGAGCACAACCGGAATGTGGCGGTGTACCGGAAGGTGATGGCCGGGAAGTAAGGCGGGGTGCGGGCGGCCGGTCTCAGGTCCAACTTCTCAGTTCGGTGCCACTTGAGAAGTATGCCAGGCGGTATACTCTTCTTTTTGGAACATCCAACCAGGTTTGGGGGAATCCTAATCGGTTTCATGCGTGTCCTTTCGCCATACCGGGCTGCCCTTGCGCTCTTGCTGGTTCTGCCTCTGACCGGCTGTTTGTTTCGCTCGCGCAAGGTGGAGCGGACGATGAGCACGGCTCCGCTGGAGTCCGCAACCCAGCAGGAACTGATTGAGTACGTCAACACGCAGGCGGGCAAGATCCGCACCGTGCAGGCGACGGTGGACATTGATACGTCGGTGGGCGGAGTCAAGAACGGCAAGGTCACCGATTACCAGCAGATTCGGGGTTACGTGCTGGCGCGCAAACCGGCCATGCTGCGGATGATCGGGCTGCTGCCCATCGTCCGCAACCGGGCGTTCGATATGGTGAGTGACGGCCAGGACTTCAAGTTGTGGATTCCTCCCAAGAACCGCTTTATCGTGGGTCGTAATGATGTGGAGACGCCCAACCCGCAGCGCCCTCTGGAGAACATTCGTCCCCAGCAGATCTATGATGCGCTGTTGTTGCGAGAGATTGATCCGGAGAAGGAAATCGCGGTCATGGAGAATGATTACGAGATCGTGACCGACAAGAAGGGTCATAAGGTCGAACAGGCGGACTACGAACTTCAGGTGATTCGCAAGGGGGAGCACGGCTGGTTTCTGTGGCGCAAGATTATCTTCAGCCGCACTGACCTGTTGCCGCATCGCCAGCTGATTTATGACGAGAACGGGAACCTGGCGACCGATGCGCGTTACGAAGACTATAAGGACTACAACGGGGTAGGGTTCCCCTCACAAACTGAGATCTGGCGGCCGCAGGAGGAGTACGACATCACACTGACGGTTGTGAAGTTGCAGTTGAACGAAACCCTTGGGGATGACAAGTTCACGCTGGAGCAACCGACTGGGGCGGAAGTGGTGCACCTGGGGCAACCTCAGGCGAGCGCACCGCCTGGGTCGCACGCGAATTAGTGCCCAGCATTAGGCATTCAGCCGATCCAAGTTTCCTCCCTGCGCCGAGTGGGGATGAGCGAACTTGAGGGAGTCAGGAGCCAAGAACCAACCGATGATGAACCGAATGATTGTCGCCAACCTGGTGCACCGGCCGATCCGGTCTTTGATCAGCATTGTTGCCATTGCACTGGAGGTAACCCTGATCCTGCTGGTGGTGGGACTTTTGCTCGGCATGTTGAACGATTCCAAGCAGCGCAGCGCCGGTATCGGTGCCGACGTGATCGTGATGCCGCCCGGGTCGTCCTTCCTGTTTGGGCTGACCGGGGCACCGATGTCCATGAAGGTGGGGCAGGTCTTGGCAAAGCTGCCGCATGTGACCACGGTAGCGCCAGTGATCACGCAGATCTCGACGGCGGGGGCGGTGGAAGTGATTGCCGGCATCGACCTGGACAGCTACCAGAAACTTTCGGGGCCTTTTCGCTACATTGAGGGTGGTCCCTTCCAGGGCCCTGATGACGCACTGGTGGATGATCTGTTTGCACAGTCGAAGAACGTCCATGCGGGAGATTCAATTGAGATCCTGAATCATAGCTTTAGGGTGGCGGGAATCGTGGAACAGGGCAAAGGAGCCCGCAAGTTCCTGCAATTGCCCGTGCTGCAGGACCTGGTGGGGGCGCAGGGGAAAGCGTCGATCTTCTACGTGAAAGCCGACAATCCGGGCAACGCCGATGTGGTGGTGGATGAAGTCAAGCGGGTGGCTGGGATGGAGAGATACGTGGCGACCTCGATGACCTATTACTTGTCGATGATGACCCCTACGAACATTCCGGGGCTAACCAAGGTGATCGATGTGGTAATCGGGATCTCCGTGGTCATCGGGTTTATCGTGATCTTCCAGGCCATGTACACGGCGGTGATGGAGCGGACCAGGGAAATAGGGATTCTGAAGTCTATGGGGGCGTCGAAGTTGTATATCGTTAACGTGGTTTTGCGGGAAACCGTGTTGTTGGCTATAGGCGGCATACTCTTGGGAATAGGGGTAAGCTTCTCGGCACGAGTTGGGCTGTTGCACAAGTTGCCGTTGCTGCGGGTCATGATCACGACCGACTGGATCGTCAAGGCCACCATGATCGCCATCGTGGGGGCAATTGCCGGGGCACTCTATCCCGCGTACAAGGCAGCCCAGAAGGACCCAATCGATGCGCTGGCGTATGAGTGAGGTAGTCGTCGGTCGTCAGTCTTCAGTCGTCGACTGGGTCCGCGTTGGGGAGGGCCATGCAACTTTGTGGGTTGCTGAGACCAGTGGTATGCGCTGGTAACCTATGGTGTTCATTGACATTTCTCCGCAGGCTGGGATATCTTTAGAGCTTCAGCAGTACTGCGGTTGTCCGCCTGATTCCCCTGCGCGTTCGGCGTGAGGGGGCACTCAGCGGTCTTCTTTGCTTTTTTTATTTTCTGGGAGATCTGTAATGTCAACCTATTTCCCCAAAGAGGGGGAAATTGCGCGCAAGTGGTTCGTCGTGGATGCCTCGGGGCAGACGCTGGGGCGCCTGGCCTCGCAAGTGGCACGCATCCTGATGGGTAAGGAGAGCCCGCGGTACACGCCTTTCCTGGATACCGGCGATCACGTGATCGTGGTCAACGCGGAGAAGGTGAAAGTGACGGGCATGAAGGCCGAGCAGAAAAAATACCAGCACTACACCGGGTACCCGGGCGGGTTGCGCACGGAAGATTTCCGCAAGCGGTTTATGCGCAAGCCGGAACTGGTGATCGAGCAGGCGATCGCTCGCATGCTCCCCAAGACCAAGATGGGCCGCCAGATGTTCAGCAAGTTGAAGGTCTATCGCGGGGAGAAACATCCGCACCAGGCGCAGAAGGCGGAAGCGAAGGCGCTGGCTTAAGGCATTGTGTAGAGACGCAGCTTGCTGCGTCTCCGCGCGAACATCGAAACTCATGAAGGGAAGACGCAGCAAGCTGCGTCTCTACGGAAGGTGGGATGAGCGAACTGGTTCAGTATTACGGCACGGGACGGCGCAAGTCGGCGATCGCGCGCGTCTATTTGCGTCCGGGCAGTGGCGAATTCAAGGTCAACGGGCGCCCTTTTGAGGTTTATTTTGTGACGGAGTCGCAGCGAGTGAGCGCGCGGCAGCCGTTGCTTTCGACCGAGACCGCGGGCTCATTCAACATTGTGGCCAGAGTCTCCGGCGGGGGTGTGAACGGCCAGGCTGACGCCGTCAAGTTGGGAATCGCTCGCGCCCTGATGCAGTTCAATGTGGAACTGCGCAAGAAGCTGAAGGCCGAGGGCATGGTGACCCGCGACTCGCGCGCCAAGGAACGCAAGAAGTACGGGCAGAAGGGCGCGCGCAAGCGGTTCCAGTACTCAAAACGATAATTTCTGTAGAGACGTAGCTTGCTACGTCTCATGCCCTGAGGGAGAAGACGCAGCAAGCTGCGTCTCTACGAAAAACGAATTAGGTGTTCAATTCTTCCCGTGCCTGGAGGTGCGGGGCGGGAATGGCAATCCGGGGCAGTGGTGGGGTGAGCACCGGATGCAGATCAAATAAGGAGGTTGATTGGCTAACATCACCATGAAGGAGTTGCTTGAAGCGGGCGTCCACTTCGGGCACCAGACCAAGCGCTGGAATCCCAAGATGAAGGAATTCATCTTCGGCGAGCGCAACGGGATCTACATCATTGACCTGCAGAAGACGCTGAAGATGTTCAAAGAGGCGTCTAAGTTCGTGCAGGAACTGGCCGCCGAAGGCAGGATTGTGCTCTTTGTGGGCACCAAGCGCCAGGCGCAGGACGCAATCGCCGAAGAGGCACAGCGCTGCGGTGGTTTCTACGTGAACCAGCGCTGGCTGGGCGGGCTGCTCACCAACTGGGTAACGGTCCAGAAGTCGGTCAAGCGACTCAAGGAACTCGATGACATGGCCACGGATGGCCGCTACGAGTTGCTGCCCAAGAAGGAAGTGATCAAGCTGGAGCGGGAGCGCAAGCACCTGCAAGCGAACCTGGCCGGCATCAAGGAAATGACGCGCCTGCCCGATGCGATTTTCGTGATTGATTCGAACAAAGAGCAGATCGCGGTGCGCGAGGCCCGCAAGCTGGGGATTCCGGTAGTAGCGGTGGTGGATACGAACTGCGATCCCAGCGAAGTGGATTATGTGATTCCGGGCAACGATGACGCGCTGCGCGCGATTCGCCTGTTCGCGTCGAAGATAGCCGACTCCGTGGTGGAAGGCTCCCAGGCGGCTACCGATAAGCAAACAGCCGAGCTAGCCGCGGCAGCAGGCGCCGCCCGGCAGGCCGAAGCAGCGGCGGCAGAGGCCGCGGCCGAGGGCGGAGTGGAAAGCTCTGCTGCCGAGTCGGGAGCGGAAGACATCAGCATGGAAGACGTGCTGGGCAGTGGGACGAAGAAGCAGCCCGCGGCCGCCAAGGAAGGCTCGGACGAGGTCCCGCAGGTGGAGACGCAGACGTACTAAAAGCAGTCGTCAGCCGTCAGGCTTCAGCGAGCCACAAGAGATCGAGTCCCGTAGGGACGTCACTCCGCAACGCGATGAGGAAATCAGACCCGCGCGGGTCGTCCGGCGCGGGTCGAGTTTTGTAGGAAGCAGTTTCGAGTTTCAGGTTTCGGATTTCGAGTGGTTCGTGCGGCCAACGGCTTTCGGAGCACGCGAAACTGGAAACCCGGAACTGCAATAAGGAAGATTCTTGGCAATGAGCACAACTACTGTGAATATTTCTGCTGCACAAGTGAAAGAGCTCCGGGAGAAGACCGGGGCGCCAATGATGGACTGCAAGCAGGCTCTCACCGAGGCCAAGGGCGACATGGAACAGGCCGTCGTGTGGCTGCGCAAGAAAGGTGTATCCGTCGCGGCCAAGAAGTCGACGCGGGTCACAAGCGAAGGTTCGGTGGCCAGCTACATCCACGCCGGCGGCAAGATCGGTGTGCTGGTAGAGGTGAATTGCGAGAGCGACTTCGTGGCTCGCACCGAGGACTTTAAGGAACTGGTGCACGATATTGCCATGCACATTGCCGCCAGCGACCCGAAATTTGTCCGCAAGGAAGACGTGACCCCGGAAGCGTACGAGCGGGAGAAGGACATCTACCGGGCGCAGGCTGCGGCGACGGGCAAGCCGCCCCAGGTGGTGGAGAAGATCGTGGAAGGCAAGATGAGCAAGTTCTATGAGGAGGTCTGCCTGTACGAGCAGCCCTTCATCAAGGATCAAACGGTCAGCATCTCGCAGCTCATCGCCACCAAGATCGGCAAACTGGGCGAGAACATTGCGGTGCGCCGGTTCGCGCGCTTCAAGGTAGGCGACGCGGGCGAAACCATCGCGATCACAAAACCTGAGCAAAAGACAGAGTAAGTCAGGGGCGCCACAGGCGCCCTTTTTGGTGAGTGCGGAAAAACAAATGACGGCGCCCATCTTCAAACGCATTCTTCTCAAGCTGTCCGGCGAGGCTTTGGCCGCAGGCCAAGGATTTGGCGTGGAAGCCACACGCATTCACGAGATCGCTGCCGAAGTAGCCGAGGTGAGGGCTTTGGGCGTGCAGATTGCCATTGTGGTGGGGGGAGGCAATTTCTTTCGCGGCGTGGCGGAGCAAGCGCGCGACATGGACCGGGTTTCCGCCGACCACATGGGTATGCTGGCGACGGTGATCAACGCGCTGGCATTGCAGGACGCTCTGGAGAAGCAAAACGTATTCACCCGGGTGCAGTCGGCGATTGAGATGAACCAGGTCGCTGAGCCTTTTATTCGCCGACGGGCCATCCGCCATCTGGAGAAGAACCGCGTAGTGATCTTTGCCGGCGGCACGGGCAATCCCTATTTCTCGACGGATACAGCGGCTTCCCTGCGGGCGATGGAGATCAAGGCGGATGCCATCCTCAAGGCGACGAAGGTGGACGGCATTTACGACGCCGATCCGATGGTGGTCAAGGACGCCAAGAAGATCAGCGAGATCAGTTACATGGACGTGCTCAAACAGGGACTGAAGGTAATGGATTCGACCGCCATCTCCCTGTGCAAGGACAATAATCTGCCCATCATCATTTTCAATCTGAACCAGCGAGGCAACATCCGGAGAGTGGTGACCGGAGAGAAGATCGGGTCGCTGGTGAGCGCCTGAAGCCAATTACCCTGCGTCCATTTGGCGTGCGGTATCTCTGAGGATCCCCGGCTGCACCTAAACATGGTTGCAAGTTCCAACGCGGTTGAGCCCTGCCCCGACTGTGGCGCCACGGTCGCGGGCGGGACGGCTGGGTGTCAGTCCTTGATGGACGAATTATTGGCGCGAGACTTCAGCGACGTTACTTACTTTCGCGTCCATCGCTTGCTGGTAGACACGTATTCTCTCCAGCACCCGGAGCGTTACTGTGCTTCGGTCAAATCGTTGGCGGCCCACCTGACTGGATTATGCTGGCTGCTGGAACATGACGGCAATCGCGCTGTAGGCAATGAAGCACTCCGGCGTTGGCTGAACCGCAATCCTCGTCTTGACAAGCCGGAACTGCCATCCTTCCGCGGAAAACTTACTATCGCGAGCGCACAGGCAGCTTCCGACAGTATCCGCTACGCCGAGGCCGTGGAACTCTGGGCACGCTCCACGTGGGAGGCGTACTCTGCGCTGCAACCCCTGGCTCGCTGCTGGATCCAGCAGGGGCTGGACGCGTCGCCACGAAAGCGCTAACGTCGGGACGGTTCGGTTTATAATTCAAGGTTTTGTGATTATTCATTCAGGGAGCTAAGAATGGCTCAACCCACAATGGCCGCGATACCCGGTCTGAAAGACACGTACGTGCAACTGAAGACGCGGATGGAGAAGGCGGTCGAGGATTTCCGCAAGGCCATGGCAGCCACGCGCACGGGACGCGCCAACGTCCACATGCTGGATTCCGTGAATGTTGACTATTACGGCTCGCAGATGCCTCTGAACCAGATCGCGCAGGTGCATGCTCCGGAAGCACAATTGATCACGGTGCAGCCCTTTGATCCTACCTCCCTGGGTGCGATCGAGAAGGCGGTCCGAACCGCGGACCTTGGTCTGAATCCCATGAATGACGGGAAGATCATTCGCGTGCCTGTGCCGCCGCTGACAGAAGAACGGCGCAAGGACATGGTCAAGCACCTGCACCGGGTGCTCGAGGAGCACCGGACAGCGGTACGCAACATCCGCCGCGACGGCAACGAAGCCATCAAGAAGGCAATGAAGGACAAGAAGGTTACCGAAGACGAAGAGAAACGGGCCATGGAGGAGATTCAGAAGCTCACGGATGACGAAATCAAGAAGATGGAAGACATGAGCAAGGCCAAGGAGAAGGAAGTGCTGGAGATCAAATAGTCGTCGGTCTTCAGCCGTCAGCAAAGCCGCGCCGGAGCGCGGCTTTTTGTGTTTTGCTCAACGAAGAGCGGGTGTCATTGTCTTGGGTCGCTGGGCTCCGGATGTTTGACCTTATAATTCCAAGATCATGAAGAAAGTGGTGCACGCAGCGTGTCCGCATGATTGTCCGGATGCTTGCGGAGTTCTGATCACTGTCGAGGACGGGCGGGCGACGAAGATCCAGGGCGACCCGGCGCATCCAGTGACGCGCGGGTTTCTGTGCGCCAAAGTAGCCAAGTATCTCGATCGCGTGTACTCGCCGGAACGGGTGCTGTATCCAATGCGACGGGTGGGACCGAAGGGACCCACTGGGCCGGGCCAGGACACCCGGTCTCCACAAGTATTTCAGCGTATCAGTTGGGACGAAGCCCTTGACGAGATTGTCTGGCGGTTCCGGGGGATCACGGAGGAGTTTGGAAGCGAGGCGATCCTGCCCTTCTCGTATGGGGGCACGCTGGGGGTGTTGAACGGCAGTTCGATGGACCGGCGGTTTTTCCACCGCTTGGGGGCTTCGCAATTGGCTCGGACGATCTGCTCAATGGCTGGGGAAGAAGGTCTGAAGTCTGTGATCGGCATGAAGTGGGGCACGGAGCCGGAGCAGTTTGCTCACTCGCGTTACATCATCGCGTGGGCGGCGAATATCCACGGAAACAACGTCCATTTATGGCCCTTTATCGAGGAAGCACGGCGCCACGGTGCGAAGTTGGTTGTAATTGATCCCTACCGCACGCGCACTGCGGCGTGTGCCGACTGGCATTTGCCCATCAACCCGGGGACGGACGCGGCGCTAGCGCTGGCCATGATGCACGTCATCATCAACGAAGGGCTCTACGACACGGAATATGTTTCGCGATACACGCTGGGTTTCGAACAGCTCCGGAAGAAGGTGCAGGAGTATCCGCCGGAACGCGTGGTGCAGTGGACGGGAATCTCCGTTGCGGACACAGTGAAGCTGGCGCGCGAATACGCCACCACTCGGCCGGCGGCGATCCGGGTGAATTATGGAGTACAGCGCTCGGAGCGGGGCGGGATGGCCATGCGGGCAATCACCATGCTGCCCTGCATTATCGGTTCATGGAAGGAAGTGGGTGGCGGGCTGCAGCTTTCCACCAGTGGCGCCTTCGGGCTCAACCGTGAAGCGCTGGACCGTCCGGACCTGATGGTGAAAGCACTTGGCCGTCCTGCCCGCACGGTGAACATGGTGGAGTTGGGCAAGGCGCTGAACACGCTGGAGCATCCGCCGATCAAGGCCCTGTTCGTTTACAACTCGAATCCGGCGGCGGTGTGTCCCAACCACAATGAGGTCATCCGTGGGCTGCAACGGCCTGACCTGTTCACGGTGGTGCACGAACAGTTCCTCACCGATACCACGGACTACGCGGACATCGTGCTGCCGGCGACCACTTTCTTTGAGCACAAGGAGTTGCAAACGGCATACGGGCACTACTATGTGCAGATGTCACACCCGGCGATTGCGCCGCTGGGCGAGTGCCAAAGCAACGTGGAGGTTTTCCGCGGTTTGGCGGAGCGGATGGGATTTGAGGAGGAGTGCTTCCGCGAGTCGGTGGACCAGATGATGGACGCAGCCCTGACCTCAGAGAATCCGTGGCTGGAGGGAATCGATCGGGTGCGGTTGGAACGGGAAGGACATGTCAGGCTAAGCTTCGAAAACCGGTTGGCGAGAAACAGTCCTCAGTTCTCAGTCCCCGGTTCCCAGTCGGACTTCTTTCTGCCTTTTGCCAAGGGCAATTTTCCGACCGTGAGCGGCAAGGCGGAACTTTACAGCGAGTCGCTCAAGGCACAGGGGCTGGATCCGGTGGTGGAGTTTACACCGCCGAGCGAATCGCGGCATGGCGAGAAAGCGAAGGCCTACCCGCTGGAGCTGTTGGCGCGAAAGTCGGACAATTTTCTCAACTCGACCTTTTCCAATGTGCCCGCAGTGCAGCGGATGGAGGAGCTGGGCCTGCTGGAGATCAGCCGAGTGGATGCGCGTGTGCGGGGGATCGCCGGTGGGGACACGGTGCGGGTGTTTAATGATCGCGGAGACATCCTGCTGAAGGCGCGGGTGGACGGCGCGCTGCAGCCCGGGGTGGTGTGTGCGCGGCTCTCCTGGGCAAAGCTCACCGAGGGAGGGCGAAATGTCAATGTCCTTACCTCCGAAAAACTTACGGACCTAGGCAACTCCGCTACGTTTTATTCCGTCTTGGTTGAGGTGGAGCTTTCCAAGCCAGCGTCATGAGGGGGAGACGCTTGGACGGTCGCCACTGCTCTACCGTATAATTGCCGTTTTCCATATTCCCGGAAGCTGAGGTAGTCAGCGATTCCTCGTTCTCATCAGGATAGTCCTGCGACCACGAAGGGCGGGTGTGGCTGGGTGCCGCCAGCCCCGGCTTCCGCGTGGAAGCCATCCCATTCATTTACAGAGATTTGGCGGAGAGGCGGACGGGTGCTTCTGAGCCTGGGACTGATCCTGGTTTTCTTCTGCTCTCCGGGACTGGGACAACAGGACCTGATCACGGGGATTGACATTCGGGGTAACCGCCGCATCCCAGCGGACACCATTCGAGCCCGCATCTTTACACGCTCGGGCGACGTCTACGATCAGGCCGCAATCGAGCGGGACTTCAACTCGTTGTGGAACACTGGCTATTTCGAGGATATCCGCTTTGAGCGCGAGCAGACCCCGAAGGGTTGGCTGATCCACATCTATGTGAAGGAGCGGCCAACCATACGGGAAATTGACTACCTGGGGTTAAACTCGGTCTCCAAGAGCGACGTGCTGGACCGCTTCAAGGACCGAAAAGTGGGACTGTCGCCGGAGAGCCAGTACGATCCCACCAAGGTGAAGAAGGCGGAGGTTACGATCAAGGAACTGCTGTCCGAACACGGACGGCAGTTTGCCACCGTGCGTAGCGAGATTCGCCCCATTCCGCCCGCCGCGGTGAGCCTCACCTTCGTGGTCAAGGAGGGTCCAAAGGTCAAGGTGGGGAAGATCAAGTTCGAGGGCAATAAGCACATCAGCAGCCGACTGCTGCGCAGGGCTATGAAGAACCTGCGTCCGATCGGGGTCCCCCACTCCATCTTTCTGGAAAGTCTCTTCGCCAAGACTTACGACGCTACCAAGCTGGATGAGGACACGGAGCGGGTCCGCAATGAATTTCAAAATCGCGGATACTTCAAAGTGCTGGTGCAAGACCCCAAGACTGAGATCCGAGATACCGGACACCAGGGCTTTCATATCCCATTGATTCAGAAGGGTGCCGGCAAAGCGGTGGACATCACCATGCCCATCGACGAGGGTGACCGCTACAACCTGGGTGGGATTACTTTCAAGAACAACAAGGCGGTAACCAAAGAGAAAGCCTTGCGTTCGTTGTTCCCTATCAAAGACGGCGAGATTTTCTCGCGCGAGAGGATCGCCAAAGGACTGGAGAATCTCCGCAAAGCGTACGAAGAGTTGGGATACATCAAGTTTACTTCGATTCCCAACACGACGTTCGACGAGAACAAGAAGTTGGTGTTCCTGGATATCGACTTAGACGAGGGCAAGCAGTTCTTCGTGCGGAGAATCGAGTTTACCGGCAATACCACGACGCGGGACAAAGTGATCCGGCGCGAGATCGCGCTGGAAGAAGGTCAGGTTTACAACTCGCGACTATGGGAGCTCAGTCTGCTGCGCTTGAACCAATTGGGATATTTTGAGCAGTTGAAGCCGGACGACCCCAACGTCACCGAGCGTCACCTGGACGAAGCTGCCGGCACGGTGGACCTGACGCTCAAGGTCAAGGAAAAGGGCAAGAACAGCATCGGGCTGACGGGCGGGGTCAGCGGGTTGGCGGGATCATTCATCGGGCTCAGCTACAGTACCAACAACTTCCTGGGATTGGGCGAGACGTTGATGCTGCAGGCCAACATCGGGAACCGCCAGCGGGACTTGCTGTTCGGCTTCACCGAGCCTTACCTGCGGGACCGCCCGCTGCAGTTCGGCTTCACGGTTTATACGCGCAAGTTCAGCTTCGACCAGGCGCAGCAGGCGGCCGTTTTCAGCGGGCAGAGATTGAATGTGCCCGCACCCTTGCTGAACAATCTGCAGAATTACACGCAGTCGAGCACGGGATTTACGCTCTCGCTCAGCTATCCGCTGCACCGCTCGTTCAAGCGGGTGGGGATTACGTATTCCTACGACCGCGCCTCCCTGGTCGCGCTCAGCACGGCGTCCCAGTCCCTGTTTACCCAATTGAACTTTGAGGGGTTGACCGGCCCAAACTCGCTGTCTGGCATTGTGACCAGCAAGATTCTTCCGAGTTTCACGAGCAACACCCTGGATAGCGCTTACTCGCCGCATCATGGCACGCAAATCTTTATGGGCGGTGAAATTGCCGGTCTCGGGGGAACGGTCCGGACAATTCGTCCAATTGTGCAATACAAGCACTTCAAACCGATGCAGAAAGGGCGCAATGCGGTGGGCTTCAACCTGCAGGCTTCCTTCCTGACCGGCTACGGGGGAGTGGTGGCACCTCCGTTTGAGCGCTTCTACCTGGGCGGCGAAAATGACCTGCGTGGTTTTGATATCCGCTCGGTGTCTCCCGTGGCTTTCCTGCCCTCCACCATCAGCATTCCGCTCACCAATCCGGATGGCAGCCGCGTGCCGCTGGATCCCAGTAACCCCCGTGCGGGGGGGTGCGGAGCGCCACCCTGTCCCTACACGATTCCCATTCCTCTGGAGCGGATCGTGTTTCCGGGTGGGGATACCAGCCTGGTCGGGAACCTCGAGTATCGGATCACGATCGCCGGGCCGGTGGCTTTAGCTCCGTTTGTTGACATGGGCGTGAACCCGATCATTCGACCATCGCAATTGACCATCAACTCGGGACAGTTAAACATAATCAACCAAACGCTCTACGGCTGTCCCGCCAGGGACGTTGCGCTGAACTGTGTTGGCGGACAGTTGATTCCCTTTTCCGGTATCTTGAATCCGGCTTCAGGGACGAATTGGACGCCTCGAATGTCCACGGGGCTGGAACTGCAGGTGTTCTTGCCGATCATCAACGCTCCCTTCCGCATCTATTACGCGTATAACCCTCTGCGACTGGATTCGACCGCTACCGCGCCGGTGCCCATCACACGCAGCATGTTCCCACCGGGGCAAGCGGGCGACTTTACTTTCCAACAGGCGATTCGGGTCTCTGCGCCTACCTTCACGCTGAGAGAGCCCCGCAAGACCTTCCGCTTTACGGTGGCGACAACGTTCTAGGCACAGGTTTCGGGTGGTGTCCGGTTTGATGGCTCCAAGGTTGAGGAACGAGCCGGGAACATGCTTGGCCACCGACCGGTTTGACGCTGGGCGGCAGGGTTCCTATAATGTAGGGCATCCACACCCTAAGAAGGCTGGCAGCGGGGTGGTCACCACGCCTGCGGGTTTGGCGTGAGGGGCTGGGAAAACCGGCGCGCCTTCCCCGGTGATCGTGATGGGTTCTGTTTGATCACGGGACAACCGCCCAGCATTGCCAGTGAGAGAGATCTGAACCGTTCCCGGAATGAAAATCCAAGGAGTCCAAAGCAACCCCATGACAAGCAAGTTTGCGCGATTTATCCTGGCCACTACGTTCGTACTCTCGGTGACGGCCCTGGCTCAGACCGGCAGCGCGGCCGCGCCATTGCCCGCCGCACCCAGTGCCACAGCTCCCGCACCCACGAGTGCCGGGGGAACCCGGGTGGGAACCATCAATATCCAGGAAGCAATTGTCGCCACCAACGAAGGCCAGCGCGATTTCGAAGCTCTGAACAAGAAGTTCGAGCCGAAGCGCACCGAACTGAAAGCGCTGAGCGATGAGGTCGACAATCTGAAGAAGCAGCTGAACACCCAAGGCGACAAGATGAACGACGACGCCCGCGGCAGCCTGGTCAAACAGATCGAGCAAAAGCAGAAGGTGCTGACTCGCTCCAGCGAGGATGCGCAGAACGACTACCAGGGCCAACAGGGAGAAGTCGCCCAGCGGATCCTGCAAAAAATGGCTCCGTTGTTGGTGAAATATGCCGGCGACAACGGCTACGGAGTCATTATCGACACCTCGAATCCCTGGCCCAACGGGCCGGTACTGTGGGCAGGAGCTTCGGTCGACATCACGAAAGCGTTGGTGGACGCTTATAACGCACAGTCGCCTGTAGCCCCACCTGCGACTTCGGCGGCGAAGCCATCGGGTGCGGCGAAGCCGAGTGGTGCGGCGGCAAAGCCTGCGCCGGCGGCGCCTAAGCCGCAGGGGACGGAGCCACCGAAATAGTTGGGGACACCTCGAAGGAGGTGAAAGTTCCCGAAAGGCCGCGACGGACGCGGCCTTTTTCTTTGATAGCTTTCGTGCCCAAGCGGGCTGTAGCGGTGTCCTTAGGGGTAGCTGCATCTATCTCAGGAGGACACCATGTTCGACGACGTTTTTGTGTGTGACTCTGTCTGGGCCAATCGTGGGTATCGGGGCTGGACGACCCTGGCGTCGCTTGCCGTGCAGGCGCTGGCGTTCAGCCTGCTGCTTCTGCTTCCACTCATTTACCCTCAGGGCCTGCCGAGATTGGCGCTGACGGAATACTTGATTGCACCGACGGCGCCGCCAGGAGCGCCGCACACCCCGGAAGTACGACCACGGCCAGCCAATCCGGCTGCCAGCAACATGATCGGGCATGCTCTTGTGGCTCCCACCCAGATTCCAACCGTGATCGCGCAACTGAACGAAAGCGCGGTGCCGCCGGCGCCAGAGGTTCCCGCCGGGTATTGGGTCCCAGGCGGCACGGGCCCGGCGGGAGCGCGGAATCCGGTGTTGGACTCGATTGGCAACGGACTGAATTCGATTGCACCGCCGCCGCCCATCCCAGCCTCGCTTCCGCCGCGTCTTTCCCACGCAATGGAGGCGAACATCGTCCACCGCGTTCAGCCGGATTATCCTCCGTTGGCGAGGCAGGCCCGCATTCAGGGAGCAGTGGTGTTGAGGGCGGTGATCAGCCGGGATGGCACGATTGAGAACCTGCGTGTGCTGAGCGGACATCCGATGCTGGTGCAAGCCGCGGTGAATGCGGTGCGGCAGTGGCGCTACCGGCCGTATCTGCTGAACGGCGAGGCGGTGGAAATAGAAACGCAGATCACGGTGAATTTTGTACTGTCGGGCGGATAGGAGATCCGCAGCGGCAGCAGTGCACCGTAGTAATCTGCGCGGTGGAATCGCGAGCCGATATAATCGCAACATTGTGATCAGCACGGCAACCGAACGCAAAGTCCGTCACGCGACGCGCCCGACCTGGGCAGAGGTATCGATCTCCGCACTGCGACAGAATTTTCGCGCGGTGCAGCGGCATGTTGGAGCAGGTGTGAGTGTGTGCGCCGTTGTGAAAGCGGACGCCTACGGGCACGGAGCCGTACCTTGCGCGCGGGCACTGGAAGAAGAGGGGGCGCAATGGCTGGGCGTGACCTCGCTGGATGAAGCGATTCCCCTGCGCGATGCCGGGATCCAGGGACGTCTTCTCCTCATGACGGGCTTCTGGCGGGGCGAGGAGGAAGAAATTGTCCGCTTGCGGCTGACGCCCACCGTGTGGGAGCCGGAGCAAGTCGAACTCCTGGAGAAGGCGTCGGCCCGACTGGGCCTGCCCAGACATCCGGTCCACTTGAAGATCGACACCGGGATGGGGCGGCTGGGGGTAACGCCGGCAGATTTGCCGCGAGTTTGTTCTGCTCTGAAATCGGCTCCGCACCTGACGGTCGAGGGGCTCTCAACTCACCTGGCTTCTTCCGAGGTGCTCGATGCGCCTTCGGTCGAAGAACAGTTGAAGCGTTTTGCGGAGGTGCAGCAGGTGCTGGGTCGGGAGGGATTCGAGCCGGCGCTGATTCATGCTGCCAACACCAGTGCGGTTATCTCGCGAAAGAAGAGTTGGTACAACATGGTCCGACCCGGGCTGGCGCTCTATGGCTACTACCTGCCCTTTGAGCGGGCGGGGCGGGAAGTGAGCGGCAGCGCGCTGCGGCTGGCGGTAAAGCCGGTGCTGACCTGGAAGACCCGGATTCTTTCCTTGCGAGAGGTTCCCGCGAACCAGGCCCTGGGGTATGGCGGGACGTACGTCACCAAAGCTCCCACTCGCATTGCAGCACTCCCTGTGGGCTATGCCGATGGACTCAATCGGCAGATTTCGTCCCGAGGACGAGTGATCGTGCGTGAGTACTACGCGCCGATCGTAGGTCTGATTTCCATGGACCTCACTCTGGTGGACGTGACTGGGCTGGCAGGCGTCGCGGTGGGAGATGAGGTGATCCTGCTGGGATCGAACGATGGGCTGAGCGTGGATGCGCGCGAGCACGCCGAACTCGCCCATACGAGTCCCTACGAAATTCTCTGCAATATCTCCAAGCGCGTGCCGCGGAGGCACGGAAACTAGCAATCAGCACTCAGTCAAGAATGAACTCTCGGTTTCGGGTCCTGCGGATGGTTTCCGCCAGGAATTGGCGCCTCCGTTCAGGGGCTGAATGCCGAGTGCTGAATGCTGATTGCTACCGTTCGATTGCGCCTCCCTGACCTAACATCCGCGGTTTGCTATATTCGTTAACAGGTATGCCTTCGCGCTACGCACAGTGGATGCACGACTGGGAGACCCGGCTGACGTCGGTGGACAACAACCGCGTTGTCCGGCCTCTGGAGTGGGGTGTGGAGTGGGCGCGGGATTGGCCGTGCCGCAACGGTTTCGCACCAGGGCACGTGCCGGACAACTGCGAGAAGTTTTTGTGCGAATACAACCGGCGGATTATCGCGGGGAGTGACGAGTTTTACTCCTACGTGATGCCTACCGACTTCCGACTCGAGCGCCGCGAGGTGCAGGTGTTCAGCACGCGGGAGGTTCCCGATCAGCGGCTGGAAGAAAAGGTACGCGGCACTTATTCCGAGTTCCTACGTTTCACCTCGCCGGTGCGTACACCCTATCCCGAAAACAATCTGGTCAATGCCCGCTGGTTTCCAGCTCGAGGACGGCGGGCGGTAGTGCTGCTGCCACACTGGAATTCGGATGCGGTCGCCTACGCTGGCTTATGTCGCGTGCTGAACTGGCTGGGAGTGGCGGTGCTGCGATTGAGCATGCCCTACCACGATATCCGCATGCCGGCGGAGACCAGCCGCGCCGATTACGCAGTTTCTGCGAACATCGGGCGCACGCTCGATGCCTGCCGCCAGGCGGTGATCGACGTGCGTTGCTGCCTGGATTGGCTGCAGCAGCAAGGATACAACCGGCTCGGCATTGCAGGAACCAGTCTCGGCTCCTGCTACGCGTTCCTGGCGAGCGCACACGATCCGCGGATCCGTGTGGCAGCCTTCAACCACGCCTCCACCTACGTGGCCGATGTGGTGTGGCATGGGCAATCGACCCGCCATATCCGCGAGGGGCTGGAGCCGCAGATCGACATCGACCGCCTGCGGGAGCTTTGGAGTGCCGTCAGTCCGATGTCGTACTTCCGGCAGTTCGCCCGCTGGCCGAGAAGATCGCTGATCGTCTACGCCAAGTATGATCTGACATTCCTTCCAAAGTTCTCGCGGCAGGTGGTGGAGGAGTTCGAGTGTCACGGCCTCGACCACAAGGTAGTTGCGCTGCCCTGCGGGCACTACAGTCTGGGTGAGGCGCCGTACAAATACATGGATGGATGGCAGCTGGCGTCGTTTTTGCGGACTGCGTTTGAGAGCTGCTAGCCGCTAGCTTTTAGATCCTACAGGCCGTTTTCGTGACATACGGTTTGTCATGCTGAGCGATGCGAAGCTCCCTACCCGGTGTTCTTGGCAGAAATAGGGATTCCTCACAAGACAATCCCCGGGTGTATGACACGTAACCGCATACCGGGCGGCTGTCTTAGAATGATCGGGTCCCAGTAGTCTCGGCGCCTTCCATGTCCCAAGCGATGCCATCTGAAGCAATCCAGGAATACCGCCGTGGTGAGTTCACCATCAGCACGGACCGCGCGCGGCTGGACTTGGATGTTATCCACGGTTTTCTGACCGATTGCTATTGGGCCAAGGGAATTCCGCGCGAGGTGGTGGCTCGGGCGATTGAGAACTCGCTGTGCTTTGGAGTTTATTCCGAGGGCAAGCAGGTCGGGTTTGCACGGGTAATCTCCGACTACGCTACCTACGCTTACATTGGTGACGTGTTCGTGCTGGAATCCCATCGTGGGCGGGGACTGGGAAAGTGGCTGATGGAGTGCATCATGCAACATCCTCAGTTGCAGGGACTGCGCCGGTGGAGTCTGGTCACCAACGATGCACACGCGTTGTATGGGCCGTTTGGGTTTACCGCTCTGAAGTCACCCGAGAAACACATGGAGCTTCACAACCCGGAGGTTTACGAGCGTCCCGGCAATGCGGATGGGCGGTAGTGCGAGCGCAACGTGACCTCGGAGGCTAAAGCCCTTATATTAGTAAGGCAGTATGGCAGGGCTAAAGCCCTGCGCCACCCAGAAAGCTCTGCAGCCTCTGACCGTTGGCTGAGAGCTGAAAGCTGAGAGCCATGAATCATTCCATGTCCCGCCCGTTATACGAAGTTGATTCCCAAGTCGCCGCCGCTATAGACAACGAAGTTCGCCGCCAGCACGAGGGGTTGGAACTGATCGCTTCGGAAAACTTCGTGAGCGAAGCGGTGCTCGAAGCTATGGGCTCGGTGTTCACCAACAAGTACGCCGAGGGATATCCCGGGAAACGCTACTACGGCGGCTGCGAGTTCACCGACGTGGTAGAGAACCTGGCACGCGAACGGGCCAAACAACTTTTTGGCGCGGAGCACGCGAACGTGCAGCCTCACGCCGGATCACAGGCCAACATGGAGGCGTACGCCGCAGTGCTGCAGCCGGGCGACACGATTCTGGGGCTGAACCTGGCGCATGGCGGACACCTCACGCACGGGCATCATCTGAACTTCTCCGGCAAGACCTACCGCATTGTTCCCTATGGTGTAACCAAGGAAACCGAGACCATTGACTACGACGATCTGGAGAAGCTGGCGGAGAAGGAGAAGCCGAAGCTAATCATTGGCGGAGGCAGCGCCTATCCGCGGATCATTGATTTTGTGCGCATGCGGCAGATCGCGGACAAAGTGGGCGCCCTGTACCTGGTGGACATGGCGCATTTTGCGGGGCTGGTGGCGGGGGGCGTGCATCCCTCGCCGGTACCACATGCGCAGATTGTGACTTCCACGACTCACAAGACGCTGCGCGGGCCGCGGGCAGGCATGATTCTGTGCAAGCAGGAATACGCGGCGGCGATTGACAAGACGGTTTTCCCCGGCATGCAGGGCGGGCCGCTGGTACACATCATCGCGGCCAAGGCGGTCTGCTTCCATGAGGCCATGCAGCCCGACTTCCGCGACTACGCACGGCAGGTGGTAGCCAACGCCAAGGTGTTGGCGGAGACGCTGGCGGCGGAAGGTTATCGAATCATCTCCGGCGGGACTGACACGCACCTCATGCTAGTAGATGTGTTCTCCAAGGGGATGCTGGGTAGCGAAGCTGAGAAGGCGCTGGGCGAAGCTGGGATCACGGTCAACAAGAATGCGATACCGTTCGATACCAACCCACCCATGAAGCCAAGCGGAATTCGCATCGGCAGCCCGGCCATGACGACGCGCGGCATGAAAGAAGGGGAGATGCGGCAGATCGGGCGCTGGATTTCTGAAGCGCTGCATCATCGAAGCGAAGCGGCCGTGCTGGAAAAAATCCGCACTCAGGTGCTGGAAATGGCGGAGTCCTTCCCGCTGTACCCGGAGCGCAGGGCGAGGGCCCAGGCCGAGGTACGGGCCTAAAACTTGTTTACCCCAGAGACACAGAGGCGCAGAGAAAAGAAGAAACGGATAATTCCATCGGCTCGGTGTCCGGGAGTTATTGCTGCAATCTGCCAAACATCCTTCGAGAATCGTCAATCGTAAATTCCCTCCTGCTGTGGTTAAATCATCCCGGTGAGAGTAGCCATTGATATCCGGCGGATGAACGAGTTCGGCGTGGGCACCTACACGCGCAATATCGTGCGCGCGCTGGGCCGGCTGGATCGTGAGAACAAATACTTCCTGATCGGATCGCCCGACAAAGTGGCGGAAATCGAACCGCTGCCACCCAACTTTCACACGGTTCCGCTGCTCGATCGCGACACTTCCTTCAAAGGCTACGTAGAGTGCCGCAACATCCTGCGACGGTTGCGCTGCGACCTGGTGCATATCCCGCACCTGTTCTGGCTGCCGCGAACGCTTCCCTGCCCTTATGTGATGACGGTCCACGATGTGCTGGAGCACATGTACCGTGCCCATGACCGTTCCCAGTCGAGGCGTTGGCTGCACTTTCTCCTGACGCGGCGGGTGCTACGGGGAGCAGCGCGCATTTTCGCGGTCTCCAAGTTCACCAAGAGCGAGATTGAAAAGCTGTTCGGCATTGGCGGCAAGCGCATCGAGGTGGTCTACAACGCCATCGACGAACGCTTTCTGCGGGGTCACGCCAGCGAAAGCGACCGCCAGTTTCTGGCGGAGCGTTATCTGGTGAACTATCCGTTTCTGCTCTATGCGGGACGGATCAGCCCGCACAAGAACCTGGTGCGGATCATTGAGGCGTTCTCGGCGCTGAAAGCGGAGTTGCAAAAGGAGGGGAAGTTTCCCGACCTGAAGCTGATCATCATCGGGGATGAGCTTTCCAAGCACCCCGATCTGCGGCGCACCGTGATCCGTGGAGGGGTGCAGAACGAGGTGCGCTTCATGGGATTTGTTCCCATTGAGGTGCTGCGCATTTTCTACGACGTGGCCAAGATCTTCGTTTTCCCCTCGCTCTATGAAGGATTCGGATTGCCCCCGCTGGAAGCGATGGCGCACGGCACGCCGGTGGTGACCTCGAATACCTCATCGCTGCCGGAGGTGGTGGACCAGGCTGCGGTGCTGGTGAACCCAGAGAACGTGTTCGAGATCATGCGGGCGCTCAACCGGGTGCTGCTCGACCAGGCACTGCGGGAAAAGCTCAAGCAGCGGGGCTACGAGCAGGCAAAGAAGTTTTCCTGGGAAGCCTCTGCGCGGCAGATTCTTGCCGTGTACGAGGAAGTGGCAGGGCAGGAACGGCCCAAGCGGGAAAAGACTCAACCGCAAGAGATTGCCGGCAAGGTGGTGAACTCGTAGTTGGAGCCTTTCCTCCGGCTGTATCGGGCAATCCGTTCAGGCAGTTTTCAGCAGAGGATGACCGGGAGAAACGAGACCCAGGCGCTGCAGCTTGGCCGCCAGTCGGGTGCGCTCGGACTCTGCGGATGCAGCAGCGTGACGTTTTTGCAGTTTGGCGATCTTTTCCTTGCGGGTGCGGCGGCGGCGGATCTCGGGACGGCGGCTGGGTGCTGACATGGACAGGGCTCCTTACGAAATTTGAAGAGTTGCTATTGTACCGCGTGAGGCTGGTTCCCCGCTTCCGCTGCTAACCATCAATCGGCAGCCAGTCCCATCGGAACTCTGTCTTCAACGGTCACGGGTGTTCCCGCCGGGGCTGGTTCTACCGAAGGCCGCGCCGGGGAAGCGGAGGTGGTTATGACTGGCGCGGGCGTTGGTGCGGGCGCCAGCACGGCCTTCGCCTTGGGTCGTGGGCGCTTCTTACGCCGCGCCTTGCCGCGAGCTGCGTTGCGCAGTTCCTCCAAGCTCAATTTTAGAAATGTTTCCAGGCGATTGAGGTCCGGTGCCGCGTGCACATCCCCGCTGAACCCGAAATAGCTGGTGCCGTTGTAACTCAGGATGGCGCAGTTTACGGCCATGTCGCCGCCGACCGGCACGTACGGATACCACTGCAGCATCTTGTGGCCGAGCAGGTAGAGCGGAGACTGGGGGCCGGGAATGTTGGTGCAGACCAGATTGAAGGGAGTTAGCGGCAGCTTGCTCGCGACCGGTCCTGCGAACGCCTGCAAGAGAGTGGGCGTCGTCCCCACCAGCCCTCCGGCTAAGCCGACTAATTCGGCTATATGCGCACGTTTGAGAAAGTCCATTCTCTCCCGCACCGCGGCCAAGAGCTTTCGAGGATTGCGGATGTCGAGTGGGATGGTGACCGGAAGTAGCGAGATGCGGTTGCCCAAGTCGCCCGGCCTGTCACCGCCGCGCACATTCACGGGAACCATGATCCGCAGCAGGCGTCGTCGAACCGGGTCCCCATGGTGCTCCGCGTAACGGCGAATGGTGGCGGTTACGAGTGCGAGGACGACATCATTGTGAGTACCTCCGCAGGCCTCGCGTATGGCTTTGACCTCGGCCATGGGAATTTCCGCCCAGGCGAACTTCTGCGGCCCGCGATAGTTCACGTTGAAGAAAAGCCGCTCGGTGGGAGAAGCAAGTTCTGGCAGCAGCCGAGCGAACTCGCCCACCGGCCACGGTTCGCCGGCCACGAACTTTTCAGCGAGATTCAGTATCTCCGATTGGGCCATTAGCACCCGCTGCACCATGCCGGCGTACCAACTGATCCACCCGTCCACAATCGAAGTCCAGGCATCTTTTTGGGGAGGCTTGCGGAACCGCAGCTTCTTGGCAGGCACAGCCGGCGCCACGGGGCTGGCGTCCATCATGACATTCATCAAGCCCACCCCGGCTACACCATCCGCCAGGCAGTGGTGCACGCGCAGGATAAGGCCGGTGCGATTGCCTGTCAAACCGCGCACCAGGATGAGATCCCAGAGAGGACGCTGCCGATCCAGGGTGGTGCTCAGGATTTTGCCGGCCGCGGCCTTGAATTCAGAATCGGTTCCACGCTTGAGCGTAACCTCGCGAATGTGGTTGCGCACGCCGAACTTGGGATCATATTCCCAGGTGGGTAGACCCAGATTAAAGGGAGGGCTTACGACGCGCTGGCGGTAGCGGGGAATGAGAGGCAGCTTGGACTCGATGAACTGGCAGCAAGCTTCGAGCGAAATCACCCCTTCAAACACGCTGACGGAGGCGATGTTAAGGGGCATACCCTCGCGTTCGAGATAAAGGAAGAGAGCGTCTCCCCAGGAAAGACGCCCAGAGTCTTGAGCGTGCGGCATGACGACCCTCCCTTAAGGTTGGGGGCGATTGCGCCCCAGCTTCTCGCGGGCGGATACCCAGTCTTTGTTGGGCATGGCGGAGGCAGCTCTGACCGGATGGGGTCGAGCCCCACACGGGCAATAACTCAGGCCAAGGTTAAGCTTAGCCGGATGGAATAACGGGACGCGGTGATGCGTGACCGCCATGTCAGTGATGGGGGTGACAACCGTCGACCGGGGTGTGCCCAAGAAGCGCTCGGGCAGAAGCCTTAGGCAACACCCGTAACCCTCAAGAGGGGTCACGAGCCGGCCTAAGGCTTGCCCATCTCTGGCTTTGCCGACTGCTAGGCCACGACGTACTTGCCGGCTTCAATCACCCTTTGCGCGATTTTCTGCCGCAAAGCAACCGTGTTAAAAGGCTCGTGCTTGCCGAGCCGACGCAGAATAGCCATTTGCGAGCGCAGCATATCGCCCTCGCTCACCGCAGCAATGACCTTCTTGGCGGCGCTGTCAATCTTCTCGATGGCGGTCGAGAGGTAGACGCGGGTCATGGCAATGGCAAGCGTGGAACCCGCCTCGCCATTCTGCGCGGCCAGTTTCTGGGCACGCAGCATGGCTGATTCCATGGCATAAGTCTCAATCGCCATGTCGGCAATTGCACCCATGATCTCCTGCTGGTCCTGAAGGGCCTGCATATACTTCTGGGTGGCGACGCCAGCGGCGAAGAGACCCATCTTCTTCGCACTGGCGACGAGTTTCCGTTCTTCTGTGAAGGCACCGTCGCCGTCGCCTTCAGCGGTAGCGCCGGAAAGCACCTCGTCCATGAGCTTCTTGATCGCGGGCATAAGCGGCAACTGTCCGGACATGGCCCGTTTCAGCAAGAACCCGGTGATGACCAGGCGGTTGATCTCGTTGGTGCCCTCGAAGATCCGGTTGATGCGGGAGTCGCGGTAGGCGCGCTCCGCCGGATACTCTTCGACGAAACCGTATCCACCGTAGATTTGCACCATTTCATCGACCACGTAATCGATCAGTTCCGAGCCCCATACCTTGAGGATGGAACATTCGATGGCGTACTCGTCGATGATCTTGCGGACGGCGGCCATATCGGAAGAGTGGGACTGGCCGAGGCCGGCAATGGCCGCATCCATCATGCCCACGGTGCGATAGGCCATGGCTTCGCCGGTGAAGATACCGACCGCAATGTTGGCCAGCTTTTCGCGAATTAGTCCGAAATCGGCAATCACCTTGCCGAATGCTTTGCGCTGCTTGGCGTAGGCGATCGCGCTCTCGATGCAGTAGCGTGCCGAGCCTACACATCCAGCCCCCAGCTTGAAGCGTCCAACGTTCAGGACGTTGAAGGCAATGTGATGTCCCTTGCCGATCTCGCCGAGGACGTTCTCCACCGGCACTTTGCAGTCATTCAGGATGAGCGGGCAGGTGGACGACCCGCGGATGCCCATTTTGTGTTCTTCTGCACCTACGGAAAAGCCGGGGAAATTGCGCTCGATCAGGAAAGCAGTGAATTTTTCTCCGTTGACCTTGGCAAAGACCGTGAACAAATCGGCGAAGGAGGCATTCGTGATCCACATCTTTTCGCCATTGAGGACGTAGTACTTGCCATTGGAGGAAAGCTCGGCGCGCGCGCGGCAGTTGAGGGAATCGGATGCCGAAGACGATTCCGAGAGGGCATAAGCGCCGACTATCTCGCTTGAGGCCAGCTTGGGCAGATACTTCTTCTTCTGCTCTTCGGTGCCGAAGTAAACGATGGGCAGCGTGCCAATGCAGGTGTGGGCGCCCCAGGTGGCGCTGAAGCCACCATACGTTGCCAGGCGATCGGCGATGATCGCCGAAGTGACCTTATCCATCTGCAGGCCACCATAAGCTTCGGGGGTGTCTACCGCGCTCAGGCCCAGGTCGCCTGCTTTCTTCACCAGTTCCCGGGTGACGGAGAACTCCTTGTGCTCCATCCTCTCGATATTGGGGAAGATTTCATTGACCGCGAATTCCTCGGCGGTGTGTGCGATGAGCTTGTGCTGCTCGGTAAAGTCTTCCGGGGTAAAAACGTTTTCTGGCGGGCACGCCTCGATCAGGAAGCTGCCGCCGGAGATCTTGGCAGCGGGTACTGCAGTAACTGTGGCCATATTCTTTCTCCCTCAAGATGTATTTGTGCAGTTTCAATTCAATGATGAATGACAGCCTCGGGCACACTTTCTAGGCAGGCGCCTTCAGCACCTGCGTGCTTGCCTGCAGTTTGCGCATGCCACGCAACCACCGGTCGTAGTCGGTGGCCTTGCGCCGGAAATATTCGGCGACCTCGGGATGGGGCAGGATCAGGAACCGCTCCTGCGCCAGTCCCTTGACCACCTCGTCAGCAACCTGCTCGGGTTCAAGCGCTGTGTCCAGCAGGAAAGCTCCACCGCCAAACTCGGCGCGGCGCAACATGTCGGTGCGCACCCCTTGCGGGCACAAGGCCGAAACCTTGATGCCCCGGTCGCCATGGGTAATCACGATCCACTCGGCGAGCGCCAGCGCGGCGTGTTTGGTCACCGCATAGGGAGCTGAGCCAAGCTGGGTGAGCAGGCCCGCGGCCGAGACAGTCTGCAGCAGGTACCCCTCACCCCGGGCCAGCATCGCTGGCAGTACCGCGCGAGCTGCGTACACATGTGCCATTACGTTGACGTTCCAACTCTTCAACCAATCCTGGTCCGATGCTTCCACGCCTCCCTGGGCGCCGACACCGGCATTGGAGCAGAACAGGTCGATGACCCCGAAGTCGTTCAGGGTCTTCTCCACCAGACGGATCACGTCAGGTTCGTGCGTAACATTAGTTTGAATCGCAACACCACCAACCTCGCTGGCGACCTGGGCGGCGGCGGCCTGGATGTCGGCGACGATCACTGCCCTTGCACCCTCGGCGGCGAAGCGCCGGCAAAGCGCCCGGCCGATGCCGTTGGCGCCGCCTGTAACCACCACCACTTTGTTCCTTAGCTGCATGCGTACTCCTTCCTACGCCAGCGCACCCTGCTCCACCCGGAGCTCCGCAAAGGTTCCGCCCTCGGCCGCCAGTTTTCTCAACAACGGCGCCGGCTCCCAGAGTTCGCCGTGCTGCCGGTGAAATTCGCAGACTCGCTCGTAAACCTTCTTCACGCCTACGGTGTCGGCGTACCACATGGGCCCGCCACGATGGGCGGGGAATCCGAAGCCGTTGATAAAGATCATGTCGATGTCAACGGCACGGAGGGCGTGACCTTCTTCCAGAATGCGCGCTCCCTCATTTACCAATGAGTAAATGCAGCGTTCTACGATCTCCTCCGGGGAGATGTAGCGCTGGGGGATGTCGGCCTCGGCCGCCCAGCGACTGATCAGTTCGGTAATCCCGGGATCAGGGATCGCGCGCCGGTTCTCATCGTACTTGTACCAGCCGCCTCCGGTCTTCTGGCCGTAGCGGCCCATCTCGTACAAACGATCGGCAGCGATCGGTTGGCGTATGCCGGGCTTTTCAAGGTGCTCGTATTCCCGCCGGATGCGCCAGCCCACGTCAATGCCGGCCAAATCGCCGGTCGCCAGCGGACCCATCGCCATACCGAAGTCATAGAGGGCTTTATCTACCGCTTCGACTCCGGTCCCCTCTTCCACCAGGAACATCGCTTCGCGCATATAGGGATGGAACATTCGGTTGGCGACAAAGCCGCGGCAGTTTCCGACGAGCACTCCCACTTTCCCCAACTTTTTCGATAGCTGCATGCAGGTGGCAATTACTTCCTTACTAGTCGCCTTGCCGCGCACGATTTCCAGCAGCCGCATGACGTTTGCCGGACTGAAGAAGTGCGTGCCAATGACAGTCTCCGGCCGCGACGTGGCCGATGCGATCTCGTCAATGTTGAGAGTTGAGGTGTTGCTGGCGAGAATCGCACCCGGCTTGCAGATGCGATCGAGTTCTCTGAACACTTGCTGCTTGAGCGCCATGCCCTCAAAAACTGCCTCCACTACCATGTCAACTGTGGCGAAACCGTCATAGCCGAGGGTGGGCTTAATCAGCTTCAATCGCTCGTCAACAAACTGCTGCGTGAGGCGGCCACGCCTGACCGAGGCTGCGTAGTTTTTCTGAATGGTGGCCAGACCGCGGTCGAGCGCCGCCTGGTCAGTGTCCTTGAGCAGGACGGGAATGCCCGCGTTGGCAAATACCATAGCGATGCCGCCGCCCATGGTTCCTGCACCCACGACGGCGGCAGTCTTCACTGGCAGGGTGGGTGTCTCCTTCGGCACATCCGGGATCTTCGCCACTTCGCGTTCCCCGAAAAAGATGTGGATGAGCGCCTTGGACTGATCCGAGAACAGGCACTCGGTGAACAGCTTGCGTTCCACCTCGCAGCCCTCGTGGAACGGGAGCCGGGTGGCGGCTTCGACTGCGTCAATGGCGGCGAGCGGCGCCATCAGGCCGCGTTGCCGGGCTTTCGCCGCCTCGCGCGCGGCTGCAAAGATGGGCGCGTTCTGCACCGGAGTGCCCAGCTTGTTTTGCCGCTCGCGCGTCCTGGGCGCAGCCTTGTGCGCAACCTCACGCGCAAAGGCGACCGCACCGGCCAGCAGATCGCCTTCAATCAGGCGATCGATGATGCCGAGTTGCGCCGCTTCATTCCCTTTGACGGGATTGCCACCAGCGCACATCTCGACGGCTTTAGCCACGCCCGCCAGCCGAGGCAGCCGCTGCGTCCCGCCCGCACCGGGGATGATGCCAAGCTTCACCTCCGGCTGGCCGAGCAGAGCGCCGGGAGCCGCAACGCGGTAGTGCCCGGCCATCGCCACTTCCAGGCCGCCGCCGAAGGCGGTGCCGTGGATGGCCATCACGACCGGCTTGCGGCAGTCTTCGATTCGCTGAAGCAGTGGAAGCAGGGGCGTGCCGCGCGCCTTGCCGGAAGTAATCTTGATGAATTCCTTGATGTCGGCGCCGGCGATGAAGGTCGAGCCTGCGCCGATCAGCACTGCAGCTTTGACGCTGTCATCCCGGTCGATGTGCTCGATGGCTTCGAGAATTCCCTCCGGCACGCCGGGGCTCAATGCATTCACCGGGGGATTGTTGATCGTGATGATCGCAATGCCTTCGTCTTTCGTGAGTTGAACTAGCTCGTTCATACCGGAACCCTTTCTGTCCCTTGCTGGTTTGCTATGCGTAATAACGAATGACCCACTCTGCAACGCAAACTGGTTTTTCCGTGTGCTGGGCCTCAATGGATACGGAGAAGACGGCTTCCACTCCGCCGGCAAAATCCTTCAGAGAAGCCAATGCGAAGCGGGCTCGAATCTTCGAACCTGCGGGAACGGGTGCGGGAAAGCGCACTCGATTCAAACCGTAATTGACCGCCATGCCCGCTCCGCGGACGTGAATGCCTTCGGCCAGGAACCGGCTCAGCAGAGAAAGCGTCAAAAAGCCGTGTGCCACGGTGGTTCCGTACAGTGATTCGCGCTGCGCACGCTCGCGATCCACATGAATCCATTGGCGATCGCCGGTGGCTTCGGCAAACGCGTCAATCTTCTCCTGCGCCAGCAAGACCCAATCGGTGCAAGCGATCTCACGACCAACTGATTCCCTGAGGTCTTCGAGCGTTGTAGATACCGCTGTTGGCATGGCGGTCTCCCCTACCGGTCACTTCGGATCGTTCCCAAGCTCTTTCTTCCGGACATATAGCACCTTCTCTACCTCGGCAACCACGGCGCCGGTCTCGTCTTTCACTTCGACCACAAAAGTGGGCTCGACTTTCTCCTGCGTATTCAGTCTCTGGCGTATACCCTCGATCTGCTCATCGGACAGTCGAAAGCTGGCCGAGACCTTTCCCTTCCCCGGCCTCCTGAAGCGAACGCTCGCCGACTTGTCCCACACGATGTAGTCCCGGCCCAGATTCTCGATGAGCATCAGCATGTAAAACGGGTCGGTCATGGAGTACAACGAGCCTCCGAAATGAGTGCCGACGTAGTTGGAATTCCAGAAGCGCAGCTTCATCTCCACATCGATGGCCCTCCAGTCGGGCTGGAGCCGCTTGATGCGGATCCCTGCACCCAGATACGGAGGATAGAGGTTCAACAGCCATCGCATGTGCCGCTTCATCGCTTTCATCGTTGAGATCCTGTGGGGCTACGAAACGGAACTCTTCTGCGCAGTCCAGTATTTCTTTCGCAGCTCTCGCTTCAAGAGCTTGCCGGTACCGGTCTTGGGCAAGCTGTCGAAAAACTCGATGGAGTGCGGACACTTATAGTGGGACAACTTGGAACGACAAAACTCCAGCAACTCGGCTTCCGTGGCTTGTGATCCCGGTTTGAGAACCACGAGCGCTTTGGGCGCTTCCCCCCACTTCTCGTCGGGAACCGGAATGACGATTGCCTCGTACACGCTGGGGTGTGCCGCCAGTGCTTTCTCAACTTCAAGCGAGGAGATGTTCTCGCCGCCGCTGACGATGATGTCTTTCTTGCGGTCCACGATCTGGACGTAGTTGTCCTGATCGATGGTGGCTACGTCTCCAGTGTGAAACCAGCCGCCTTGCAAGGCAGCATTGGTGGCCGCGGGTTGTCTCCAGTAACCCTCCATGACGACGTCGCCTCGTGCCACCACCTCGCCGATGGTAGTACCGTCGTGCGGCACGTCGTTTCCGTTCGCGTCCACCACCCGAAGTTCGACCCCCGGAATCGCAAAGCCGGTCATCGCGGCCCCGGCATAGCGTTTTTCTCCCTGCCACGACAAGCCCGGTTTCATTGGCGAAATGGTCAGGGCCGGGGAAGTCTCGGTTAGCCCATAGCCGGAGAAGCACGCGCAGCCCAGTTTCTCCTCGACTTCCCGCACCAGGGTCGGCGAGGATGCGGCTCCGCCAATGTTGATGGCCTGCAGACTGCTCAAATCGAACTTGTGTCTTTCGGGCGAATGGATCAAGGCAGTGGCCATGGTGGGAACCAGGCAACAGGTGCGCACTCGTTCCCGCTCGATGAGGCGGAACACCTCGACCGGGTTGAAGTGGTGAATCATGACGTGAGTGCCGCCCACCAGCGTGATGGTGTGAGCAGCGCCCCAGCCATTGGCGTGGAACAAGGGAATGGTGTGCAGCGTCACCGAATCAAACGAGGACAGGCCCATGGTGGTCGGGTTGGTCTGGTGGGCGGCGATGATGGACAGAGCATGCAGATACACGTTGCGGTGGGTCAGCATGACGCCTTTGGGGCGATCGCTGGTACCACTGGTGTAAAAGAGCTCGGCGAGCGAGTCCTCGTCAACTTCCATGAAGTCGCACTGGAACGGCCGGGAAGCCTCCAGAAGACCGTCGTAATTCTGTGGTGCCAGCCAATTCCCCTGCGGTGGACCGTCCAGAAGGAAGAACGCCTCGATCGAAGGAACTTCCTGCCGAAAGGCCTCCACCAACGGAAGGAACTGCGCCTCGAGGAACAGGAATCTGGCCTGGGCATCGTTCAACACGAAGCCCAGTTCATGGGGTGCGAGCCTTATGTTCAGAGGAAGGAGGACGCAGCCGGCCTCCAGAACTCCGAAGTAAGCCTCGAGCAGGCGGTGGCAGTTGGTGCTCAGAAAGGCAATGCGATCGCCGCGGTTTACGCCAGCGGCGATCAGAGCACCCGCCAACCGGCCGGCGCGATCCGCGAATTGCGTGTAGGTGAAGCGCTCTGCGCCGCAGACTACTCCCGTCTTATCGGGGAATTGCTCGCGTGCATACCGGAGGAACCGGATTGGAGTAAGAGGAACTTTCATGATGCACCGTTAACGATAAGTAATCCACTCGGACCGGCCTGCCTGTTCCAAGTGGGCGTATTGATTAATGGTTGCCGCCTGCACGCGGCCGGGGCGGCACCGCAACTTCGCGACCCCGGTGTTCACGAGAGCAAATGTAAGTTCGGCGATGCGTTCATTCGCGATTGCCAGCGCATCCTGAACAATGGCCGAGATCGGGCCCCCGGACGTAAACACCCATGTGGCACCCGAGGACGGTGTTCCGTCCAGCAGCGCCGCCAAGGCCTGCCGGCATCGCGTTCGGAAGGCAGCGAACGATTCCGAATAGTCGTTGTGCTCGCCGTTCACCCAGCGCGCGAACGCTGGGGCAAAGATGTTCTGGAACTCCCGCCGGGGATCTTCCCTGCCCGCGAGTCATGCATTGATCGCCGCTTGACCACGCAACTCCGGGCGAAAGCGTTCCAGCACCTCGACGTGGTCAAACTCAGAAAAACCACTCGCGACCTCCCACCCCGACTCGGGTGGCGCCTTCCGCAGCGCGGCCAGGCAACATTCCGCCGTCTGGCGATGCCGCCGATTCGTACCTATGACAACACGATCCACCTTCAGATTGCAGTGACTAATCCACGAACCCAAAATGCGCGACTGTTGCACGCCCAGAGGTGAAAGTTCGTCGTAATCGTCCGCGCCGAAGCTGGCTTGTCCGTGCCGGACCAGATAGATCGCGCCCATGGTTCACACCACTGGCTGCTGGATCAGTCGCTCACAACGTTGCTGGAGATAATTCACGAACTGACCGAAATTGGCGAAAGCCGGATTCCTGGTCTGTCCGTGGAAATACCGGTAGTAGATCTGTTGAATGATGACGGCGAGGCGGAAGAGTCCGTAAATCAGGTAGAAATCAAAGTTGTTCAACGCGAGGCCCGTTTTCTCGGCGTAGTAATCGACCACTTCCTTGCGGGTCAGCATTCCCGGCAAGTGGGTTGGCTGAGTACGGGTCTTCTGGAAATAATCGTCATCATCCGCCTGCACCCAGTACGCCAGCGTGTTTCCCAGGTCCATCAGGGGATCGCCCAAGGTCGCCATCTCCCAATCCAGCACGCCGATGACTTCGAACGGGTTCTCCGGATTCAAGACTACATTGTCGAAGCGGAAATCGTTGTGGATGATGCAGGTTGCAACATCCTCGGCCGGCATTTTGTCGTGCAGCCAGGCCATGACGACCTCGAAGTCGCCCGCATCCGGGGTGCGGGATTTGCGATAGCGATCGCTCCATCCCACAATCTGGCGCTGCCCGTAGCCTTTTCCCTTGCCGATCTTTTCGAGTCCCGCGGTCTGGTAGTCCAGTTGATGCAGTTCGATCAGCTTGTCAATCACGTTCAGGCAGAGCCTGCGAGTATGCTCCCGGCTGAGGCGTAGTTCGCCAGGCAGATCGCGGCGCACGATCAGTCCGCGAATTCGCTCCATGAGGTAGAAATCGCAGCCCAGGATCGCCGGATCATCGAAAAATGCAATCACCCTGGGTACGTAGGGATACACAGGCTGAAGCGCGGAGATGATGGTGACCTCACGACGCATGTCATGCGCTGACTTCGCCTTGTACCCGAACGGGGGCCGCCGCAAGACAAACTCCCGCTCCGGGTACCGGACCTGGTAGGTCAGATTCGACGCGCCCCGCGGATACTCCCGAATCTCCGGCGGCCCCGTGAGACCGGGCACGACGCGCTTAATGGTAGCGTCGACCTTGCCCGCATCCAGTTCTTCGCCAGGACGCACTGGCGCGGGCTCATCGAGCAGTGGCATGGCTACGCTTCTCATGCGTGCTGAACGGTTGCGACCGGTTTGTACTTCTTGAGTTCCAGTTTCGCGATCAGCGCGCGGTGGACTTCATCGGGACCATCCGCCAAGCGCAGCGAACGAATATAGCCGAACATTTCAGCCAGTGGAAAATCCGGCGACACGCCCGCGCCCCCGTAGACTTGAATGGCCTGATCGATGATGGTCTGGGCGACGCTCGGCGCCACGACCTTAATCTGGGAAATCTCGCTCATCGCGCCCTTCGCGCCAAGTGTATCCATCATCCAGGCGGCTTTCAGTGTAAGCAGGCGGGCCTGCTCGATGGCAATGCGGGCATTGGCAATGATGTCCCGGTTGCCCCCCAGTTCGGCCAGGGGCTTCCCGAAGGCAACGCGGTTCAAAGCTCGCTTGCACAAGAGTTCAAGGGCGCGCTCCGCTGCCCCCAGGGTTCGCATGCAGTGGTGGACGCGGCCCGGCCCGAGACGGCCCTGGGCAATTTCGAACCCTCGTCCCGGGCCAGCGATGATGTGATCTGCCGGCAGGCGCACATTATCAAAAGTGACTTCCCCGTGTCCGAACGGTTCGTCGTACATGCCAAACGCGGAAACCATGCGCTCGATCTTCACGCCCGGGGTATCGAGCGGCACCAGAACCATCGAGTGGCGCTGGTGCTTCTCCGCCGACGCAAACGTCACTCCCATGAAAATCACCACTTGGCAATGAGGATGCCCAATGCCGGAACTCCACCATTTTCGTCCTTTGAGCACCACCTCGTTGCCTTCGAGCAGCGCCGTGGCTTGAATATTGGTGGCGTCCGACGATGCCACTTCGGGCTCGGTCATGCAGAACGCGGACCGAATCTCCCCCGCCAGCAGGGGCTTGAGCCAGCGCTGCTTCTGCGCCTCCGACCCGTACTTCACCAGCACTTCCATGTTGCCGGTGTCAGGGGCATTGCAATTGAAGACCTCAGGAGCAATCGGTGAGCGCCCGGTGATCTCGGCAAGCGGCGCGTACTCCAGATTGGTCAGCCCGGCGCCGTGCTCACTTCCCGCCAGAAAGAGATTCCACAGCCCCGCTGCCCGGGCCTTCGCCTTCAGCTCTTCCATGACTGGAGGTTGCTTCCACTTGCGCCAGTCCGAAGTGTGCTGCAGTTGGGACGCATACACGCCCTCTGCGGGCAGCACGAAGTGGTGCATGAACGCCTCAAGACGCTGGATGTAGTTTTGCGTTTTCTCTGAGAAGGCGAAGTCCATAAACGGCACACCTCATCGCTGGCAGGTTAGAACCCGGAATGACAATTCATCAAGTGAATAGCCTCAATCTGGCACTATGATTGTAGGCATTCCGTCCCAGATCGGTATCAACTCTCGGGCATGCTGTAGAAAACTGGTGCCCCCGCAAGGGACCAGATTTCCAACTCGGATCGCCGGAGTAGCAAGAACCCTTTCCACCTTGTCAACCCCCAGAAACCCTCCCGTTTCCTCCAACTCCCTCACTCCATTCCAAATATAAACTCCCGACCCATGTCCCATTTACCCCGCTTGATCTGCTATTCTACAAGTAGATAGTAAGAAACAATGAATAGCTCGATAGTAAGTCACCAAATCTCTCCGCGCTCGCCATCGTCGCGGGCGTTCTTCTCCTTCGGCAATTTCCCCGCCTCCCGCCGCGGCCCTGCTAAGCCCTGTAAGCTGCGTATTTTACGCGCAACTCCCAATGCAGCCGGATTTTACGAAATCTAGTGCCCGCAACCCATTTGTTTTCCCGATTTTGACATAAAAAAATTCCCAAGATCTATCCCCCTAAACGCGCAGCCGACTCCTCCCCCGCACCCGCCGCGGCCCCCCGGCGAGCCGCGTGCGCTCCGACCTCACGATTCCCTCCCGCATCACTGCACTCATCCCCAATAAGTGATATGGGTGTTCTCGACCGGAGCATCTATGCCCTTCGTCGAGAACCGCGGAGCAAAGATCTACTGGGACGAACAAGGGCAGGGCGAGCCTTTGCTGCTGATCATGGGGCTGGGCTATCCGTCGGACATGTGGCACCGCGCGCGGCCGGAGTTGGCGGCACATTTTCGGACGATTGCCTTGGATAACCGGGGTGTGGGCAGAAGCGACGCGCCACCCGGCCGGTATTCGATCGCGTTGATGGCGTCCGACGCGGCCGCGGTGCTGGATGCTGCCGGCGTGGAGCGCGCGCATATCTTCGGTGTGTCCATGGGTGGCATGATTGCGCAGGAGTTCGCGCTGCAATGTCCGAGGCGAGTCCGGTCCCTGATTTTGGCGTGTACGCACCCGGGTGGACTGCACGCCAGCCCACCGAAAATCGGAGTCATCAGTGCGCTTTGGGCACGCGCCACGATGACGCCCGAAGAGGCGAAGGAAGTCTTCATCCCCATCCTGTATGACTCCTCCACGCCGCGCGAGCGCGTTGAGGAAGACATGGCGATACTCAGGAACTGGATCCCGACTCCAGCGGCATTTAGAGCCCAATTGCGTGCGATCTTCTGGTGGCATTCGTACAGCCGCCTCCCGCAGATCACTGCACCTACGCTGGTGATTCACGGCGAGTCCGACCGGTTGGTCCCGCCGAAAAACGGCATGCTGATCGCGTCCCGGATTCCCGGTGCGAAGATGGTGATGATTCCGCACGCCGGCCACATCTTTGGGACCGATCAGCCGGAAGCGTCCCGGCAGGCGGTGGCGGAATTTATCGCCCAAGTGGATGCACCACGAACACAGGAGATCGGCCTTCACACGTGACATGGAAATCCGCCGCCTTGCGCTTTCCCAAAATGGGCGAGCTGGCGAGATTCTTGCTTACCGCCAAGAGTCCGGAGCAGGAGCCGGACGCATAATGTACTTGCGCGCTGTTAGGGCGGTTTCCCGTCGGGGCGCAACGCGTCCTCCCATTGTTTCTGGCCCGCGGCGAAACCCCTTTGTGGCCTGAACGGAGGAACTACCATGCAGGCAGCCGCAAGCCTTCCCTCCCACCTGACCATCTCTGCAAACGTTGCGTGCCTGGAGCTGGAAAATCTGGAGAGATTCCGTACCTACACGCGCCTCCACTATGAGGGCCGGAGTTACACCAACGTAGAAGAGCTCCAGCGCGCAGGACGGTTGGCTCGCATCCTCCGGGAACACGGGGCTCTTCCCGGTGACCGGGTGGTAGTTCTCATGCCAAATTCGCCCGACCTGACGGCCTGCTTTCAGGCGATTTGGACCATCGGCGCGGTGATGAGTCCGGTGATGCCGCAGTGGACTGCGGCCGAAGTTGGGCACATCTTGCAGAACTCGGGTGCTTCCGTAGTTCTGACGATGCCCGCGCTGGCCGCACGTGTGCATGAAGCTGCGCAAGGCATCGACACGCTCAAGCACTGTCTGGTCTTTGGCGAGACGGATACCGACGGCATGCAGAACATTGCTCCGGAGATGGCAGATGGCACCTCAGTGGATGCCCCCGTCCATCGTTCGCCCGAGGACTTGGCAATGCTGCTTTACACGTCCGGAACGACGGCGAAGCCGAAGGGCGTCATGATCTCGCACGCGAACGTTGCGGCTGCGGTGAACAGCGCATCGCAACGCAACCCCGACATGCCGCGCCATCCCATGCTGCACGTTCTGCCACTGACCCACTCGTTTGGGCTGATCATGCTGAAGCTGGCGAACGCCTGGGGCTGCGCTTCGGTGCTGTTGCCTCACTTTGACCCGGCAAGAATTTTCGAAATTGTCGAGCGCCACCAGGTCGGCTACGTGCCCGTAGTTCCGACCATGCTGGTGTACTTGTTGCACCATCCTGAGCGGGAGAAATTCAACCTTTCGAGCTTGTACCGCATCACCATTGGTGGCGCCGCGTTGCCGGAAAAGCTGCGCTCAGAATTCCAGCGAGTTTTCCCGTGCCGTATCGATCAGGGCTACGGCCTGTCTGAGTCGGTGGCGATTGCCAGTGGTTACGACGATCACGAACCTTACCGCCCGGGATCCGCGGGCCGTCCCCAGCCCGGGATTGAGGTCCACATCGTGGATGAGCAGAACCAGAGTTTGCCCCCGCGGCACGTTGGCGAGATTTGCCTGTTAGGGGCAAACATCACGGCGGGATATTGGCAGGACGCGGCCGCCACTCGCGAGGCTTTCCGCGGGGGATGGTTTCACAGCGGCGATGTCGGTTACCTGGACGAGGACGGATACCTCTACATCACGGACCGCCAGAAAGACCTGATTGTAAAGGGTGGGGAGAACATTTCGCCGCGCGAGATCGAGGAGGCGCTCTATCTGCATCCGGCGGTAGCGGAAGCAGCAGTAGTCGGAATTCCGGACGTGGTGTTTGGAGAAGAGATCTGCGCGGTGATTCAACTGAGACCTGGAACGAACGTCAGCGATGAAGACATCCGGTGCCACGTTGCCCAGCATGTGGCGAAGTTCAAAGTGCCGCACCGCGTGGTGTTCCAAGCGGCGCTACCAAAGAACTCGACCGGGAAGATCCAGAAGCGCGCGATCCGGGAGCTATTTGCGAAGAGCGAGGCCGCTTAGGTTTTCGTCCGCTGCTGCGCTTTGCTGGGGCCGGTTTTGCGGCACGGGTCTCCAGTTTCGCCAGGCGCCGGCGCAGGGCATTGAGCTCGGACTCAGCCTGGGGCGGAGGTGGCGTCCCGCCGAGAAACTCTTTCATCATTTCAACCGGGGACAGGATGGCGGACTGCACCCCGGCCAAGCGATTCTGTATAGCATCCTGTACCTTCTGGTAGGTGGCGAAGGCCGATTTAAGGTACCACATCATGAATTCCCGGCCGGCCTGATCGGACGCGGCGATGAGCTGGCGAAGGAGTTCGAGCGGCAGTCCGGTGGGCCTGGCCTTGGCATCCTCGGTAATGATCTGGGTGAGCGTGACGCGGGTCAGGTCTGTGCCGGACTTGGCATCGACCACCTGAACCTCCTTGCCTTCGCGGATGAGTGCGGCGACGTCTTCCAGATTCACATAGCGGCTGTTGGAGGTGTCGTAAAGCCTGCGGTTGCCGTATTTTCTGACGATGACGGTGGCCGGTTTCATTCAGGCAGTTCCTCGATGTTGCAATGCACAATAACAACATAAATATATTGACATAACTACCATACATCTGTATAGTTAAGTTGATGCTGCAATGCAGCATTCAGGAGGCATTATGCGAGGAGATGTGAAGCCCGCTCATCCACGGGAGACGTCTTTTGGTTCCATGCTGTCAGGATGGATGCGGCAGGGCATGGATACTTTCTTTGCTACGCAGCGAATTCTTGTCGATCTGGCGATGCGGCAGAACGCCAGCGTCATGAACCTCATGCGGGAGCAGTTTTCCAACCCCCGGCACTCTCCGACCAACGTTCTGACCGAATTGGCGGGTGAGGGCATGTCCAATTTCATTGAAGCACAAAATGTTCTTCTCAGCCTGGTGCAGCGGCAGAACGAAATCGTCATGACCGGAGTAAAGGAACGCGTTGGGGGCTCCACTCCCGCCCTGGCGATGACCGACCTGCTGCGTCGCGGCGTCGAGACCTTTATTGATATGCAGCAGGAGTACCTGAAGCTCGCGAGCAAGCAGACGCACGCCTGGCTGGAGGCGACCAAGACCGGGAAGCCTTTCAAGGGCGAGCGCCTGGTGGAACTCGCGCGCGAGGGAATCGAGAAGTTCGTCCACGCGCAGAAGAAGTTCCTCGATGTGGTTGCCGAGGAAACGGCCAAAGTGGCGGGCGGCAAGCATGCCAACGGGGCCAAGAAAATCAAGCAGACCGAGTTGCTCGAGCTGGCGCGCCAGGCGACCGATTCCTACATCGAGGCGCAAAAGAAACTCTCCGACCTGGCCGGCCGGCAGGTGCATGTGAATCTGAAAGCCGCCGGGAAGACGATGGAGATGTTAAAGCCGTTCCCGTTCGTTCCCTTGTCGGATATGACGCGGGAAGGGGTCAAGAGCTTCGTCGATGCCCAGAAGGCATTGATGGACGTGATGTTGAAGCCCAAGACCGCAGCCAAGCACGAGACCAAGACGGTGCACCATAGAAAGCGGCACGTTCACACGGCCAAGGGAGAAGCGCACGCGGCCCACGCGGTGGCGTGATGCGAATAGATTGACGCCGTCTGGTTGAGTCTGTGGTTTTCGGGTTGTAAGGCATGTCCTGAGGCGGTGCGCTCTGAAGCACTTTGCTGACGTGTCCTTGTTCTCTACAAGGGCACGTCAGCTATCTCTTCATGGCGCGCCTTATGCCAATAGTCGGCTGTCATCCGAAGACGCTATCTACCTGTAGCTTGGTCAGGGCCCTCCCCGGGGCCGCAGGCAGACCACGGCGGCGGAGGGGCTTTCGCCCGGAAAGGCGGTACTGGCGCGCCTTGCAGCGTAAACGGGGGTAGCGGCTACGGGTCATTGCCCCTGTAGAAATTCGCAGCGAATGAGTGTACTATGCAGCGGGTGAGGACGCAGGAAGGTCGGCCCCAGCCAGGGCAGTCGTCAGCCCGCCTCCGCTCCGCGAAGGCTTATTCGCGTAAATCCGGGTAACCCCGGACGTCGCTTTGCAACTCGAATAATAAATAGAGGAGAGCAAACGGGCTCACCGATGGCTGCACGTCAAAGGGACTATCAAGGCCACAAAGAAGCTGATGTCTCACCTTGGAGCGAGGCGCTAGTCGCCGCGGAACTGCTTCTATTACACGCGACGCCCACCTATTACGGTTTCGGCGTGCCACACGGCGACAACTCCGGAGTGGTAGTCATCCCCGGTTTTCTGGGAACCGACATCTATCTGATGGAACTGCATGCATGGCTGCAGCGCATCGGATACCGGCCGTATTTCTCCGGCATAGGGCTGAATGCGGAATGTCCAAACCTGCTGATCCAGCGCCGTCTGAGTGAAACTATCGCCAAGGCTCGCAAGGAAACCCGCCGCAGAATCCATGTGATTGGTCACAGCCTGGGAGGTATTATTGCCCGCGCGATCGCCCATCAGAGACCGGATATTATTGCGTCGGTCATCACGCTGGGTGCACCCTTCCGCGGTACGGTGATGCATCGCGGCGTTCTCCGCGTTGTCGAAATGGTCCGCAAGCGGATTCTGGAAGAACACGGCGGCGGTGTGCTTCCCGGCTGCTACACCGGACGCTGCACCTGCAATTTCCTCGAATCCCTGCGGCAGGATATTCCGGACTCGGTACTGGAGACCGCCATCTACACGCGGGATGACGGAATTGTGGATTGGCGGTACTGCATGACGCGGAACCCGGAGACAGATTTCGAAGTTTCCGGTACCCACCTTGGGCTGGCGTTCAATTCTTCCGTCTACGCGCTCATCGCCGAGCGCTTGGCCATGGCACAAACTCGTAATGGCACAGTGCCGAGCCGCGCCAACGGCCGGGCCAACGGCGTGGCGCACTCACCCCGCCGACCCTCAACTAGGTGATAGCGATTTCCACCGTCCACGGAATCACGCTTGACCTTCAGTTCCGTCTCTCGCAAATCGCCAACGATCATCAGTCCGATGCCCCGCGATCCTGCGGTGACCAGGCGACTTTCCCGTTTAGGGAAAACAGATTCTGAACCTTGATCGCGCCTTGCGCTTTCCTTTGTATGCCCCAAGCTATTGAAGACTGAATTACAGACAAACTAGCTCACCACCGCTTTACTTGCGCAGCATTCAGGAGAAATCGATGGAGGCGATCCTCGCCAGGTCAACGCGGGGAGCATGATTTTTGGCGGCTTTGGGAGGTGGCCCTGCGAACGACGCTTCTCCGGACAACCACTCGTCATTGCTGATCCATTGATTGTGCTCAGAGCGATCGTGGAGCATGCACTCTCCGGCGGATTTGTGGACCGTCATTTGCAAACCAGGAGCGTCCGGGTGCGAAGACACTGCCAAAACCCTGCCTGCGGCACGCAATCTCACGCGGCTGGGTGAGGTCAGTCACAGACATGGCGGTTATCCTGCAGTAACTTGCGCTCGAACGCCGAGTATCGCCGTACGGTACTGGTTGTTTTTGAAATCTTCCAACCTGGAGCAGTCAAGGACTCGTCGAATTCGGCGCGACCGTGAGTGAAGCGCCAATGGATCGATGCAGTTTCCCCCCACGAACATTGGTGCTGGCTCGCTTTCCGAAGTGAACAGAAGGCCCTCAGAGCTACATCATGCCGCTGAAGTTAAGGAGCTCCCGATGCCAAGAACATTGCTTGTTCTCCTGGTTCTGCTGTCGATCGCGCTCATCATGCCTCCACCTGGGTATGGCCAAGTTGACTACTCGACCGCAACCCTGAAAGGAACGGTTCTCGACCCGCAGCATTTGCTGGTTGCCGGAGCCAATGTGACGATCCAGAACCCAAGTACGGGGTTCAGCAAGTCGGTGGTGACCGGAGGTGACGGCGAATATCGATTCCCGTTGCTCACGCCGGGGACCTACCAGATCCAAGTCGAAGCAAAAGGGTTTGCCAAAGCAGCAGGAAGCGTTTCCCTTACCGTGGGCCAGATCGCCAACTATGACATCCACATGGAAATTGGCTCCATGTCCGCCACTGTGGAAGTATCCGGTGAAGCGGCGCTGGTCCAAACCGAACAAACTCAACAAGCCAACACCATCGGTGAAAGGCAGGTCATCGACCTACCCAACCTGGCCCGTGATTTCACGGGATCGGTATTCACCTTGCCGGGTGTCTCCAAGTCGGAGGCGCCGCGCGCCCAGAACCCCGGGTTCTCCGGATTCCAGAGTTCCGGGTTCTCGATCGGCGGGAGTAACGGCCGCAATAACCTGGTCACCATCGACGGAGGTGAGAACGACTACGGGTCGGGACAACTGAGAACGCCCCACACGCCGGTCGATTCCATCCAGGAGTTCCAGGTGAACCGCAGCTCGTTCGCGGCGGAGTTTGGATTTACCAGCGGAACTGCCGTGAACATCGTCACCCGGACGGGCACCAACGAATTTCACGGCAGCGTGTATGCCTTCTTCCGCAATCAGAGTACCGACGCCGCCAACTACTTCGCTCCCGAGACCGGGAGCAAGGCGACCGAGCAGAACTTCGTGCCGGGCGTGACTTTCGGCGGACCGATCATCAAGAACAAGTTGTTCTTTTTCACCTCGTATGAGTTTACGAAGACCGACACGCCACAATTTCGCTCCTACGCGACCAGTGCGGTTGCGCAGCCCTTTAGCTCCAATGCCGCTCAAATCAAGTACGTGAATCAATTGGCCGGGTCAGGGGATCCAAACTTGCTGCCCATCGCCGGACTACTTCAGTTTGTATTGACACCAGCTAGTTTTCCGGATACGGCGAGGTTGCTGAACCCCAACACCGGAACTTTCAACGATTGGAAGAAGTTCCACAATTGGGTCACCCGCGTCGATTATCAGCCATCTTCTAACGACACCGTGAGCGCGCGATTCGCGCTGATGAACGACGACTCCAGCCGCATGTACATCCTGGATCCACTCAATTCCTGGGACGATGCGACGTTGCAGTATTGGAGGGATTACACCGTGCTAGGGAGCTGGAGCCACGTCTTCAGCCCGCACCTGCTGAACCAGTTGCGTGTACAGGTGGTACCCAGCGACACGGCCAAGGTTCCCGTGGTTTCTCCCGACACCGCGTATCTCACACTCGGCAGCCTGGGGAATTTCCAGGGTGAACACTACGAGCCGTACAATGCCCGGCAGCGGCGCTTCCAATTTGAAGACAGCGTCACTTGGACCAAGGGACGCCACGCCATGAAGTTTGGAGGGTCGTACCGGCCGGTCAGTTACATGGTGAACGATCAGTTGTGGATGCGGGGCGAGTTTAACTTTTACGATGGGGCCATCCCGCTAATCGCTCCGCTGAGTTCGCTGCTGTCGCCGGACGCTTTAGCTTATCTCGCAAAATCTGAGGTCGGGCTGCCCGGTCCCGACATCACCTTGAGTGCGCTGCAGTCCTTCGATCTGGGTATTCCCGTGGCCTTCCGCCAGGGATTCGGGAATCCGCAGTGGCAGGGCTGGGGCCACAATTTGGGGGTCTATGCCCAGGACTCATGGAAGGTTACCCCAACCTTCACCGTGGACTTCGGGGGCCGGATGGACTACAGCGCGGAGGCCTCACCGGTGCCGCACCATGTGTTCTTCTCACCCCGAGTGGGATTTGCCTGGAATCCCAGAGGCGATCAGAAGACCGTGATACGGGGCGGAGGCGGCGTGTTCGTCGCACCTGTGCCCTTCTACAACGACTACATTCTGAACTTGCTGGGCGGGAGCGGGAAGTACATCAATCAGTTCGCCAGTTCGATTTCGGAAATTGATCCGAATACGCTCTTGCCAATCCCTGTGGAACTGTGGGGCTACGGGGTGCAAACCGGCAAGCTCCCCTTCGGCCAGCTTACCGAGGCTGATCTGAACGCACTGGGTTTTCAAGTACCCGGCCAGAACAACCAGGTGATTGTCAACACCAATCGGAACTTCCAGAACGTTCACTCCGTGCAGGCGAGCTTGAGCGTGCAGCGGGAGTTGGTGCACAACATGTCGCTGGAGGTTGCCTACCAGATGTACCACGGCCTCCATCAACAACTCCCCATTGATACCAACGTGAGGGAGACGGGCGCGATCGATCCCTTTGTCGGTCCGATCTACACCCAGATCAACCCGAAATACACGCAGATTGAGACCTACTCCTCGGTCGGCAGTTCGATCTATCACGGGGTAACGGCGTCGCTGACCCGGCGCTTCACCAACGGACTGCAGTTTCAGGCCAATTACACCTATAGCCGGGCCATTGACGACAACACCGACTTTAACAACAACTTCCTGCCCTTCCGGCCGACCAGAATCGACCTGGAGCGAGGAGTCTCAGCCTTCAACATCACGCACAACTTCGTTGCGAGCGCGGTGTACACCACCCCGTTCACACACGGCGGCAATGCCCTGTCCCGTGTGCTGGCGGATATCACTCTTTCCCCGATCCTGTCCATCAGAACTGGGATTCCATTTACGATCCGAGTTCCAGGTTTGCAGAATGGGACGCTCGGGGAATCGCTCTACGCTCGTCCCTGGAATGCGGGGCGTAACACGGGCATTGGCCCCAATTTCTACGGCCTCGATATGCGCGTGAACAAGGCCTTCTACATTAACAGGGAGCGTGGCCTGAAGCTGGATGTCCTGGTTGAGGGTACCAACATTCTGAACCACACCAACTTCAGCGCCGTCAACGACCAACTGCCGGCAGACCCGACCTTTGCTCTTCCAAATGGCGGCACTCTGCTGAGCGGCCCCTATCACTTCAGCGGTTTCAAATCCTCTGACCCAACGTTACCGCTGGCGTTCAAGTCAGCTTTTGATGCCCGCCAAGTGCAATTCGGGCTGAAATTCATCTTCTGAAATTGCTCCGGGACTTCAGACTCAACGAGGCCATCAGGCAAAACCTGATGGCCTCTTGGTTTCCAACTTCGTCCCTGGTGATTCAGGAGGTGATCATTATTACCCGGCGGCAGGGTTAGTCACTGGGGCGTACCGGTCCAGCGCTCTCTGCGCTAACTGGACCCATAAGCGGCCACTGTAGAGCAGAGCACTGCACTGGACCAGGATCCAGTCTCTGGGGGAAAGGGGCGAACCGAAGGTTCTGAGGTCTGTCAGCCAGCTTTGCAGGATATGGCGCGCGATGACGGACTCCATGGTGAGGTCCGGAGCCGCGATGTCATGCAGGATGCCATCCAGCGTGAACAGCACCTTGCGGAACAGAACGAGCGGCGTCTGAAGGCGAATTCCCTTCCAGGCGATGTCTTCCAACAGATCCATGGCATCCACGGCTCCCGGGAAGCGAGCGAGTGGTAGTTTTTCGATGAAGCGAGTCACATGGTCGCGGATCATGCGATCCTGCGATGGTTTGCGCCTTCTCCCCTTTTGGCTGAGGCCGTGGATTGCGTTGCTGACGCCCACTGGATCTCGCAAAGCCATCATCAGGATCAGGAGGGCGAGATGGCGGCGTTGGTCGCGGCTCAGGTGGTCGGTCAGAGCCCAGTCGAGAACGACCAGGTCTCCGGTCCCTTTGTCGTACAGCAGATTGCCCGCATGGGGATCGGCGTGAAACATCGCATCGCCTGCGGACGCAAACAGCGGGACAGCAATCAGGGTTTCGATGAGCTGCTGGGAGACGCGAACCCGGCGCCATACGGGCATGCGGGCCACCGCATCCGTGATTTTCTTTCCATGCTGTTCGGTCATGGCGGTAATGGTGGGCGTGCACAGGGGCTGGATCGGCCGCGGGACGCGGACGCCGGAAACGGAGCCATAGACGCGAGATGCCTCCAACAACGTTGCCTGCTCGCGTGGAAAGTCCACCTCGTGCTGCAGCAACCGCCGGACATCGTTGAACGTGTCCGGGAGAACGTGCCGGGCAAAGCCATAGTCACGATGCTTGGATCCCAGGTGAGTCGCCAGTCGTGCCAGCAACTCCATGTCCTCGGCAAAGCAGGCCGGGATGTAGGGTTTCATGACCTTGAATACGCCCCGTTCCCGGCGCTGCAGGTCGGGGTTGTACCAGGTGAATCGCACCACTGCACTGACACTGGCTTCGCAGAAAATGGCAGGATCGACCTCCACCGCACATGTTTTGAGGCGCGGTCCCAATTCCGCGAAGATGATGGCGCGAATCTCCTCGGCACTTACGTCGCAGATTCCATTCTCCAATTCAGAGAGTGCCTTGCGCAGAGAGCGATGCAGGTGACGGTTTCGCGCCAACACTTGCCCGAGTTTTTGCAGACCGGGCACCTTGGCGATCAAACACAACAGCCGCGCCTCGGGTGGCGTATCGGGTGCCAGGTCCATCTGTTCCACGAGCTTGGGGGCAAGGCGGGGTGCGGATAAATGCACGAGCATGAACAGCATGGCGTCCCGAACCAGTGGACGCCACTGCGCATACAGCTTGGGAACCAGGCGCTCCGCCGGCAGGAACTGGACGACCCACCGGCCCATCTGCTCCCGCACCGACTGCCCGGTGGGGCCCTCAAGCAACGCTTCGATGGCGGCGATGCGCTCGGCGGTCTTCGCGTCCTGGGCTCGGTCTTGGCGATGCAGATCTGCCTGAGCCGAGACGGGTGTACCTTCACGACGCTGAACTTGTGGCTGTCGCCGCCGAACTCGTCGAGCCGTTTCAGCGCCCAGGGCGAGGTCAGCCCCGTGAGCCGCCGCTTCGGAATCTTGTAGCGGCGCTCCAGCAGATCGCCCATGCGCTCGGGGTCGAACAGGCCGAGCGGGCTTTCGAAGATCGGGCTCATGTCTTTGCCCGCCTTCAGCACGTAGATCGGCATCCGCTCCATGAGCAGCTTCAGGCGCTCGGCGAGGGACGACTTGCCGCCGCCGACCGGGCCCAGGAGATAGAGCACCTGCTTGCGCTCCTCGAGGCCCTGCGCGGCGTGCCGGAGGAAGCCGACGATCCGCTCGATCGTCTCCTCCATGCCGTAGAAATCCTGGAACGCCGGATAGACCCGGATCGTCCGGTTCATGAAGATCCGGCCGAGGCGGGTTTCCTGGCTCGTATCGATGAGCTGCGGCTCGCCGATCGCGGCGAGCATGCGCTCGGCGGCGCTGGCATAAGCCATCGGTTCTCGCGCGCAAGCCTTGAGGTAATCCTCAAGGGACATCTCTGTTTCCTTCTCGCTCTCGTAGAAGCGCGAAAAGAGACTCGAGAGTTCATCGTGCGCGTTCATGATCGACCTCGCCATTCTGGCCCATCCACTGCCAGGTTTTTACTTGGCATTAACGAAAACTCTAGGATAGGACACTTAACCCACCCTTAAGATAGAACGAGCCGCCCGACCGAAGATTTCCTTTCATGTAAGAGATTTCACGTAGCGGCAAATCCGTACCGGTACGGCCGCCGCCCGCAAATCTCCACAGTCTCTGTCCGACGGACATTTCCCCGGCCAACCCTGCGGCGCCCCGAGCGGAGCGCACGCCATCGAACGCGCCGACCGCAGGTGCGTTGCAAGCCGTGTGCCGCGGGCCATCGAGTCGAGTCGGGATGTCTTTGCGCCATTTTCGGCGCGCGCCGGGCAGTGCCCGCGCACGGTGCTCGGTCTGGTCGTGCTGCTCAACTCGTTGAGCTCGCGCGCAAAGACCCATTCTGCCCTCGGCCTGGTTCTTGCCGGCTCCGCTGGCGAAGAACCCCTTGGCCTCTCGGGCGTGGCCGCGAGCTCGACGAGAGCTCGAGACCTCGCCGGTGAGACCGAAGCAGCCATACTCGCTACGAAAAGTGGCAATCTCAAGGTGTTACAATGGCGGATTGCTTTATTACGTCCGCACTGTGACCCAACAACCACACCGACGTGAGAGTGGGATGTCCCTCGCGACCCCCACAAGATCCCGCGAGCCCGCGCATGCCAGCACTCGAAATATGCGCGGCGATCCAACGAGTCAGGGGTATCGAAGGCGCCACGCCGGGAACCCGGAGCCGAGCGCGGACGGCCCGTCTCCAGAGCGCGAGTCGCTCGCGCGTGCGTTGAATTGGATCGCCAGAATTTTCGCCCAAGGCGGCCTGCCGCTTTTCTAGGCGAAGGCAACGTTTGAGGCGCGACTCGACGGCGACTCCGATTCGAGTCGCGCCGCAGTCCCTCCGCTTACGCGGGCGCGGCGGGCTGCTCGTCGTGGGACCACTTCTCGGCACTGGCTCCGGCCAGCGCCTGCACGCGCTCCTCGTCGGCGGCGAGTTCCTTGGCGCTGCCGCGATAGAC
>JAIQET010000098.1 GCA_020073645.1 Terriglobia bacterium | reverse complement strand
CTGGCTCGTAAACGCAGCCGCAAGAAAGCACGCAAAGAACAGGATTAATTTTCCTTTGGGCCGCCCCTCCCAGGTGGCGGCCCATTGCTTTATTCAATGGCTTCCCATTTTGGGAAGCTGCTTCATCGGCACTTAGCAGTGGTTGCTACCAGCAGTAATCCATGCCCAACCCGGGCGTGGCGGGGCCGAATCCAGGGGCAAGTTTCCAGGGGGTTGTTTGAGGGGGGTGTGAGCAAAACTTCGCGCACTCGCGCTATAGGACTGGGTGTGGCGAGTGTCGCGGAGTACAGGGCTGAAGGGAGCCTCTCAATGGAATTCCAGGACAAGGTGTTGAAGTGTATTGACTGCGGCGCCGACTTCGTCTTCACGGCCGGGGAACAGTTGTTTTTCCACGATAAGCAGTTCAAGAACGAACCCAAGCGGTGCAAAGCCTGCAAAGCCAAACGGGTGTCAGTGCTGGGGGCAGCGCCGGCACGCGCAGGCGGAGGCTTTGCCAAAGTTGAGACCCGCACGGTGTGCTCGCAGTGCGGCAAAGAAACCACCGTGCCCTTTAAGCCAACGCAGGGACGTCCGGTGTTCTGCCGGGAGTGCTTCCAGCAGCGGCGACAAGCGGCTACGGCGTGATTTTGAAAGCCGGCGGCGGTTCCGGGCCGGCACAGGCAGGACCAAGCAGGTGCCAGTGAATCGGCGGGGCTAGCTGACCTTCCTCCCGCCTTCCCGATTCCAAGCAGACCGGTGTCGATCCTCGGACCTCTCCGTGGGGCGGAGGAGCTGTTTTTCGTCCTCGTGACGCACCAGCAGGGCTTCAATCTGCCGCACCAGGTCTTGCGTCCCCATGGGCTTGACCAGCAGCGACTGCACTCCTTCCCTGGCCCAGTCAACTTGGTGCGGAGGATAGGCCGTCAGCAACGCGGTGGCGGGATTGTACGGTTGTCTGCGCGCCTCGGCGATAACATGGAAGCCGGCATCCTCGGTCTCCATGCGCGCGTCGGTGATCACCATCTGGTAAGCGCCGGAATGCAGCTTCTCCATGGCTTCCGCCGCGGACGCAGCGGTGTGAACTTCGAACTCGTTCATTTCCAGGACCGCCTTGAGGGTGAGCAGGACAGCTACATCGTCATCCACCAGCAGGATTCGCCGCTTCATAAAACACCTCGACAGGCAGCGCGGGGCCGCCAGGGGCGGACGCGCTCGAATGAAGATCCTCGCGAGAGCGGCGCGGGGGCACTTCAAGGAAATGGCGCTGGCATTACGTTACTATAGAAGCGTGGGCACTTTCTACGTGGAAAACTTTGGCTGCCGGGCCACCCAGGCCGACGGCGCCGCCATTGAACGCCAGTTTCGCGAGCGCGGGCTGGAGCGTGCCGGGGCACCCGGCGAAGCCGAAATTGTGGTGCTCAACACCTGCACGGTCACGGCGGCGGCGGATCAGGATGCGCGGGCGGCGATCCGGCGCATTAATCGCGAGAATCCCGGCTGCCAGATTGTGGTTACTGGCTGCTATGCGCAGCGGGCGCCTGAGGAACTGGCTGCCCTGCCCGGAGTGAGCCGGGTGGTGGGGAATTCCCACAAGCATCAGTTAGCTCAGCTTGCACTTGCACCCTCAGCGGCTAAAGCCGGCCTGCTTTGGGAGCACTCGGCATGGCTGAAGACATGCCCTGATACGAATCAGGCTGATGGCTTCGTGCCTCTTGCGAAGCTGACCGCATGTGACCAACGACCGGCGGCCAACGACCAACGACTGGTTTTTGTTTCTGACATTTTCGCCCACACCGAACTGCTGGCCGCGCCGGTGTTTGATGCCGCGAACGAGCGCACGCGTCCCAACCTCAAGGTGCAGGATGGTTGCGACAACCGATGTTCGTTCTGCGTGATTCCTTACGTGCGCGGGCAAAGCCGGTCCCTGAAGCTGGAGGAGGTTCTGCGCGAGGTGAACGGCCTGGTGTCGGCGGGCTATCGGGAAGTGGTTATTTCCGGAATCAATCTGGGCCGATGGGGACGGGACTTGGCCGTCAGCCCTCAGCTGTCAGCCCTCAGGAAAACCGCGCGACAACTGAGATTTCAAGACCTTGTTCGCAGCATTCTTGAGCAAACATCTCTGGAGAAGCTGCGCATTAGCTCGGTTGAGCCGATGGACTGGAGCGAGGAACTGATCCGCCTCGTCGCCGAGTCGCCGCGAATTGCCAAGCATGCGCACGTACCGATGCAATCGGGCAGCGACCGGGTGCTGCGGGCCATGTATCGCAAGTACCGGCCGTGGCACTATCGCGAGAAGATAGTGAAGATTCGTGAGGCGATGCCCACGGCAGCCATTGGGGCGGACGTGATGGTGGGCTTCCCTGGGGAGACGGCGGCCGATTTCGAGAAGACGCGGCGTATGGTCGAAGAACTGCCCTTCACCTACCTGCACGTGTTCACGTTCTCGGCGCGGCCGGGGACACCAGCGGCAACCATGCGCAACCAGGTTCCGGTGCAGGTGGCGCGCGAGCGCAACCGGATTCTCCGCGAACTGGCGGCACAAAAGAAGTTGGATTTCATGAGGGCGTTCGTGGGGAAGACTGTCGAGGCGATCACGCTGAATGTGTGCAACGGCGAGTTCACCGAGGCCCTGACGGACAATTATCTGAAGCTGCGGCTGAGGGGCAAGCGCGAACCCAACCATTGGATCACGGCTGAAGTTGGACAAGTGCAAGGCGGGGCTTTGGTCGGAGCCGCAGGTTCTGCGGCCGATGCTGAAAGCCGCGGGATGAGTCCTGTGCAGCGCTGAAGCGGGGTGCGAACCATGATTATGCACTTGACACATCATAGCTTTTCTGCCATACTGCCTCTTGTCGGAGGCAGCCATGAATCTCTTAGACATCTACAAGGAACTGAACACCGAAGCCAAATGCCTCGCCTTCCTAGAGACTATGCGCTGGCCGGAAGGTGTCAAGTGCCTTTCTTGTAATTCCGCCCGCGTTTCCCACATCACCTCCACAGGCAAGACTGGAAAATCCCGGCACCTCTACCAGTGCAATGACTGCCGCTTCCAGTTCACCGCCACCACGGGCACCGTCTATCATGACACCCACCTGCCCCTCAGCAAATGGTTTCTCGCCATTGCGCTGATTACCGAATCGAAAAAAGGCATCTCCGCAAACCAGTTGGCCCGCGCTCTGGGTGTGCAGTACCGCACCGCTTGGTATCTGGCGCACCGCATCCGCAAGGCGATGGTAGAAGCGAACCAGCCCAAGCTGAAAGGCATCGTGGAAGTGGATGAGACCTATCTGGGAGGGAAGCATCGCGGCCACAGAGGGAAGATGAAAAGCAAGGATGTGGTGATCGGCATTCGGCAGCGGGGCGGCGATCTGCGCTTCTTCCAAGCCGAGAATGCTGGTCAGGACGAACTGGCGAAACACATCAAGGAGAACGTCAGCCCCGATCTGGACATGATCGTCACCGATGAATGGCAGGGCTATCCGGGCGCGATGATCTCCGCTGGCATCCACGGCAGCAAGCACGAAACCATCAAGCACAAAGAGAAAATCTACGTTCGCGGCAACGTCCACACGAACACCGTGGAATCCGCCTTCTCGCTATTCAAACGCGGCTTGACAGGCTCATTCCACAAGATTTCCTTAAAGCACCTGCAACGCTACTTGAATGAGTTCTCGTTCCGGTTCAACAATCGGAAGTCGCCTGATCTGTTTGGCATGACGGTGCGGAGAATGGCGTTAGTGGGTGCGATGCCGTACAGTCAGCTAATAGAGGAGAACGCTTTCACGCCGTTTGTGCGGCGGTAAAACAATGGCTTAGAATACAAGAAGCCCCGGGGCCAGCCGGAGCTTCGTAGGTCTGCGTCGGACAACTCAGATCATCGCATAGAGGTTTGTCCCGGTGCAAGACAGGACTACGGCAGGAGATCAGCAACCCACTTCCCATAGACCGAAGCATCAGCGGGAACTTGCGTCAAAGGATGCCCCTTGGGACAATGCGCTTTACAGAATCTCCACTTCGTGCTGGCCTCTGTCAGTAATTCGTCGTTTCTTATTTTCCCACGAGTGGGGCGCTGAACTATTACACGAGTGCCGCAATTTTCTTCACCGCAGTTCCACACTATTAAAGCTGAGAACGGTTGCTCTGGCCGATCTGGGGCCACATGCGGGTCGCGACTCCAATGGACATCTTGTTCTGTGTAGTCGCACACGTGGCCGCATTCAGGATTCACGAAAACTTCTCGAATGTCAGCCATGGGCGACACGTGAGGACTTAGTGATTTTCCTAATCGGCTGGAATGCGGGAGCGGCATGGGCCGACCGCATCCCTCACACATGCACTCCAGATAAGGATAAGCCGGCGGAATTACAGCAACTCCCATGTATGCGTCCTCCTGATCCTAAGAGACGTTGGAGAGACCCGACGCGCTGAAGCAAATGGAAAAAATCATCCGACTCCCATGTGCGTGATAGGATACGTGCCGTGCGTGGGGGCCTGTCGAAGCTGTTCATGATACTCCTGTTAGTGGCTATTGGCGGTGTTGTGTTCTATCGCGTTGAGCGTAGCCGCGAACGACACTCTGCATACTGGACAGATGCCGAGGCCCGTGAATTCCAAGATTGCATGCCCCGCTCAACGGCTGTGTGGAACACTCACAAAGAGGCCGAGGATTACTGTCTGGTGTGGGAGGAACACCAGCACTGGATGCGTAACCATCCCGAGGTCGCTGGCCGACAGGAAGACTCCGCAAGATTTCGACAATGCAACCACGATCACGCAGCCCAAATGAACGGCACACGCGGAGAATTCCGCGTTGCATTTGATGAGTGTATGCGGGAAGCATACGGGCTTACGCCACAGTAGGAGCTTACTTCTGCGGTGGGATTAACTTCTCAGGCTTCCTCTTGCTCACCTTGACATCTGACCGCTTCACCGGCTTGGAGTGAAGCAGGTTCTTCACGATCCCCTCGAATTGCTGGCGGTCTACTTTCAAGCTCTTTTTCGGCATGATGTCAAGATGTGAAAAATCACTCGGTTCTGTGGATTTTCATTTTGTGTGATCTTATTCCACACAACTTTATTTTTTCTGCTAGTGTTCGGCGGATGGCGGAGGAGATGAGCAAACCGCTAGGCTCAACGGCCTTAAAAGCCGTCAAACCCCTGACAAGGTTTTGTGGGTTCAACTCCCACCCCCTCCGCACCCGAAAGGAGCCGCCATTTGCAAAGCGACACCAACGAGATGCTACTCCAATTCCTGATGCAGCAGCAACGGATGATTTGTGAATTGTGCCGCAACGATCTGCTGCTCATTGAATCCATTCTTTCCGGCCCAGCAGCCCCAGAAGGGCTTGCCGATGCCGCTGCAAGAGTCCGAGCAACGCTGTATTCTGTTGATGCGCTTGGCGACAAAATTCAGCAAGTTGACGCGTAAATTTCTCGTCACTGATTCCCTCGGGCCGGGGTTTCTTCCCGGCCCGAATCTTTCCCCTGTCACGGCTGGGCTTCATTCTCCATCTCCCCTAGATGCTGCGTCAAATGCACAATCATGGTGCGAACTGCTCTTTCGCCCCTTCGGGGCTCGCTGATTTTCCACTTTTACCCATGGCTTGCGCCATGGGCTTTATTCTTGCGCCGCTTCGCGGCTAACGCACAGCCATACGAAGAGCAGGCCGGTATGCGCCGCATGCTATAATTTGCCATTGCTTTTGTGTTGAAAGCTGACGGAGGACTGTATCGACAAACGTTTTATCCGCACCAATGAGCGCATTCGGGCGCGGGAAATCCGCGTGATTGATGACGAGGGTAACCAGATCGGGATTCTGCCGCCGTACGAAGCGCTCAAGATGGCCCGCGAAAAGAACCTGGATCTGGTCGAGATTTCGCCCACCGCGACTCCACCCGTATGCCGCATCATGGATTACGGGAAGTTTCTTTACCAGCAGGAAAAGAAAGAGCGCGAGGCCAAGAAGCACCAGAAGGTCATCGTGGTCAAGGAAGTGAAGTTCCGCATCAATGTGGACGACCACGACTACGAGACCAAGAAGAACCACGTGCTGCGCTTCCTGGATGAAGGAGACAAGGTCAAGGCGACGATTTTCTTCCGCGGACGGGAAATGACGCGCACCGGACTGGGACGCCAGATCCTGGAGCGGCTGATCAAGGACGTGGAAGAAAAAGGGATGGTGGAATTTCGTCCACGGCAGGAAGGCAACACGCTGCACGCCATCCTGGCTCCGAAGAAGGTGGAGCAGCAGAAACAAAGCAAGCCAGCCGCGCCGAAGCAGCAACCCGCGCAACAACCGCAACAGCCGCCGGCGCCGCGCGTGAATCAGGCGTAGGGAAACCAGCAATTAGCATTTAGCACTTGGCAGTTAGCCATTTCTGGCCGTTACCAACTTCTGCGAGAACCTCTGATGGCTAAATGCTAAGTGCTAATTGCTGAACTTGAGGATTTATGCCGAAATTGAAAACGCACAAAGGCGCTGCTAAGCGCTTCAAGAAGACTGCCACGGGGAAGGTGAAGCGCGGGCATTCGCACCTGCGCCACATGCTCACCTCGAAGCCGCATAAACGAAAGAAGAAACTGGGACAGTCCGTCCTGGTAAGCGATGCGGATACGCCGAAGATCAAGCGGATGATTCCGTACTAAAACTCGGTACCGAGTACCGGGTACTGAGTAGCGAGTGACTACAAGCTGGTGGCTAGCCATTGGCAGCTCGCAGGGCGAGTGAAGAGGTCAGACTGCAAAGTCTCCTACCTCCAGCCGCCGTCAAAACGAAAGCAAAAAGGAGCAGACCATGCCTCGTGTAAAACGTGGAACGAAACGCCGCGCCAAGCGGAAAAAAATCTTAGACCGCGCCAGCGGTTATTTCCTGACAAAATCCAAACTGTATCGCTCCGCTAAAGAAGCGGTCGAGCGCGGGCTGAAGTTCGCCTACTCCGGGCGCAAGCAGAAAAAGCGCCAGTACCGCTCGCTGTGGATCGTACGCATCGGCGCTGCCGCCAAGCTGAACGGGATGAGCTACAACCAGTTCATCCACGGCCTGAAGACGGCGGGTGTGGAACTGGATCGTAAGATCCTGGCCGATCTGGCGGTGAACGATCCCGGCGCCTTTAAGAGCCTCGCCGAGCAGGCGAAGGGCGCGCTCGGCGGGGCAGCGTAGAAACCAGCAATCAGCATTCAGCACTCAGCATTCAGTCCCCTGAACGGCATGGGTGTCGCCCAGGCGTGAGTTCGGTTGGGGAGAGAACGCAAGGTCCCTCGACTTGCCCTCACCGCGCGAGCGCGGCTCGGGCGGCGCTCGGGATGACAGGATTTGAGAGTCTAAGCAAGTGGCATACACCGTTCCCAAATTAGCGGACTATTCGGCGGAGGCCCTGGACAAGGCCGTCGCTAAGCTACTTTCCGCGCTGGAAACGGAAGCGGCGGCGGTGGCCAGCGAGTCCGACTGGAATACGTTCCGTGACCGCTGGCTGGCACGCAAGAACGGGATACTGACGCTGGTCAATGATCTCTGGCTGAAAGCCGCGCCAAAAGACGCGAAGCGCGAGGTCGGCCAGCGCGTAAATGAGGTCAAGGCAAGAGTCGAAGAACGGGTCGCGGGCGTCAAGCCGGAGCGAGTCGTGTCCTACACAGGATCTGGCGCCTCGGTGATCCCAAAGCTCGCGGTCGCCGCAACTGGCACGAGCGGGCCGAGGGTCATCATTGAAGAACGACCACTCGACATCACCCTTCCCGGCATCCGCCGTCCGATGGGGGCGGAGCATCCTGTCATCAAGACGATGAACGAGATCGTGTCCGTGTTCCGCAACCTTGGCTACTCGGTCGAGGAAGGGCCGGAGATCGAGACTGACTACTACAATTTCGAGGCTCTGAATTTTCCGCCCAACCACCCCGCACGGGATACGCAGGACACGATCTTTATTGCGGGGCAGGAGTCGAAGCCGCTGCGCGACCGGCTGCTGCTGCGCACGCACACTTCGCCAGTGCAGATTCGCACCATGGAGAAGCAGCGGCCGCCGGTGCGCGTGGTCTGCCCGGGCAAGGTGCACCGCAACGACGCGCCCGACGCCACCCACTCGCCCATCTTTCATCAGGTGGAGGGTTTGGCGGTCGACACCAACATCACGTTTTGCGATCTGAAGGGCACGCTCGATCACGCCATGAAAGCGCTGTTCGGGTCGAGTGTGAAGACGCGTTTCTATCCGTCGTTCTTCCCGTTCACCGAGCCCAGCGCGGACGTGCAGATCAGTTGCATCTTCTGCGGCGGCAAAGGAACGCGCGACGGAGGCCCGTGCCGCAACTGCAAGGCCAGCGGCTGGATTGAGTTGCTGGGCTGCGGAATGGTTGATCCCAATGTGTATAGGTTCGTGAACTACGACTCGAAGAAGATTTCGGGCTTCGCGTTCGGCATGGGCGTGGAGCGAATCGCGATTCTGAAGTACGGGGTGGATGACATTCAGTTGTTCTTTCAGGGGGACGTGAGATTTCTGGAGCAGTTTGGGTAGCACCGGCACTTGGGGGTTGGCGCCGGATGTGGGGGCGGGACGCCCCCACGACAGCCGCCGGGACGGCGGCGCTACAAAATAACGCTGAAATGAAGATTTCTCCTCAGTGGCTGCGCGACTACGTTGACTTCAAAGTCGACTACCGTACTCTTGCGGATGACCTCACGCTGGCCGGTATCGCGGTCGAGGGCGTGAGTGGCGAAGGCGAAGGCACGATCTTTGAGATGGAGATCGGCACCAACCGGCCCGACGCCATGAACCACTACGGCGTGGCGCGGGAAGCTTCGGCGATCTACGATCTGCCGCTGAAGGCGATCACGCCCAAACTTCCGTCGCCCTCAGCGGCTAAAGCCGCTTCTTCTCCGGCCTCTGGCGGCATGGCTGAAGTCGTGCCCTTCCCGATTGAGATTACCGATCCCAAGCTCTGTCCGCGCTTTACGGGGCGCGTGCTGCGCGGGGTGAAGATCAAGCCTTCGCCAGCGAAAGTTGCCGACCGGCTGGCTCTGATCGATCAGCGGCCCATCAACAATGCGGTGGACGCCACCAATTACACGCTTTGGGAGATGGGAAAGCCGACCCACGTCTTTGATCTCGACCTGTTGGAGGGCGGAAAGATCGTCGTGCGCCGGGCCCGCGACGGCGAGACCCTCAGGACTCTTGACGGAATCGAACGCAAGCTCATCACCGGGGACCTGGTGGTTGCCGACGCGCGCAAGCCCGTGGCCCTGGCTGGCGTCATGGGCGGGTTCGACACCATGATCACGGAGAAGACGCGGAACATTTTGATTGAATCCGCGTGGTGGGACCCGGCCACGATCCGCAAGGTATCGAAACGCCACGGGCTGCATACCGATGCGTCGCACCGTTTCGAGCGCGGGGCGGATTTCGAATC
>JAIQET010000028.1 GCA_020073645.1 Terriglobia bacterium | reverse complement strand
CTGACGATTGCCAAGCCCGAGATCGCCGATTCGTTCCAGGGCCTGACGATTTCCACCTTCGGCGGCAACCCGGTGACCTGCGCGACGGCCAAGGCCGTGATTGACGTGATTGAGGAAGACGATCTGCGGACCAATGCCGCGGTGGTCGGCGGATATTTCCGCCAGAAGCTGGAGGAATTGCAGGCAAAGCATCCACTGATTGGAGACGTGCGCGGCATGGGATTAATGCAAGCGCTGGAGTTGGTTGAAGACCGCCAGACCAAGCAGCCCTCGCCCAAGGGCACGAATGCGGTCATGGAAGAGGCGCGCAAGCGCGGGTTGCTGATCGGCAAGGGCGGGTTCTATGGCAACGTGATCCGCATGTCGCCGCCGTTGAATATTTCGAAAGCGGATGTGGATGAGGCGGCGCGGATTCTGGATGATAGCTTCGCGGCGGTCAAAGCGAAGTCGTAGCTGGTTACCTCGCTTCGCTTGGTTGGACAGCCGAGAGCCTGCCCTGAGCGAAGTCGAAGGGCGGCTGTCCCTACGTGAGCGTTGCCACTCCCTAGTGGGATTCCTCGGCCGCCGGGGCGGTGTCGGGTGTGTCTACTTTTTGCGTTAGATTGGGCGGCAACTCCGGCGGTGGCTGGAATTCTCCGGGATCTTTGCCCGCCAAGGCAACCTTCATAAAGTCCATCCAAATGGGCAGGGCGGCGCGGGCGCCCGTCTCTTTGCTGCCCAGGGTCTTTTTTTCGTCGTAGCCGATCCACACGCCCGTCGTCATTGAGGGCGAGAAACCGACGAACCAGGCGTCGGTGAAATCGTTGGTGGTGCCGGTTTTCCCTGCCAGGGGATATTTCATGCCGGCGGCGGCGATGGCCGTCCCATGCTGCACCACACTCTGCAACATCGAGGTCATGATACGGGCGGTGCGGGCGCTGATCACGTCCTTCACGTCGGGGAAATCTTCTTCGAGCACCCGGCCATCGTAGTCAGTCACCTTGGTGATGTAGCGCGACGTGATGCGCACGCCGTCATTGGGAAAAACGCTAAAGGCAGTGGTCTGCTCGAACAGGGTGATGTCTGCAGCCCCCAGGGCAACCGGCAGGTATGGTGGGATATTGGAAGTAATGCCAAAACGATGGGCGTAGTCGATCACCGTCTTGATGCCCACCTGATCGGCTAGTTTGAGGGCGGGGATGTTGCGCGACTGGGCCAGCGCGCGGCGCAGAGTGATGGTACCTTCAAATTTTTCGTCGTAGTTGTGCGGGGCGTACGGAGGGCCCGCAGCGGTGGGGAAAGTTGTGGGCGCATCGAGAATGGTGTCGTCAGGTTTCGCACCGTTGTCGATGGCGGCGGTGTAGACATAGGGCTTGAAGGAGGATCCCACCTGGCGCAGGGCCTGGGTGGCGCGGTTGAACTTGGACTCGTTGAAGTCACGCCCGCCGACCATCGCCTTGATTTCACCGCTGGCGTTGTCAATGGCGAGGAGTGCTCCTTGAGTACCCGAATCCTGCTCCAGGCTTACCTTCGGGGGCGCAAGGGACAGCACCTTCACGTAAATGACGTCGCCAGATTTGAGGATGCTCTGAATCTTCTGGCGAGTCCACGCAGCATCGGTCTGCGTCAGGGTCGCGGTATAACGGCCAAACTTTATCGCCGCAGAGCCTGGCGCCACCGTGATGACCAGAGCATGGATGTATCCGTTGACTTCGGGTTCATCGTCCCAGTCGGGGTGCTGGTAGTTCGTGAGCGTCACTTCGTTGCTCAGGACATTTTCAAGATGGTCGCGCCAGCCGTGGCGGCGCTCGTAAGCGGCCAGGCCATCGAGCAGAACCTGGTTCGCGGTGCGCTGCAGGTCCATGTCGAGCGAGGTGTAGACGCGCAGGCCGCCTTCATGCACCTGGTCGCTGCCGTACTTGTTCTCCAGGTAGCGGCGGATCTCCTCCACGAAGTACGGGGCGAGCGAATTTGGATCGCGCTGCACCCTGAGCTGGATAGGGCGGTTGCGCGCCTCGGCGGCCTGCGGGGCCGTGATCTTGCCGTCTTCGAGCATGGAGTTGATCACCAGGTTGCGGCGCTTCAGGGCGCGGTCGGGATGATTGATCGGGGAATAGTAGCCCGGCGACTTGGGTAGTCCGGCCAGCAGCGCAGCCTCATCCAGCGTGAGTTGTTTTGCAGGCTTGCTGAAGTAGAACTGAGAAGCGGACTCGAAGCCATACACTCCGTGTCCAAGATAAATCTGATTGGCATACATCGTGAAAATCTGGGACTTGGTGAAACGGCGTTCGATCTGAATAGCGAGCAGCGCTTCCTGGATCTTGCGGTGGAAGGAACGATCCGGCGAAAGAAAGAGGTTGCGCGCGAGCTGCATGGTGAGGGTGGAGGCGCCTTGCACTCTGCCGCCGGACTCGATGTCGCGATAGGCGGCACCGGCAATGCGCCAGACGTTGATGCCCCAGTGGCGATAAAAATCCTTGTCTTCGATGGAAATCAGCGCATCGCGCAGGACCTGGGGATAGTCGTCATAGGAGGCGACCACGCGGCGTTGCAGGGCGAAGGTACCGATGATACGGCCCTGGTCGTCATAAAGCTCGGTGATGGAGCTGGGACGGTAGTGCTCGAGTTCCTCGACCTGCGGGAGGTCGGTCGAGTAGACGAGCAGCAGTCCGCCGGTGGCCCCGACCAGCGCGGAGACCAGCACCAGCAGGCCAAAGAAGACGCGGCCCACCAGCTTCCGTCCGGCCACTTCGACCGGGGGAAGGTCTTCGTAGAGGGTCTTCATCGGTGTGTGGGTTCAGGATAGCAGGGTGAGTAGCGGGTAGCGAGTGGCTAGTAGCTGGTGACCAGTGTGGCCGGCGGGACGCCGGCGCTACGGCAAAGAAAATCGCGCGCCATAAGGCGCGCGATGAAAGCTGACGACTGACGACTAGCTGGCGTGGCTCTTGAGTACCTGGATGGCTTTCTGCAGCTGCTCATCTTGCTGGGGAGCCGCCTTCTTGGTGTTGTCCGGAGGAGCGGTCTCCTGGTCTTCATCCGGGAGCGCACCGTCCTCGTCCACATCGGCGACCAGGATATTCGGCGTGATGGCCGTGTCCTGGATAGCTTTGCCGCTGGGGGTGTAGTACTTGGCGATGGAGAGGATGAGCGCCGAGCCGTCGGGCATCTCGATGGTTTTCTGGACGGAGCCGTCACCGAAAGTCTTGTCGCCCACTACGTCACCGCGGGCATTTTCCAGAACGGCGGCGGCCACAACTTCGGCGGGCCCTGCTGTTCCCTTGTTCACCAGCACCGCCACCGGCAGGCTGGTGATGTCTTTGGAGGGATCAGCATTAAAGGCCTCGCGGGGATATTTCTGTCCCTGCAGGTATGTGATGGTTCCGTGATTGAGGAAGAGGTTCGCAGTGGCGATGCCTTCGGCTTCCTCGCCCAGCGCGCAATTGCGCAGGTCAAGAATCAGCTTCTTTGCGCCTGACTTCTGCAGAGCTTTGATCTTGCCGGCAATCTCCTGGGACTTCCCCTTGGTGAAAGCATCCACTTGGATGTAACCGATACCGTCTTCCATGACTTTGTCGGTCACCGGAGGAATATTGACGATGTCCCGGGTGATCACCATCTTCTGCGGTTCGGCGCGACGGGAGCGGACCACCTCTACGGTCAGGTTGGAACCTGGCTGGCCGGAGATCATGTTGCGAATTTCGGCGAGCGACAACTCGCGCGAGCTTTTACCTTCGATGGCCTCGAGGATGTCGGTAGCCTGAAGGCCGGCTTTATCCGCTGGTCCGCCGGGGATCACCGAGACCACAGCGGCGTAGCCGAAGCGCTTGGAGACAGCGGCTCCGATATCGCCCCGGGCTTCCGTCTTGTGCGACTTGTAGTCCTTGTACTCGCCGGGGCTCAGGTAGCTGGAGTTGGGATCCAGCGACTCGAGCAGCCCGTGCAGCGCGCCATCGGTAACGGCGGGGATGTTGGGCTCTTCCACGTACTCGCTGCGCACGCGCGACAGGACCTCGCTGTATACCTGGAGTTGGCGGTATGCGCCTTCGTTGCTGGAGGCGCGAACGCCGTCCAATCCACCCACCACCATGAACACCAAAACTGCGGCGGAGCAAACCAGAATTGCGGCCTTAATCTTCATTGACATCGGATATGGTCTTCTCGGAAGGGAGTTTCACTTCCTCAGGAAGTTGAAATCATTATATCCCGTTTGATGCCGCTAGCTCGCGCTCTGCCTCGGCAAAATAAGGCTCTTCGGTAACCAGCCCAGTACGGGTGGCAGGCCTGCCGATCGAATCCCGTCCGGAAGGATACAGCTGCCTTGTATGTGTTCACAGGAAAGGACTTAGTCCGTTAGTGTGGATCGCCGGAGACGGCGTTGGCGGGTGGTAAAGCTGGAATGTGGCCGGAGGGGCGGGCATTTTGAACCTGTTTGACATTGTTGATCTGGTAGTCGGTGTAGTCGATGCTCAACACCGCATCGCCGCCGAAGCGCACGCGGGTGACGGAGTCGTTGTGTAAAGGCAGCCAGAAGTCTCCGAACTTGGCGTAATGGAGATCAATCTGGGTGTGGCTGATCCAGAACGATGGGTTTCTGGCGGGTTCGGCAGCGAGTCGGGTGACGGCAAAATCGTGCGCGTCCACCCAGATCCGTCCCTGGTACAGATACTTGTTATTGATCCTAGGCTTGACCTGGAGGACGTAGGCATCCCCCTCGGGCGTGTGATCCACCTCCACGAACGCAAACTCGTAATTGTCAGGGGTGAGCTCCATTTCCTTGCCACTTTGCCCTCGCCAGGCCTCTTTCTCGCTGTCGAGCAGCTTCAGGAGCACGTGATTAAGCAGGAACTTGGAACCGCTCTGCGAGAGTACGGTGAAATCCTTTTGGTCCGGCGCCGTGAATGAGGCATCCACCTTCATGGCAGCGCTGCGGCCACCGGGGAATCCGTGATAGTTCACGCGGTAGGAGCGGGTTTGCCGGTAGCCGCGCAAAGCCAGGGCTCGGCGAGCATTGGCAGCCACCAGTTGTTGCACGATGCCGTCGGCAGTGAGAGTGGCGGGACGAGGACCTTCCGCCATCGTCACACCTTCACCCACCAAGCCGGACAACGGGAATGTAGCCACAATCAAGGTTTGGACGAGCCACGCTGTTGTGGATTTCCGTGCCATGGTCCGGAGGTACGTCATGAGGCAACTTTCCCACCGCGCAGCAACCCGGCCCTGGATGCACCGATGGAGAGAGAAGAGATTTTATCTTCCTTTTGCCTCCCGTGCATACAACTCTTCTCTTGGGAGGTCAGCGAACTTCGGCGAGTTGGGCGCGCAGTTTGTGGGTGGCGCGGAACAGGGTGTTCTTGATGGTGCCTTCGGTGGTGTTCAGAATGCCGGCCACGGTGCGCAGCCGCATCCCGTGATAATGCTTGAGCTCGAACACCATGCGCTCGCGGGGGGAGAGTTTGCCCATGGCCCGCTGGATGCATCTGCGCAGTTCACGACCGGCAAAATTGCGCTCTGGGCTGGCTGCCGGACGTTGATCGGGCACACGGTCCAGCACTTCTTCTTCCTCGCCGTCGGGAGAGACGGTGGTCGTGAGATCGCGGCTGCGGGACGCCTTCTTGCGCAGGTGATCGAGACAAAGGTTGGTCACGATGCGATAGATCCACGTGTAGAAGGAGCACTCAAAGCGGAATCGGGCCAAGTTGATGTAGGCGCGCAGGAACGCTTCCTGGTAAATATCCTGCCCGTCTTCTGGTGACCCGGTGAGGTGGACCGCCAGCCGCAGGACTGCCCGGTCGTATTGCCGCACCAGTTCCTCGAAAGCAGCCGTATTGCCTTGCTGGGCCTGACGAATGAGGAGGGTGTCGTCGATACGAGCCGAGCGAGCTGCCGCTGCCGTCCGGCCGGACGGAACCAGGGAGCGGTCCAGATACGCCGGCGTGCCCGGAATTTTGCTCATGTCTGACACAGTCGTTCCCATTCAATCCGTTTCGCGATGCACCACGATCAACGCAAAGTCGTCCTCGCGCGGGTGGCCGCCGGCGAAATCCTCGGCCGCGCCCAGCACAGAAAACAGCGTGGCCACCGCGCCAGAATCGCGAGCCGCCTCCGCAGCAGCCAGCAGTCGCTCCGCGCCGAATTCCGCACCGGTGGTATTGCGGCATTCCGTGATCCCGTCGGAATAGCCCAGCAGCGTGTCCCCAGGCGCTAACGTCGTCTTCCCAGTGACGAAGGAAGCGCCGGCCAGGGCACCCAGCAGCGGTCCCCCTGCGCGCAGATTGTCCAATCGCCCGTTGTCCCGCAGCAACAGGGCCGGCGGATGTCCCGCGTTGCAGTAGGTAATCTCGCCTGTCTTCGAGTTGAGCCGCGCCAGGAACAAAGTGGTCACCGGCAACTCCATGCCGGTGCGCAGAAGATCGCGATTGACGGCCGCCAGAGTAGCCGCGGGATCGCTGTGGGACCTGAATTGCAGACGGATCATGCCGATCAGGTGGGTGAACCATATGCCTGCGGGCAGACCCTTACCGGCGATATCGCCGATGGCAAATACCAAGTCGCCGTGAGCTTCGAACAGGCTGATGAAATCTCCCGAAAGATGCCGCACGGGGAAAATCTCAGTGGCGATTTCAAATGACTCGCAGCGCAGAAGACGCGGACCGCAGAGCTTTCTTTGCACCTGGGCGGCCTCGAAGAGCACACGGCGCAGCTCGTCGTGCTCGCGGCGCACCTGGGCAAGCTGGTCCTCAAGCGCATGGCGTCGCGCCGCCTCCGCCAAAGCCAGAGACTCGGCCGGGTGCCGGGAAACCTCCGCCCGATGCACAGATGCTATCCGACGCCGGGAACTACGAGTTTGTAGAGCCTTCTGCAACTTTTTCTCCTGCTCGGCTAAGAAACGAACTTGTAACCCGTACCGTGTACGGTCAGGATGAAACGCGGCTCGTCGGGCTTAGGTTCCAGCTTCTGCCGCAAGCGGACAATGTGGGCGTCCACGGTGCGCGTGGTCGGAAAGCGGTCGTAACCCCAGACATCTTCGAGCAAACGATCGCGGCTCAATGTCTCCCCGGGATGGCACAAGAAGTACTTGAGCAGATCGAACTCTTTCGAGGAAAAATCCAGCGCCTTGCCGCTCTTCGATACCTGGCAACTGCGGAGGTTCACTTCAACGTCACCAAAGGAGACGCGCTCCTGTTCCTTGGGAACCGGGCGTGCGCGGCGCAGAACGGCTTTCACCCGGGCCAGCAGCTCGCGGATGGAAAACGGCTTGGTGACGTAGTCGTCTGCGCCCAACTCGAGGCCGACGACCTTGTCTACTTCCTGGCCGCGGGCGGTGAGCATGATGACGGGAACGGACGGCCGCTTGGCCTTGAGCTGCTTGCAGACGTCCAAGCCGCTCATGCGGGGCATCATGACGTCGAGCACTACGAGGTCGGGAGACTCGGCAAGGGCTCGCTCCAGGCCGGCCACGCCATCCGGGGCGGTGATGACCTCGTAGCCTTCGTATTCGAAGTTGTCGCGCAACCCGGCGACCATGTTGGGTTCGTCTTCGACGATGAGAATCTTGGCCATGCTTGCTTTCTCCCCAACTCGCTTTAGAACTTGCTGTCTTGCAACCTCGCTTCGCTCGCTGTACGGCCGAGGCGGCCGTCCCTACGTGGTTGTTGTTGATACAACCTGGTGGTTCTGCTCCAGCGTTCGTACCGGCAGGGCAATCACGAACTTGCTGCCTCTTCCGGGAGCGCTATCCACCGAGACTTGGCCACCATGCGCCTGTACGATGTGGCGCACCAGCGCCAGTCCCAGCCCGCTACCCTTGGTGTTGTGCACCAGGGGATCACCGACGCGATAGAACTTCTCGAAAATCTTGTGCTGCTCCTGCGGGGGAATGCCGATTCCATGATCCACCACTTCCAACTTGACCGATCCGTTATCGCGATACAGGTTCACACCGATGTATTTCCGGTCCTGCGAGTACTTGAGGGCGTTGTTGACCAGGTTGAGCAAGGAGCGGGCCATGGCTTCGCGGTCCACCCGCAGCGGAGGAACGGGGTCGATCTTTTCCTCGAAGGTGAAGCCGTGCTGCTCGATCTGGTAGCGATAAGACTCGAGCGTGTTGTGCACCAACTCGCGCAAGTCGGTCTCACGGAATTCGTATTCCTTGCGGCCGGCTTCGATCCGCGAGAAATCAAGGATGTTGTTGATCAGGGCGGTCAGGCGCTCGCTCTCCTTACGGATGATCTGGTAGTACTCCTGGTATTTTTCCGGGCTGGTGAGACGCCCCATTTCCAGGGTCTCGGCATAGAGCCGGATGAGCGAGAGCGGCGTGCGCAATTCGTGCGAGACGTTGGAAACGAAATCTGATTTAAGCCGCGCCAGGGCCATCTCTTTGCTGACGTTGCGATAGGTTAGAAAGATGCCACCTGCCAGCAGGAAAGAAAGCACGCCCAGAATCAGGAAGCTGGTACGCACAAAGTGTTGCCCGATCGCCTCGAGCGTGGTTCCGCGCAGCTTGATGGCCAGAGTCAGCCCGCGAAACACGGTCTCCATGTTGCGTTCCACTTCGGGCGCACCACCGTCCCATCCCTCGGAGGCAAACAGCGGAGTCGATTCGTTCCGGGCGTGCACCATCATCACCGCGTGATTCTTGTCGCTCTGTGATTCCGAAAAATTGCGGCTCATGACCGTTTCCAGCATCTCGGGGAAAAACCGATCGCGCAGGTATTCGGCGTCAAACACCATGCCGCCGAGGGCCGTCTGGTTCCCCGATCCATTTTTCTCGATGAACATGAGCCCTGCCTGGTAGAGGTGTTTGTCACCGCGCGCAGCCCAGTTGCCGAAGGAATAGTAGGGCAGTCCCTTCCCCTCCATCTTGGAAATGTCCTTGCTGATGTCCTTGTACTCCATCTTCAGCCAGCCCTCGTGCATCTTGGAGAGGTAATCCGCCTCCTTGCGGAAATCCTCATCCTCCAGCCGGTTAGGCTGAGAACGAAACACCAGGCCTTTGTCGGGGGTGTAGACAAACACGTGCGCAACGTAGGGATGCGAGGCGAGAATGCGGTCGAGCGTTTCGGAACAAGCCTCGCCCGGGACAGGGATGTCGTTGCGGACATCATCGGCCAGGTCAAATGCCTTCTGGTTAATCTGTTTCTCGGAGATCGCCAGCACCTGGGTGAAGTCGCGCTGAATGGCGGCCTCCACGGCACGATCGCGCTGAATCGATTTCAGGTGCAGGGCACTCAGGATCACCAGGGCGGCAGCAGGCAGCACTACGGCGAGCTCCAGGGTCAGGATCAGCCGGTTACGCTCGTTTGGACGCCGCTTGAGTTTCATGATGGTCTCCTGATCCGGGTCTGCCTGGATCAGCCCGGTACGAAACATAGTTCAACGGCGCAGGGCATGTGTCAATCAGGGGTAAAACGATGTAAAAAGTTGTGAATTGGTTAATAGCTGAGATACGGCGGCCACTGGGCTTACGGACGTGGATCGGGCGGAGGAGCGCAGCGTTTGAACCAATCAGGCGTTGCGGGGGGACTATGCGGCTTTCCGGGTGGGCTCAAGGCAGTTTGAAGTCGATGGTGATGTAGGTCTCGGCTTCCACTGCTCGACCATTCAGGAAATAGGGCTTGTAGCGCCACTGCTTGACCGCCTGGTAGGCCGCCTGCCCCAGAACCAGGTAGCCCCGGACCAGCTTCAAGTCACGAATGGTCCCGTCTTTGGCGATCCAGGCCTGCAAAACTACCGGCCCTTGCAACCCAGCCCGCAGTGCCTGGTCGGGATAACTGGGCTGCACCTTCTGCAGCAGAAGCTTCTGGGCAAGATCTTCCGGCAGACTTACGGGTTCGAGAGCACCCAGAAGACTGGGACCGAAGGTGGCAGCTACGGCGCGCACACTCGTGACCTGCACTGGAACCCGCAAGCTATCCGGAATGTTCGTGGCGACGGTGGAGAGAGGGTCGGGTTCCTGCAAAGCTTCGAGCTTGAGCGGCGGCGGCTCCTGGCGCGACTGCACGCTCTGATCGGTGGCGGGATGGGCCGGGACGGGCGTCACGCGGATGCGCGTGCGCGGACCGGTCCTCTGACCAAGGGGCGTTGAACCGGTACTCTGGGCTATTTCCTGCTCGCCAATAGTTTCATTGCTGTTCGAAGGACGCAGCCAATCGTGTGTCTTTTCCAGGGCCTGCTCATAGAACTTGGTTACGGAGCTGGCCTCAATCCGCGGACCATCGCTGACCGCGTAACCGACCGAAAAGGCCGCCACGCCACAAGCGATGGCCAGCAGGGAGGCTCTGCGCGCGCTGTGGGTCTTCGGCCGGGCTGCGGCCGATCTCGACTGGTACGGCCACATCGCCATACCCCAGCCGCGGCGATGTTGGGAAGCTGAAGAACCGGCGCTGTCGGGCCCAACCGCAGATTCATTTGGGTTCGCGGTCGAGTCCTGTTCATACGCCGGCGCTTGGTAGGATTCTTTTCTCGCGGGTTGGGGGACGCTGTTGAACTTGGGCAACCAGGTCCTCAGACAACGCAGGAACTCGTCACAGGTCAGCAGGGCATACTTCACCTTTTCGGGGGTGATTGGCTTGTGGATTGCCAGATCGGCGCCGATCAGCCGGGCCGCGGAGGCGGCTTCTGCGTGGTTTACGACGGCCACGGTGAAAGCGGCGCTGTTGGACTTTAACTCGCGTGAGGTCTTGAGCAGAAAGCTGGCTTCCACTCCGTCGTCCCAGTCGGCGACGATCACTTCAAAGCTGCGACTGGTGAGGCGTTCGACGGCGGCGAAGATCTCGCCGCAGTGTTCGACTTCGAACTCAAGCTCGTGGAGAGCTTGGGCCAGACGGCGCGATGTCTCCTCGTCGGAGGAGAATACGAGAGACAACGGCGACATAGATATTAAGGGTAGTGTGGGGGGGAGAAGCAAACAAGTTACAGAACGGCAAGCCTGGCGCGGCTTCTGGCCGGGTAATCGGCGGGGCGGTTACCTGTCCGGTTGGCCAGCCGAGGGTAACCGCCGGAGGAAAGGGCTTACAGACTTCTTTGCGAACGGAGCCGGTGCGCAGCAACCAGCGCCTGACCGAGACTCAAACCACCGTCTCCGGCAGGAACTTCGCTATGGGTGAAGACCTCGAATCCGGCGGCAGACAAACGCGACTCGAGATGCTCCGACAAATAGATGTTCTGGAAGGTGCCTCCGCTGAGGCAGACGCGATTGAGGCCGGATTGCTTCCGCAAAAGATCCGCGAGCTGCGCGAATCGCTCGACCAGGCCGTTGTGGAAGCGCCGGCTGATGGTTCCGGCGGGGACGTTGCTGCTCAGGTCAGCGAGCAAGGCGTCGAATAGCGGACGCGTACCGATGAGCCAGTGCTCCCCTTCGGAGATCAGCGCAAGCGGGTAGGCTGTGTTGTCGTCGGCCGGTATGATTGCCATTTCCAGCTCAATCGCTGCTTGTGCCTCGTAGTTGACCTGCTGCCGTATTCCGATCAACGCGGCAACCGCATCGAACAAGCGGCCGCAACTGGAGGTCAGGGGCGAGTTCACTTGGTGCTCGATGATCTGCAAAAGAAGCTCGGTCTTTTGCCGGTCGAGTTGACGCACAAAAGGAATCGGCAGAGCCAGGAAATCGCGCCCGAAGTGATGCGCCAGGTAACTGACCGCCATGCGCCAGGGTTCGCGGATGGCGGCGGCGCTGCCTGGAAGTGGAATGTATTCCAGATGCGCGACGCGCTCGAAGTCCTCATAGCCCGCGATCAAGGCTTCCCCGCCCCAGATGCGGCCGTCGGTGCCATAGCCGGTTCCGTCCAGAGCGAAGCCGAGCACGCGTCCCTCGAGGTGATTTTCCGCCATACAGCTGGCGATGTGAGCGTGGTGATGCTGCACTCCGACCAGTTGCACTCCCTTCTGTTGCAGCGCCCACCGGGTCGAAAAATAGTCGGGATGGAGGTCGTAGGCGATGGTCTGCGGGAGGATTTCGAGGATTTTTTCGAGATGCTCGACGGCCTCGGCGAAGAAGTTGTAGCTTTCGACGTTCTCCAGATCGCCAACGTGCTGGCTAAGGAAGGCGTGTTTGCCTTTGGTAAGGCAGATGGCGTTCTTGAGTTCGCCGCCAACTGCGAGCACCGGCGGTTGTTCTTCCTGCAAGAACACCGGCACTGGAACAAAGCCACGAGAGCGGCGTAACTGGCGAGTCTTTCCACCTGAGATCCTGACCACGGAATCATCGCAGCGCAAAAGAATGTCACGGTTGTGGACGAGGAAATAGTCGGCGAGGCCTTGCAGGCGCGCGATCGCTTCCTTGTTGCCGACAGCAATCGGCTCCTCGCCCAGGTTTCCGCTGGTCATGACCAGAGCGGTGAAGCCGCCTTCTGCCAGCAGCAGGTAATGCAGCGGCGTGTACGGCAGGAAAATTCCCAGGTAGCGGTTGAAGGGCGCGACCTGGTCGGCAATCGGGCTGGGGTTTTTCCAGGGAAGGAGGACAATGGGCCGCTGCACGGATTCCAGGACCGCGCGGGCAGCGTCGTCCAGTTGACAGATTTCCTGTGCGGTGGCGACGCTCGGGACCATAATGGCGAACGGTTTTTCCACCCGCCGTTTGCGTTCTCGAAGCAGGGCAACGGCAGCGGGATTGGTTGCGTCCGCGGCCAGATGAAATCCACCGAGGCCTTTGACCGCCACCACCAGCCCGGCATGAAGACCCGCGACCGCCTCCGCGATCGCATCGCGGCACTCGATTCGCCTCCCCCTCCTGTCCCAGAGCTCCACCCGCGGGCCGCACTCCCAGCAGGCGTTGGGTTGGGCATGGAAACGGCGATTCAATGGGTCGTCGTATTCCGCCTGGCACGCGGGACACATGGGGAACACCGACATGGAAGTGCGCGGCCGATCGTAGGGAATGTCGCGCGTTATGGTGAAGCGCGGACCGCAGTTCGTGCAATTGATGAACGGGTAGCGGTAGCGGCGATCGGACGGGTTGAACAGCTCGCTGAGGCAGTCGGGGCAGATAGCTACATCGGGAGAGATCAGGGTGCGGACTTGCTCTCCACTGCGACTGCTGAGAATGCGGAATTCGCGATCGCCGTTGCAGGGCACTTCGCGCACGGCCACGCTGGTAATGCGCGCCAGCGGCGGCGCTTCACGTGGAAGCCGCACCACGAAGTCTTCGACAGTTTCGGCAGGGCCCTCGATTTCGATGGAAACGCCGGCCGAAGTATTGCGGATGGCACCGGCGAGATGGTTCCCGGTCGCGAGCCGGTACACATAAGGCCGGAAGCCGACACCCTGCACGATGCCCGAAACTTCGATCTGACGGCGAACTTCCATGCTGCACCTAGGTCACGGCCTCGGTTTCCACCGGCTTGATCGCCCGTCGGCGATGCTCCAGCCAGACAAGCCATTCGTGCAGGCCCTTTCCCGTGAGACAAGACACCTTCAAGATCTCCATCGCGGGATGCACGCGGCGAGCGTTCTCCACTGCGGCATTCATGTCGAACGGGACATAGGGCAACAGATCGATTTTGTTCAGCACGAGCAATTCCGACTTGAGAAAAATGGACGGATATTTCAGCGGCTTGTCCTCGCCCTCGGTGACGCTCAGCACCACGATCTTGGCCGCCTCGCCGAGGTCGTAGCTGGACGGGCACACCAGGTTGCCGACGTTTTCGATGAATAGGAGATCCATGTTCGCGAGCGACCAATCCGCGAGGTGGCGTTCGACCATGCGCGCATCCAGATGACAGGTACCGCCGGTCGTGATCTGCTTCACTGGGAAGCCGAAGCGTTTGAGGCGAGCCGCGTCATTGTCCGTTTGAATGTCGCCGGTGAGCACAGCCACGCGCCGGTCGCGGGGTAGGCTTTCCAGGGTGCACTCGAGCAGGCTGGTCTTGCCGGAACCAGGAGAGCTGATCAGGTTGAGGCACAGAACGCCGTGTTCCCGGAAACGCGCTCGCAACTCGGCCGCGACGCGGTCGTTCTCACTGAGTACTTTTTGCTCCAGCGGCACTCGGTTCATGGTCTTCCACCTCCAGATAAGCCACGTCCAACTCTTGTCCGCCGATGCACTCGGTTTTCATGTCGGCGCATTGCGGACACTGGCTGTCGTAGTTCTGCACGACAAACTCATGCCCGCAGCTCAGACACCGAAAACGGAACGGACAGATTTCAATCTCCAATTCCAGTGACTCCATATCGGTGTCACGGGTGATGGCCTCGAAACAGAAGCGCAGAGCTTCCGGATCAACCGCCGCCAGTTCGCCGATGCGCAGGCCGACTTTCCGCGGAGTATTGCCGGGGTGCCGTTTCGCTTCGCCGCGCACGGCGGCTAGTACCTCGCAGGCAATTCCCATTTCATGCATCGGTCCCTCAGCAAATCCTGGGTAGCTGGTCGCCGGCGAGCATGTCCACAATGCGCGTGGTGCCGAGCGTGGTGCGCATAGTGACCAGGCCGGGATTGTCTTGTTTAACGGAGCCGATGATTTGCGACTCCCGTCCCAGCGGGTGACCACGCATGGCCCGCAGCAATTCGTCCGCGGCGCCCGGCGCTGCGATGGCGATCAGTTTGCCTTCATTGGCTACGTACAGGGGATCGAGTCCCAGCAGCTCGCACGCGCCTTTCACTTCCTCCCGTACCGGAATGACGCGCTCTTCCAGCTCAATGCTCACGCGCGACTGGGCTGCAATTTCATTCAGCGCGCTGGACAGCCCGCCGCGGGTGGGATCGCGCATGCAGCGGATTTCTCGCGTGACCCGCAGCATGTCGGCGACCAGCGTATGCAGCGCGGCGCTGTCGCTCTCGATGGTGGTTTCAAACTCCAACCCCTCGCGCTGCGCCAGGATCGCGATGCCGTGGTCGCCGATGGGCCCGCTGAGCAGGACCTTGTCTCCGGGCCGGGCGTGATCGGCGGAAAGCTCGAGTCCATTCGGCACCACACCAACGCCTGTGGTGTTGATGAACATCCCGTCGCCTTTGCCCTTCTCGACAACTTTGGTGTCGCCTGTGACAACCTGCACCCCGGCCTGCGCCGCGGCGCGTTGCATGGAGTTGACGACGCGCTGCAGTTCGTCCATGGACAGGCCTTCTTCCAGGATGAAAGCGGCGCTCAGAAAAAGAGGCGTGGCTCCGCCCACGGCTAAGTCGTTGATGGTGCCATGCACGGCGAGGGAGCCGATATCGCCGCCGGGAAAAAACAGCGGCTTGACGACAAACGAATCGGTGGTCAACGCTAGCCGCAGTCCGTTGATGTTCACAACCGCCTGATCGTTCAACTGCGCTAGCACTGGATTTTGTAGGGCCGGCAGGAAGACATCGCGGATCAGTTCCGCGCTGAGCTTGCCGCCGCTGCCGTGGCCAAGCAGAACCTTGTCCCGGACGGGAAGCGGCGTCGGGCAACTCAGTTCGGCGATCGTCTTTACCGGCATGGCGTTCTCCTAACCCGCGACCGCATGGCGGCGATAACGGTAGTAGGCGGCGCATGCGCCTTCTGACGAAACCATGGGCGCACCCAGCGGATTCTCCGGAGTGCAGCGCAGTCCGAATGCGGCGCAGTCGGTCGGGCGCTTGCGGCCTTGCAACACCTGGGCGCTGATGCATTCGGCAGGCTCGTCTGCGCTCAGTGCGGCCAGATCGAACACCCGGTCCGCGTCGTGGGCGGCGTACTCTTCACGCAAGCGCAAACCACTGCGCGGGATCATGCCGATGCCGCGCCACTTCTGATCGGCAATCTCGAAGACCTCTTGCATGACCTGCTGGGCTGGGAGATTTCCCTGGTAGCTCACCGAGCGCACATACTGGTTTTCCAGCTTGGCTTCCCCGGCTTCCAGCTGTGTGACCAGCATGAGGACGGCTTCCAGCAGGTCTACAGGTTCGAACCCACCAACCACAATGGGCACGCAGAAATCACGCACCAGGGCCTCGTACTCCCCGCATCCCATGACGGTGCAGACATGCCCGGGCGCGATAAAGCCCTGTACCCGGTTTTCGGCAGACGCCATGAGCGCGCGTATGGCTGGCGGCACGAGCACGTGCGAAACCAACATGGAGAAGTTCGTGAGGCCTTCGCGCCGGGCCTGCCACGCTGCCATGGCGTTGGCGGGAGCGGTGGTCTCGAAACCAATGGCGAGGAACACCACCTTGCGATCGGGATGGGCACGGGCGATTTTCACTGCCTCGGTCGGCGAATAGGCGATGCGCACATCGCCGCCCAGTGCCCGGGCACGAAACAGGTCGGAACGCGAGCCGGGGACACGCAGCATGTCGCCGTAGGAAACCAGGATCACATCGGGGCGTGATGCGAGTTCGATGGCCTTGTCGATGGTCTCGAGCGGGGTGACGCATACCGGGCATCCCGGGCCATGCACCAACTCGAGCTCGCGAGGCAGAAGTTCGTCGAGACCGTAGCGCATGATGGTGTGGGTCTGACCGCCACAGATCTCCATCAGCACCCAGGGGCGGGTGGTGCGCCGCGCGACTTCGGCAGCCAGGGCGCGGGCCACACGCTCGTCACGATATTCGTCGATATATTTCATGACGCTGTCCCCAGGCTGCGACTCGCGCGCCTACCGCAAAGCGGGCGGTTTCCGGCGGTAAGGCATACCTAGAGACACTCTAGTTCCCAGCAAACATCCTATCGGTGATGCATATCACAGGGGCCCGTGACCCCAGGCACGATAGTTGCTTCCGGCGATAGTAGAATTGCGTCAGCAAGGAAGGGCTGTACGCGTATGCTGCTGCTGGCGATGATCTTTGGAGCCGGGGTCCTGCACGGGCTGGGGCCCGACCACCTGGCCGCCATCACCGCCTTCGGCGCCATCACGGGCAACAGTTTCCGGCGAGTCGCGTTCTTCTCCGTGCACTTTGCCGGGGGACATGCGGCAGTGATCGGCGCGGCCGCCTTGCTGGCCCACTTCGGCCGCATGGCCCTGCCTGTCCGTTGGGAACGCGGATTTGACTTGGTAGCCGCAACGCTCCTGATCGTGACTGGACTGGTTTTGGGTTTGGGCTTGATCACGGGACGCCTCTCGATTCACTCCCACGGGCATCACCACGGGCCGGGAGAACACAGCCACGTTCACGCGCACCTTGGCAGCCCGGTCGAGCACCAGCACAAACACGGTCGGTTGGCCTTCCTGCTGGGAGGTTTGTTCGCCATGGGCGGAGCTCGCAGCCTGCTGCTGATTGTGCCCGTTGCCCTGGCCCAGACCTTCGCCGTGTCCATGGTGCGCATCACGGCTTTCACGCTTGGGATCGTGGCTTCGATGACCGCCTACGGCTTCGTCGCTGGAGGGTTCTTGACGCGCGCCAACGAGGAAGGCGGCAATCCTCGAAGACAGCAACTCATCTTTCGTCTAACGACCGCCTGTGTGGCCGTGTTCTGCGTTGTTGCCGGACTGATTACTCTTTCCGAACGCCTGCACTCCTGATCGGGAAGCAGTTGAACGAGGTAGTCCCATGAGTGACCCCAATCCCATCGAATTTCCGGAGTCCTCCCGGCTGGCGGAACTCACTTTGCAAGGCTGCGAGGCCGCCCGGCTGGCCGCACGGGCCGTGGCGGATGGAATTATTTCGGGACCCGGCGCCTGGCGCGAGCAGGTCCGCAAGTACGAGGAAGAACTGGACACGCTCGACCGCCAGATCAACGAGCAAGTGACTGCCGCCATTGCCGGCGTATCGGAGACCGAAGCTCGCGAACTGCTGGCCTGCCTCAAGTCCATCATCGAACTGGAGCGCATTGGCGATCTGCTGCTCAATGTGGCCAACCGCCTGGAAACCGTCGCCCCGCGATTGCAGGAGCAGGATCGGCAGGACCTGTCGCGGATGGCCGCGATCGTTGCGGGAATGCTGAGCTATGTTGCCGAAGCCTTTTCGTCGCGCGACGTGAGGCGTGCGATAGAAGTCCTCAAGGCAGATGCCGAGCTGGACCGGCTGCGAAACATGGTCTTTGTCCGGCATATCGAGAACCCGCGTAACGAGCCCAGACAAGAGAGTTTCCATCTGGTATTTGTCAGCCAGGGACTGGAACGAGCTGGAGATCACGCCAAGAATCTGGCGGAGGAGATTTGCCACCTGGTCAGCGGCCGGAGCGTGCGCCACATTCTGCGGGAATATGACCGGCCAGTGGAGCAGGTGTATCTGGAGCGGATGCGACGGAATAAGGAAAAAGGCTAGCCGCTATTGGGCAGAAGCCGGGCCCGGAGGTTCGTCGTCAAGTTTTGGCAGCTCTTCTTCCAGCACACCCATCTCTTCCAGCAATTTGTAGGTGCGCTCGGCTTCTTCGGTGTCCACTCGGCTGATGGCGAAGCCGACGTGGACCATGACGTAGTCGCCTACGACCGCCTCGGGGACAAAATCCAGGCAGACCTGCCGCACAATCCCGCCAAACTGCACCCGACCGGCGCGCGTCCCGTCGTGGTCACGACTGTCGAGGATCTTGCCCGGAATCGCAAGGCACATCTGGCCTCTCCCCCTCTTCTAGCACGTTGTCCGCAGGGCCCGAGCCGGCGCCAGCCAAGACCCAATCAAAGTCTAGCTCGCCGCTTGTTCCAAAGGCTGTGACCACCGACACAAGAGCTCCAGGGCAGTCGTAACTAGCTGAGGAATGGCAACTTGCACTTCCTGCGACAGTTCTGTTCCCCAGTCGGTGGAGGCCGGCTGCACTCCCAGCAAGATGATCTCCTGTGGTGGGTTGGCCACGAGTTGCAGGGCTCCGAGCAGGTCAGCCAGACCCACCAGGTGCACGCTGCCGCTGCCACGCAGGCGTCGAATCTCGTCCCAGCTCAGGCAAACTACGGTGCCGGCAGGCTGGCCTACATCTACCGCATCCAGCACCAGGATCCGCACGGCATCCCACAAGTAAGGAAGCAGCGCCAAGCCGAGAGTGCCGCCTTCAATCAAGGCGACGTCCTCGGGGATGTCAGGCGCTTCTTTGAGCCGCTGCACAGCATGGACACCGGCACCGTCGTCGGAATGAATCACGTTGCCCAATCCCAGGACGACTGTGCTGGCGGTTCGTGGTGCGCTCATCGCGGGCTCCGCGAGGTTGCATCCTCTTCCAGTTCGTCGGTGGGGACGAACTTGTATCCCGTAAAAATGCTCTCGATCAGGCCGTTACGCTCTTCCCAGGAGACCAGCACCGCGCTATATACGTGATGGATGACGAAGATGAAGAAGCTGAACATGATGCAGAAGTGCATCAGGCGCAGGTTCTGGATATCGATCAGCCGCGGCAGCCAGCCGATGAGCGCGTTGAGCACGCTGCTGCCCCGCACCTGGCTATAGAGCGCCAGGCCGGTCAGGATCTCGATGAACATCAGCAAGAACATGACCAGGTAGGTCACTGCCGCGAGTGCGTTATGTCCCACGTGGTGCAACAGGTCTCTACGCAGGAAGCTGTAGTAGGCCACCATGCCGCCCATGCCTCGCCATTGCCGGCGGTGCAGCGGAACGAAGGCGCGCCAGTTGGACCAGTTGTTGCCCACGAAAAACCAGTACACGCGCAGCAAGAACGCCGCGATGAACACGAACGCGGCTACCAGGTGGGTGAAGCGCATGGTCGCCATCAGGAAAGTTGTGCTGCTCTTCCCCACAATGAACGGGTTGTGCATGTAATAGCCGGTAACCGAAAGGACCACGACGGGCAGGAAGATGAACCAGTGCGAGACGCGCACCGGAAGCTCCCACACATACACGCGAACCGGAGCAAAGGTCGAATCGGGGCTATGCGCCTCCGACCATGAGTACTGGCGTAAGTCGCTCATCTGCGGCCTCCTGTCTCAGCTCGCCTTCAGGACCCGGTAGCGGCGTCCGCGGGCATCCACCACATGCACGGCGCAAGCCAGGCAGGGATCGAAAGAGTGGATGGTGCGCAGGACCTCCAGCGGACGTTCCGGATCGGCAATGGGCGTCTTCAGCAGCGAAGTCTCGTAGGCGCCTCGCTTTCCGTTGGCATCCCGCGGTCCGGCATTCCAGGTGGTCGGAACTACGGCCTGGTAGTTCTTGATTTTCTTGTCTTCGATTTGCACCCAATGGGCCAGTGCCCCACGCGGCGCCTCGTGGAAGCCGAAGCCCTTCGCCTCGCGAGGCCAGGTATCGGGATCCCACTTCTCGCCGTTGTGGACGCGGAGGTCACCGTGGCCGAGGTTCTCGCCTAACTCGTCTACCCACTTGCTGACGTGCCGAGCCAGGAGCTGCGCTTCAATGGCACGGGCGGCAATGCGGCCGAGCGTCGAGAACAAGGCGGCGGGCTGGGCATTCAGCTTGCCCAGCGCAGCGTTGACCAGGTCCTTGACCTCCTGGTGACCGGAGGCATACGCCACCAGCATGCGCGACAGCGGGCCCACTTCCATGGGCTGGTCCTGGTAGCGCGGCGACTTCAGCCAGGAATATTTCTGTTCGGTCTCCAGGTGCTCAAACGGAGGCTTGGGCCCGGTGTACTTGGGATTGGTCTCGCCTTCGAAGGGGTGTTTTGCCTTCTGGTCACCGTCGGAGTAGTTGTACCAGGAATGGGTGACGTACTCGGTGACGTTGGCGGGATCGAACGGGTGCACTTTGGACAAGTCACGATTCATGATGATGCCGCGAGGCAGGAATAAGCGTGTTGGATCCTTGATGCTGCCCTGCGGAAAGCAGCCGTAGGACAGGAAGTTCCCCAAGTTCTCTCCTCGACTGAACCAGTCAGGATAGAAACTGGCGACGGCGAGCACATCGGGGATGTAGACCTTGTCCACGAACTCCTGGGCCTTGCTGGCGAGTTCGCTCAAGAAGGTGATGCGCTCGGGATTGATCGTCGCCTGGGGTTCGTTGGGATCCATGGCCGTGGCCATTCCGCCGACCAAGTAAGTCTGCAGGTGCGGGTTCTTGCCGCCCAGCACGGCATGGATGCGGATGAACTCCCGCTGGAACTCCAAGGCTTCGAGATAATGCGCCACCGCCAACAGGTTGGCCTCGGGCGGCAGGTGGTAGGCAGGATGGCCCCAGTATCCGCTGCTGAACAGGCTCAACTGCTTGCTCGCCACCAGCGCCTTGAGGCGATCCTGGATGGCTTTGAAGTAGTTCTTGCTGGATTTGGGCCAATCGGAGATCGACTCCGCCAGTTGCGACGTCTTGCCGGGATCGGCTTTCAGGGCGAGCGTGACGTCCACCCAGTCGAGCGCATGCAGGTGATAGAAGTGGATCACGTGGTCCTGGACGTGCTGCGTTCCCGCAATGATGTTGCGGATGATGCGGGCATTCTCCGGGACTTCGACCCCTAAGGCATCTTCGACCGCACGCACCGAGGTGAGGGCGTGGACGGTGGTGCAGACTCCGCAGATGCGCTGCGCCCAGATCCAGGCCTCACGCGGATCGCGTCCGCGCAGAATCAGCTCGATGCCGCGAAACATGGTTCCGGAGCTCCAGGCATCGGAGACCGCGCCACCGTCCACCTGGGCCTCGATGCGCAGGTGGCCTTCAATTCGGGTAACCGGGTCGACTACGATCCGTGCCATAGGCTTCTCCTATTCCTTTGCTTTTGGCTTTGCGGGGGGTGGTTGAATTGCCGCCGCGCGGGTCCGCATACGATCGCGCACGGCGCTGGCGATGCCGTGGACAACAGTCCCGGCTGCCACAGCAGCAGTCACGCCCAGGCCGATTTGACCTGCTGTTACATCCACGCCGAACCCGGGAACGTTGGGCAGGCGGTCGTAGAAGGGAGAGCGGGTGTCCCAAAAGCGATGCGACGCGCAGCCCAAGCAGCCATGACCGGCCTTCACCGGCCAACTGGTACCGTCGTTCCAGCGAACCGAGGGACAGTTGAAAGTAGCCTGTGGCCCCTTGCAGCCCATCTTGTACAGGCACCAGCCCTTGCGATGACCCTCATCGCCCCATTCCTGGGTGAAGCGTCCGGCGTCATAGTGGGCGCGGCGCTCACACTGGTCGTGGATGATGCGCCCGTAGGCAAACAGCGGCCGGTTGTACTGGTCCACCGCCGGTAGCTCCCCAAACGTCAGGTAGTGCACGAGGACGGCAGCAGTATTGGCCGGATTCTGCGGGCATCCGCCGAGGTTGATGACCTTGGCCTGCGGGACTGCCTCCTCGATTCCGACGGCGCCCGTGGGATTAGGATTGGCACGCACCAGTCCGCCGTCCCAGGCACAAGCCCCGGCGGCAATCGTCGCCGCCGCGTTGCTGCAGACGTGCCGGGCAATCTCCAGCGCGGTCTTGCCTCCGACCGTGCAGTAAACCCCGCCATCGGCGAGCGGGATGGCGCCTTCCGCCACGGCGATGAACTTGCCCTTCTCCTCCCGCACCACACGTTCCAGCGCAGCCTCAGCCTGGTGGCCGGCGCCCGCCATGACCAGCTCGTGGTACTCCCAGGAAAGCAAGTCCAGCACCGCCTCTGCCACCGTGGGATGGCTGGAGCGCAGCATGGACTCGGAGTTTCCCGCGCAGTCCTGGAATTGCAGCCAGACCAGCACCGGCTTTTTCGCCTTTTCCAAGGCGGACGCGACCTGGGCCAAATAACGCGGCGGCAGCGCCAGCGTGGCTACCATCGCACTGCAGAATTTTATGAAGCGTCGACGGTTAACGCCGCGACTTTGGAGGGCGCCTGTGAATGACTGACCTTGCAGCATGCCTCCACCTCCCAGGATGAATTGTGCGGACCTAGCACCTGGTCGCCGAAGTCCCTGACTCTCCAGATTTGTGCATTCATACAACCGGCTTGATCGAATGCGATGTGACATAGCTCACCCATGTTTGTGAGTAAGTGGCTTGGCGGGACAAGAACCTGAAACCGCAGAGGCCGCCAGCCGAATCTCCGCGCCCTCTGCGGCTTTTCTTCGCGCTCTCTGCGGTTTAAGGTCTTGGGTGCTGGCTCTATTGCGCGTCGTGAAAGATAATTCCTAACGTGAAGCGCTTCCCGGAGCAAAGTGGGCTGACTCCATGTTTCAGGTTGGCTTTGTAGAAGCCGCGTGAGCCGCGAACGGCGCGGTAGCGGGTGGGAAAGATGACCGCCTGACCTTGCTGTGCGGTTATGACCATGACGCGCGATTGCATGCGCGGTCGTTGTTCGACCAGCACGAACTCACCCCCGGAGTAGTCCGTTTCCCGCTGGCTGAGAAAAACCGTGAGTTGAAAAGGGAATGCCACGGCACCGTAGAGGTCCTGATGCAGGCAGTTGAAGTCGCCGGTCTCGTATTTCAGGATGAGCGGCGTGGGCTTGTCCTGTCCGGCGGCGTGGCACACCCCTAGAAAATCAGCGTATTTCTCGGGAAATACCTCTCCTCCAATTTCCGCAGCCCAACGGTTTGCCAAGGGCGCCAACCGGGGATAGATCTCCTCTCGCAAGTCCTGTACCGGCTCCGGAAGCGGATACTTGAAGTACTTGTATTCGCCCCGCCCGAACCCGAATCGAGCCATGACCACCTGGCTGCGGAAAAGCGAGTTGTGATCGTAGGTCTCGATCAGTTCCCTGCATTCCTCAGGCCGCAACACAGTAGGAGTGAGGGCGCATCCATCGCGCCACAAACTTTCGCTGATGGCGTCCCAATCCAGCGCTTGTACTCGGTCCGCAATGGATTCTATCAACACCGGCATCTGGTTACACTATCGCGCCTTGAGGCACGGAATCCATCCGATTGTTGCTCTTAAACTGCATCCAGGGTGAATGGTTGACCCCGAAACTCGACAGGTATTAAGTTCATCTGTTGATCCGCCTCATCACCTGCGGGCGGGCGCAGTTCGCTCCGTAACGGTGTCATCGCGATGAACCTGAAGACCGTCCTTCACCAGGCAGTCGTAACCTTGCAGCGTAACTGGATTCGCAGTGGACTCACCATTCTGGGTATCGCGGTGGGAGTCGGAGCGTTCATCTGCGTGGTGGCGATTGGAAATGCAGGAAGCAGCCGCATCGAGGACCAGCTTCAGAGTCTGGGCGACAACTTCGTCTGGGTGGAGGCGGGCAGCCGCGCTCGTAACGGCATGCGTGCCGGGTCACGCGGCACCCGCTCGCTGGTGTTGGGCGATGCCGAGGCCATTGTGCAGCAGGTTCCGCTGATCCAGCGCATGTCGCCGAACGTCGATGGCCATATCCAGGTGGTATACGGAGGCGAGAACTGGGCAACCATGTACCGCGGGGTCACGCCCGAGTTCCTGCAGATTCGCAGATGGGAATTGCGCTTAGGCTCATTTTTCACCGCTGCCGACGTGGAAGCCGACGTTCCTGTGTGTGTCCTGGGACAGACCGTAGTGGAGAACCTTTTCGGCATCGAGGATCCGGTCGGCAAGACGGTTCGGGTCCAAAGCCTACCCTGCAAAGTGGTAGGGGTGCTGCAACGCAAAGGCTTCTCGGCCACCGGACAAGACCAGGATAATTTCATCGTGATGCCGTTTACCACGGTGCAGAAGAGAATTACGGGAACATTCTGGCTCGACGATATCTTCTTCTCGGCAGTTTCACGAGATGCGATGCCGGAAGCTACCCGGCAAATCACCGGCCTTCTGCGGGAACGCCATCACCTCACTGCCGCCGAGGATGACGACTTCAACGTCCGCCGGCCGGAAGATGTGGTGCAGGCCCAGCTCGCCACCAGCCAGATCATGACCATATTGCTGGCTAGTGTGGCGTCGTTGTCGTTATTAGTGGGCGGGATCGGGATCATGAACATCATGCTGGTCTCGGTCACGCAGCGGACCCGCGAGATCGGGGTCAGGCTGGCGGTGGGAGCCACCGAATGGGATGTCCAAATGCAATTTCTGAGTGAGGCGATCGCGCTCAGCATCCTGGGTGGGATTTTCGGGGTGCTGGCCGGGATCGGTTCGTCGTACGCAGTGGAGAGCCTGTTCCAATTTCCCACCAAACTCACGCTGGAGATCTTTGCCATCGGCGGACTGTTCTCGGCCGGCGTGGGAGTTCTGTTCGGTTACTACCCGGCCCGGAAAGCGTCACAACTGGATCCCATCCAGGGTTTGAGGTACGAATAGGTCTCCCCACGGCGTGGGTGTTTGTGTTACCAAGAATTAGGGTGGAGTTGGGGGGAAGTGGCGGGAGACGGCGGGGAAGTGCAGGATGGAGCACGATTTATCTCGCCTGCGTGGCGCTGCGCACTTGCTGGAGCTACGAACCGCTACATTGGAGCGCGGCGGGCGCTGGAACGGCTAAATCGTTGAAAACCCTAGAGGAGTGGCGGCCGAAAAACAAAATCCTACGGCAACGGGCCCCGGGGTGCTCCCTGTCGGCTTCATCTCACTGATTCCAGTGGAGTAATCCAACGGCAACGCCAGAAAAACACCAAAATCCTACGGCAATCCAACGGCAACGGTAGACTGCCCAAAAAGCAGGGCAAAACTTATGCGCTGTGGGGCTATCCTCCTGCGCTGCACTCTAACCGAACGGCTGCATACTCTACGCGAAGTCTGGGATTACTCCAAACGAGCGCCGGGAGCCACAGCAACGCTCCGCTGTGCCTCCAGTGACCCACAGGTCTATAATCGGCAGTTTGTCCGGTGACCCGTGCGCGTCCTCTTACTAAGCGACATTCACAGCAATCTCGAAGCCTTGGAGGCTTGTCTCGCCACCGCCCCCGCGTACGACGTAGTCGTCAACCTCGGCGACATCGTGGGCTACGGCGCAAGCCCGAATGAGGTCATCGAGCGCTCTCGCAGCCTGGGAAAATTCTTTGTGCGCGGCAATCACGACAAAGCCGCCTCCGGGCTCATGGACCTAAAGGACTTCAACCCCATCGCCGGCATGGCTGCCATCTGGACTCGCGAACATGTTTCCCCCGAAAATCTGCAATGGCTGCGCTCTCTTCCCCAGGGCCCGATTTATGTCGACGGCCTGGACGGCGTGCAGTTCGTCCACGGCTCCCCCATGGATGAAGACGACTACGTGGTCACGCTGCACGATGCCATCGAGCCTTTGATGGTCTCCCCTACCCCGTTGACATTTTTTGGACACTCGCACCTGCAGGGGACTTTTTGGTCCAACACGGTGACCCCCGACGTGTACCGTCCCGTGTACCGCACGGTGGGCCAAGCCGAAACTGTCGAGTTCCCGTTGCGTGAGGGACAGCACTTCCTTGTAAACCCGGGCTCGGTGGGACAACCCCGTGACGGAGACTGGCGCGCCGCCTTCGCCGTCTTCGACTCCGACGCCCGCATCGTCACCTTCTGCCGCGTGCCATACAACCTGAAGAACGCGCAGGAGCGCATCCTCGCCGCGAACCTGCCGCAACGGCTGGCTACCCGGCTGGCCGCGGGAAGATAACAAGGAAGCGACCCATCCATTTCATGGTCGGTTGTGCGGGATTGCTGGTGTAAACGCTGATTGCAACAGTGATTCGCCAAATTGCCGTGCATGACCCAGAGCTGATCAAGACTTAGCGGGGCCCTGGGGGCTACACCTGCTCGCTTTCATCGGCGAAGATTCGCTGGAACCAGATGACTACCATCAACAACATCAGGGATACGAGGGAGAAAACGAACTTATTTTCCAGCAGCTTGTCGAACTCGCGCGTGGTGCCCAGGAAAGTCGGACTCGTCCAATAGATAAATTCGGAAAACGCCACGATCAGAAGCGTCAAGCCAAGCCAGCGGTTCAGCTTTCTGTAGGTGAAGAATCCTAGGACAAAGAACGTAAACCCGATAAACCAGTAGAACCTCAGCGCGCGGATATCCTTCGACTTGCCTTCCCAATCACTGATTGCGTCGCGCAGGGTGTGCTCGGACTTGTATGGCTCCAGCTGGGCTTCGTCACGATCGGAGACTTCCTTTCCGGCTTTCGCTGCTTCTTGCTTTGCCAGATCGACCTCTTTGCGAGCTTGATCATAGCGCCGGAGTAGTTCTTCGAGAGATGTCGCGCCCGAAATCTGGCCTTTCAGAGGTTGGTCATACTTGTCTAGCACGGACCCTCTCGGTTCAAGCCAGAGCAAATAGGCGTGCCGTACCGTCTGGGCGGCCATAATCAGGAGTGCCACAATTGCCAACGTCTTCTGCAGTGCTTTCACAGCAACCTCCCTTGGAGCAACAACACTCTCGGTGAGGTGCATCCCGATTGTCAATGACGTGGGTCACCTAAAGGAAGTCTGAGAGATAGCCGGCGAAAGATCCCGATTCCACCAGTAAGCCTCAATGGCCTAATTATGAGTTGAGCTCTGGCCAACGACAAGTTCTCCCGCCACGTGGTCTAATCTCTCAAGCTCCGCAAACGTGGCGGCGCACGCTCCAAGAGAATCAGGATCCCTCATGCGTAGACCTGGCATTGTCCTTATCGGAGCCATGACGGTCGTTCTCACCATTGCAGCAAACCCGGGGAGAAGCTATGCGCGTCGTGGCGCATCAACTGACAACCAAGGAACCATACCCGTCGGCGGCACCGCCCGTACCTACCTGCTGCACGTTCCCGCCACGCTGAAGAAAGGCAAGCCTGCTCCGCTGGTGCTGGTCTTCCACGGCGGCGGTGGCCATGCCCGCAACATGCCGAAGTTCACTCAATTCGATCGCTTGGCCGACCAGCAGGGATTCATCGTCGCCTATCCCGAAGGTCTGAACAAGCACTGGAGCGATGGCCGCGGCCTCTCTCCGGCTGACGATGTCGGCTTCATTCGCACGCTGGTCGCCGAGTTAGAACGCTCCCGCAACATCGATCCCAAGCGCGTGTACGCCACCGGCATCTCAAATGGCGGGTTCTTCTCGCAGCGCCTGGCGTGCGATCTCGCCGACAAGATTGCGGCCGTGGTCTCGGTCGCGGCCACCATGCCGGAGCCGCTGGTGACCGTGTGCAAACCCGTGCGGCCGGTTTCGGTGATGTTCATGCAGGGCTCCAAAGACCCGCTGGTGCACATCGATGGCGGTCCCGTCGCGCGCACTCATGGCCGATGCGTGTCTCTGGCTGCAGCCTCCAGCTTCTGGCGCGACCGCGACCAGACTTCCTCCACCCCGGTCAGCGCCGATCTTCCCGATGACGCCCACGATGGAACCCGCGTTCATCGCGACGTCTACGGCGGTGGCCAGCAGGGCACCGAAGTCGTGGTCTACACCATCGAAGGCGGAGGCCACACCTGGCCCGGCGGCCCACAATACTTGCCGGCGCTCCTCGTGGGCAAAACCAGCCACAACCTAGACGCCACACGCACCATCTGGGACTTCTTCCAGAAGCACAACCTGCCGTAGCCCGTGTGGCGCGGACACTCCTGTCCGCGAAGGCCTGTAGAGGAAAGAGGTTTGTGGGGATGGATCGTGTGGGGACGGGTCTCTGACCGGTCCCTTGGCCCCCAGGGCCAAAACCGCGCCCTCGTTGTAAACTGCCGCCATGCCCTCGCATTCCCCGCGAACCCGCGACCTCTTCGGTTCCCACCCCGCACCGGTCCCCCAGCATTACCTGATCGCCCACTGCGACGGCGGAGCCCGCGGCAATCCCGGCCCGGCTGGCTACGGCGTCGTGATCAAGGACCAAGCCGGACACAAAGTCGCCGCGCTCAGCGAATACCTTGGCCACCAGACCAATAACTTCGCCGAGTATCAGGGACTGATCGCGGCGCTGGAGTTCGCACTCACGCACGGTCCCAAGGCGCTCAAGGTAGTCAGCGACTCCGAGCTGCTGGTGCGGCAGATCAAGGGCATCTACAAGGTCAAGAACCCCACCCTGCAGGACCTGCACGCTCGCGCCAAAGAGTTAATCGCGCAACTGGACTGGTTTTCCATCGACCACGCCCTGCGCGAGCACAACCGCGAAGCCGACCGCCTGGCCAACGAAGCCATGGACAAAGGCACAGGCCGTGCAGCCGCCGGCGCCTCGCCCGCGCGCCCTTCCCCGCAGGAATTCGAAGGCATAGTCCGCGATGGCAAGATCGAGTTGCGAGATGGCGAACTGCCGGAGGGAACAAGGGTGCAGGTGAGAGTGAAGACTTAGCACGGCCCGTGTGGGGACGGGCGCCCTCGCCCGTCCCGGTCGCCGAAGGCGACAAGGTGTTCCTATTCCGCCGCCGACGTGTGGTCGTGCACGATCTTCCACCCATCCGAAAACCTGCGGAAAACCAGCGTAAACAACCCATGCGGCGTCTTCCCGTCCGGCATGGTCAAATGCCACGCCCCGCGCACGAACGCCGCATCCCGGCCCAGAGCTTCGATCCGCAGGTCGGAGAACTCAAGCTTGCCCATCTCCCGGCCTTCGCTCTGGTAGGTCTTGCGATAGCGCTCGATGGTGGACTGCCACCCCGCCGTCTCTTTCGCTCTGGAAAAGAACGTCAGCTCCGGAGAATTCCAGTACCCGGCCATGAACCCTTCCAGGTCATGCCGGTTCCAAGCCTCCTGCTGGCGCTGGAGAACCTGCCGGACTGCGGACTTTGCTTGCTCAGCGGGATTCTTTGCAGCCGAAAGGACCGCGGAGATCACAACAAGAGTGAAAATCAGGAAGGTAGTGCGCATCCCATGCCTCCAGAGCGCACTAGTGTCGCACAGGAATTGTTGATTGTTCGAATTCTGATTGTTGATTGAAACCCGGCCCACCTGACGACTGACGACCGACGACTGACGACTGGTGTCCTACGCCCGTCCCTTTTTCGCCGCCGCCATCGCTTTCGCGCCCGCCACTTCCCACGGACGCTTCGGGCGCTCCGTCTTCGGCTTGTCGCGGTCCACGATGCGGTCGTACTGGTACGATTCGCTTACCGTGCCCAGCGATTCGTTGTACAGGCTGGGCAGTCCCAGGCCTTCCTTGAGCTCTTCGGTGAATTGTTGCAGAGCCTTCAGGTGATCGGCCGTGGCCGGGACTTCCGTCTTAGCGGTTTTCAGGAATTGCTGGTATCCCCGGTTCACCAGCTTGGAGATCTCGCTGCCGATCAGGTAGCCCGGATAGGCAAAGATCTTCACCCCATCCTCGGCTGTCTTCTGTATGGCTGCCGAGCAGGTGTACTTCTTCAGGAACACACGCCCTTGAGTCCCCGGCGCTTCGAGCACATCAAAACCGTGCTCGCGCAGCCAGTTCAGCGCTTCTTCATAATTCCGTTGCTCTACCTTGGTGGTCATCTGGTTGTATGAAGCCCCTTCGTCTGGTTGTATGAAGCCCCTTCGTCGTCCCGGTAAGGTTAGATGCGGATTCCGGGAAAAGGCATTTTGTGCAACCCCACGCATCCAATCATCATCCCTTATAATCTAAAGAGCAGCTTCTGAAACCTGATTTTGCCGTTACCCCACATTACGTTGGTCACGGCGACTCTCTCAAGTCTATGGAACCAGCCTCTCGCAGATTCGCGCAAGTGTCAGATTCGCCAGTACATGCCACGGCTAGAGGCACTGCGCACCGGATCGCGAACGAGGTCAGCCCGCTCGGCCAGCATACGCTCGATCGCATCGGCAATACTCCCCTGTTGCGTCTGCCTCGCGTCGTTTCCGAACATCCCGGCGTTGAACTGCTCGGCAAGGCAGAGTGGTTCAATCCCGGAGGCTCGGTCAAGGACCGTGCCGCGGCCAACATCATCGCGACTGCGCGGCGCAACGGACAACTGCAGCCGGGGAAAATCTTGCTCGATTCCACCAGCGGCAATACTGGCATCGCCTACGCCATGATCGGCGCTGCTCTGGATATCCCGGTCACCCTGTGCATGCCGGAAAACGTTTCCGTCGAGCGCAAGCGGATTCTGCATGCCTACGGCGCGAACATTATTTATACCGATCCCGCTGACGGGTCCGATGGCGCCATTCGCATGGCGCGCGAGCTCGCCGCCAAGCATCCCGACCTTTATTTCTATGCCGACCAGTATTCCAACGACGCCAACTGGCGGGCCCACTACCATGGCACGGCCAACGAAATCTGGCAACAAACCGAAGGACGTATCACCCACTTCGTGTCTATGTTGGGCACCAGCGGAACTTTTGTCGGCACCGCCCGGCGCTTGAAGGAGCTGAACCCACACATTCGCTGCGTCTCGCTGCAGCCCGATGCGCCTTTCCACGGCATCGAAGGCGCCAAACACATGCCCAGCGCCATCGTGCCCAGGATTTACGATGCTTCCCTGGCCGACGCGAATCTCGAGATCTCGACCGAAGCATCCTACGCCATGGTCAAGCGCCTGGCTCGCGAAGAAGGTTTGCTGGTGGGAATCTCCGCTGCTGCCGCCGTGGTCGGCTGCCTGCAAATCGCCCGGCAACTGAAAAAGAGCGAGCCCGCCGTATTAGTGACGATCCTGTGCGACTCCGGCGACAAATACTTGAGCGAGCGGTTCTGGGAGGAGGGGTAATTCCTGATTGTTGATTTTTGATTGTTGAATGAAAAACCCAAGCACCCTTGCCTTTCAATCAACAATCACAAATCAACAATTCTTAAAGATGCTCAGGATTTCCAAGTCGGCCTACGACTCCATCCGCTGTCACGGCGAGGAGGCCTACCCGCACGAATGCTGCGGGGTTCTTCTCGGCCAGATGAACGGCGATGGCCGCGTGATCACTTCGTCGGTGCCCTGCGGCAACACCCGCACCGACTCACCACGGAACCGCTATCACATCGATCCCAAGGAACTGGTACGCATCCAGCGCGAAGGACGCGAGCGCAACGAAGACATTCTCGGTTTTTATCATTCTCATCCTGACCACCCGGCGCGCTGGTCTCGGACCGACCTGGCCGAGGCGCACTGGTTTGGCTGCTCGTACGTGATCACGAGCGTTGAAAAGGGCAAGGCCGAAACTACAAATTCATTCTTGCTGGATGGAACCGGGGAAACCGACAAGCACCTCGACGACGAACCGATCCAGATCGCGCCGTAGGGATGCCAGGGTTGTGGAGCACGGGCGTCTCGCCCGTGAGCGCGCCGCGATGAATCCCCAGGCAGATCTGGTGCATCTCTAATTGTCGGGTCCCGGCATAATTAGTTGCTATGAAAATCCTTATTCCCACTCCCTTGCGCCAGTATTCGGACAAGCAGCCTGCGGTGGAGGTCGAGGCCACCACGGTGGGCGAAGCGCTTTCCGGCTTGGTCGCCCGGCACCCGGACCTGCGCCGCCATCTCTACACCGAGGACGGCAAGCTGCGCGCCTTCGTCAATGTCTACCTGAACGACGAGGACGTGCGCTACCTGCAGAAAGAAGCCACCCAGGTCCGCGATAGTGATACCATCTCCATCGTGCCTTCCATCGCTGGAGGCCGCTGAAGCCATGATCCTGGGATGGACTAACCCCCGAATGCCCCGCTACAGCGCCTGCTGCTGCTGTTGTTGTCCGTCCTGTTGTTGTCGCTGAGTTCCGAACTCCAATCGTCAATCGAAAATCAGCAATCGTAAGTTTTGAGGTCCTTATGGCCACCACAACCCAAGTCAAACCCGAAGCCGTTACCCTGACGAACGACGAAATCCTGCGCTACTCGCGCCACCTGATCATGCCCGAGGTGGGCATGGAGGGACAGCAGAAGCTCAAAGCCGCTCGCGTCCTGTGTATCGGCGCCGGCGGCCTGGGCTCGCCGCTCGCTCTCTATCTCGCCGCCGCGGGCGTGGGCACGCTCGGCATCGTGGACTTCGACGTGGTGGACTGCACCAACCTGCAGCGCCAGATCATCCACACCACCGCCGACGTGGGGCGCAAGAAGCTCGATTCAGCGGCGGAGAAGCTGAAGGCGATCAACCCGTTTCTCAACCTGCGTACCTTCGAAACCCGCTTGAGCAGCGACAACGCGCTGGACCTGTTCCGCGCGTTCGACATCATTGCCGACGGCACCGACAACTTTCCCACGCGCTACCTGGTCAACGACGCCTGCGTGCTCACCGGCAAGCCCAACGTCTACGGATCGATCTTCCGCTTCGAAGGCCAAGCCAGCGTCTTTGCCACCGAACAAGGCCCGTGCTACCGCTGCCTCTATCCCGAGCCGCCACCGCCGGGGCTGGTTCCCTCCTGCGCGGAGGGCGGAGTGCTCGGCATTCTGCCTGGACTGGTGGGCGTGATGCAGGCCACCGAAGTCATCAAGCTGATCCTCGGCAAAGGCGAGCCGCTCATCGGACGCCTGCTCTTGATCGACGCGCTGGGCATGAAGTTCCGCGAGCTCAAGCTGCGCAAGAATCCGGACTGCCCCGCCTGCGGCACGCATCCCACGATCACGAAGCTGATAGACTACAACGAATTTTGTGGAATCCGCGGCGAGGAGAAACCGGTGGAAACCAAGTTCCCCGAAATGCAGGTGGAAGAACTCAAGCGCCGGCTGGATGCGGGCGATGACCTGTTCGTGCTCGACGTGCGCGAGCCCCACGAATACCAGATCTGCAACATCAACGGATACCTGATTCCGCTCGGCGACCTGCCCAAGCGTGTCCACGAACTCGACTCCAGCCGCGAAATCGTGGCCCACTGCCGCTCCGGCGTGCGCAGTGGCAAAGCCGTCGCCTTCCTCCGCCAGGCCGGATTCAAGAAAGTCCACAACCTGGCCGGAGGCATTCTGGCCTGGGCGGACAAGGTCGACCCCAAGATGCCGAAGTATTGAACCGCTCACGTAGGGACAGCCGCCTCGGCTGTCCGGCCGAGCCAAGCTCGGCAAGGCTGTGGTCGGCCTCGTTGGTTTCCTCTTGTTCTTGCGCCTCCTATACTACGGCCTTAGCGGTTCCACATGGAGGAAACCATCATGGCTAGCCTGGAGATCTGGTCTTCCTTGCTGACGTTCGCGGGAGGAAGCCTCTTGACCCTGGACGCGCTGTTTGCCGGGAAACGTATCAGTACAGAAAACGGCGCAAAGCGTCTTCAAAGCACATTCAAGAAGAAAAAAAGTGGTTTTACCTTGAAAGATGAGAGTGGCAATCCCCTGGGCACTGAGACTGCACTGAGTCTCTGGCTGGCGAAGGAGGCGTTGCACTGGAGTTGGGCAGGGTATTTGCTTTTGACGGTCGGCTTTGTCCTGGATTTTCTTTCTAAGATCGGGAAGGGTTGAATCGCTCGATACCCAACAAATCAAGGTGTACGCGGACGGGAAGGCCCCCGCGATCGTGTTCAACTCTTTTCTTGAACACTAGGATGAACTCCGCATCGATTGGGCACTGGTGTTTGTATCTGCCGCCATGGTAGGGCGTAATAGGAAGCGTATCATCCCACTTATAGGCTTCCAGTGTTTCCATGAGGTCGCACAGGTTATCTGCAAACAGGTCCGCTTCGTCGTCGAGAGCTTCGCAGAGCGCATTTACGATTCGGTAAAACTTCCGGCTCTCATGAACGATAGTGTCCATCTTCAGACCAGCATGACTGGGAGGAAAAAGGACATTACCAGTTGCGCAGGGATTTTACCAAGCCTCTTTATTCCGTCATCCAGCATGCACTGCAACGTGCGCGACTTTTTCTTTTCGCTTCTTGCGACGGCGCTTCAGTTCATCGGCATACTCGCGCGCGCTGGAGAATGTCGTGTAGTTCCCTTGTTCCATGTCGTGCTCCGCCTCGCGGATGGAAGCCTCTGCTTCCGGGGTATTAGCCAGCGGTACCAGGCAAATCGGTCGGATCTCTAACAAACCGTCAGCCGTGCGAGTCAGTTCGATGAAATCGCCGGGATGGATCGGCAGGCCCGCAATCGCAACCGCGGGCAAGGTGATCTGGTTCTTGTCGCGGACGCGGATGATCTTCTTTACCGGAACCGGACCCGTGGCTGCTTTCATAGCAAACGCTCCCTTGCAGGAGAAGTTTATCATAGAATCCGACTTTCCTACATTACGATTATTGGACGCCGGAGGACGCGAAGTATGCCCGAAAGGGCGTGCGTTCCTGGCACAAGCTGTTGTAAATAAAGGTAACTAGCGGCATAAAGCCCGTTCGGCCGTTCCGCCTTCGGCACCTCTCTGGCCAGCCGCCAGGAGGGCACGCACGCGCGCCCGTTCTTCCCTATTCTGTTACCGAACAACATCTCAATCGCTGGGTAACCGTCGCCGAGCAGCGACGAATCACGCTACAATCTCCCGACTCTGAGGAGGGTTTATGAAGCGTGTTCTCTTTAGTGTTGTTTCTCTGCCTGACAGCCGTAAGCGGGATTGCCCAAACCGAAAAAGCTAGAGGGGTTGACACGCAATGCACCGCCTTCCCCTGCGTGGTCGCATCCATCGCGCTCACCGGACAAACGGATTCCTCAGCCCACGTTCCGCTCATTACACCGGCCGCTGACGGCCTCTTTCAGCTTTCGTACTATTTCGAGGTCTTTGGAGTGCCCGGTTCCCGCTGGAGCGTCGGATTTGACTGGATGGACGATCAACAACACCGGGACACCGGCTTAGAACTCGTCATTGCTGGTTCTTACAGCGCCAACGTGTTCATAATCCGGCAAGTGGCCGGGAAGCCGATCACCTACAGTGCTGTCACCGGAAGCCTAAACCGACCCGGAAACTACAACCTGTTTGTAACGGTCGTACAACTGCAGTAGCGGGCCTACCGCAGGAAATCCACGCGCTTGGGGATGTCCTGGTTTCAAGTTAGGAGCGAGCCTTTACCCATCCCTTGCTTTTTCTCCCCATCCGTTCATAATGAACGGTCCTCTTCCCCAGGGGAGGCCCCATGTCGTTTCTTTCGCACGCCCTGCGTGTAAGGGTATTGGTGTGCTCGCTTGTAATCCTTCCGTTAGCCTTCGCCGCCGAGAACGCCGCTCCCACCGCACCCAACTCCGACTCCACCTACCAGCAGTTGCGCAACCTCGGGCTGGGAGGGGAAGCGGTGTCGGTCAGTAACCTCGATTTGAAGCGCGAGGTGGCCACGTTCCATCTGCGCTCCGGCACAGTTTGTTTTGTGACGCAGGTGCAGGGCAAAGTCACCGGCGCGGTGTTCATCGGCGATGGCAACATGGTGCTCGACCCGCCCACAGCCAGTGAAAAGAGCATGCTGAAGTTGCTGACCAAGGAAGACGAATTCAGCGAGACCTTCAGCCACTTGGTGCTGCGCTTCACCGACTCGACCTACACCGAAATCAAGAAGGCAGGCGGGGCTGCTTCGGGTGGCTGTGACGCGAGCTTACTAAAGGACAGCCAGAACGTGACTCGCCACAAGTTCAAAGACAACCTGGAAGCCCGCCTCCTGGAAGACGTGCTCAGCCCCGAGCCGGGAATTTTTTTCGAAGCCTTTGTCCACGGCAAGCGCTATGACGACAAGGAACTCTACATTGTCGACCAGTACGGCTCGCCGGATCAGGTCGTCTTGCAAACCTATGGCGAGAGTAAGTATGGCGTCTGGACTGCCTTGCCTCTGTCCGGCGATTACGCCAGAAACACGGCCGCTCGGGATCGAATTCGCATAGAACACCAGCAACTCGACACCGCAATTGAGAAAAGTGGGAACCTCATCGGCAAGTCTGCGACCGGGTTTCACTCCCAAGTGAATGGGTTGCGGGTGGTTCGCTTCGACCTGTTCCCCAGCTTGCGGGTGCAGAATGTGAGCGGGGATGGCGGCCAGCCGTTGCCGTTCATCCAGGAAGACAAGAACGATGATGCCGATTTCGCAGTCATCCTGCCCAAACCCCTGTCGGCAGGGGAGAAATATACGATCAGCACCACCTATAGCGGCAAGGAGGCGGTGTCCAACGAGGGTGGCGGCAACTACTATCCCGTGGCGCGTGACGACTGGTATCCCAACAACTACAACGCCTCGCTGGGTGAATACGTCACCTATGACATGACCTACCGCATTCCCAAGGGCATGAAGATCGCGGCAACGGGCACTCTGGTCAGCGAGACCAACGAGGGCGGCCAGGACGTGACCGTATGGAAGAGCGAGGCTCCCCAGACCGTGGCCGGCTTCAACCTGGGCAAATTTAAGGAAGAAGAGGTGAAACTGACCAAGCCCGAATACCTGGTGCAGTCTTTCGCCAACCAAGAGCCCCCAAGCTGGGTGCAAGGACTGCAACACGCTGTAAGTGACGACATGCCATCACAGGGTTCGCACATCGACTCAGGCGTCGCGCTGGGCAACATGAGTACCACACCTCTGCTCAAGAAAGCACTGGCCGAGGGACAGTTGGCAGTCTCACTCTATAGCGACTACTTCGGACCGTCTTCTTTCAAGCGCGTGGCCCTCACTCAGCAGACCGCATGCAACTTCGGCCAATCCTGGCCGGAACTGGTTTGGATACCCATCTGCTACTTCTTCGATACCACCGTGCGCCACCAACTCGGCATGGACTGGGGCGACCGCGGCTACTGGAAGGTGGTCACGCCACATGAGGTGGCGCATCAATGGTGGGGCCATACCGTGGGCTTCAGTTCGTACCGAGACCAGTGGATGAGCGAGGGCTTCTCCGACCTGTCCGCCTCGCTCTTCTTACAGATGATTGAGAAAAACCCGCAGAAATTCATCACCTTCTGGAACGATGAGCGGGACTTGTTGCTGGAACGCAACCGGGAGGGCTTCCGCGCGATTGATATCGGGCCGGTTACCATGGGCTACCGGCTCAGCAACAGCCGCTCCGGTTTTGACACTACGCGCCGTCTCATCTATCCCAAGGGCGCATACATCCTGCACATGATCCGCATGATGATGTGGGACCGCAAGACCGGCGACCAGAATTTCAAAGAGACCATGCAGGATTTCGTCAAGACCTACTCCGGGCGCGCCGCCACCACCGAAGATTTCAAGGCCATGGTCGAGAAGCACATGACCCGCGAGATGGATCTCGACGGCAACCACAAGATGGACTGGTTCTTCAACGAGTACGTGTACGGGACTGCCCTCCCGACCTACAAGATGGATTATTCCTTCGGCAAGAATCCGGCGGGGGATGTGGTGTTCACCTTCAAGGTGGTGCAGTCGAATGTAGACGACAACTTCAAAATGCTGGTGCCGATCTACCTTGAGCTGGCGGATGGGCGTACTTTGAGCCTGGGTCGCGCCCGGCTGGGAGGCAACACCTCGGTCGGACAGAGCGTACCGCTGAATGGTGTGAAAGATACGCCACGTCGCGCCCTGGTGAACTACAACGACGAAGTGCTGGCATCGCCCAACTAGCAGGGTTGCCGAAGAAAAAATACGGGGAGCTCGCGCTCCCCGTTTCCACTTAGGAGACTACTCGGACTACTTGCTGCTGGTCGCGGCGCTAGCTGACTCCTGGCCGATCGCCAGTGCATACTTCTTGCCGGAGAAGCGAATCTCGGAGAGCGATTTGCTTCCGTCACTGCTGCTGCTGAGCACCGCCGAGTCGCTGGGAGCGGGGCGATCCAATTCGACTAGCCGGGCCGGCACGGTGGCCACGACGTTCTTGCCCTGCATGATGTTGAGCTGCACGCTGGAACCACTTCCGTCCCACGTCAACTTGTAATTGCCGACGGCCAGTTGTTTGCCCGCCACCGTTACGGGATCCGTTACCGCGACCGAGCCCTTGTTGGCTGCGAATGCACTTGTCGCCAGCAGCAAAGCCAGCCCCAGCAGCAGGCCCTTTGAGATTCTCGATACTTTCATGTCACTCCTATTTTCTTTCCCGAAAGGCGTCGGGAACCGGTTCGGGCGGCCTGGACTCGCTTTCGCGAAGAACTTGTGTTTGTCCGCGAAAGGCATACAATGCTGCCTCGGGGTTAAGCAAAAAGCGTCGGGCCACGAGGCCTCGTGCTCTTTGCTCCGGGGATTGTTCTCACCTGGGCCGCCAAACCGAGCGTGAGACAGTCCCTTTAACCCCTGAATTCTTCTTTGCAACCGGGGCGGCTGGTTGGCTTCCCGGTCTAGCCACTATCGCGTCAAGATACGTTTGAACCGCGGAAGAAGTTCCCTCGCGTTCCAACTGATAGTTACCGCATTGGACGCGAAGGGCGCACCGTCGTTAGCAAGATCGCCCCTACGCGGGGAACGCACAGGATTCGCGTGTTTTGTCTAATCGGCAAATGTCGCGCTGAATCCCGTGGTAACACGGCGGTTTCCCTCCTTCCTGCCGTCTTCATCGGGACACAGATGCACGTGGTCGGCCACAGCACCAAAATGAAACGCATTGATTACAAATGGGGAGCGCTCGCGAAGACGCCGGCTATCATGTTCGTTATCGAACTGCCGCGTCCGCAAGCGGACAGCCCGTCTGGCGCGGGAACCGGCCCTAGCCTCGAAAGGAGTCTTGTCGGGTTACCCCTCAGTTACTGGCTTATGAGCGTTGACTGGCTGGCCACGCAGCGCCAAGCCCCATCCTCGAAGACCCAGGTGTCCGTGAAACGGCCGCGGCGTATATAGGGTTTGCCCTTGGAGATTCCTTTTTCGCGGTAGAGCCCGGTGACCACCGCGGTCGAGCCGTACATGTGCACTGTCATCTTGTCATTCACGATTTGTTCCGGGTGAAGCGAGGGAACGCGGACGCTGGCCAGGAACTGAGTCTTGTCCATCATCGATCCGTCGTAGTCCACATAGACGAGCGTGCTGGAGAGCAGTTCATCCAGAGCCCGGGCATCCTTGTGCTCTTCCGCATAGTTCCAGGCGTTCTCCAACGCGATGATCTTGGTCTCGTCCGCCAGCGCCGTGGGTCGTTCCTGTGCCGCAGGCAGCAAAGAAGTCGCCACCAGGATCGCGCAGAATGCCATCATGACTCGCATCGTAATAACTCCTCTTAAGATCGGAGTGCGGTTCCAAATCGTTCGCGACAGGCACTAGCCACAGGCGTCTCGTTCTTAGAGATTCTTCAGGGAGTCTGATCTCAGACACAGGGTTATTCACTAAGCGCCGGCCACGCGCAACACAACTTTCCCGAAATTTTTCCGCTCCGACAACAACCGGTAGGCGTCCGCCGCTCTTTCCATGGGCAACGTGTGACCCACCACAGGACGCAAGTGTCCCTGCGACGTCCACGCAGAAAGCTGTTTCCAGGCCTCGTCCATCAGGGTGCGATGGGCGGAGAGATAGGTTAACCACAATCCATGCACGCTGGCGCCTTTAGCGTACAGCATCCGCGTGTCAAGCTCCGCGCGCTGTCCGGTGGCGCTACCGTACACGATGACTCTCCCGAAATCCCGCAGGCAGCGAACGCTCTTGCCGACATGCTCGCCGCCGAGCATTTCAAACACCGCGTCCACGCCTTCGCCGTGCGTCAAGTCCTTGATCGCTTCTTCGTAATCGCGTTGCTTGTAGTTGATCCCGTGCTGCAAGCCGAGTTCTTTCGCCCGGGCCAGTTTGTCATCGGAGGAGGAAGTGCCGTACATGTCCACACCCAGCAGTTTGCCGATTTGCACGGCGGCCGTGCCCACTCCTCCGGCCACCGCGTGAATCAGTACCCGAGGGACCCTGCCCGTAGAGACGCCGCTGGCTGCGTCTTTGGCGTGGGCCACCAATCCCGCTTTCCAATATGCGAAATAAGCGGTGAAGTAATTTACCGGGAAAGCCGCCCCCTCTTCCGCGCTCCAGCCCGGCGGCACTGGCCACAACAACTCCGGTCGCGCCGCGATGCGCTCCGCAAACGCCGCCCACTGCGCATAGCCCATTACGCGCAGTCCATCGCTCTCCCGTGCTCCCGCGAATTCCCGACCGGCGACCAGCGGTGGCTTCGGCGTGCCCGGGTAGCCGCCATGCGTCGTAATAATGTCAGCAAAGTTGATTCCGCCCGCCTCAACCCGCACCAACTCCTGCCCCGGGCCCGGCTCCGGGTCCGGAATCTCTTGCACCTCCAGCACCTCGGGGCCGCCTAAACGGCTGATCACAATACCTTTCATGTGAGGAGTGTACCAGCCTGCCAGGGCCAAAATGGGAAGCAGGATCGATGGTCGGCCCGCCCAATCCCGTACTTTATGAGAGGTATATACTTGCGTTGGTATATGCTGCAGCAACCCGTTTTGCTCGCGGAACGGGAGGCGGAGCGCTGTTTATTAAATTTATACGCTCCTTCATAAATCACTGGCTGCCGGCATATCTGCAGTTGGGTAGCCAGTGCGGAATGTTGCCTTGCGATCCGTACCGCAGGGGGGATTCCGGGAGGGTTCACCCGTGGACGTGATACTGATTCGGCTTTTATTTGTTCTTTTTGTTGCGGTTACCTGTTACCTGATTCAGCCCTTCGGACTCCGCTCCAACCTGGATGCGGGCGTGGGGGCGCTCATCGGCCTCGCCATTGTGGTTTTTGAGTGGCGGCTGCGTCTGATGAGCCTGAAGCGGTTAATCGGATCTGCCATCGGCAGTGTGCTTGGCATCATTGGTGCCTACCTGTTCGCCCTGGTCATCCGCAACAGTATTCCTGCCGGACACACCCAGAGCTTTCTGATGCTCATGGTCATGCTGCTGATGGCCTACGTTGGCTTGGCAGTCGGGGCCAATAAAGGTGATCTGCTGAATCTCTCAGCGCTGGGCGGGATCTTCGGGGGTGAGAAGCAGTCGAAGAAGAGCTACAAGATCCTCGACACCAGCGTGATCATCGACGGCCGTATCGCCGACATCGCCGAAACCGGCTTCCTGGACGGCACCATCGTCATTCCGCAGTTCGTCCTCCGCGAACTGCAACTGGTGGCCGATTCCGCCGATTCGCTCAAGCGCAACCGCGGCCGCCGTGGTCTTGACATCCTGCAGCGTTTGCAAAAGGTTGCTTCGCTGCAGATCCAGATCGTCGAGGACGACTTTCCCACGGTCCGCGAAGTGGACATGAAATTGATCGAGTTGGCCAAGCTTTACGAAGGCAAGATCATAACCAACGACTTCAACCTGAACAAAGTCGCACAGCTGCAGGGTGTCGAGGTGCTGAATATCAACGAACTGGCCAACTCGCTCAAACCGATTGTGCTGCCGGGCGAGATCATGAAGGTCTTCATCCTGAAGGAAGGCAAAGAGTACAACCAGGGTGTTGCTTATCTCGACGACGGCACCATGGTGGTGGTCGACAACGCGCGCAAGATGATCGGCAAGACCATCGATATTTCCGTGACCTCGGTGCTTCAGACCACGGCGGGAAAGATGATCTTCGGCAAGTGGGACGAGCGCGCGGCCGGGCGCACGGAGTCCCGCCCCGCTGTCAGTGTCGTGACCGCCGTGCCGACCTCGGGCGCGGAGACAAAGAAGCCGCAGCCCATCATGGCAGAGCGGCCAATCGAGTAAGCCATTCTTGTGTGGGGCGGGCACTCCTGCCCGCCCCGGGGTTCCCATAAAGCCCGACGCCTGCATAATTGGGGGAGAACATATAGCATGAAACGCGTCACCGGCATCGGCGGTATTTTCTTCAAGTCCGAGAACCCCGAGAAGCTTTACCAGTGGTACGAACAACACCTCGGCATCCGGCGAGAAGAACATGGCCAGGGCGCTTCGTTCGAATGGCACGATGCCGCAGACAGCCAGAAGAAAGGCATGACGGTGTGGTCCATCTTTCCTCGCAACACCAAGTACTTCGATCCCAGCCGCTCCGGCTTCATGATCAACTACCGCGTGGATGATCTCGACGCATTGTTGCAGGCACTGAAAGAAGAGGGGGTGGAAATCGATCCGCACCGCGAAGACTACAACTACGGCCGCTTCGCCTGGATCATGGACCCCGACGGCAACCGCATCGAGCTGTGGGAGCCGCCGAAGAAGTAAAACTGAGAACCGAGAACTGAGAACTGGCAACTGCTTTCAATTTGAACTCCGCTCTGGGCCCTCGTATACTTGACGCCCCATGAAGGTGGTAGTCATTATTCCGGCGGCCGGTCTCGGCACGCGGATGGCGTCGGCGCCCAGCGCAAGAGGCAAGAAACCCGCAGCCTCCAAGCAATTCACCGACCTCGGCGGCACCCCCATCCTGATTCACACCCTGCGAAGGTTTGCCGCCAGCCCGGAAGTTTCCGAAGTGTACGTCGCGCTGCGAAGCAACGAGATCAGTACCTTCCGCACCCGTCTGGAAAAAGACGCCAAAGACATCCTGCAGAAGAAGGTTCACCTGGTCGAGGGCGGCGAGCACCGCCAGCACTCGGTGGCGAACGCGCTGGCGGCCGTTGCCGCCGCGCCTGACGACATTGTTCTCGTTCACGATGCGGTGCGCCCGTTTGTGACCGAAGAGATTATTCGGGACGTCATTCACGCGGCCCAGAAATATGGCGCAGCCATAGCCGGCTTACCCGCCATGGATACCGTCAAACAGGTCGAGCGCACAGCCGAGGGTGCCCTGATCACTGCCACGGTCCCGCGCGAGCGGGTGGTGATGGCGCAAACTCCACAAGGCTTTCGTTACGATGTACTCAAGAAAGCCTTCGATGAAGCCACTGCCGACGGTTTCATCGGAACCGATGAAGCATCATTAGTTGAACGCTCCCGACACGAAGTGGCGGTGGTCATGGGTTCGCCGCGGAATATCAAGATCACGACACCGGCAGACTTGGAGCTCGCCGAGTTCTATCTGAAGGCCACTTCATAGGCACAAATCGATACTGATGCCAACGACCAACAACCAACGACCAACGACGCGCATTGGTTACGGCTGGGACTCCCACGAGTTCAAACGTGGCATTCCGCTCAAAATCGGCGGGGTGACAATTGCGCATCCGAAGGGCTTGGGTGGCCACTCCGACGGCGATGTCCTTCTGCACGCGATTACCGACGCTCTGCTAGGCGCCATTGCCGGCCCTGATATCGGATCGCTGTTTCCGCCCTCTGATCCGCAATGGAAAGGGGCGGATTCGGTGGTCTTCTTGCGCGAAGCCTTGAAAAGGGTACAAGCAGCCGGTTATGTGGTGGCGAATTTGGATTCGACTCTCATTCTGGTCGAACCTAAGATCGGCCCGCACGCCGCTATCATCCGCGCGCACGTTGCTGAATTACTCGGCATCTCGCCCAATGCAGTCGGAATCAAAGCCAAGACTCCCGAAGGCATGGGTACGGACAATGCCGCGATCGCCCATGTCGCGGTTTTGCTGGAGAAAGTTGCGAGAGCTTCCCGGAAGAAGAAGGGAACGGGATAGCGGGCGAAGGTTTTCAATCGGCAATCGTAAATCGGCAATCGTAAATCGTTTTCACAATCCTTCAAACTCTCCTACCAGCTTCTCGTGCCGGGCTCGTGCCGCCTCCACCAGCGCGCGGAAGATTGCGCGTGAGGGTTCGTCATCGTCGACTGATCGCTCTGGATGCCACTGCACTGCCAGCACAAAATGATCCCGAGAGGTGCCTTCCACCGCCTCGATGACTCCGTCCTGCGGAGACCGGGCCACCGCCCGCAGCCCGTCGCCAACCACGTGTACCGCTTGATGGTGGCTGGAATTCACGTTCATCACCACGGAGGTTTGCCGGTCCGCCGGCGTGCCTGCCGCCACGATTTCCGCAAGCTTCGACTTGGGATCCACTTCCACGCTGTGTGCCACCGGCACCTTGCGTCCAGCGTCGTGATTCACCGGCGACTCGAGATGTTGCAGAAGCGTCCCGGTGCGGTACACGTTCAAAATCTGCAGGCCGTAGCAAATGCCCAGCACCGGCTTGTGCATGTTGTAGGCATCCTGCAGCAACAATTCGTCCACGGTATCGCGCCGGGAATCGGCGTTTGCGGTCTGAGGATGCCGTGGCGCACCGTACTTTGCCGGATCGACATCCGCCTTGCTCCCGGGCAACACCACCGCATCACAGCGTTCAATCAGCTTCATCACATCCTCCGGAGATTGGTCCAGCGGAATGCGGACCGGCTCTCCGCCCGCCATCTCGACCGCGTGCTCATATTGCGGCAGCGAGCGCCCGGCATAAGCGGGATCGCCCGCATGTGGTACCGGGATGGCTATACGTGGACGCATGTCCCTAACTCACCCTTTCGATGTCCGCCAGCGCCTTGGCTTGCCGGTAGTGCCTGACTTCCAAAAAAATCGCCGACACCAGCACGATTGCTCCCACCACTGCCGCCGCCGGCGGCGCGACATACCTGTATGCGATCGTCACATTCGCGTGTGTGCCTTGAAGCTTTGCCGCGATCACCAGCCCGAGAATTCCCAGCAGCAGGCTGACCGCGAACGAAAGCAGCGTGAGCAGAAACGTTACCAGCAATACCCGCACTGGGATCCAGTACCACCGAGGCTGGCGGACCTGGGTTCGGGCGCTTGCCATGACCCTTGATTGTAGCGCCTGCGTCGCGGCCAATCGCGGGTGCGCTAGAATACAGGTCATGTCGCAGGCTGCCCCGGCAATCACGCGTCCCCCGGCGGAGGTTGTCCGCCAGACCCCGGTCTCGCAAGCCCCCAACGGCATCTGCTACGCCATCTCCGGTGAGATCACCATTTCCGAATCGGATCTGGAGCGCATGGTCGCCGCGGTTCCCGACTCCGCCGCCGCAGCCTTGCATCGCAAGGCCTATTACTTCGTGCCGCTCACCGTGAACCAGGGCGACGAGACGGTGATCGCCGACCGCTACGACGTGGCTCTTAGCGACAACGCGGTCTGTCACCGCAATCTCGACCTGGGCGACTCGCAATGCGTATTCATCTCCACCCGCCTGATGGACGACAAGTTCTCGGTCGCCTTTGAGTTCTATATCAACGTCGGGCATGCCGTGGTGGAGCGGGCGGGAGTGTCGCAGGTTTTCGCCGACCTGGTCTGGAAGCAGGTGGAAGCCGGAGTTCGCGGCGAAACCTCGCTCGACGCCTGGGAATCGCGCAAGCTGGCGACTACACCCGGCGTCGATGCCGAGAAATACAAGAACGAATATTTCGCCGCCACCTTTGCCGATGCCATCTCGATTTACCTGCTGTCTTTATTTATCGACGTGGACTACTACGATCTCCGCGAGCGCGACTACCCGCTGCTGGCACCGACGCAGATGGCCGAGCGCTTGCGCAAAGTGGCGGAGCTGTTTCCCCCCAACCCAGGCTTCGAGTTCGCGGTGTACTACAAGCGGAGAAGCTAGGGATCCTTCAACGCTCCTATCTTGGCCACGAAGGCTGGTCTTCTTTAATGAACGCCGAGCGCTCAGGCTTCTCGGCCTTGTAACGAATGAAGACCATCTGCCCTTTCATACTCTCAATAAACCTATCGGCTGCGGTTTCCCAAACGAAAAGCTTTTCGTAGCAGCCCGCGTAATACTCGCTGTTAACCGTAGAGGAGTAGTCGAGACGAGCCTTGTAGAGGTCCTTGTAACGGGTTCGCTGGGGAATGACGTTGCCGAATTCAATCCCGCCTTGAGTGGTTGGCCAGCCGCTGGCGAGCAACCTTCTTACCAGGCCCCAGGCCAATGTCCGCACAGCGAGGGCGACCAAAAACAGAAGCAATAGCGTGTTAAACACCAATTCGCCAGAGTCGAATGCCAAGGCGAACCTCCAAGGCCGGCTGAGGGAACTTCAGTGGGATTCTACCGCTCGTTCAGGGGATAGTGCTGCAACTCTTCCATCGGAAAGTCTTTGCGGTTATCGGTCATCAGGATGCATCCCTGCTCCAGCGCGATGGCAGCAATGATGGTGTCTGCCAGCGCTAAAGTCTTTCCCTTCCGTGCCCATTCCTGCTTCAGCCTTCCTGCCAGGCGTCCTGCGCTGGCGGTGAGATCATGGCACTCCAGGGCACCCAGAAAAAGCTCCGTTTGGGATTCCTCTTCGGGTCGCATTCCCGCATAAACTTCAGCGACATTCAGCGCCGAGGTGGCCAGGGCGTGCCCCCCTCGAGCCAATTCGGCAAGCAAGTCGCGGCGGCCGTGGCGAAGCCGGAGCACGTCAATGAGCACCGATGTGTCGAGCAGCAGGCGCATCAGCGACCTTTCGAGGGCCCCTTGGTGGGTGCCTTAACGCGATGCTCGCCCTCGGTACGCAGCGTCCGCACCCACTCCGCCGCGCCGCCAGCCAGTTCAGGATGATCGCTGTCCTTCCATGCGGATTCTTTGGTATCCAGGAACTGCAGAAGCTTTTGCCGGCGCACTTCTCTGCGGGCGGTTTCCAGCAGGAAAGCGCTGCGTCCACGGGGACCGACGAGCGCGTCGATCTCCCGAAGGAGGTCTTCGGGCAGAAGAATGTGGGTTCGGTGTATGCCCATAGCTTATATGCATTATTAGTGTGCCATATATATGCACATATAGCAATCTGCGAACCCTCCCAACGGTTTTCAACCCTTTCCGCCAATCCGGAGACTTCAGTGGCGGCCTTGTTGGATACACAAACTTGTGAGATATCTACACATCAGGGTTACACGGCTATGCGGACAAATATTGATATCGACGACCGTTTGATGCATCAGGCAATGCGGCGCAGCGGAGCGCGGACCAAGAAGGCGGCGGTGGAGGCCGGCCTGCGTCTTCTGGTGGAGACGCACGCCCAAAGCGCCATTCGCCGCCTCCGCGGCAAGGTGCGATGGGACGGCGACCTCGATCAGTCTCGCCTGGGCCGCGTCCCAGTGTAGGCTGAGAGATGGTCATCATCGACACAACGGTGTGGATCGATTATCTGCGCGGGGCGGAGAATCCGGAGACCCACTGGCTGGAACGAGCGCTGAAACAACAGCGGCTCGGATTGACGGATCTTATTCTGTGCGAGGTCTTGCAGGGCATTTCCGACCGCGTCACCTTCGCGCAGGTACGCGACGATCTGCTGCGCTTCCACGTGTTCCGGACTGGCGGAACGGATCTGGCGGTCGCTGCCGCCCAGAACTACCGGACCTTGCGGCAGCGCGGCTACACGGTGCGCAAGACGATCGATTGCCTGATCGCCACGTTCTGCTTGCAGGCTGGGCACGAACTCTTGCACCGCGACCACGGTTTCGATCCCTTTGAGAAGGCGCTCGGACTGGAAGTCGTCCACGCTTAGTCGGGTTGCCCATCCTCACCAGGTACGATCCCGTCCGCAAGAGTATAGGCCGGATCAACAATCCCCTGTGTCCTTCGTGCCCTCTGTGGTTAGAATCATCCATCCATGCGCGTCACCGTTCGTTCTTTCGCCAAGATTAACCTCGGCCTGCGCATCGGTGCGCTGCGTCCCGATGGCTATCACGAGCTGCGCACCGTGTACCAGACCATCGCCTTGCATGACCTGCTCCGGGTGCAGGTGACTCGCGGCAGCGGCATTGAGATCCGCTGTGCAGACCCGCGCGTTCCCACCAACGAATCGAATACCTGCTACCGCATTATTGAGCGGGCAATGGCGGCGCTGAAGGCGCGCGGGCGTGTAGTCATCGAGATCGAAAAGCGGCTGCCGGTGCAAGGTGGACTTGGCGGCGCGTCCGCCAACGCGATTTCGGCTTTGCTCGCGCTGGAACGCGCATTCAAGAAGGAGTTGCCCGGCCCGGAAAAGTTGCGGATCGCCGCCGAAGTTGGTTCCGATCTCCCTCTGTTTCTGGTGGGTGGGACCGTGCTGGGCGCAGGCCGCGGCGAAGAAGTCTATCCCCTGTCCGACCTCCCGCCGACACCGTGTGTGGTGGCAACCCCTGAGATGGGTATCTCTACGCCCAAGGCCTTCGCGGACTGGGATATGTTGTGTGCCAGCCCCGGCCGCGAAGCTGGCGAGCCCGGCTCGGCTCGGGCGGGCGAGGGCGCCGGTCTCGACGTGCCCGACGTCAAATTGACGCCCTCCTCCCCCTCCGATAGAATGTTGATGTTCGGCCGCAGCGTGGCCGCGTGGCTGAGCGGTTTTTCCCAGCGCAAGACTAAGTCTGGGCAGGCTTTGACCGGTGTCCCTGCGGGTAAGAGCAGGGGCCGGGCCGAGACCCCGCTTCTCGACCTCGTCCGTACCGGGATCGAAAACGACTTCGAACAGGTCGTCTTTCCTCAGTATCCCGAATTACGCGAGGTGAAGCGCGTGCTCAAGCGCGTCGGGGCTGGGTATGCCTCGCTTTCGGGCTCCGGTTCGGCGATTTTCGGGTTGTTCGGGACGCGCGCCGTTGCCCAGCAAGCTGCAGCCGGCTTGCGAAAGGCCGGCGTCGCGGCGGTGGCGACCACTACGCTGACGCGCCCGCAGTACTGGCAAGGAATTTTTGATTGTTGATTTGTGATGCTTGATTGAAAATAGCTCCGGTCGGGATGCGGTTTCAGTCAAGCATTGAAAAATCAACGATCGGCTTTTGGGCCGTCGACTAATGGTAGGTCAAGTGCCTTTGGAGCACTTTGTCTAGGTTCGAATCCTAGCGGCCCAGCCAGGAAAACCAGCTCTTAGCCGTTAGCTCTTGGCTCTTAGCTTTGACGGCGAGCCACCGAGCTTCACGCTAAGAGCTACGAGCTGAAAACCATGGCAACTCTTGCGACAGCGACGGAAAAGAAGGCTCAGATGAGCGCCGACGAGAAACCCGAGCGCAAGCCCCAGCGCAGCCGCGTAGACGATAAGTTCAAGATCTTCTGCGGCACCGCTAACGAGCCCCTCGCCGACGAGGTCTGCGCCTTCCTCGGCATGACGCGCGGCCAGGCCTTGGTGACTCGCTTCCGGGACGGGGAGGCCTACGTCCAGATCCAGGAGAACGTCCGTGGGGCGGATGTTTTTGTGATTCAGCCCACCTGCCATCCGGTGGATCAGCACCTCATGGAGTTGCTGTTAATGATTGACGCCCTCAAGCGCGCGTCGGCGCGACGGGTCACGGCGGTGATTCCCTACTTTGGCTATGCCCGCCAGGATCGCAAAGACAAGCCTCGCTCTCCGATTTCTTCCAAGCTGGTGGCGGACCTGCTGACCACCGCGGGCGCTCATCGCGCCTTGATTGTGGATCTGCACGCCCCGCAGTTGCAGGGTTTTTTCAACATCCCGGTGGACCACCTGTTTGCTTCACCGGTGCTGGTGGACCACTTCAAGCGCGCCAACCTGCCCAATCTGACGGTGGTTTCCCCGGACGCCGGCGGTGTGGAGCGCGCCCGCTTCTTCGCCAAGAAGATGGACTCTGCCCTGGCCATCGTGGATAAACGTCGCGTCGAGATGAATGTTGCCGAGGTCATGCACGTCATCGGTGACGTGAAGGGGCGCACTTGCCTGGTCATCGATGACCTTATCGATACCGCCGGCACGCTGGTCAAGACTGCCAGCGCCCTCATGGAAAACGGCGCCAGCGCGGTTTACGCCTGTGCCTCGCACCCGGTGCTTTCCGGCCCGGCCGTGGAAAACATCGCCGGCTCCTGCATTCAGGAAGTTGTGGTCACCAACACCATCCCGCTCTCGGAGGCGGCAAAGAAGGAACCGAAGATCAAAGTTCTTTCCATCGCCGGACTGATCGGGCGCGCGATCCAGGCGAACCACGAGGAAACGTCCGTCAGCAAATTGTTCTTGTAAACAGGAATCAAATTATGGCAACTGCAACCGAAAACAACGTTTTGGAAGCGCAACCGCGGGCCGCCGGCAACAAGAATGACGCCCGCCGCGTGCGCCGTGGTGGCAAGATTCCCGCTGTGCTGTACGGCGCCGGCAAACAGGCCACGGCGGTCAGCCTCGATCCCCGCCAGGTGGCGCGCATCCTGCACTCGCAAACCGGCCACAACACCATTTTCGACCTCACCCTCGACGGTGGCGAACGCACCAAGGCCATGATCGTGGACTGGCAGTACGAACCCATCAAGGGCTCTCTGCTGCACATCGATCTCAAACGCGTGGCTATGGACCAGAAACTGAAGGTGCAGGTACCCATCGTGCTCAAGGGCGAAGCCGCCGGCGTGAAGCAGGAGGGCGGCATTCTCGAGCAACTGCTGCGCGAAGTGGAGATCGAGTGTCTGCCGGCCGACATCCCCAGCTCCATTGAAGCCGACGTCTCGCACTTGATCCACGGGATCGTGCTGCGCGTGTCCGACCTTCCGCACGCCGAGAAACTCAAGTTTCTTAGCGACGCGAACCGTCCGGTGGCGCACGTGATCTCGGTGAAGGAAGAAGTGGCGCCCACTCCGGAAGCTGTGGCTGCCGAAGCCGCCGCCGTCCCGGCCGAGCCCGAGGTTATCAAGAAGGGCAAGCAGGAAGTCGAGGGCGAGGAGGGTGCGGGAGCTGCTCCCGAGAAACCGGAGAAGCCCGAGAAGAAAGAGAAGAAATAACTGTGGCCGTGTGGGGGCGGGTTTGCGGTCCGCGCAAAGGTCACGTAGGGACGGCCGCCCTCGGCTGTCCGGCCGAGCTAAGCTCGGCAACTTGCAGCGGGGGACATTGAAAAGGCGTGAAGCTGATCGTCGGGCTGGGCAACCCGGGCATCGCATACCAGTTCACGCCGCACAACCTGGGTTTCCTTACCATCGATCGCATTGCGAGTGATCGCGGCATCGAGGTGAGAAATCGCCAGTGTCGTGCACTCACGGCCCGCGCGGTAATTGGTTCAGAACCGGTTCTTCTGGCCAAGCCGGAGACCTTCATGAACCTGAGCGGCTTGGCAGTACGCGAGTTGTTAGCCAGGCACGACCTCAGGCCGGAAGCAGACCTGGTCGTGATTTACGACGAACTGGATTTGCCGTTGGGCACGATTCGCATCCGCCAGCGCGGCAGCTCGGCGGGGCACAACGGCATGGAGTCGATCATCGGTGCGCTGGGCACGCAGGAGTTTTTGCGCATCCGGCTCGGCATCGCGCCTGAGCGGAAGATCAGGGACGGAGTGAAGTACGTCCTGACCCCCTTTCGCAAGGCGCAGCTTAAGACGGTGGATGAAGTGCTCGACGCCGCCGCCGAGGCAGTGAACGCGATTTTGACCGAGGGCCCGGCAGTCGCTATGAATCGGTTCAACCGCAAGGTTGAAGCCGAAGATTAGCCAGGGAATTGCACGGACGGATCCGTGCCGGAATTTTGGAGAAAAGCATGAATCGTACTTATGAATTGATGTTCATCGTCCGCCCGGATATGGCGGAAGAGGACCAGGACAAACTGATTTCCACGCTCGAATCGGCGGTGAGCTCGTCCGGCGGAACTGTGAAAAGCCTGGATCGCATGGGCAAGCGGCGGCTGGCCTACGCGGTCCGCAGGTTCCAGGACGGCATTTACATGCTGCT
>JAIQET010000097.1 GCA_020073645.1 Terriglobia bacterium | reverse complement strand
TCACGTATGCAGTGCGAGCACTTTGCGGGAAGAGCTAGAAGACCGCAACTGAAAAATAATGCGCACTTGTGCGAAAACTGTGGAGGACAGAACTTCTTTGTGGAAAGCGCTGGAAAAACAGCGAGAAAATCCACCACAGAGGCACAGAGAAGACCTTTTAGAACGAAAAAACAAAGGGCGCGATTGCTCGCGCCCTAAGAACTTTCTTCTCTGTGACTCTGTGTCTCTGTGGTGAAGACCTAGTCTCTTACCCCATCCAGGAATGCCCGCAGTTTCCGTGACCGCGACGGATGCCGCAGCTTGCGCAGAGCCTTGGCCTCGATTTGGCGGATACGTTCGCGGGTCACGGCGAACGACTGGCCGACTTCCTCCAGCGTGTGCTCGCTGCCGTCTTCCAGCCCAAAGCGCATCTTGATGACCTTCTCCTCGCGCGGTGTCAGCGTGCGCAGCACCTGCGAGGTCTGGTCTTTCAGGTTGACGTTGATCACCGCCTCCGCCGGCGAGACTACGCCGCGGTCCTCAATGAAGTCGCCCAGGTGCGAATCTTCCTCTTCGCCAATTGGGGTTTCGAGGGAGATCGGTTCCTGCGCGATCTTCAGCACCTTCCGGACCTTTGCCACCGGAATATCCATCCGCTTGGCGATTTCTTCCGACGTAGGCTCGCGTCCCAGTTCCTGCACCAGCTGCCGCGAAGTGCGGATCAGCTTGTTGATCGTCTCGATCATGTGCACCGGGATACGAATCGTACGCGCCTGATCAGCAATGGCACGAGTAATCGCCTGCCGAATCCACCACGTGGCATAAGTCGAAAACTTATACCCGCGGCGGTATTCGAACTTGTCCACGGCCTTCATCAAACCGATGTTGCCTTCCTGGATCAAATCCAGGAATTGCAGGCCGCGGTTGGTGTACTTCTTGGCGATGGAGACGACCAGGCGGAGATTGGCCTCGATCAGCTCCCGCTTGGCCTGCTCCGCGTCCATGTCGCCCTGGATGATCTCGCGCTGAGTGCGCTTGAGCTCCTGGAACGACACCCCGGCTTCGACTTCCAGCTTTTCCAGTTCCGAGCGGATGGCACGGGCCTGGCGGCGGTACTCCTTGCGCTGCTCTTCGCTGCGCGTGGCGTCCGCTTTCTTTTCCAGGTTCGTGGACTGGCGGTCGAGCAAGCGCATGCTGTCCACCGTCTTGTTGACCCGGTCGATCAGCCGCTTGCGCTCGGTATTGGTAAAGCCCAGATTACGGACGCACAGCGAGACCTTGACCACCGCGCGCGCCAGCGCCAGCCGGTAGCGGCGATAGTCTTTGGGACGCTTCTTCTGCGAAACGTTAGTGAACTTCTCCCCGATCTGGCCGGCTTTCTTGTAGGCCTTGGCCAGGTCGTCGATTTTCCCGGTGAACTCCTTCAGACGGTTCTGCAGGATTTCATCAGTGATCTCTTCCTCGTCGAAGGTGACCACTTCCTTGATGGAGCGGACCCCCTTTTTGAGGTCTTCGCCCATCGCCAGCAGTTCGTGGATGACGATCGGCGAGCGGGAGAGGGCTTTCAGGACACGCAGTTGACCCCGCTCGATGCGCTTGGCGATTTCCACTTCACCTTCGCGGGTGAGCAGTGGAACCGTACCCATTTCGCGCAGGTACATGCGCACCGGGTCGTTGGTCTTTTCCATGGCGCCGGGAGTGAGGTCGAGCTCGACGTCTTCCCCGGCTTCTTCTGCTTCTTCGAATTTTTTGTCGAGCGCGGCGGAGGGCAGTTTCGGCCCCTCCAACACGTCGATGCCTTGCGTACCAATGGTGGTCAGCAGATCGTCGAGGTCTTCGGGAGAGTGCACATCGTGCGGGATGAGATCATTGACCTGATCATAGGTCAGATATCCCTTCTCCTTCCCTGCGTCGATCAGCTTCTTAATGTCGTCGTACTTGTCGTCAAGAGCCAAAACGGATTACCCTCTATCGTCCGACGGAGCGGACGTTCTAAGCGTTATGAGCGGTGGGAACGTGACGTTGCGGAATGGTGCGACAGCACAAACTTTCAGAGTATAGCATGAAAGTTCCTGCCCCACTACCCAGAATCCTCTTTGATGCGACGCGATCCCACTGTATCTTACTCCCGGCTAATAACTTAGATGGCATCGGAACCTGTTTAGTTTCAGCGTTCTTCACCCGGCTTTTCTCTGGCTGTTTTCCGCCAATCCCGGATCCATCAATGCCCGTTTGAGACTCTCTTTTTCCTGGGCCAAGGCGATCTTTTGCTTCAAGTCCAGCCCGGGCGATCCTGCCTTCCGCTCGATCTGTTCCAATCGGCGCCGGAGGGACTTGCGCCGCAGGCCGCGGACGGCGCCTTCCAGCAGTTCAGCCGTCAAGGGCTCATCTTCCTTCATCAAGATAGAAGCGAGCAGGTTGCGGTCCCCCTCGGGCAGCGGCAACTCCATTACATCGACGGTTTCGGGGCCGGCATTAAGCAGGGTTTCGATCAGCGATTCGGTGGCCAGGCCGGCGTGCAGAGGCTCGCTCTTGAGGGCAAATTGGGCCTGGCGGGCCGGATCGAACTCCTCCTCAGCGCCATCCCGCGAGGAAAGATGCTCCTCGGCGGTCTGCATCTCGGAGGCTGACGCCAGCGCCCGGATCAGGATACGTTCGGCATCGGTGACCTGCGCTTCGGCGGGAGCCTTCAGGCTGGAAGCTGACCGGCTGGTGGCGGCGTGCTTCAGTTCCTGGCGCAGCACGGCCGAGTCGATCCCCAGCTTTTGGGCAATCTCACGCGCCAGTTCGTCACGCACAATCCGGCTGGGCACGCGCTGAATGTGGGGCAAAAGGTAGTTCACCGCCTTCACCTTGCCCTCGGCACTGCGGACCGGGAACTGCGCCCGCGCCCGGTCGATGAGGTAATCAAAGTAGCGCTGCGAGTGGGCCAGCGCCTCTGCGTAAGCCTCTCTCCCCTTACGGCGAATGAACAAGTCGGGATCAAAACCCGACTCCAGCGTCAGAACCTTGATCTGAAATTCCTCTTCCACCAGCAAACCCAGGGTGCGTTCGGTGGCCTTCGCCCCCGCGGTGTCCGGGTCGAAGTTGACCACCACATTCTTGGCATAGCGCCCCAGCAACTTGGCCTGCAGTTCGGTGAACGCCGTGCCCGAGCTGGCGATGACATTGTGGAAGTCAGCGGCAAAGACCGAGATGCAGTCCATCTGACCCTCGACCAGGATGGCATACCCAAACTTGCGGATCGCCTCCTTAGCCTGATCAAGATTGAACAGAACCCGCGACTTGGAGTAAATCGCCGTTTCCGGCGAGTTCAGGTATTTGGGGCCGGCCTTTTCGTCAGTGGAAAGCGTCCGCCCAGTAAAAGCAATCACGCGCCCGGTCTCGTTGGCGATAGGAAATATCACCCGATTGCGGAACTTGGAGTACATCGCTGCCAGAGCCGGCTTACTCTCCGAATTGTCATCCCGAGCGAGGGCGTCAGCCCGAGTCGAGGGACCTTGTGTTTTCTCCGCACTGTCGGGCTGTTTCCAGGAAAAGAGCCCCGAAGCTCGCAGCACTTCTTCGTCGTATTCGCCCTTCAGGCGATCTTTGAGCAGAAACCCCGAGTCCGGCGCATACCCAATGCGAAAGCGCTTGAGGACCTCCTCGTTGAGTCCCCGCCCCGTCAGATACTCCCGCGCCCGGGCCCCCTCCGGCCGCTTCAGACATTCGTGGAAGAAAGTACAAGCCCGCTCATGAACCTCAAGCAACACGGTGCGCAGCTTGGCTTCCTTGGCCTCCGCCGGACTCGAGTAGCTGACCTTGGGCAGCGCAATGCCCAGCTTCTGTGCCACCGCCCGCACTGCTTCCGGGAATGTGATGTTCTCGATCTTCTGGACAAAGCTGAACACATCGCCCGACTCCCCGCACCCAAAGCAGTGGTAGAACTGCCGCGTGGCATGCACCGAAAACGACGCCGTCTTCTCGCTATGAAAGGGACAGAGCCCCGAATAATTCTGAGCCCCAGCCTTCTTCAGCTTGACGTAGTCGCCCACCACGCGGACGATGTCCGCCTGCTGCTTGACGGTGTACGCGAAGTCGCCGGGGTTGGCCATGATCGGTCGAGTAGAGCCCGTCCGGTGGAATTGTGAGGCAGAGAAGCGCTGAGTTGAATATACAGGAGTCGAATTGCTGTGGAGAAGCTGTGGAATTTTAGACTAATCCGTTGACCGCATAGGAAAACTTAGTTCAGACGGTCTTCTTTGTCATGCTGAGCGGAGTCTGGCCGGGCGCAAGCGACCGGCCAGTCGGAGTCGAAGCATCCCTGCGGGTAGCTACACCCTCAACTCCACCACCGTAGCCCCGCCTCCCCCCTCATTCTGCGGAGGCTCGGTTACCGATGCCACATGCGGATGCTTCTGGAGGTATTGTCGCAGGGCCTTGCGCAGAATGCCCATGCCGCTGCCGTGGACTACGCGAACCCGCGTCAGCCCGGCCAGGAAAGCACGGTCGACGAACTTTTCGACTTCGCTGGTGGCTTCGTCTACGGTGCGGCCGATCACGTTGATTTCGGACGGCACGCTCGAGTCTTCTCTTTCCAGCGAGACGGAAATTCCACGCGCCCTCGCCGCTTTCACCGGGGAATCGGCGGCGCGGATGACAACCTCGGCGATGTCGTCACGGGCGATCTTCATCTTCATGGCGCCGATCTCGACTTCGAAATGATTGTCGTCCATGCGGCGCGTGACCACTCCCGGGCGTCCCACCGACTTGAGCTTGACCGTGTCGCCTTCCGAGACGTGCTTGACCATCTGCGGCTGGGCGTGGGGATCGCCCTGATCGGCCCCGGTGGAGTGGGCGACTACCGTAGAGTCGAACTGCTCGCGAAATTCGCGGCGCAGCTTGGCGATGCGGCGTTCGGCGTCTTTCGACACCTTCTGGGCGGCGGCGCGGTCCTGGATGGCGTTGACCGCTTCGCGGGCGTGGTACTCGAAGTCGCGCAACACGCTTTCCAGCTTCTTTTCCATTTCCTTGACTTTGGCTTGCTGTTCTTTGCGGCCCTCGGCGGCGAGGCGCGTCTTTTCGCGTTCGAGTTCTGCTTCGCGCGCCTGTAGCCGCAGGCGTTCGCCCTCCGCCGTACGCAGTTCCGCATGCAGACGATCCAAAAACTGACCCACATCTCGCGCTTGTGTGCCCAGGCGCGAGCGCGCCGTTTCGATGATCGACGGATTCAATCCCAGCCGCTGCGCGATGTTGATTCCAGCCGACGCTCCCGGCACGCCGACTTTCAATTCGTACGTGGGCTGCAGGGTGGCCTCGTCGAATCCGACCGCAGCATTCACCACACCCGGCGTGTTCGCCCCATAGACCTTCAAGGACGTATGGTGGGTGGAGATCACGCACATGCATCCCGTGCGCCGGAAGTGCTCGGCAATGGCCACCGCCAGTGCGGCGCCTTCTTCGGGATCGGTGGCCGCGCCTAGTTCATCGAGCAGCACCAGCGAACGTGGCGTCGCCGTGCGGGAAATGCAATCAATGTTCGTCACATGGGCGGAGAATGTCGACAAGTTCTGCTCGATGGACTGGTAGTCGCCGATGTCGGCCAGCACGGCATCGAACACCGGAAGATCCGCGCGGTCGGCTGGAACCGGAATTCCGGATTGCGCCATCAAGGCGAGCAGTCCAACGGTTTTCAGAGTGACGGTTTTCCCGCCGGTGTTGGGGCCGGTGATGACCAGTTCCCGCCGATCACCTTCGAGTTCGACAGTCGTGGGCACAACGTGTCCGCCCTTGGCTTTGAGGTTTCGCTCGAGCAGTGGATGACGTGCGTTGTGGAGAATTAACCCAGGTTCGTGTGGGGACGGGCGCCCTCGCCCGTCCTCCCCCGACAGCACTGCCGCTACGCAGTTGTAGTCTTCGGCAAAGCGCGCCTTGGCAAACTGCAATTCCAGTTCAGCCAAGGTGTCCACCGCGGCGAGGATGGTATCCGCATGTTCGCTGATCCTGCGGGTCATTTCCAGCAGGATGCGATGGATTTCTGCCTGCTCTTCGTCCAGCAGGCGCACCAGTTCATTGTTTTGTTCAATGGTCTCCAGCGGCTCGACGAACACGGTTTGCCCGCTGGAGCTGGCGCCGTGCACCACGCCCTGTACCCGGCGCTTCTGCTCGACTTTCACCGGAATGACAAAGCGTTCGCCGCGGATGGTGACCAGTTCGTCCTGCACCGCTCCGCCCTCGGCCAGACGGCGCAGATAGCCGCGCAACGACTCCTGGATCACCCGCTTCTGTTTTTCGATTTCACGGCGGATGCGCGCCAGTTCGGGCGAGGCGCGGTCGTCGAGCGTGCCGTCGGGCAGGATCTTGTTGCGAAAGGCGCGCAGGAATTCGGTGAAGTCAACGATCCCAGCAGAAAGCGCCGCAACCGCGGTCCACTCGATCTTCATGGCAGCCGGCGGATTCAATGCAATTTCGCGCCACTCGGCAGCGCGATCCACGACCAGCACCACGTCACGGATTTCCGTGGTCTCCAGCGCCGCGCCCGCAATGCGCGACTTGTCCACCAGTTTCGCGATGTCCAGCAGACCGGAGAAGTCGAACCGGCCACCAACGCGGCGGAATTCACGAATTTCCGTGGTGAGTTGCTGCTGGGCCTCGATCCAGCCCGGATTGGTAGAAGGCCCCAGGGTCGCGATCCGCCCCTGCCCCAGCGGCGAAGAGGCATACCCGCGCAGCAGGTCGCGCAAAGCTTCGAATTCCAGCACTGGCGCGCTGGTGTGAGTGAGCGGCTGGGGCGGCATCGCAGATCATGTTACAAGAAACGGTCGTCTTGGCCCCACACGCACAAAGGATTTTCGATTGCCGATTGTCAATTGCCAATTGAAAACCACAAAGACTCACCCAACGCGAGTCCTCCCAATTGGCAATCGGAAATTGGAAATTGACAATATGCTTACGCCTTCGCCGCCTGCGCCTCGGGCAGCGTTGCCGTTGTGGCCACCGGGAAGTGCAACACGAACACCGCTCCGCCCTCCGGGTGGTTATGGCAGGCAATTTGCCCGTGGTGGTCCTGTACCACGCCGTAGGTGGCGCTCAGTCCGAGGCCGGTGCCTTTGCCGATGGGCTTAGTGGTGTAGAAGGGATCGAACACACGTAGCGGCTCGCGAATGCCTGGGCCGGAATCTGAGAACTCCAGCACCACTTCATCGCCCTCGCGCCGGGCTTCGGCGGTGAGGACCCCACCGCCGACTTCTTCGAGCGCGTCCATGGCGTTGCCGATAATTTGCAGGCAGCACTGAAATAGCTGGTTGGCGTTGCCCCAGATCCTCGGAAGGTCGGGTGCCGTCCTGGTCTCGACCCGGACTTTCTTGCCTTCCAGTTGGAGGGTTTCCATCTGAACGGCCCGGTGCAGCAGCGAGCCCAGGTCCACCAACGCCTTTTCTGCGGGTGCTTGTCGCGCAAAACTCAGCAAGTCCGAAACCAGGTCTCGAGTGCGTCGCGCTTGCTGGCCAATTTTCTGCGCCATCGAGACTTGGTTCGAACCCAGGGTACCGTTGCTCGAGAGCAGTTCGGCGTATCCGAGAATCGCCGCCAGCGGGTTGTTGATCTCATGGGCAGCGCCGGCCACCAGTTGTCCCAGAGATGCCAGCTTTTCCTTTTGCACCAGTTGGCTCTGCAACCGCTGCAGGTTTTCCAGGCTGCGATGTGAAGTATCGAGCAGTCGCATCAGTTCGTGGTCCAGAAGGTATTGTCGAATGAAGACGCAGATGCCAAGCACCAACGTGGCCGCCAGCGTGACCAACAATCGGAAATGGCGCAAATGAATGGGGGCGTCAAGATAAAAGACTGCCCAGAAGCCCATGACCGGCAGGGATAGGATCGCGATCATGGCCAGTCGCGGCGCCAGCGCCATCCACCGACTCCTCTCGGGCGGTGGAGGCTCGCCCGTGGGCTTGAGTTTCCGCGCCAGCAGGCCCACCCAGACCAGCCAGCAGACGCCAGCGACAAACGGAATGTCATAGATGCTGCCGGTGTAATACTGGCCGCGAGCAATGGCCGCGTTCATGGCCTCCGAACAGAACGTGTACAGGGCCATGGAAATGGTCAGGTTCCGATAGATAGTCCTCCATGCACCCCGAGTGCCAGCGGTGAGTAGGCCCAGCGCACCCAGCAGAACCAGATTTTCCACCAGGTACAGCACGTCGTAATTGCGGCTGTAAGTCTGCACGTTCATCGCGACATACTCGTCGGGAAATACGATGAAGGCGTACAGAAAAACCCACCAGATGAGCAACATGAGGAAATTCAGCGTACTGAAATAGAGCTTCCGTTCTTCCTGGGCAAGGTGCGGTCGCAGAGCCAGTGCCGCCATGAACGGCACCACGTGGATAAACAGGACGATATCTCCGAAATATGGATCGGGCAGGTCACGGCGCAGGAGCACCTCATAGAACACCCAGCCTCCCTGGCTGACTGTCCACATGAAGCATCCGACTGCCATCAGAGACCAGAAAAGCCGAGTCTGCCCCCGCTCGGAGACGGCGTTCGCCGCCATGACGACCGAGGCGATGAACAAAAGCAGGAGTTGGGTGATGTCGCCGAACGCTGCCAGCGTTGCGCCGCGGGGGACACTCAGCGATACCGTGACGTACACGAGTAGCAGAGCGGCGGACACACCGATCCACCAATGTCGCCTCAAGCTCATGGCTATAGGCATTCTAGTGGTCGCGGGTCGAGGGCCGTAGGTGTCGGGTGAGACACCAACATTACTTTAGTTACCATGCTGTTCCCCGGCTCAGGGTGCGGTTCGTGGCACAGGCTCCCTTTTTCTAACGACGTCATCCCGAGTCCGGCGCACCTCAGCCGGGCGAGGGAACCTGCGTGTGCGGGTAACCCGGCGATGGCAGGCAGAACCTATCAAGTCCCTCACCCGCTGCCGCGCCTTCAGGTCGCAATATCCCCCAATTTCCCCCGAAAATACGGGTTTAGGCTCTGCTAGAATCAGGCCTATGGCGTTCCCGATCACACGCCTTCGCCGCCTGCGTCGCACGGACCAGTTCCGCTCCATGGTGCGCGAAACCCGGCTGACTCCCGAGAGCTTCGTCTATCCCCTGTTCGTCTGCCCGGGTGAGGGAGTGAGCAAGGAAGTGCGCTCCATGCCGGGTGTGTTCAATCTCTCGGTGGACGAAGCGGTGAAAGAGGCACGTCAGACCTACTCGCTGGGCGTTCCATCGATCATTCTGTTCGGACTTCCGGAGAAGAAAGACGAAGTCGCCACCGGGGCCTGGGCGGACGACGGGATTGTGCAGCAGGCCGCCCGCGCCATCAAGCGCGAAGTTCCCAACCTGATCCTGATGGGCGACGTCTGCCTGTGCGAATACATGTCGCACGGGCATTGCGGGATCGTGCGCGCCACCGGGGGACCGCAGTCGCTGGGCGCTGCTGTAGCCGCCCCGCCCGCCGCAGGAACCGATTACGAGATTGTCAACGACGCCACTCTCGAGTTGCTGGCCCGGACTTCGGTGTCGCTGGCCCGCGCCGGAGTGGACATCATCGCTCCCTCCGACATGATGGACGGCCGGGTGGGCGCGATCCGCAAGGCGCTGGACCAGGCAGGCTTGGTCAACACTCCCATTCTTTCCTACGCCGCCAAGTTTGCTTCTGGATTCTACGGGCCGTTCCGCGAAGCCGCCGACTCGGCGCCGCAGTTTGGTGATCGCCGTTCCTACCAGATGGATCCCGCCAACGTGCGCGAGGCCATGCGCGAGATTGAGCTCGACATCGAAGAAGGCGCGGACATGATCATGGTCAAGCCCGCCATGCCCTACCTCGACGT
>JAIQET010000027.1 GCA_020073645.1 Terriglobia bacterium | reverse complement strand
CGCCGCCGACCGTCAGCGGTTGCGTGCCGGGAAGCTTCTCCAGCATGATCAGTGCCGCATCGCGTTCTGCCGTCCCGTTCGCTTGGAAGACTTCCGCGTCGACGATCAGTCCGTTGCGGTTCTCCACCAAAAGATTCCCGCTGTAACTCAACCGGGACTCCTTGCCCTCGCTTTTGCGCGCCAGCAGAGAATCGGGATCGGGGTCTTCAGATATTCGAGCATTTGCTGGGCCTGCGGGTCGGAGCTGCGGGCCGCGGATTGCCGCACGGCGTCCAATAGGGCTGTTCGCAGTTCCCCGCCGGAGCGAAAGACTACCATCTCGATCGAGGTGAGGATGGCGAACATTCCGAAACCGAGCGCCCCGCTGACGGCTCCTAGCCGCGCGCCCATTGCGGGGGTCACATTGGCCGCAGGGTTCCGACGGCGATAAAAGACCACGGAGAGAGCCCCGGCGGCGAGCATCCCCAGCCCAAATACTCCGAGGGGGGTGGCCATGGCCAGCGCCGCGATCAATCCACCCAACGCCGTGGCCGGCAAGGCCCGCGCCCACTGGATGACGCCGGCCTGGGGCGAGCCAAGATACAAAGCGGAGGGGGCAGGCGCAATTTCCGCCCCAGCTTGGCTGGCCGCATCGCCCCCGGCAACCCGGATCTGCGGGGCGTTGCATTGCTTGCAGAACGCTACCCCGTCATCGACGGCGGCGCCACAGCGATAGCAGGGATGTTCCACTGAGATTCAAGGTACCGCAGCCTCAGGAAGGAAACAAGCAACCCTCTCACCACAGAAGCACGGAGAAGAATGAAAATGATTTGTGTCTCTGCGCCTCTGTGGTGAATTTTGTGCTTCTCAGATCGTGTCTTTGCCACGCGTCTGTACAAATACCAGCGCGAAGTCGCATCCTTTGCCACGCGGCTCAACCGCGACTACGTGCTGGTTATCTTCCGTGCCCACCTTGAGTTCCACCGTGCTTCCATGATTGTCGCCTTCGCACTTGACGTCTTTGGGGCCGTCAGAATCGTGCGTTGTCTTCTCCACGTTGACATCGCCGCCGTGCTTGTTGGTATGGCATTCGAGCACGTTGCCGTACTTCTTTAATTGATCCTTGTAATACGCGATGACCTTCTCCGGGGGATCATCCGATTCGTACTCAATCGCCACCACTTTCAGGCCGAACAGGCCGCTGGAGATGTTGACGTTGGCGCTTTTCTCTTCGCCGCTCGCTTCTTTCTCTTTCACCCGCGCCCCGGGGTAGACCGGCAAGCCGGTGTCGCGCACGTCGGCATTCTTGCTGACGTGAATTCCGCCCAGTGGGGTTTCGATGTCGACTTTCTTGTCCTCGCCGGCTTTGTCTTTCTTCACGTTAATGCTGCAGGCGGGCAGAACCAGCAGGGCAGCAAATGCCAGTGCCAGTACCGGCCGCCAATTAGCGTTCTGCGGACTTGGGATACGCATCTTGAACACCTCCATGTGCGACCTGGGGCGGCCGCTCGATGCCTGCGCCTCGCGGGGCAAAGCTTGGGATAGTGACGGGCAAGTGACCGCGGATGGCAATCTCGCCGAACAAAGCCTTGGCCGCACTGACCTCCGAAACGGTTGCGTTGGAATACGCACAAACATAGTTCTGAATGGCGGGAAAATCCTCCGCCAGGTAGGGATTTCCCATGGCCAGCACCACGGTTTTCTCCGCGGCGCGGTCCAGAATCGACTGCAACAGCGCGCCGCTGGCGTCGGGCAGCGACACCGAGTTCTTCAAGCGTCCGTCCACCTTCATCGCCTTCCCAGCCGTGGGTACCACGTACACGGCTGCTACCACTTTCTGTGCCTGGTTCACGGCGTTGGCCACATCGTTCGACATCGCAGCCGCAATGCGCGGATCCACGTACACCACGCGAGCATCGGGTACGCGCGCGCGAATCTCGTGCTCCAGCCCGCGACCAGAGTCCATGCGTAGGTCGTCCAAGAAAATAACGACCACCAGCCGGTTGCCCACTTCTTCTACTCTTTGATACGGAAGCCCGGCCTTAACAGTTCCCGATGGTTTCAGCGGCAGGAGCTTGCCATTGTCGCGCACCAACGTCATGGCATCATCGGAAATCTGCTGGCCCAAGGCCAGATTCGCGGGCTTGCCGACCTCGGTGGAGAGCGCCTCCACGTCCACCAGCCGTGCTTTATGGAGGCCCACCGACGCCTTTGCTTTCAAGATCTTGAGCACGGACGCGTCGAGCTGCGCCCGGGGAATCTCGCCGCTGCGGACAGCTTGGAGAACGGCCTGGTACGAAGCATCCAGGTCCGCCGGGATAATCAGCACGTCATTTCCCGCCTTGAACGCATCCACCGCAGCGCGGCCGACATTTGCTGCATAAAGACGGGTAAGGCCTGCCATGTCGAGCGCATCCGTGACCACAATTCCCTTGAAACCGAGCTGGTTCTTGAGCAACTGCGTAGCGATCGCGGGCGAGGTCGTGGCCACACGGTTCGGGTCCGGCTCGAGCGCAGGCACGGTAACGTGGGTCACCATCACGGAATCCACGCCGGCAGCAATCGCCTTGCGGAAGGGAGCCAGTTCCACCGCTTGCAGCCGCGCCAGGTCGCCGGTCACCTGCGCCACTCCCAAATGCGAGTCGGTGCCGGTGTCGCCGTGTCCGGGAAAATGCTTGGCTGTAGTCAGCATTCCGTCGGCCCGCGCCCCTTGGATGTAAGCGGCCACCAGGTCCCCCACCTGCTGCGGATCCTCGCCGAACGCACGCGTGTTGATGATGGGATTCGACGGGTTCGAGTTCACGTCTGCCACGGGAAAAAAGTTCCAGTGCACGCCAACGGCGCGCGCTTCCTGCGCCGTGATCCGCCCGAAGGCCTCGGCATATTCCGTCTTGCCTGTGGCGCCAAACGCCATCGCGTGAGGGAAGACAGTCGCGCCGTATAGACGCATGGATACGCCGCGCTCAAAATCGGCGGCAATCAATAGCGGCAGCTTGGAATCTTCCTGCAGCCGGTTGAGCAGTACGGCTGCTTCATAGGGCTGGTTGCGGTAGAGGAACGGACCGTCGGCCTGCACCGTCATGGCCAGCGATCCGAGATGATATTTCTGAATGGTGTCGTGCAGCTGCCGGTACTCGGGACTGTCCACGTTCAGAAATTGCGCGCGCACCCAGACCATGAAAAGCTGCCCGACTTTTTCTTCCAGGGAGAGCTTGCGCAAGGTCTTCACCGCCCATCTCTCGCCATCGCGGTCGAGATGAACCGGGCCGGGCTGCTGGTACTTCTCCTTCGGAAAGACGGGGGCAACGAGCAGGCACACCAGGGCGACCAGGAAAACGGCGCGGGGACTCATGAGCAGACGATAGCACGAAGCGGGCATCGGGCCTTAGGCTCTGGGCCTCTCGCTCTGGGCTGTGGAATTCGAGACTAGGCAAGCAATCGCCTCTTGCTGGATCTCAGGATCATCTCCAAATCCCGCCAACCAACGTACCTCCGGCTCTCGGCGGAACCATGTCATTTGCCGCTTGGCATAGTTACGATGCGCTTGCTGTGCGGCGGCCACGGCTGCATCACGGTCAATCTCGCGTCGCAACAACTGCACGGCTTGCTTGTAGCCCAGGGAGGAAAGAGGCCGGGCCGCCTCGCCGCACTTTTCCAGTAACCGCTCAGTTTCTTCCACCAGCCCCGACTCGAACATGCGCTGCGCGCGGGCGTTAATCCTCTGGTAGAGCTGGTCGCGGCCCGGATTCAACCCCAACCTCAGAATACGGAATCCGGTTAGCGGGTCGCGGCCCCGCTTCCACATCTCTGTCATTCTCTGTCGTGATGCAATGCACACTTCTATGGCACGAATCAGCTTGGGCGTGTCGTTGGCGTGGACTTTTGCTGCCGCAGCAGGATCGAGTCGGCGCAAAAGGCGATGCAGGTAACCGGGTCCTCTCTGCTCTGCCCGCTGCCGCAAACGCTCGCGCAGTTCTTCCGAACGCTCCGGGCCGGGGAAAAGGCCCTCCAGCAGCGCCCGCAGGTACAGCCCGGTTCCACCCACCACAATGGGCAACCTCCCCCGCTCCGCAATCTCTCGCAGCACTGGCCGCGCCCGCCGGGCATACTCCCCTGCCGTGATGTAAGCGACAGGATCGATGATATCGAGCAGGTGGTGGGGAGCCCGGGCTCGGTCGGCAGCGCTAGGTTTTGCGGTGCCGATCTCGAACTCGCGGTACATGGCGACGGAATCGCAGTTCACGATTTCGCCGGCGAAGCGCTCGGCTAACGCCAGCGACAGAGCGGTTTTACCGCTCGCGGTTGGCCCCAGCACAACCACCAGAAGCGGCTCGCGGGCCACGTTCAGCGCGCACCCCAGGGGATGTGGTGCCAGTAGCGGGCCAGGGTGAGAATCAGAATCAGGATGGCGATGATCAGCAGCCCGGTGGCTTCCAGCGTGTACACGTGCGGCTTGGGGTGCCGTTGAGGCGGCGTCGGTTCCAGCTTCGGTTGTGGCTGGGCTCCGGGCACGGCCCCATTGTAACGCCGAACCTGGGGGCAAGGGACAGGGCCCGAGCCAGCCCCGGCAGTGCTTCACGGCGGCGAGTTTTCCCGGATGCTAAACTACGCCTCTTGTCTATGCCGACGCCGCAAGCCAGTCCCGCGGGACGGATTCTCCGCTTCGGAGTATTCGAGGTGGATCTCGCGGCGGGCGAGCTCCGCAAAAGCGGCATTCGCATTCGTTTGCAGGAGCAGCCGTTTCAGGTGCTCGCCTTCCTGCTGGAGCGGTCCGGCGACGTGGTCACCCGCGAAGAGCTTCGCCAGAAACTCTGGCCGGCCGACACCTTCGTTGATTTCGATCACAGCCTGAACACCGCGGTGAACAAATTGCGCGAGGCGCTGGGCGATTCCGCCACCAGCCCGCGCTACGTAGAGACCCTGGCCCGCCGCGGATACCGGTTTCTGACCCCCATTGAGCGACCCGCCGCGACCAACCGAACTGTAGAGACGCAGCTTGCTGCGTCTCCGCCTGCGGTCGAGCCAGCCGCCCTTCATCCCGACCTCGATGTCCCCCCGCCCCATCGCGGGCTCACCCGCGGCCTCTTCGCCTTGATCCAGCTCATGTATCTGATCTTCTACCTGGTGGCGCTCTTCCACCTGCAGGAAATCGATCGCATTACCGACACCTTTCTGCCCGGCTGGGGCTCCTTCGCCATTGTCGCCGGGGTGATCGTGACCGCGGGGGTGGGAATCATCGTCCGCTGTTACCTGGTTTCGGCGGTGGGCTTCGACTACCAGCGTCTGCGGGAGAAATTCGAGCGCCTGTTCCTGCTGATTCTGCCACTCGACCAGCTCTGGGCGGTTGCGCCGTTCCTGCTCACGGAGAAGATCGGTTTCGGCGCAGCCTTCGCTGCAACCGCAGGGCTGCTGTACGTGCCTTTCTCGGAGAGGACCCTGCTTCGAATGGTTTACCCAGGCATGGCTGGGCCGCGTCCACAATAATGGGAACCTTGCTCACCCAGCGTCCGTATCACGACCCATGCGGGAGACGTGTGCCTGCGAAGGAGTGAACGCATGCGAAGCCTTCTGGTCTCGTTCTTTGCCCTGTGCCTGATTCTGCCTGCTGCCCGAGCCGATGAATGGAACAAGACCTACACCATCACCGGCAAGCCCGACCTGCGCGTGGAAACTTCGGACGCCAACATCCAGGTGGATACCTGGGACAAGAACAGCATCGAGGCCCACGTGGTCACCGAACGCTACAAGATCGGGGAAGACGGTATCAAGATCATCGAGCACCAGACGGGTGACACCGTCGAACTGGAGGTGCGTTTCCCCCACCGCCACTTCACCATAGACATTGGCACGCACATGCATCGTGTGGATATCCAGATTCACATGCCGCGGGAAGGGCGAGTGTATCTGCACACGGGCGACGGCAACATCCGCCTGGCCAGCTTCAAAGGCACCATGGAATTGCAAAGCAGTGACGGCAGTCAGGACATCGACGCGGTGGATGGCGTGCTGCGCACCCGCGCCGGCGATGGCCATGTTCGAGCAAATGGCAGGTTCGATGGGTTGGAAATCGGCACCGGCGATGGCCGCATCGAGGCTCGTGCCCTGCCCGGCTCCACGGCAGTTTCCAGTTGGGACCTGGATGCTGGGGATGGAAGCGTTACCCTCCAGCTAGCGGACAATTTTGCCGCCGATGTGGACCTCCATACCGGCGATGGTCACATCACCCTGGACATGCCGATCGCCGTGGAAGGACGGCTGGACAAGAAAGATATTCATGGCAAGCTGAACGGTGGCGGTAATCGGCTAAGCATTCACACCGGGGATGGCTCGATCCGGCTGGAGAAATCCTAGAACAGGTCTCCGGCCTTTGGGTCCAGGAGTATCGTCCCTCGAGATTTCAAAACCTGACACCAGAGACCCGAGACCTGACACCTGCTTAACTCGCCTGCTCGTACGCGTGCGCCACGCGCAGGATCGTCGCTTCGTCGAAATGCCGCCCGAGAATCTGCAACCCGATGGGTAGCTTCTCCCGCGTTTGGCCGCACGGAATCGAGATTCCCGGGATGCCGGCCAGATCGGCGGTCACGGTATAGATGTCGGCCAGGTACATGGCCAGTGGATCATCCACTTTGTCGCCCAGCTTGAAGGCGGCGGTCGGACTCGTTGGGGTCACAATCGCGTCCGCTTTCTTGAATGCTTCTTCGAAATCGCGCGTCAACAGCGTGCGCACGCGCTGCGCTTTCAGATAGTACGCGTCATAGTAGCCCGCGCTCAGCGCGTATGTCCCCAGCATAATGCGGCGCTTCACCTCTGCCCCAAAACCCTCGTCGCGGCTGCGGCGGTACATCTCGGAGAGCGTGCGCGCGTCGCCAGCCCGATGCCCGTAGCGCACGCCGTCGAATCGGGCAAGGTTCGCCGAAGCCTCCGCCGTGGCCACGATGTAGTAGGTTGGGATCGCGTACGCGGTATGCGGCAGAGAGACCGGCACGACCTCGCAGCCGAGGCTGGCCAACTTCTGGATCGCGGCCTCTACCGAGCTTCGAACCTCTGCGTCCAGTCCCTCTCCGAAGTATTCCTTCGCCACACCCAGTTTCAGCCCACGCACCGGCTTCTCCAGTTCGGCCACGTAGTCCGGGACCGGAACCTCGGCGGAAGTGGAATCCATCGGATCACGACCGGCGATCGTCCGCAGCACCAGGGCAGCATCCTTCACGGTCTTAGTCAGAGGGCCAATGTGGTCGAGCGACGAAGCAAACGCAATCAGCCCATAACGCGAAACTCGTCCATAGGTAGGCATCAGCCCGACCACGCCACAGAACGAAGCCGGCTGGCGAATCGAACCGCCCGTATCCGACCCGAGGGCCGCTACCGCCATATCCGCCGCCACCGCCGCCGCCGATCCTCCTGACGAACCGCCCGGCACGCGGCTGAGATCGCGCGGATTGTGCACCGGACGCCACGCCGAGTTCTCGTTCGACGACCCCATGGCAAACTCATCGCAGTTGGTTTTCCCCAGCACCACCGCGCCCGCCGCTTCCATGCGCGCCACCGCCGTACAGTCATACGGGGGAATGTAATTGCCCAGAATCTTCGAGCCCGCCGTGCTGCGCACTCCGCGCGTGACCATGACATCCTTGATAGCGACGGGCACACCACCGAGCGGTGGCAACTTCTCGCCCTTGGCCGCCAGGGCATCCACCTCTTCCGCCTTCGCCAGCGCGCGCTCTTTCGACAGCGTCAGGTACGCGCCAATCTGCGGATCATCTTTCTCAATCCTGTCGTAGAACGCCTCCGCCAGCAACGCAGCGGTAGTCCTGCGCTCCTGGATGGCCGAGCGCGCCGCGTCGATGGTGAGGGAGTTCATGTCCATGGTCCACTGCAACTGAGAACTGAGAACCGGGAACTGGCAACTGGGGTTATCGTTCAATAACCTTGGGAACTTTGAAAAAAGTCCCGTCCGACTCGGGCGCATTTTGCAGCGCCATCTCATGCGGCAAGGATTTCCGCAGGCCCTCGTGAACATCTTCCCGGCTGGCGTAAGCGAAGCGCTCGCTTCCCTGTTTGGATTGATCCACGCTGTAGCGGTCCGAAACCTGCGCCATGGGCGGCACATTGGCCGTATCCAACTCGTTCAGCCGGTCGATGTACCCGAGAATCGAGTTGAGATCGCGCACCATGCGGGTACGCTCTTCCGCGGTGAGTTCCAGGTTGGCCAGATCGGCCACGTAGTTCACGTCTTTTTCGGTGACTTTCATGGGTTTAGCTTGTGTGGCGCGGGCGCCTCGCCCGCGACCTCGTGCGGGGCCTACCGCGCCTGATCCGTTTGGATCACAAACTCAATCCGCTTTACGCATTCGCCGACGTAGCGATTGATCGCCACCAAGTACCGCGGGGCCAACTCACGCAATTGCGCCCGCCAGCCTGCATCGGGAACTTCTACCCGCAAAATGCCTTCCACAAAGTCGAGCGCCCGCGTCCGCTCTGCGACCTTGGGTCCACACGCCAGCGGCCAGGCCAGCACCGGTCCTGTGCCTGCCGCTGCGCGCCGCAGGCTGCTGGCCACAATTTTGTCCAGCCCGGCTCCGATGTGTTCCATGGGTCGCGCCATCAGGGGACCTTGTGCTCGGAAGAGTGAAGAGTCCGATTTTAGCATCCTCTCCTCCGTGCCTCTGTGGCGATTCACTGACCGGCCGGAAACTGCTCGCGCACAAAGCCCATCGCCTGGTCCCGCGTCTGCAACTGCCCTTCGAGCTGCGCGTCTTCCACCGCCGAAAGGATCTCCTTAAAGCGCGGCCCTGGCTTGTATCCGGCGGCAATCAGGTCGTCGCCTGTAATGAGCGGAATTGGGCGCATGGTCTCGGGCGGGATGGAAGCCATCTTCTGGCGCGTGAATTGGTAGGAAGTCAGATCGCCGTGGCTGGCCTGGCAGTCGATGCGATGCAGTTCCAGGTGCTCGGCAAATTCCGACATGCGGACAAATTTCTTGAAGGTGGACTCTTTCATGCGTTGCACGTCGGCAAAGCGCATGTGGTTGGCCACCAGCGCCAGGACCTGCTCAGTGTCATCATTCGAAAAACGCAGGCGACGCAGAATTTCCTGCGCCATTTTCACTCCCACTTCCACATGCCCGTCGAAGCGGATGCGGTCCGGGGCCACGCGAAACGTCGGCGGCTTGCCCACGTCGTGCAGCAGAGCGCCCCACGCCAACGTGAGCGGGCAAGGATGCCGCAATTTGTCGAGCAGCAGCAGGGTGTGCACGAAAACGTCACCCTCAGGATGGAACTGGGGCGGCTGCTCCACGCCCTTCATGGCGGTGATCTCCGGCAAAATCTCTTTCAGAAGCCCGCTTTTGTCGAGCAGCAGGAAAGCCCGACGGGCGTGGCCCTCGGTGAGCATCCTGGTGAGTTCGTCACGCACCCGCTCGCGGGAAACCTGGTGAATTTGCGCAGCCATCCTCGGGATAGCCGCGAACGTTTTCGGTTCGATCTGGTAGTCAAAGCGAGCCGCAAACCGCACCGCCCGCAACATGCGCAGCTTGTCCTCGGCGAAGCGGCGTTCCGCGTCGCCGATGGTGCGAACGATGCCCGCCTCCAGGTCCGCGCGCCCACCGACAAAATCCAGAACTTCGTTCTTGATGGGATCGAGCAGCAAACCATTGATCGTAAAATCGCGCCGCTTGACGTCCTCCCGCGGGTCCTTGCTGTAGCGCACCTGGTCGGGATGCCGCCCATCGCTATATCCGACGTCGCTGCGAAAGGTAGCGACCTCGACGGCGTTAGTCTTCGAGTGATCGGTGGCCTCCGTAGAGACGCAGCTTGCTGCGTCTCCCGGCGCCGGCACAAGCACCACGCCAAACTGCGCCCCGACGGCGTAGGTCTCGGGAAAGATCCCCATCACCTCATCCGGGGTAGCGTCGGTGGTGATGTCGTAGTCCGCAGGCTCGCGTCCCAGCACGAGGTCGCGCACACATCCACCCACGAGATAGGCCTGGTGGCCACGATCCCTCAGGGTGCGAATAATCGAAATGGCGAAGTCTTTGAGCAAAGCGTTGGCCGTCCGGCGTCGGACGCCTGTCAGATAATATAAGGCTTATGTCTGGCGCTCACATCCTCGGCATCGAGAGCTCTTGCGACGAGACCGCGGCGGCCGTGGTGCGTTCTGGCGAGGAAATCGTCTCCAACGTGGTGTTCTCCCAGATCGCCACCCACCAGCCCTACGGCGGCGTGGTGCCCGAACTGGCGTCACGTGAACATCTGCGGGCGATCGTGCCGGTGGTGCGCAAGGCGCTTGCCGATGCTGGTCAGACCTACCAGTCGATTGACGCCCTTGCCGTCACCCAGGGCCCGGGACTGGCCGGCGCACTGCTGGTTGGTATCAGCTACGCCAAGGCGCTCGCGTTTGCCCTAGACAAGCCGCTCATTGCCGTAAATCACCTGGAAGGACACATCCACGCCGTGCTGCTCGAAGAGCGGCAGAAAGGCAATCACGAAGTCAATTTTCCCGTGCTGGCGCTGGTGGTCTCCGGCGGGCACACGCACCTTTACCTGGCGGAGCAGCGCGCAGACGCCTGGTCCTACGAAAATATCGGCCACACCCGCGACGATGCGGCCGGCGAGGCGTTCGACAAAGTTGCCAAACTGCTCGGGCTCGGCTACCCGGGCGGTCCCATCATTGACAAGCTTTCCGCCCACGGAGATCCCGTAGCGGTGAAGTTTCCACCGTCCCAGATCAAGCATCGCGACCGCCGAGAGAAAGGCAAAGCGTCGGAGCCGGAAGATCGCCCTCGGTTTGATTTCTCCTACAGCGGAATCAAGACAGCTGTCTTGCGTTACGTCGAAACCCACAACCTGCAAGTCTCGATCGACGCGCGGCGCAAGGCCCTGGCCGCTATTCCAAAGCCGAAAGCCGAAGACTATCTCGCGCACGCCGACAAGCAGATCCTGAACCTGGTTGCCTCTTTTCAGAGGGCGATGGTGGAAGATCTTGTCGGGAAAACCCTGGCGGCCGCCCGCGTCTACGATGTAGCGACGCTATTCGTGACCGGAGGCGTCGCCGCCAACAACGAACTCCGTCAGCGCTTTGAGCGCGACGCCGCTATGCAAGGTTTGCCGGTGTACTTCCCGTCCCGTCCGCTCTCTACCGACAACGCGGCCATGATCGCGGCCGCCGCTTATCCCAAGTTCCTGGCGGGAGATTTCGCGCCTATGGATTTTTCCGCGGAAGCGGGAATGGCGCTGCGGTAAGGCAGCACTTAGCAGTTAGCAATTGGCACTTAGCCCCTGAGCTGAGCCGTTCAGGGTTGAGATTGCGAGATTGTGGGAATCCTGGCTGGAACGTCGTTGACTAAGTGCTAAATGCCAAGTGCTAAGTGCTTGCTCCTACTTCCCCGCCGCCTGCCCCTTGGCCGTGCGCGCCCCCAGCACTGCCTCCAGCGCTTTCGCCAACTGGTCTTCGATATCAATGTCTTTGAAGATGGCGAAATCGGCGCGCTTCTCGCCCTTGTCGAAGCCGCTCTGGCGTCCCGCGACGATCACGATAGGAATGTTTGCCGTGTCCGGCTTGCCCTTCAGGGCAGTGATGAACTCGCTCCCGCCCATCTTCGGCATCTGCATGTCGGTGATGATCAGATCCGGCCGGACCCGCTTCAGGGTCTCCAGGGCGTCCTGGCCGTTGCTCGCCGACTCCACGACAAAACCGCGTTCTTCCAGAAAACGGCACACGGTGTGGCGAATGAGCATGGAATCGTCCACAACCAAAGCTACCAGTGACATGCACCTCTCCGTGGGCAGGGCATACCCCGCACTGACGCTAACAAAGTGTTAAGGCCACGGACAAGCGCAAAGCCGGTCGCCCAGATTACTTTTGTCACTGAGTGTTCCATTCCGGGCGTAGTACTCCGAGTAGAGGCGTGCGTGTCGGCCAGCGGGGATGGTTCAGGCTTCGTCGCCCGGCTTGGTTTCTTCGATGTTCATATCTTTGAATTCGCTGGCCTCGAAGATGTCGCCGCACTCGAGGCACTCCACGAATTCGGCATCTTCCTCACGGGCCACGATCTGCACGCGCGGGTGCTTACACGCTTCCATGTGTCTCTTCTCGGGGACTGGCGACGGCGGGATTGGAGTCATAAATCCGGGCTGCGTTCCCCGCCCGAGCGGGCCGGGACAAATCGCCGGAAATTGGCGGTATTTTAGACCCACCCTTGGGCTTGTCAAGTCCCTGGGGCAATCTTTTGCTTCTGCCTTGAGTGCCATGGATGCCTCGGCGCCAGTTTGCTGCGCTCCCAAATCCACCCCCTTCCAGACCCGGTATCCAAAAAATGCGACTAAAACAGTCGTACTCTGCTAAGCCGCTTACCCTCATATTCTTACCGTCCAACCTCGGTTTTCTCCTGCTGCCTGCGGAGGGTTGCATTTCGAGCGTCCAGCTTCTAGAATAGTTATGTCCGACTAAAAAGGTCGGACTTAGGGAACCAGAGCCATGCTCAAGCTGACCAAGAAAGCCGACTATGGCCTGATGGCCATGAAGCATCTGGCAGAGCATGCGCCTGAGGGTTCGTGCAGTGCCAAGGATGTGGCGGACGCCTACGGCATTCCGCAAGAGGCATTGGCCAAGATTTTGCAGCGGCTGGTGAAGGCCGGGTTGCTGCAATCCCAGCACGGCATTAACGGAGGCTACACGCTGGCGCGGGATGCCGCGAAGATCAGCGCCTTTGAAGTGATCCGCGCGATCGACGGGCCGCTGTTCATTACTTCGTGCGTGACAGTGCGCGGGGAGTGCGACCAGACCGATCGCTGCAACATTCGCGAGCCGCTGCGCCGGGTGAACCAAAGCATCGAAGAGGTACTGCGACGCATCACGATCTCGCAGATGAAAGAAGAGCCGGCCGCCGAGAGTGAAGCCGGCAGCGTAGCAAAGAAGATCGCCGAACTGGTGACGATTACGTAACACGTGTGGGACCGGGTCTCTGACCCGGTCAGCCGGGCAAAGCCCGGCGCCCAGAGCCTAGAGCCCAAGGCCTAGAGCCTGGATTTTTCAGGAGAGCCATCATGAGCACGGATGTAAAGACGATCCCCCAGGAGCAGCACATCGCCCCCAACGGAATTAAGTTGCCCATCTACATGGACAACCACGCCACCACTCCCATGGATCCGCGGGTGCTGGAGGAGATGCTGCCTTATTTCATGGAGAAGTTTGGCAACGCGGCCAGCCGCAACCACTCCTTTGGCTGGGCGGCGGAGGAGGGCGTAGAGACTGCGCGCGAGCGCATCGCCAAGCTGGTCGGCGCCACCACCAAAGAAATCATCTTCACCTCGGGTGCGACCGAGAGCGACAACCTGGCCATCAAGGGCGTGGCCGAGATGTACAAGGAGAAGGGCAACCACATCATCACCGCGGTCACCGAGCACAAGGCCGTGCTCGACACCTGCAAGCGGCTGGAGAAGTATGGCTACCGCGTCACCTATCTCCCCGTGCAGAAGGATGGGCTGGTTGATCTCGACGACCTGAAGCGGGCCATGGACGACAAGACCATCCTGGTGACGATCATGGCGGCCAACAACGAGATTGGCGTGCTGCAGCCGTGGACTGAAATCGGCAAGCTCTGCCGCGAGCGCGGCATCATCTTCCACACCGATGCGACCCAGGCGGTCGGCAAAGTTCCCGTGGACGTGAACAAGCAGAATATCGACGTGATGTCGATCTCCGCGCACAAGATGTACGGCCCCAAAGGCGTAGGCGCGCTGTACGTGCGCCGCAAGAACCCCCGCGTGCAGATTTCGCCGATCATTGATGGTGGCGGCCACGAGCGCGGCATGCGTTCCGGAACGCTGAATGTGCCCGGCATCGTGGGCCTGGGCAAGGCCTGCGCGATCGCGACCGAAGAAATGCCCAAAGAGAGTTGCCATCTCGCCGGGCTGCGAAACCGGCTGCGCGACAAGATCATGGGCCGGCTCGATGAGGTCTATATCAACGGCACCATGGAACATCGACTGCCTGGCAACTTGAACATCAGCTTCGCCTACGTGGAAGGCGAATCGCTGCTGATGGGCATCAACGACATTGCAGTTTCGAGCGGTTCGGCCTGCACCTCGGCAACCCTGGAGCCATCTTATGTATTGAAGGCTCTGGGCACCGGCGACGACTTGGCCCACAGTTCCATTCGTTTTGGACTGGGCCGCTTCAACACCGAGGCCGAAGTAGATTACGTGGCCGACCGTGTAGTGGAAACCGTGCAGCGCCTGCGCGAACTCTCGCCGCTCTACGAGATGGCGAAAGAAGGCGTGGATTTGAAGAGCGTGAAGTGGGCAGCAGAATGAGCTTTGCAACCTTAAGATTTCAGGAGCGTACGCATCATGTCATACAGCGATAAGGTTCTCGACCACTACTCCAACCCCCGCAACGTGGGCTCGCTGGACAAGAGCAGCCAGGACGTGGGCACGGGTCTCGTCGGCGCGCCCGAGTGCGGCGACGTGATGAAGCTGCAGATCAAGGTCAATCCGCAGACCAGCGTCATCGAAGACGCCAAGTTCAAGACTTTTGGCTGCGGCTCGGCCATCGCCTCGTCGTCGCTCGCTACGGAGTGGGTGAAGGGCAAGACGGTCGAGGAAGCGCTGCAGATCAAGAACACCGAGATCGTGAAGGAGTTGTCGCTTCCGCCGGTGAAGATCCACTGCTCGGTGCTGGCCGAGGACGCAATTCGCGCCGCCATCCACGACTGGAAGAAGAAGAACAACGGCGTCGCGCAGAACGTTCCCGCAACCACGGAAGCGCGCCAGTAGAAGCGTGTCTGGTCGGTCCGGCTCTTGGGTCCGGCTCTTGGGTCCGGCTCTTGGGTTCGCCCAACGCTGCCCTGGCTGGATGATCCGCAAGCCGCGAAGCGGCGAAGGAATACAGCCCACAGCGTAAGCCGTGGGTGTGCGGCAGAAGGATGTTGAGCCCCAGCGGGGCGAAAGAGGTTTTTGGGAATGACCACGGAAGAAGCAACCAAGACCACGGCTCCCGCCAAGGGCGTCCAGGTCACCGACCGAGCCATCGCCAGGATTCGTACGGCCATGGCTAAGGAGGGCATTTCGCCCGAGCAGGGCGGGTTGCGCCTGGGCGTGCAGGGCGGCGGCTGCTCGGGATTGAGTTACAACATCCGCTTCGACACGCAGCCTCGCGAGCGTGACCGCATCTTCCAGTTTGACGATGTGCGGGTGTTTGTCGATCCGAAGTCGTTCATCTACCTGCATGGCATGACGCTCGATTACCAGGAGACGTTAATGCAGCAGGGCTTCGTCTTCGTGAATCCGAATGCTTCGAAATCGTGCGGCTGCGGCACCTCGTTCTCCGGTTGATTGTGTGGCGCGGGCACTCCTGCCCGCGGCCTTTTCCACCACGGCGCCTCCATGAGCCGCGCCGGACACTGGGCGGCGCAACCGGGAGCCTCCGTGGTGAATGTGCTTATGGCAAATCCAGAATCCAAGTCGAGTCTGATCATGCCGGGCGAGGCAACTTCCACCTGCTGGTCCTGTGGCACCATGCGCGCGGTGCACTTCTGTAGCGCCTGCGGCAAGGTCCAGCCCCCGGTACCGGTGAACTATTTCACCTTCTTCGCCCTGCCCCGCAAGCTGAATCTTGACACGGCGCTCCTGGAGCGGGAGTTCTACGAACTGAGCCGGAAGCTCCATCCCGACCTGTATGCCCGTGCCGACCAGCAGGAGCAGGAGTGGAGCATGGAGCAGAGTTCTCTGCTCAACGACGCTTACCGCACGCTCAAAGACCCGATCAAGCGCACCGAATACCTGCTGCGTCTGGAAGGCGTGGAACTGGAAGAACAATCCAAGACCGCCACGGAAAAAGCCCGGGCCACGGGTGAGGTCAAAAAGCAGGTCGTGCCTCCCGATCTGCTCGAGGAAGTCTTCGAACTCAACATGCAACTCGAAGAGTTACGCATGCAGAAGAAGATGGGCGAGGACGATCCCGCCCTGATCGAAGAATTGCGCAAACAGAAATTGAAGTTCGAGGAGAAGTACGAAGCCTTGTTTGAGGAACTGAAGGGTTACTGGAACCAGTGGGACAAACTGGTAGACAGCGGCGACGAAGAGGCCCGCGGCAAAGTCCGCGACCAGATGCTGGACCTGCTGAACCGCCGCAACTACATCCGGAACCTGGTGAGGGATGTGAATGAAGCCTTGGAGAATTGAGTAATTTTGTAATCGGGTAATTGTGTAATTTTTCGCATAACCGTTTTCAAGTTACCCAATTACCCGATTACCAAATTGCAAAATGAGTTCTGACCGCATCGTCGGCATCGATCTTGGCACCACCAACTCCCTGGTGGCGTTCATGGAAGGGGATACCCCTGTCGTCATCCCGGGCGACGACGGACTGAATCTCGTCCCCTCGGTGGTAGCGCTAGACGAGCGCGACCAGATCATCGTCGGTAACTCTGCCCGCAAGTATTTGATTGAGACTCCTGAGCGTGCGGTTTACTCCATCAAGCGGCTGATGGGACGCGGCATCGAGGACATCCAGGATGAACTCAAGCTGTTCCCGTTCCGGCTGGCGGAAGACATGCAGGCGGGAGAAGTGTTGCGCATCAAACTCGGCGACAAGACGTTCACCCCGCCGGAAATTTCCGCCTTTATCCTGCGACAACTCAAACGCAATGCCGAGCGCTTCTTCAACGCACCGGTCACGAAGGCGGTGATCACGGTTCCCGCGTACTTCAACGATGCGCAGCGCCAGGCGACCAAAGATGCGGGCCGCATCGCCGGGCTGGAAGTGTTGCGCCTGGTGAATGAACCCACCGCAGCCTCTCTCGCTTATGGCCTGGACAAGAAGCAGAATGGCATCGTTGCGGTGTACGACCTGGGTGGCGGCACGTTCGATATCTCGATTCTCAAACTGCACGATGGCATCTTCGAGGTGATCTCCACCAACGGCGACACCCACCTCGGCGGCGACGACATCGACAACCTGTTGATCCGCATCGCGCTCGACGACATCAAAGGCGACATGGGCCTCGATGTTTCCCGCAGTGGGGAAGCTGTGGCCACCATTCGCAAAGCCGTCATCGAAGCCAAGATCGCGCTTTCGGCGCAGGCGTCGGCCAAGCTGGATATCGAAGTTCCCGGCGGCAAGCGCTACCAGCGCGAAGTCACGCGGGAGCAGTTCGAACAGTTGATCCAGCCCATCATCGATCGCACCGTCGGTCCCTGCAAGCAAGCGCTCAAGGACGCCAAGCTCAAACCTGAGCAGATTGACGAAGCGGTCCTGGTCGGCGGCTCGACCCGCATTCCGAAAGTCCGTGCGCTGGTCGAGGACATGTTCCAGCGCAAGCCGCACACCGACCTCAATCCCGACGAAGTCGTTGCCCTGGGCGCGGCGGTGCAAGCCAACATTCTTTCCGGAGGCTCCGAGGCCACCGAGAACATGCTGCTGCTCGACGTCACGCCGCTGTCGTTGGGCATTGAGGTGGCGGGCGGCGTCACCGACAAAATCATCCTGCGCAATTCGACCATTCCAGCTTCGGCCACGCAGTACTACACCACGCAGGTGGATGGGCAGGCGAACGTAGCGATCCACGTCCTGCAAGGCGAGCGCGAACTGGCCAAAGATTGCCGCTCCCTCGCCCGTTTCGACCTGCGAGGCGTTCCGCCCATGCCGGCCGGCATGCCCCGCATCGAGGTGAAATTCCTCATCGATGCCAATGGCATACTGCATGTCTCGGCCCGCGAGCAGCGCAGCGGCAAGGAGGCCGAGATCGAAGTCCAACCCAGCTACGGTCTGACCGACGAGCAGGTCGAGAGCATGATTCTGGATTCCTTCGACTACGCCGAAGAGGATTTCCGCCAGCGCCAGGTGATCGAGGCTCGTAACGAGGCGGAAACCATCATGGCTGCCCTCGACAAGGGCAAGAAGAGCCCGGCGTGGGAGCAGCTCACCAGCGACGAGCGAAAGCGGATCGCCAAGCTGCAAAAGGCGCTGAACCAGGTCAAGGCCGAAGACGAGTACCAAGCCATCCGCAAAGCCATTGACGCCCTGAACCAGGGCACCATGCGCTTGGCCGAGCTAATGATGGATAGTGCAGTGGCAACTGCGCTGAAAGGCAAGACCATCGACCAGGCCGATCTGGGCGAGGGGCCGCAATCCGGCCACCCGGTGGCCAAGGCCGATTTCAAGTAAGGCAGCTGTCAGGTGGCGCGTGTGAGGCACAAATCTTGAGACCTGAGACCGGACACCTGATACCTGTTCGAGGAGCTTATGTCTGACGAAAAGACGCAAGCCACGGGAACCGCTACGATAGATGTCCCAGGTGAGAACACGGTGCAGGTGACCTTCTTGCCTGAGGGCAAGACCGTGCAATTTGAGCGCGGCAAGCTTCCCTACAAGGACCACGGCAAAGAAGAGTCGATCCTCGACGTTGCGCTGAACAACGGCATCCGCCTCGACCATGCCTGTGGCGGCAACTGTGCCTGCACCACCTGCCACGTCTGGGTGAAGGAGGGCGCTGACCACCTCTCCGACATGGAAGACGACGAAGCCGATCGTCTGGACATGGCTGCCGACCTCCAGTTAAACTCCCGTCTCGGTTGCCAGGCAGTGATTACGAAACCCGGCAAGGTCGTGGTCGAGATTCCGGCCTGGAACCGGAACTACGTTTCGGAAGAGCATTAGAAAGCAGCAGTTAGCAATTAGCAGTTAGCACTCAGTCCGTACGGATTTTTGCTGGATCTTGGGACAACTGCTCCGGGGCTAATTGCTAACTGCTAAGTGCTAATTGCTGTTTCAGGAGCCCCCATGCCCGACCTCACTTGGGACAACGCCGAAGCCATCGGAATCCTGCTCGCCGAGAAACACCCCACCGTCGATCCCCTCAGCGTGCGCTTCACTGACCTGCACCGCTACGTCACCGAACTCCCGGAGTTCAAGGACGACCCCAAGATGTCGAACGAGGGCAAGCTGGAAGCCATCCAGATGGCTTGGCACGAAGAATTTCTCGACCGCACCCAGGACTAGAGCCGCACTCGTAAACTCTGAAGTGCCATTCCGAGTGCGGTGAGGAATCCCTGGTCCCCCTCCTGAATCGCTGCAACACCTCGAAACTAACCGAACTTTTTACATATTCTTGACAAACGCTGTGGCGTCCCGTCTTACCCTGTCACCCTTACCGGCCCACCTGCGAACACAGGAGAACCGCATGCATCGGAAACCTTGTCTCGCTGTCTTTTTTCTGTCCATCCTCCTCACGACCGGCGTCTGTTTCGCCCAAACCTACACCGTGACCGACCTGGGCACGCTCGGGGGCAACGCCACCATCGCCCACGCGATCAACAGCCTGGGACAGGTGACTGGCTCCTCCAATCTGAGTCTCAGCGTTGCCCACGCGTTCCTCTATCAAAACGGGACGATAACCGACATCGGTTCGCTCGGCGGCAGTAGCGCCCTTGGGCTCGGAATCAACGCCTCCGGCCAGGTCGCAGGGTACTCCACCCAGGCCGACGGTTCTTACCGCGGCTTCGTCTTCAGCAACGGAACTATGACTGCCATTCCACCGCTGAGCGGAGACTACGGAACCGCATACGGCATTAACGATTTCGGTCAGGTCATCGGCAATTCGGTCAACAGCAGCGGGATTCCCGCCGGATTTGTGTTCAGCAACGGGGTTCTGACCGATCTGGGCAACCTCGGCGGCGTAGATGGCACCACCGCCAGCGCCATCAACAATCGCGGCCAGATCGTTGGATACTCCTACAACGCGCACGGCGATTTTCTCGCCTTCCTCTGGCAGAACGGTCATATGAGCAGCCTGGGCACGCTGGGCGGGCCGTGGAGCCAGGCCTACGCCATCAACAATACCGGCCAGGTCACGGGCACTTCCTACCTTAAGGGCACCCTGAATGGCCCCCACGCCTTCCTGTTCCGCAACGGCAAGATGACGGATCTTGACAAGCGCACAGGACAGTTTCAGAGCTGGGGTTTTGGCATCAACCGCACGGGAGTAGTGGTAGGCAGGATGCAGGTGACGGGCGGTGGCGGACTCCTCAATTTTCACGCCTTCGCCCTTATCAACGGCAAGATGACTGACCTGAACCAGCTCATTCCGGCCGGCTCGGGCTGGGTTCTCGATGAAGCTTACAGCATCAACGATGCCGGCCAGATCGTCGGCTACGGCGAGCTGAACAAACAGACCCGGGGCTTCCTGCTCACCCCCGTTTCCAAGTGATCTTCTCTCTTGCCAACTGAAAGGGCACGGCTCCCCGCCGTGCCCCATTTTTTTGGTTTTCGTAGCGCCGGCGTCCCGCCGGCCACGAGGTAGTTGGGAGCGGATTGCCGGGGGGATAGATCTCTGGAGAAAAAAAATTTCAGTCAAAATCCGGAAAACATAGGAGTTGCCGACCCTAGATCTCGCAAAATCCGGATTCGATTGGACTTACCTGCAAAATCCGGATGCTGCAGGAGTTAGCGGTGCGGTGGAGGATGGAACAGGAGAAAGTCCCTCCCAAAATGCACCGGCCCACGCGGGGTCCCGTGGGCAGATTGGGTAACTCGCTGGACAGCTATTCTTCTTTCTTTATTATCTACTTTAAGCATAGCATAATTTGAAGGGCAAATGGGACATGGGGGAGAAGTTTATTTTGTGTTTAGGGTGAGAAGGTTGCGGGGAATTGGAGGCTTTCAAGGGCTTGACAGACACCCCTCGAAAACCGCGAAGTGGGGGCCAACCCAACGGCCCGACGATCCTCAGTCAAGTGTAATAAAACAAATGCCTTATAAAAGATCCGGACGCAGAGAACGGTCTCCGAAAGGGAAAGCCTCCAACGGGACTTGCAATATTATTACAGAATATGTAATATCGAGCAGATCAGTAAGACGATGAAGTTCCTATGACTAGCCAAGACCTAAAGCGGGCACGACTTGAGAGGAAGTGGACGCAACAAGATGCAGCCAGACACCTCGGAGTGTCGCAGGGATACCTCTCACTGCTCGAGAAGGGACGACGAGCGGTATCAGGCAAACTGGTTCGGAGGATACTCCGAGAATACGAAGTTCCGCCAACAGCTCTGCCCTTGCGCTCGCCGGAAAGCTGGGCTCGTGGGGCCAACGTCGAAGCTTGGGCGCACTGTCTTGGGGCACTCGGATATCCGGGGTTCTCGTACGTGAAGGCGCGACCGGATCGGAACCCAGCAGAGGTGCTGCTTAACGCGCTAATGCAGCCCGACTTGGACAGTCGTGTGGCGGCGGGTCTTCCATGGCTGGCTTTCCACTACGCCGACATGAATTGGGACTGGCTCGTCCGAAACGCAAAGCTCTACGATCTACAAAACCGGCTCGGCTTTGTGGTCACGTTAGCTCGGCAGGTGGCCGAAAGGACGAACACCGCGTCTAAACCGTCTCAGTTGGCAGAATGCGAAACCCTGCTGGACCGCTCCCGCCTGGCTCGTGAGGATACCTTCTGCCACGACTCGCTCACCGAGGCGGAAAAGCGCTGGTTGCGCGAAACCCGTCCACCCGAAGCGCAGCACTGGAATCTGTTGACGGATCTGACCGCGGAACAGTTGGCCTATGCCGATTGAAGCAATTCCAGAGCCGTGGCGATCATTCCTGAACGAACTCGATAGGACTTTGTCGGATGAGTTTCACTTCCATTGCATGGGCGGCTTTGTCGTAACCCTTGTCTATGGATTCTCGCGCACAACCTCGGACCTTCGCGCTCGACCCGTATGATCTTGCCCTCAGCAAGTTAGAGCGCAATCAACAACAGGACCGGGACGATGTAAAGCATCTCGCGCGGGCTGTTCCTCTTGATTTGACCGTGCTGCAAGAGCGCTACCAGCAGGAAATGCGCCCTTACCTAGGAAGGCCGGAGCGAGAAGATCTGACATTGAAGTTGTGGGTAGAGGCGATTGAAGAGGAGCACTCGAAGGGAAGCGGGAGGTAGTTCACGCGGCATCGTAGCCCACCTAGAAAGAAAGAGTTCCAAGCGTCGCCGTTTTCCCTGTACCATGCGAATCGGCTCCAATGTGGAACTACATCACCAGCCTCGCAGCCACTGCTCTTGCGCTACTTGAATTAGCGAAAGACTGGAAGGAGCAGAAAAGGACTTCGCGTCGGACGGCAGTCCTGGGTCTAATCATGCTCTCGGGAATCGCCGGCGCGCTAAGCACCTACTACTCAGCCAGGGATGCGGAGAAGCAGCACAGCGAGGACCAGGTGGAAATCGCTCGTTTGCGGGCGGGTGTTGACGATGCGAATGCAGCGCTCCGTCAGATATTAGTGAAGCTCAACCTGCCGCAACTCAAGCAGACGACGCCGTCCGGCCCGTTTATCCCCACCCTCTCCTGGGAGGCCAACACCACCGCCACGATCGCGACCTTCAACGTCTATCGCTCCCGCACCAGCGGAGGCCCGTATACGAAGCTGAACAGTACTCCACTCACGTCCCCGTTCTACGAGGACAAGACCGCGCCCCCCGGCTCAACCTACTACTACGTGAGCACCGCGATCGACACGCGCGGCATGGAAGGCCCCTTCTCGAACGAGAGGCAAGTCGTGATCCCAGCGCGCTGAGGAAGGTGGGCATAGTAGCCCCACTCGTTCGCAAAGGACCCGAATAAGTTAAGCCACCCGTCCGCCCGGATTTCCACACCTCTGCACAGGTTCGAGGCTTGCATGCGGTTGCTGATGGGCGCAGACTCCGTGGTGATGCAAGCCGCGACCGCAATTTACGGGTTTCCGGATGCCGCCACAGCGTTTGAGCAAAGGCATCCTTTGTTCAACGAGAAAATGGCGAATCTCGAACGTGCCATCAACATCGCTTTTGTCCGAACCCAAGTCGTTCAATCTGCTGCCGACCGATTCGTGTATTTCTTCGGCACTCTCATAGCCGAAGACTTCATGGAAGTCTTCCTTGTCTCGGTGAATGGCTACGGGGCAGCGGCAATGAAGCTGCTCCGCACGATGTACGAGCAGACCGTCAATCTGAGGTATCTCCACGATCATCCCGACGAAGTGCAGACTTTCTTGGATTTCAATGCCGTTCAACTTCAAAAGCTCATCAAGCCGATTGAGGAAACATTCGGGACAGAGGTTCTGTCGGACAACCTGAAAGAAGAACAGAAGAAAAGGTTCGGGGCGGTAAAAGACCGATTCATGGTGAAATCGTGCAAGTCGAAAACGTGTGACGAAATGCGGCTGAGCCACACATGGAGCAAACTGGATTTCGTATCGATGGCAAAGAAGGTGGGGCACATCGGAACTCTCATTGTCCCCGGCTATTTCATCCCGTTGCGTCATGCCCACCCGACACTAGGCTCATTGAGTGAGCGCATTGAAATCGTTGGCGACCGCATGGAGTTCAAGTCCGAGCACCAGCCAGACATGGCTGACCAAGCACTCATGACCGCACACAATTGCCTCCTCACCGCCCTAGAGATTCAAGCCGAGCGATTCAATATCGAGGGACTCAGGGAGGCTATAGACACCTGTGTGCGGGATTGGCGTGATATCTGGTCTCCGGGTTCCGCCATCCCCGGAGAGAAAGACTGATGCCCCAGCGTGAGTGGGCCTTCCAGTATTCAGATAAGAACAACTCAGGGTTAAAAAGCTGCATTTGCAGGCTCAGGGTCTGTGGTTCAGTTGGACGAACCTTCATAAACAGGGAAGCCCGATCATCAAGAGCGGGCTTCCGTTTTTGGGGTAGAATCCCGACGCCATGAGACTCATGATCCTGACTGCATGCCTGCTGTGTGTGATTCCGTGCGCTTCTGCCCAAAACAACGTTCAGGTCACAACGGGGAACGACCTGATGCAGAAGTGCAAGTTCTTTTTCGCTGACCTCACGGGCAACACGCCCCAAACCATCACGAACAAGGAACGTATTGACATGGGATATTGCGCCGGGTACCTCGACGGTGCCACCGATGTCGAGCAGGCATGGAGTTGGGTGGAGGGAACGTCATCCAAGGCGACTCACTTCTGCCTGCCGAACGAAGCAACCAAAGGGCAGATGCTCCTGGTTATCAAGAAGTGGATGGAAGATCACCCCGCAGAGCTACACAAACAGGCAAGCATCCTCATCCACGAAGCGTTCTCGAATGCATTCCCTTGCAAGACACGCTAGTCGGTCCAGGGGACCTACCCCACCGCTACCGGCGCCGGCTCTTCCACGCTGGCTTCGCGCAGGAAGCGGGCGGCTTCCTCGGGCGGTGTCGGGTTGATGTAGAATCCCGTGCCCCACTCGAATCCTGCCGTCTTGGTCAGCTTGGGCATGAACTCGATGTGCCAGTGATAATGATCGTTGGTCGGGTCTTGCACCGGCGAACTGTGGATCACCAGGTTATACGGAGGATTGTCCAGCACACGGTCGGCTTTCAGCAGCAGGTTCTTCAACGCCTTCGCCAGGTTCTCGAACATGTGCGAAGAGGAGTTCTCAAATGCCGACTCGTGCTGCTTGGGCAGGATCCAGGTCTCAAACGGGAACCGCGGCGCGTACGGAGCCAGCGTGAGGAAGTCTTCGTTCTCCGCCACCACGCGGGTGCCGGTCTCAATTTCCTGCCGGATGATGTCGCAGAACACGCAACGCTCTTTATAAATGTAGAATTGCTTCGCCCCTTCCAGTTCCTCCACCACGTAGATGGGCAGAATGGGCAGCGCGATCAACTGGGAGTGGGCGTGCTCCAGCGAGGCGCCCGCAGCCTCGCCGTGGTTCTTGAAAATCAGGATGTACTTGAAGCGCCGGTCCTTCTTCAGGTCCAGGATGCGGTCGCGGAAGGTCCACAACACATCTTCGATGCGCTTGGGCGCGAGCGTAGCCAGGCTGGCATTGTGGTCGGGGGTCTCGATGATGACCTCGTGGGCGCCGATCCCGTTCATCTTGTCGAACATGCCCTCGGCCTGGCGGTTGAGGTTGCCCTCAATGCCCAGTGCCGGGAACTTGTTGGGAACGACGCGGACGGTCCAGCCCGGGGTGTCGCGCTGCGGCGGTGGTCCGGCGTTGGGATTGGGGCGATAGGCTTGGATCTCGGGCGGGGTCTTGTTCTCGTTTCCGTAGCAGAAAGGGCAAAAACCACCTTTGATCTTCACCCCCTCCCGGACAAAATCTGAAGGACGTTTGGCGCGGTCGGTCGAAATAATGACCCACCGGCCTACGATGGGGTCTTTTCTAAGCTCGGGCAAGCACTAAATCCTTTCAATGGGCCGAAGTCAAACCGCCATTTTACGCCACCCGGAAGGCATTCTGAAAGACTTCGAACTCTGGCTGGCTGGAATGACCCTCATAATATACGCTGACCACGTCGAAACGCCACTGGCACGAAGGTGGAATGCGCCGCAAGTACTCCCGCGCCACCGCCGCCAGGTCCCGCTGCTTGTCGCGATCCACAGCCGCTTCCGCGGGTTTGACCTCATGCGAGGTGCGGGTCTTGACCTCGATGAAACAGAGCACATCCTTCTCCCAGCCAATGAGATCAATCTCGCCCCGCTGGCGCGGCGACCGGTAGTTACGCGCCACCATCACGTAGCCGAGCTTGCGAAGGTGAAAGTAAGCGTCCTCTTCGCCACGGCGGCCAATGCGCTGGTGGGCGGGGCCGGGTTCGGGGACGAGGACCTTCTCCGCCAATCGGTCAAGCAGCCGGAGGGCGGAGTGAGTGAGACGACCGGAAGACATACATTCTCGCGCTCAAGCATGTCAGCTGTCGCAGGCTGAGTCTGTGACGGTTGAACAACGGACGGCAGACCTTGGACCCCAGACTTCGGGGCGGTTGAATTCGTCCGATGGGCTTCTTTGCGTCCCTTGCGAGTGCTTCGCCTGCTTTGCGGTTTGGGACCTTTCACCGCAAAGATGGCAAAGAAAAGCCGCAAAGCAAGAGGGTGAGATTGCACACATAGCTCGGCTGGCGAGTATCGGGTGGCCGGCGCTACGGCTACGGTCTGAGTAGAAATAGGAAGGGCCGTGACATTGGTTATGCTCTAGCCACCAGCTCCTGCGAGGGAGCCAACAGCGTGGAGACATGCACCGTCACAGCCCCTGATGCGATCACTGCTTTCGCAGTTCCAAACCCCAGCCTGTCCTCGCAGATCAAGCCGGATTTTTCGGGTCTGGTCGCTCAACAGGTTACCCCATCGAGCGGATCACCCAGCTTACTTCGGACTGGCAAAATTTTATTTAAGCCAACCCTTTCAGCCGTCGACGGAAGTCACACTAAACACTCTGCCCAAAATTGTCAACGCCGCTTTTCGGTGCAACCTGTGAATCTTTATCTGTGCATTTCGAAAAATGCAACCCATTGAACCGAGGATGCTTCTGGGTGGCGAAGAAGACCGTGACCTGTTTTTCCACAGGACCTTGCACCGCCCTCAAGAAACTTACCAACGACTGCAGGAAACAAATTATTAACTTGACGCCGCAAATCTTCTCACGCATGGTGTAGCCAGGCACAGGGACCAATGTCTGAGCTGGTAGCCTATGTAGACGGCGGCTCGCTGGGGAACCCGGGACCATCCGGGATTGGCGTGGTTATTGAAGGTACCGCCGGTGCCCGCATCAAAATTGCCAAGTGGATCGGCCGCCAGGATAACAACGTGGCCGAATACGTGGCCCTGCTGGAAGCCCTGCAATGCGCATTGGTTCTGAAGGCCAAGGCGCTGCATGTGTACTCCGACTCGCAAGTCGTGGTGCGCCAGATGAATGGGGAATATGTCTGCCGCAGCCCGCGCCTCTACTCCCTCAATTGGGTCTGCCGCAAGTTAGCTCGCTCTCTCCAGTTCTCCATCTCCCACATCGACCGCGAAAACAACGCCGAGGCCAACCGCTTGGCCAATTCCGCGGTGCGCAAGAAATCCCGTTGACACCCTGAAACAGCCCGGCTGGACTGGAGGCTCAGTTCTCGGCTTGGGTGGAGAGCAGCGATGACGCCGCCGTAGAGGGCGCCTTTCCCCACAGGTTCACCATCACAACCCCTGCCAACGCAATCCCGCCCCCAAGCAGCGACAGCAGGTGTGGCATCTCTCCCAGCCAGACCCAGGCAATCCCAATGGCCAGCACGGGAATCAGGTAGAGCAGGCTGGTTATGCGCCCTGCGGGACCGTGCGACATCACATACGCCCAGGCAACGTAGGCCAACGCGCCGGGGAAAATACCCAGATAGATGACGGCCGCCGTGCCATTCAGTGCGGCCGTCCGCACCGCGCTGAACAAGCCGCCGCCAAACGGCAACATCAGCAGCGTGCCCGACCAAATGGAGTAGGCGGTGAACTCCAGCGCGCTGTAGCGTCCGAGAAAATGCTTCTGCAGCACCATGTAAATGGCGGAAGTAACCGCGGCGGCGAGAATGATCAGCGCCTGCGGCGAAAGACGGATGCCCTCGCCCTCTCCGCTGGTAATCAGTGCCACTCCGGCAAAGCTCAGGAACACGCCACACCAGCCGCGCAACGTGAGCCGCTCATGCAACGCGAGGGTCGCCAGCAACGCCGTCCAGATCGGAGTGGAAGCGATCAGCAGGCTGGCCGCACCAGCACTTACCCGCGTTTCTCCATAGTTCAACGCAAGGTTGTAGAACGTGATGCCGATCGCCCCGGTCAGAATGAGCCCGGGAATATCGCGCGCTTGCGGCCGGCGGAAATGTGCCAGCCCGGCATAGATCGCCAACACAGTCGAAGCCACCAGGAAGCGCAACACCGCCAGGTGCGCTGGGGAGTAGGCGCGCAGTCCGGCGCGAATCCCCGCAAACGCCGAAGCCCACAACAACAGGGTCGCAGCCAGGGCCAGAAGGGCGCGGGATGTCAGATGCGACCTCATTTGATAGGCATTGCTGACAGGTAATTCTTGATCGATTGCAAATCAAAGTCAGGTTCTAAATTACACTACCCGCATGTCGAAGCAATGGCGTAGTGCGCCGCTTGTCCTGGTTGTTGCCCTGGCTTTTTGTTTCAGCGCCTTGGCCCGGCAGGCAACGGGGACGAAGAGTGCTACCCCGTCGGTCCGGCCGCCGCGGCCGACAGAGTCAGACAGCTACATCAAGAACTTCCAATTCGTGGAGTTGGCGCAAGCTGTTGCGTCGATGAAACCGTCGGCTGAACGCGACTACTTCGAGGGCGTGCTCGCCAACCGGGAAGGGCGCCTGGACGAATCGATTACTCTGCTGGAAAAAGTGATCCCTCAGATCAGAGCGTCGAATCCGATGCGGGCCGCAGTTGCGCTTCACTCGCTCGCGGACGACTACGTAAAGTCGTTTCGCTACAATGACGCGATCCACACGTACCAGGACTTGCTGGACAACTTCGCGGGGCAACTCGACAAGGCCGAACGCCAAAGCACCAACGATGATTACGGCGGGGCGCTTCTGCTGAAAGATGTTCCTCCGCAGACGATCTCGCTTGAGGGACCGGTCGATCTCACGACTCACCGGAACTCTGTTCTCGACACGATTGACACCGACTTGACAGTCGATGGGGTTACCGCGTCATGGGTACTCGACACCGGCGCCAACTTCTCGACCGTTTCCGCGAGCTTCGCGCAACGTCTTGGCGTGCGCCTGGCGAAAGGCACGGCCCAGACACAGGGCATCACCGGCGCCGAGAACAAGATGCACGTGGCCGTTCTGCCGGAACTCAAACTCGGGGGCGCGACCGTGCGCAACGTGGTCCTGCTGGTGCTCGAGGACAGCAGCCTGAACGTACCCTCCGGCGAGAATTCGCGGTACCAGATTCAGGCCGTGCTCGGGTACCCGGTGCTACGGGCACTGGAACGTGTAACCTTCACCAAGGACGGCCATTTCCTGGCCAGCCCGGGCGCGCCTGCTCTCGGCGGCGGCGCTCGCCTCTATATGAACCTGCTAATGCCGCTGCTCCAGTGCAAAGTTGAGGGCCGAGATGTAGTGTTCTCGTTCGATAGCGGCGCGAACACTTCGTTCTTCTCCGTTCGGTATCGTCGGGAGTTCGCGTCGCAACTGCGTGGTGTGCAAGAAAAACCCTATGGGATGGGCGGGGCGGGCGGCATCAAGAAGATGCTCGTGCCTTATTTGCCGCAGGCATCACTCGGCATCGGTTCGACCACGGCCATACTGACTCATGTGCCCGTGCTGCCAAAGCTTGGAACCGATAGCGACAAGTTGTTTGGCAATCTTGGGCGCGACCTGACCGATCCGTACCGCAGCTTCACCATCGATTTCGTGAACATGCGGTTCGAACTCGGAGAGAAGATTCCGGAGCAAGCGCCCGGGAAGTAACCGACGATTGTCCCGGCTGCGTTGGGCGGGTCAGAGACCCGTCCCTACGCGATCATTGTCAGCTAGGCGCCTTTGCTCACAATGGCGACCGACTCTTCGAGAGCGTCGAGGGCCACGTCGGCTTCGTCTTTGGTGACGACCAGCGGCGGCGCGATCCGTACCGTGCTCGGGCCGCAACCCAGGAAGAGGATGCCGCGTTCGAAGGCGAGTTCCACGATGCGGTCGCGGTGATCCGGGCCGTATTCCTTGGTCTGCTTGTCCTTGACAATCTCCACCCCGACCATCAATCCGCGCCCGCGGACGTCGCCGACCACGCGATACTTCTTGGGCCAGTCCGCCATGCGCTTCAGCATGTGGTTGCCGACTTCGGTGGCGTTCTGCATCAGGTTCTCGCGCTCGATGACATCGAGCGTAGCCAGCGCGGCCGCGATGCAGACCGGGTTGCCGCCAAAGGTAGAAGCGTGCGAGCCCGGCACCCAGTCCATGATGTCAGCCCGGCTGATCATCACGCCCAGCGGCATGCCGGAAGCAATGCCCTTGGCGCTGCAGATGATGTCGGGCTGCACCCCGGTGTGCTCGATCGCCCACCACTTGCCGGTGCGGCCGGCTCCGCTCTGCACTTCGTCCGATACGAGCAGAATGCCGTGCCGATCGCAAATCCGGCGCAGTTCCTGCATGAAGGCGTTGGGAGCGATGACGTATCCGCCCTCGCCCTGGATGGGCTCGACGAAAACCGCCGCCACTTCCTCGGGAGGCAGCATGGTCTTGAACAGCTTGTCTTCGAGGAAGCGGGCACAGCCCAGCGCGAAAGCTTCCGCTTCCTGCGCGCCGCCCGCACAGCCGCGATACACGTCCGGATAGCGGACATGGGTCACGCCCGGAACCAGCGGAGCGAAACGGCGCTTCTGCTGCGGCTTGGATGCAGTCAGCGAAAGCGATCCCATGGTGCGTCCATGGAACGCGCCGAAGAACGCGATCACGTTCTGCCGCTTGGTGTGGTAGCGGGCCAGCTTGAAGGCAGCCTCCACCGCCTCCGTGCCCGAGTTCCCGTAGTAAATCTTGTGCGGCCCGGGCATGGGCGCGATCTTTGACAGCCGCTCCCCCAGCGTCACCATGTTCTCGTAGTAGAAGTCGGTGCCCGACATGTGAATGAGTTCGCCCGCCTGTTTTTGAATGGCAGCCACCACGTGCGGATGGCAGTGGCCAGTCGAGGTCACGGCAATGCCGGCGGAGAAATCAAAGAACTCGTTTCCGTCCACATCGGTAACGACGATCCCGCGGCCGGACTTCGCGACCAGCGGATAGGAGCGCGTATAGGACGGCGAAATGTACTTGTCATCGCCCCCGACAATGCGCTTGGCATTGGGGCCGGGCAGCGCGGTCTTGAGCTTGGGACCGGTGGTGAGTGTCTTGGTGGTCATGGGATCCTCCAAATTCAGTTGTCGGTTGCCAGAGGCCAGTCAGAACCGGCTGGGCAACGGGTTCACGGAGGGCGGGTTTGGGAAGGGCACATTAGTCGTGCCGATCAGGTCCCCCAAAGATCGGTTTAGCCTCTGGGGTAAGCCCGCAGCAGGGAGGATCGGAAAGCTAATCGCTGCCGAAGAGGCTGGGGCGCGCTTGCGAGGGCAACACTGCCAGATAGCGGCGCGGGCACACCAGGAAGTGCAGCCAGCACACAGGCAGGTGCGAATTGGAATTCTGCAAGCGCATGTCTAAATCCACGCCTATTATAGCTTGCCGCCGACGCCCGCGTAACCCCCTAAACGCCGGCCGTTGGGCCCGGGCTCAGGCTACTGAATTGCTCCCGGCGTCTGAGGTTCAACTCTTCGGGCTGGTTTGCCGGCCGGGGGCGATCACCGCCGAAAGGCGACGGATGCTGTCCCAGAGCTTACTGACGCTCTGCGACGCCAGGCCGCCGAGAGGGTTTCCGGTTGCTTCGAAATCGCTGAAGCCTGCGCTTTCCATTTGCGTCACGGCAGCTGTGAATCGTTCGGAACTTATGTCGCTCATGGCAACGAAGCGGAATGCCTGGGCCAGCGGGATCCCATCCGCTCCCAGCTGCAGAAATTCGATCTGCGCAGTCACTTGCCCAAACACGGTGTTCAAGCCCATTCTGGCGAGTGTTCCCTGAGGAATAGGACCCTTGGCCAGAATGGCAGAACCCCCGGTCAGGGAAAGGCGCTGAATGACGCCAACAAACTTGCTGTCGTCCACCACGAATAATGCCCGCTCAGAATTGGGGACGCGGATGCGCGGCGGGCGGGTGCGCTGACGAGGCTTGTTCCCCTTCTGCGGCATGTGAAAGCATGACAACTGGACCGCCCATGGTCAATGTTACTTAGGTGCTCTGAAAACGTACTCCGGTAGTTGGCCGCAAGTCTGGGCTCGGTCGCGCCCTGAAAACTGCGGTCTCGGACACTGGTTACTACGCACCTGCGAAGATACGTTTTAGCGATTTTGCCTTGGATAAAGCTTCCCTCGCTGCGCCGATCGGGTACCTGCACCTGAACGGGGCTGGCTGTTGGGAATGGTTAGGTTCATTTTCTTCCCGTTTCCCCTCTTTCCCACATCGACCGCAATAGTCATTACCTGCGTAACTTGGCGTCTGAGTTTCATGGCGAGAACATATGTGTCGAGCGAGAATCTGTGGGCGCGGATTCGCAGAACCGCACGTCCGTGCCAAGCCTCTCTGAGACCTTCGCAGTGAGTCATTGTGAGCCGACTTAGTAAGTTGCAGTTTCCAATATTTGCCACCCAGCTACCGATGTTACTGGGCCTGACGTTGGCAGCTACGATGACGCTCATTGGTCTTGAAATCTCCACTTGGGTAATCCACAGCAAGATCGAAGTCTGGCTTATTCGCATTCTCAGGATTTTGTTCGCAATCTGTGTGGCCACGGGCTTGAGTTTCACCATCTTCAAGAAGGAACGACACTTCCGCTCGAATCTGCTTGCCGAGAAGGCCGAATGTCAACTGGCCGAGCATAAGTACGTCCGGGAAGCAGCAGCACAAGAGAATTCCGAAGCCGGGTTGCGCTGCGGCGACGAACGCACGCGAGTGGCGATGGATGCAGCCGGAATCGGGTTTTGGGACTGGGATGTTATTAGGGACGAACACGTCTGGTCAGACACCCGCAAGGCGATGCTGGGCTTGTCTCCAGACAGCCCGGCGAATTTTCAGGTATTGATGAACAGCGTGCATCCTGACGACCGCGAAATGATGCGGAGCGCAATCGACGCGGCCATCCAGGAGAAGAGAGAGTACGTCCTCGAGTTCCGTGTGATCTGGCCGGACGGTGGCGTGCATTGGCAGGCCGCCAGAGGGCGCGCCTTCTATGATGATACCGGACGGACGACCCGCATGATCGGCGCCGCAATGGACATCGACAAGCGCAAATTTGCGGAAGAGCGTCTGCGCTTGCAGGCCGCGGCTTTGGAAGCTGCTGCTAATTCCATCGTTATTACCGACGCAAGAGGAACGATTCTGTGGACGAATCGTGCGTTTTCAGAACTCACCGGTTATTCAGCCGAAGAAGCCTGGGGCAAGAATCCACGCCTGCTAAGTTCCGGCAAACATGACCATGCCTTCTACACCAATCTGTGGCAGACGATCGCCGCTGGGAACGTCTGGTGCGGCAAAATTGTCAACCGCCGCAAAGATGGGAGTTTTTACACGGAGGAACAGACTGTCACTCCCGTGCGGTCGGAGGGCGGAGACATTACCCACTTTGTGGCCATTAAGTACGATGTCACCGAGCGCGAACTTCTGGAACAGCAACTCCGGCAGGCACAGAAGATGGAGGCTGTCGGCCGGCTGGCGGGTGGCGTGGCGCACGATTTCAATAATGCACTCGGTGTGATCACCGGTTACAGTGAACTTCTCCAGCTCGCTCTCCCGCCGGAAGCACCGCTGCGTAAACATGCAGACGAGATTCTGAAGGCTGGGCGTCGAGCGGCATCTCTCACCCAGCAGTTGTTGGCATTCAGCCGCAAGCAGCCCATCCAGCCAACTGTACTCGACCTGAATTCAGTAGTGGCGGATGTCGATAAGATGCTGCGCCGTCTCATCGGCGAGGACATCGATCTCGAGATACGTCGCGACTCCAGCTTGAAAAGAGTGAAAGCCGACCGAGGGCAGATCGAGCAGGTTCTGATGAATCTTGCAGTCAATGCCCGTGACGCGATGCAGCATGGCGGGAAGCTGCTGATCGAGACGGCAAGTACCGAACTGGACGAGATCTACCTCCGCCAACATCCGTATGCCAAGGCGGGCCGGTATGTGATGCTAAGCGTCAGCGACTCCGGCTGCGGCATGGACAAGGATACCCAGACCCATATTTTCGAACCATTCTTCACCACTAAGGAGCTGGGGAAAGGGACAGGCCTGGGTCTATCGACCGTGTACGGCATTGTGAAGCAAAGTGAAGGCTGCATCTCTGTCTACAGCGAGGTGGGCAAGGGCACAACCTTCAGAATTTACCTGCCGCAAGTCGAAGCCACCGCGGAATCGCCCAAACGCGAAAACACGGTCAGGGTGCTCGCGCGCGGAACCGAGACCATCCTGCTGGTCGAAGACGAGGACGCTTTGCGCGGACTCACGTTGAGCTCCCTTCAGAGCGGCGGATACACCGTACTGGAAGCACGAGATGGCAAAGCAGCGATGGAGGTCGCGCAGCAGCACGACGGGCCTATCGACTTACTGTTGACCGATGTGATCATGCCGGGCATCAGCGGCCGTGAGCTGGCAGACCATCTTTTGAAGCTCCGGCCTGCAATGCGACTGCTCTTCATGTCCGGGTACACTCACGACCTGATCACTCACCATGGCGCCCTCGACCCCGGAACCGCGCTTCTGGAGAAACCCTTCGGCGTCGAATCGTTGTTGACGAAGGTCCGCGAAGTACTGGATGGAAAATTGGCCAGCGCCGCGGGCACCACATGATTTTGCAGCTACCGAAGAATGGGCATCCGGGCCCAGCCCAGACACACCGCTACAAGACAGACCCAACAGCGCCACAAATCGAATCTTCGGCCAGTTGCCGCTCGTCTGTTATCTTTTAGCTCCCAGCTTGCCATGACCGAAGCCCAGCGCCAGCACCGTTTTCTCGTCATCCTCTGCTTCGGACTGGTGTACGTGTTCTGGGGTTCCACCTACCTCGGCATTCGCATCGCCGTCGAACATATTCCGCCGGCGCTGATGTGCGGTATGCGGTTTGCGCTTGCCGGCATCCTGATGCTGGCTTATCTGGGCCTACGCGGGCGCAACATCCGCTACAGCGCGGCGCGACTCGGACAGATGGCAGTGGTCGGCATCCTGTTGCTTATGGGTGGGAACCTGACGCTTTCCTACGCGGAACAACTGGTGCCCTCGGGCCTGGCCGCGCTGATGGTGGCCAGCACGCCGCTCTGGTTCCTGGTGCTCGACTCGCTGCTGCTGGGCGATCATCACATCTCGGCGCGTGGCATAGCGGGCCTGGCACTGGGCATCGCGGGCATCTCGGTGCTGATCTGGCCCAAGCTCACGGCGACCGGCGCGCTGGGCCTCAAGGAACTGTGGTGGTCACTTAGCCTGCTCGGCGGTTCCTTCAGCTGGGCTCTGGGATCGGTATTGGCCAAGCGCTGGCAGTCTTCCGAAGTCGATGTGTTCAGCGCTACGGCGTGGCAGGTGACATTCGCAGGATTAGCGAACCTGATGTTTGCCGTGGCTTTCGAAGACATCTCACACGTGACGTGGACCGCACGCGGCGTGGGAGCGGTGCTGTACCTGGTGGTCTGCGGATCGTGGATCGGCTACACCGCCTACATCTGGCTGCTTGGCCACGTGCCGACTTCGAAAGTTTCGACCTACGCCTATGTGAACCCCGTGGTCGCGGTCTTCCTCGGCTGGCTGTTTGTAAACGAAACCGTCGACCGCTACATCCTGGCGGGCAGCGTCGTCGTGGTGGCCTCGGTGGCGCTGGTGTCGAGCGCCAAGATCAAGGCCAAGACGGTAGCCGAAGAGATGCCCGCGGTCGAGGCCGCCGGGGACTGAAAATCAGCAATTAGCACTTGGCAATTAGCAATTAGCCCCTCAGCGATCTTGCAGGATCATCAAGGAAGTCTCATGACCAAGTGCTAACTGCTAATTGCTGCTCTCCGGATGCCGAGCCGAGGCGCGACGATGGATCTCGCCCGAAAGTTTGCGCAGCCAACGCAGTTCGGCTCGGAACTGCTGAATGACGAGGCTGACCATCCACACCGCCTCGTGGAAGCGGTGGCCGACCTCCTGACGTACAGCGCGCAACGTCGCTTCTTCCCGGACGAGTTCTCTCTCGAGAAACTTCTGGCGGCGGCGAAGCTGCTGCTGGAATACCCCAGGACGCGCCTGCCAGGAGAGCGCAATCCAGGTGAGAAAGGGCGGCCGCTCGCGCTGCGTGGTCCAGTCCTCGCGTTCCAAGGCGTCGGCCAGTGCCGTGCGGCCTTTGGCTGTCGTCGCAAACACGCTACGCTCCGGCCCCGCTGTCGGCTCCCCACTCTCGGCGCCGTGGACCAGTCCCAGCCGCGCCAGCTTTTCCAGCGAGTAATACACCTGGGGCCGCGAAATGCCTGCCCAATCCCGCACCTGGCGGCGCTCCAGTTCAGCATTGGCCTCGTAGCCGTGCATGGGCCGCTCCGCCAGCAGGCTGAGCAGCACCAGGTCAGGAGTGGTCAAGTCCCGCTTCCTGGCGGTGGTCATCGCGCCCCTTCGACTTCGCTCAGAGCATGCTTCCGCTTGCGGCTCCAGTACCACCAGGTGCATTGCTCAGCGGGCAGCAGCGGGTCTCGCGCCTGCGCCACCGCCGCGCGAAAAACATCCAGGCAGCAGATGTCCTGGGGCTGCCCGGTGATGGCGCACAGCTTCTCGTAGAGCTTCTCCGGGTTGCGGCGGGCGAGCTGCCCCACGGTCTGAATGCCCAGCAGTTTGAAATCGCGCAGCATGGCCGGCCCAATCGAAACCAGGTCCTGCAACTGACGTTCTTCGGTTGCCATAAAACTCCTCCTTGACAAAGCCTTGCTGATCTTTTATCTTCTACTAGTCTAATTAAGACTAGTACGAATAGCAAGGAGGAATTACACGATGCGAACCACAACTTTGGCTCTGCTGCTGCTCACATTGCTCTGGCCGTTGGCCAAGACCCAAGGAGAGGACAAGATGAAAACAATCCCGGTAAAGAAGATCACGCCCGTACTGCTGGTGGACGAAGTTGAGCCCTGCATAAAGTTCTGGGTGGAACGGCTGGGTTTCGAGAAGACGATCGAAGTGCCGGACGGAAACAAGCTCGGTTTCGTGACCCTGCAGAAGGGCGGCGTCGAAGTAATGTATCAAAGCTTCGCCAGCGTGGAGAAGGATGCTGCCTTCAACGCGCAGGCCTACCAGAAAGGCTCAACTTTTCTTTACCTCGAGGTGGAGAACCTCGACGACATCATAGCCGCGATGAGGGGCGTCGAGGTCGTCATGCCGGTGCGGACGACCTTCTATGGCGCAAAAGAAATCGGGGTGAAGGATCCGGGCGGACACATCATCACCTTCGCGCAATTCGGCGCCGCGCCGCAGCACTGAAACCTGCCCAGGGCGCAATGCATTACACTGGCGCAGGCGGTCCGCGGGTTCCGAATGGCGAATTGCGTAAAGTGTGGACGGGAGTTGCCGGCGTTTTCCATCGGCACAGCGAGCGATCTCTGTGCCGATTGCCGCACTGCGGCGGCGAACAACCCCGCCTTCTCCTCCCCGACAGCTTCACCCTCGGCTCGGGCGGTGGCAGCGCGTGGCAGGCCCCCGGTCACCACTGCCCTGGTCGGAATCAACCTGGCGGTATTCGCCGTCATGCTCTTGTCGGGAGTCTCCTTGCTTCAGCCGTCGCCCCAACAACTGCTGCAGTGGGGTGCGAACTGGGGACCGCTCTCGCTGGGTCCGCAGCCCTGGCGAATGCTGACCTCCAACTACCTTCACGTCGGGATCATCCACATTTTTTTCAATATGTGGTGCTTGTGGAATCTGGGCTGGCTGGCGGAACGCGTCTTCGACCGCTGGACCTACCTTCTCATTTACCTCTCTTGCGGGCTGGCGGGAAGCCTGGCCAGTCTGTGGTGGCATCCGCTGGTGATCGGCGCGGGTGCTTCCGGCGCCATTTTCGGAGTCGCGGGTGCGCTGATCGCCGCGCTATATCTGGGCCATCTCCCCATTCCCAAAGCCGCCCTACAAGGCACGCTGAAGAGCCTGCTCGCTTTTGCCGGCTACAACTTGTTTTTCGGCGCAGTGGGTGCAGGGATTGACAACTCGGCTCACATTGGCGGACTGGTGACCGGGCTGGCGCTGGGCGCGGCGATGGCCAAGCATCTTACGTCTTCCCCTGCGGACCGCGGGCGATGGCGCTCGTATGTATTTGTCGTCGCGGCGCTGGTCCTGCTATTGGCACACGGCTACGTACGGCAGCACAGGGGTTCGATCGCTCCCGCACAACAACGATCCACCCCTCGGTAGCGGACCTTACTCCGCCGCCTCTTGCTCGGCGTCCTCATCATTCACCACATCCACAACGTGTCCCCGGAGCGAGTAGGTCAGCTTCTGTCCGGGAGCGGGCTCAAAGGTGACCCGCGCCGGCTGGCGCTGCCAAGCTGGGGCGGGACACTCAGAGTCGGGCAGGTCGTGCGCGCTCGCTTCGCCCAGAGCTTTCTTCAGGACGGGCTTGCGGCGACCGAGTTGCGTCACCACGGCATAGACTGTCTTGCCGCCTTCAGACACCCCGCAGTAGGCGATGTAGTCGCGATACCAACTGGCAACCGAGTAATAAGGATCAAACTCGGGCAGCGCGATCTGCGAAACCCGGCCCGTGACCCGATCCACCAGCAGCCATCCCCCGCGTTGCCAGCGCCAGCGCGGGCTGGAGGCCGTCTCCTCCGGCAAGAGGTCGTTCACGCGGAACGCACGACGGACCACGAACAGCCGGTCGGTAACGTCATGGGCCGCTCCCAGGGTGGATTCCTTCAGGCGGCCGTCCACGTACAGCGGGCGGATCTTCAGGTCCAATGCCTTGCTTTCGTCGGGGCTAACGAACCACTTGACGGTGGTGGGTTTGCCAAAGCTGATGACATGCGGCTTGGGCGCGCCCAAGGCTACGCCCGCCAGCAGGAGAACGAGCGGAAACAAAGGCTTAGGATGACGCATGCCCTCAGCGTTAGCACTGGACGAAGACAGGATCAAGGTCGGATGACACATCGCCGGCTTGCCAGTCCCCAAGTGGGAAAATCGACTGCCCATGCGCTGTAACCTATTGTTGCGGTGTGAATCCTTTACAATAGGGTGTTGACCGCCGGCATGAGCCCCTTCCAGAAATCCCGGACAACTTCTAGGTCGCTTTTCCAGTCTTATAGAGAGATGGGGGACATTTCGCTGCGCCGGCCCGCGCCGCGCGTACTGGTGGTAGACGACAACCCGGACACCATGGTGCTGATGCGGGAGTTGCTTTCCACGCAAGGGTACGAAGTGGTAGCGGTGCAGGACGCAGCCCACGCTGAGGACGAGATTCTCCGCCAGCCCCCGGACGTGATCCTCTCCGACGTGGTCATGCCCGGCAAGTCGGGGTACGAACTGTGCCGCGAACTCAAAGATAATCCTGACACCCGGCTCATTCCCTTCGTGCTGATCACCGGCTTAAGCGATCGCGAAGACAAGCTGCGGGGCATTGAAGCCGGCGCCGACGATTTTCTCAACAAGCCCATTTTCGCGGAAGAGTTGTTTGCCCGCGTCCGGTCGTTGCTCAAACTCAAAGAGTTCACCGACGAACTGGAGACCGCGGAGTCGGTGATCTGCAGCCTGGGCCGGAGCGTGGAGAGCCGCGATCCCTACACCGAAGGTCACTGCGAACGCCTGGCGCGGAATGCCACCAACCTGGGCCGTCATCTCGGGCTGGAAGAAGAGTCCATCGTGGCCTTGCGGCGCGGCGGCTACCTGCACGATCTGGGCAAGATCGCCGTGCCGGACGAAGTTCTGAAGAAGGGATCGAACCTGACTCCGGAAGAGTGGGTCGTCATGAAGCAGCATCCCGTCACGGGGGAGAACATCTGTAAGCCGCTCAAGTCGCTACGCCTGGTGCTGCCGATCATCCGCAACCACCACGAACACTCCGATGGCAGCGGCTATCCCGATGGCCTGCGCAAAGGAGAAATCCCCTTGCTGCCCCGTATCCTGCAGGTGGTTGACGTCTATGACGCCCTGCGCACGGCCCGCCCCTACAAGCCCGCGCTCGGCCATGAGCAGGCGGCACTTACCATGCGCGACGAGGCCCGCACCGGCCTGTGGGACGAGGAACTGGTGCTCGAGTTCCTCTCCATGCTCGAGAAGCTGCGGCAAGTGGCGTAGAGGCAGTCGTCGGTCGCCGGTCGTCAGCTCTTTTGACTTACTGCAAACTTTCCCTGAAACTGTTTGTCCAAAGTGCTGGAACCCCTAGCGGAAACACGTGCCTAACGACCAACGACTGACGACTGACGACCGACGACTGACTTACAGCATCGTCATTCCCGCCTTTAACGAGTGTGCGCGCATTGCAGCTTCGCTGGAAAGAGTGCTTGCCTACATCGCCCAGCGCGGCTGGGATGCAGAGGTCCTCGTGGTCAACGACGGATCGCGCGACAACACCGCGGAGATCGTCCACGATTATCTGAAAAAAAATCCGAGGTTACGGTTGCTGGAAAACCCCGGCAATCGGGGCAAGGGATACAGCGTGCGCAACGGCATGCTGCACGCGGGTGGCGACATCCTGCTGTTCAGCGATGCCGATCTTTCTTCGCCGATCGAAGAAGCGGACAAGCTGTTCACCGCGATTGCTGAGGGCGCCGACATCGCGATTGGGTCGCGCTGGCTACAGAGCCATCTGCAGACCCAGAGGCAACCTCTCTACCGCCAACTTTTCGGGCGCATCTTCAATCTGCTGTTGCGCGTCACCCTGGGGCTGAAGTTCAAGGACACGCAGTGCGGCTTCAAGGCCTTTACGCGGCGGGCCGGGCAGGCGATTTTTCCAGCACAGAAGATCGAGCGCTGGGGATTCGATCCGGAGTTGCTCTACCTGGCTAAGCGATTTGGCTTTAGTGTGGCCGAGGTGCCGGTAGCCTGGGCCCATCGCGAGGGCACCCGCATCAGCCCCCTGCGCGATGGGATTCGGATGTTCGGCGAGATGCTGAAGATTCGCTGGAACGCCCTGAGTGGGAAATACGCGGCCGCGCCGCACTGAACGGCGGGCCGTCAGGCTGCCGGTTGGCTGCGGGACAGCGGCAACACCTTGACCCCCGCGCCCTCTTCAAAGACCACGGTCATCCGGCCGGCACAGTGATCGCACAACCAGAAGAATTCTATCCGCCGCATGGGCTGTCGTCCGTTGGCCTCGGTCCCGGATGCCGAGCCGTTTCCCACTCCCGTCTCGAAGCGAAACAGCCTGCCCTCATGCAGGTATAGGAAGGGGGTCGAGCAGCCCGGGTTGGCGCACTTCGAGACCATTTCGGACTCCCGTGGAGGGGACAGACATTTCTGGAAATCTGATTTTACTACGATTGAAAAGATGCCATAAAAGAATTGTGGGATTTGTGGAAAAAATCGCCCCGCCTCTTCCCTCCTTCAAGCGACCTGCCCGCGGCACGCCAAGGCGGCATCGTTCAGGGTAGGGTAGATTTCGAATACCGAATGCAGGTTTGTAAGTTCCAGCACGCTGCGAATATGCCTGGGCGGAGCAGCCAGCTTGATCGAACACTGGCTGGCGCGGGCCCACATGAGGATGAGCACCAACTCTCCCAGTCCGGCGCTGTCGATCATCTCCACCGCGCTCAGCTCAAGCACCACGTGGCGCGAGTGCGGCAACAGTTCCGCCACGGTTTCGGAGAGCGCGGCGGCTTCCTCGCCGTAGGCGATGCGGCCCCTGCAATAGACTATTGTGACACCATCGTTGGCGCAGACTTGCAGATTCAACTTCACGTTCAACTCCTTGAGGTTCCGGCCAGAAGGGTTGCGCCCGCGCTTGCCTGCGCGGGCTTTCGTTCGTCAGACGACTTTCATCCTAAAGGTTCGACGCCTGTGGATGGTTTCAGAACCGTGAAAATCGAAATAAATATCTGGTTCCAGCGCTAGAGCGGCAATTTTTTCCGTGACCGCTTCGTCCCGCCCGTGCATCTAAGGACTTTGCCGCCACAATCGCGACACCTTATGCGTACAGGAGGATATTTCTGTGCTCAGAATTTCCGTGATTGCGCTTACCCTGTTCCTGTTCACGACTGCAGCCACCGCTCAGGGGCCCAAAGGCAATGTCTTTTTCGGATATTCGTACCAGCGCGCAGACCTGGTCTCTAACAATGGTGTCAACCTGAACGGCTGGGAGGGATCGCTCGAAGGCAAGGTCTTACCGTGGGTCGGAATTGTGGCCGATGTCAGCGGCCATTATGGGTCTGATGCGGACGCCAGGGTCTACACCTTCCTGTTTGGTCCGCGGGTGTCCGTTTCGGTGGGCAAGATCACTCCCTTCGCCCATGCCTTGTTCGGAGCAGGCCACGAGAACCTGAATGCCGTCTCGGCTTCCGATACTTCTTTTGCCACTGCCCTGGGCGGAGGAGTGGATTACAAATTGATCCCGGCGGTCGGCTGGCGGTTTCAGGGGGATTTCGTGCAAACCCGGTTCTTCAGCAACACGCAAAATGATTTCCGGTTCTCGACGGGCATCGTGCTGCATTTTTGAGCCCCGCCAACCCGGGGTCGAGACGCAGCCAGCTATGTTCTCAGCGGCACGATAGGGTTTACTTCTGCGCGGGCGGCACGTACTCTGCCGGAGGAGCCGCACCCTGGCCGAAGAAAAACTGCTCCATCTGCTTGACGATAGCCTCCTGGTCCTCCCGGCGCGCGGGGTTCAGGCGGTACTCGTTGAGCAGCATCTTGCAGAATTCCATCCACTGGTTCCAGGCTTCCTGGGAGACGTTTTCGTAGATTTTCTTGCCCAGTTCGGTATCGAAGGGCGGCTCGTCCAGACCGGGAAGTTCCTTCTTCAACTTGACGCAGAAAACTTTGCGCTCAGCCATGCTCTCCTCACAAGATGTAGAGCGAAAATTATCTCATAGGGGAGGACCTTGGTTTTCAACTCGGTACCGGGTACTTGGTACTGGGTACTTGTTTCGCGTGACACATCCGCTGGTGACACCCGTCACGGCACCGTTTGACAGCTAGCAGGACAATTATGGTGTGCGGGTGTGCCCTGAAGCACACATGACAATCCGACGGCGGCTCGCTACAGCCTCTGCCGATCGAGACACCAGGCATGAGCGAACCTCTTTCACAGTTGTATCCGAAGGAGGTGTTATGAAGTCCCGGGAGCTGTCCCAACCCCAAGCGGAGCCTACGTCTACCACCTTGACCCCAGCTGATCCCGCCAGTGTTCAGTGGGACGCACAACAAGTGCAACTGGCGATCGCGCGTCGCGCCTACGAGTTGTTCGAAGCCCGTGGCCGGGAGCACGGCCATGACTGGGAGGACTGGTTCCGGGCGCAGTCCGAGCTGCTCCGGCCGGTTTCGGTTGCCATCTCGCAATCCCGGGACCGGATACGGGTTCGCGCCAATGTTCTGGGCTTTGCGGACAATGAACTGCGTGTCAGCATCGAGCCTCGCCGCATCACCATCCTGGGCAAGAAGGACGTGAGCGCGCCCGAAATCGAGGGATCGAAAAACGTCTACGTCGACTTGTATCCCGACACCATCTTGCGTTTCATCGAGCTTGCCAGCGAGGTAGTGCCCGAGGCGGCTCGAATCGAGTTGCAGGGAGGCATGCTCCAGTTTGAGCTGCCCAAAGCCGTCAAGCATATGACCAAAACCCAGCTCAAGGTCGCTTGAGCAGGCCGCTTCCGTCAGTGGTGGCCGAAACCGGCAAGTCACGAAAAGGAGAGACGGCCATGAAACTTTCCAGCTTGTTCATAGGGATGATCTTCGCGGTGGCGGTAATTGCCGTCCTGCTGATGGTCTTCGGCGTCAGCTTTCATCGCCCCCTGGCCCAGGGCGCCGCCCTCTACAACCCGGCTAACGAGGTGGTGGTCCGAGGGGTGGTGCAGGAAGTCCAGGAGTTTGCTTGCCCGGTAAGCGAAGGCGAGATGGGCGATCACCTGCTGCTGAAGACTGGTGACGGCGTGGTGCAGGTGCACCTCGCCCCGGCTCGGATCATGCGCAGTCAAAACCTGAAGTTCGCTCCCGGCGATCAGATCGAAGTAGTGGGCTCGAAGATTCGCTTCCATGGCAACGACGACCTGATTGCGCGGGAGATTATTCGCGGGAATGAAAGCATCACTTTCCGGGATTCCCAAGGCAAGCTCCTGATGATGCAATAGTGTGGGGAGGAATGCCTAGAGACTGTCCGGCTTCCACTGACGATGTGCTCAGCGGCCGCGCGCCGGAGGAAAAAACATGCCAGTTTACGATTACCTCTGCCTGGACTGCCATAAGTCATTCGAGAAGATCCTGACCCTGCCGGAGCACGACAAACTGGTGACTTGCCCGCATTGCGGCAGCAAGCACGTAGAGCAGGAGCCAGTGGCGTTCTTCGCGGTGACGTCGAAGAAGAGCTGACCTGGCTTGCTTGCATCGGCCAGGATCTGGTCGCGGAGTAATTGGCTTACTGCCACTCCCCTTGCAGCACAAAGCTGCCCAATCACAAGGGTCGTGCCACCGGGCCTCGCGCCAGAGCTCGATCTGGGCCGCCCGCAGGGCGGCCGGTGGGGACATCTTGTCGCACCGACGGTGCTAACCGGTTGGAAGCAGATGGTGGGCCCGCCAGGATTTGAACCTGGGACCAATGGATTCCGGTCCCTGAAACCACAAACGGCTAAACCCCAACGGCGTCAGCGATTTTCCAAGTTCGACGCTAGGCGGAAGAGGGCGCTTTTGGGCGCGGTTGTTATGAAGATGTTATGAAGAGGTGCTAGTCGGCGGACTCTGCGGGCTTTTCGTAGCCCCTCTCCAGGCGTTCCATCTCCTCGACAAGGCCAACGGCAGAATACCTCACCAGGGTGCTGCCGTTCCGAGGGTGCCACCTTGTCTCGGCAGCTACGTTTTCTCCTTTTCTTCGCTGTGCGATCATGCTACTCTTGCTTTGAAAATGCTGGCCGAAGGAGTGCGGAAAAGATGTTCAGGTATGCGTTATTTGTGCTCGTCGTCATGGTAGGCACCATCGTGGCCCAGGAAGCCCCGATGATGTCTCAACACTTCAAACCGGGAGATCCGCTCCACTACTACGTCCGCTTTGACGGGAACCCGGAACTAACCGGGTTAACTGTTTCATTTCAACTTCAGGAGGAGATGAAGAAAGACCAAGCAGGTTTTTCGAGCGGTTTCACCCTTTCGGGCATGAAAAGCGTTTCGCCCGGCCTCTTCGAGGTTAACGGCACGATCCCGAACAACGCAGCTACCGGCAAGTACCAACTAATCCAGGTCACAGCGGTGCATTCACCCGCCGGCCGGAGCTATAACTACCCGAAAGACTTCAGCGAAAAGGTCACGATTGAGATTGTTAATGATGCGGGCTACAACTTCCCACCCATTAAGTCGATCAGTCCAAATCCGCCGAAGTAGTGGCTGGGGATCAGATTCAGGACCGTTTTGGCAGGAGAACTGGGAAATGGGAAACGTCTGGCTGGGAACTCGGCATCAAAAAATCGCGGCGTGCACGGTGCTCTTGATGGTGGCCCTTGGCCTCTTCCACAGCGGGCGGGAGTTCGACCTGCCCCACCTGCATTCCGAGGCACCGATCATGCCGACCACGGCCGTCTCGATCTTCGCGTCGGGGAACAGCACGGCGACTATAAGCACGCTTTCCTGGCCCCAGATTCGCTAGGAACCTACCGCAGGCTCCCCGGTGCACTCCCAGCCGTGCTGCATCAAGGCTCCGGCAGCGATCTGCAAGAATTAGGGCTGCAAGAAGTAGCCGGAGGTACGTTCTTTTTCAACAAGGAGGACCCTACAGAGATGCGACAACTGCTTCTTGCATTAATGATCACGCTCGTGGGCATGGTGTCGGCCCTCGCTCAAGCGCCAAACCCCGCACAGACGCCGGCGACCGCGACCCCACCCGAACCGCAACGTCTCCCCTTTTACAAAGAGATCAGAAAGACTGTGGTCTTCCTGGAGCTTGTTTGCAAGAGTGGAACCGCGTTCAAAGACATCAAAGGAACGGGCTTTTTCGTGTGGTACCCCGACAAGAGGCTAGGTGACGGGGGAGGTTTCACTTACCTAGTTACCAACCGTCACGTGGCGATGTGCTGGGATGACGAAACAAGAATCCCATTGGAAGTAAAGTCCATAAGCGCGCGGGTGAACACCAGGGATGGCTCGTCTCTCGTGGTGCCCCTTAATACCAGCGGCAATGTTCCGTGGATCGTCCCGACCGATGAGTCAGTAGACTTGGCCCTTCTACCTCTTCTTCCAGAGGGAAAGAAGGTTGACTATCTGGCGATCCCACTGGAAATATTTGCAAGTGACGACGTTGTCAAGAATAGGGACATTTCGGAAGGCACGAGGATCGTGTTTACTGGGTTCTTCTACCAATTCCCTGGCGTGCAAAGAATGCAGCCGATCATCCGTGAGGGGGTACTGGCGATGATGCCCGATGAGCAGATGATCACCACGACTGGAAAACGCGGGACACTATATCTCGGCGACGTTCACATTTTCCACGGGAACAGCGGTTCGCCCGTTTTCGTTAACCTCGGCGGAATACAGGGGAACAGAATAAGCGGGGATCAGTACTTCTTCCTCGGTGTTGTTAGCGGGATGTTCACTGAGAAAGAAGAGTTTCAGCTTGAGATTGCCACGACGGTCAGAGGCGAGACGGAGGCTAATAGCGGCATTGCAACCATTGTACCCGCTAACGCCTTAACAAATCTGCTAGAGGACCCCCGCGTGCAGGGACAAAGGGATGTCGACGTTGCCAATTGGAAGCAGTCTAAGTGATTGCCGCCAGCAGCTCCTGCGTGAGCTCTTCTGGCAGATCCAACATCACATCATGGCCGCATGACATGCTCAGCGTCTTCCAGCCTTTGGCTTTTGCCCGCTCGTAAAAAGGCGGGAACGGAGAAGGCGACCAGCCACTCGCCAGGATGAATGTGATGTTCTTGATCCGGGCGATTCCTCCCGTCAGACGGAGCGGTTGTTGAAAGGTGGCCAGCGGCTGCATGGTGCACTGGCGGTTCACCCAATCGAGATCTCCGCGATTCACATTGAATACTTCGGCGGGAATCGGAGGCACCTTCCAACCGTCTCCGATTTGTTGTGCACCCTGGAGTTGGCCGTCTCTCATCTCGGGCGGGAGAATATCGTACAGGCTCTGGCCGTTCTCCGGAACAAAGGCATCGAGGTAGACCAGCGCATCAACGCTATCCGGAATGCGATCCGCGACACCGGTGACCACACAGCCGCCGTAAGAGTGGCCGCAAAGCACCACGTGAGATAGTTCCTCCCACTGAATCAGATTGACTACGTCCGCAATGTGCGTGTCCAGGTTGACGTGTGGAGATAGCAGGTGCGAGCGCTCCGCAATGCCGGTCAGGGTCGGTGTGAACACCTGATGACCCCGCGCCTGGAGCGACTGCCGAACGCGCTTCCAGCACCAACTGCCGTGCCACGCTCCATGAACCAGGATATACGTACTCATCGAGACCTTTCCTCCTGAGAAAGTAACGCGGGATTCATCTCACGTGGACCGGGGCACCCGCAGCTTCTCCTCGACCTGACGCCAGCTAAGGCCCTTGGCGCGCAGCGGGCGGTGCAGTAGGCCCGAGCGTTGTTGGTGTAATTCGTGATGTTACGCCTGAGTCAAGGCGCAGGCCGATGCCAGCCACTGTGCCTCATCAGTGGCCCTGGTGGGCCCGCCAGGATTTGAACCTGGGACCAATGGATTATGAGTCCACTGCTCTAACCGCTGAGCTACGGGCCCGTCTGGGCCCAATCTAACACATTCCCGACCGCCCATTGCCGCTCGCCGCAGCCGCCGCCACATGGCCGCCCCTCAATGTTTCCTGGCGTACGGGTTCGGGTAGCGCAGGATTCCGTCCAGATCAATGCCGCGAACGATGCCCGCCGAGTGGTAGAACAGCCCGAAGGAATCGATCGTGGAATCATCCGGGAAGATGCATGAGTCCAGCACCCGGTCTACCGAGTTGTTCTTGATCCAACCACCGCCGGCCGCGTTGATGCCGCCAAACAGATCGGTGCCTCCGAGCAGCGAGCAGTAACACGACGCCGGATTGCCGTTGCAACTGCCGGGCTGCGTCTGGGCGTAGTAGGCCAGCGCGGCCAAACTGGGATAGGTGGTGTACAGAGTGTCGAGGCCGGCATAAATCCGCGAGCCATCGCTGGCCGAGGTCCAGCGGCAGAAGGCGCGGATACCCGCCAGCCGCAGCACCGGGCCGCCGTTGGTGTTGTAGGCAGCCTGGCGAGTCTCCACCACGCCGCCATTGTCGGTGCAATACTGGCCGGGCAGGGTGTTCTCGGCTGACCCGCCTTTGCTGGCGGTAGCCACACCCGAAAGCCCTGCGCTGCCCAGCAGCAGCGACGCCGCTGCCACCAGTGTCGTCATCCCTGCACCCGCTGCCAACCTGGAAATGTTCATCATGCCCCTCCTGGGATTGCCTCATCCATCAAGCCGTTCCGGGGCCGGAATATTAGCACACATCACGTCGTAGCGCCGGGATCCTGCCCTGAGCCAGCCCACTCATCGCTCTCGATTGGGTGCCGCCCTCCGCCCGATTCCTGACGTATACTCTCGAAGATTCGGTGTAAACACGAACATGTCGACAGAGGCACAGTCGCACCTGTCGTCATCAAGCAGCAAAACGGAGGAAAGAGCGATGAAGAAGGCGTTTTCCATAGCTGCACTGGTACTGGCGGCCGGTTTCATGGTGGCGCCCGCTGCCCAGGAAATGACAAAGAAAGACGCGGCTCCCAAACCTGCGGCGAGCCCGTCGCAGGCGGTGCTGGAGCAGTGGAACGAGATTGGGCGAAAACTGATTGCGATGGCGGAGGATTTTCCCGAGGACAAGTACGATTTCAAGCCCACCCCCGCGCAGCGCACCTTCGCGCAGCAGTTGCTCCACGTCTCCGGGGCGAACTACTACTTCACCAATGCGGCGATGGGCCAGAAACCACCGGGTGGTGAGGACCCGAAGCACGACCAGTACAAAACCAAGGCGGAAGTGGCGGCGTTCGTGAAAAAGTCCTTCGCCGACGGCGCCGCCGCGATCAAGGCCAAGGGTGACAAGGGCATGGACGACCTGGTGACCGATCCTTTCAGCAATGAACAGACCCGGGTCGGAGATTTCGCCTACGGGTTTATCGAACATTCGGGGGAGATCTACGGCCAGCTCGCGGTCTACTACCGCGTAGCGGGCATGGTGCCGCCGGAGTCGCGCCCCAAGAAGTAGGGCTCGCAGCTATCGCTTTGGCTCGGACTCGGGTGAGCCTTCGGCCTTGGCTTTTTCTGCCAGCCACTGCTGCAGCTCACGCTCCAGGGCGGGGTGGATCTCGACAATGCTGAGGCCGGCCAGGCCTCCGGGAGCAGTCCAGGCCAGTTTGGCTTTGGCTTCGATGGGCGACGCCGCACCCGGCAGGGTGAAGGACATGTCCATGGTGGAGCCGTGGGCCAGGGGAGCGGCGCACTGGATGGCCAGGCCGCCCGAGCTGAGGTTGACGCTGGTGGCTTCGACTTGTTGTCCGTCGACTTGCAGCACCATAGGCAGCTCGATCATGGCGCGGAAATAGCGTTGCACATGCGCGCTGCTGCTTCCGGGCGCGGCCTGCGATTCAGACCCTTGCCCCTCGCGGGTGTACTTGGCAAGTTTGCGGCGCAGGGTGCGCACGGAGATGCCTAGCTGCTGGGCGGCTTTGGCCTGCTTGTTTCCGTTGCGGGCCAGGGCCTGCACGATCATCTGCCGTTCCATGTCATCCAGGTTGCCTTCGAAGGCGGCGGGGGCCGGGCTGCCCGGCAATCCGCAGATGGCCGCGGGAAGATCGCTGGCCCGCATCTCCTTGATGCCGGGTTTGGCCTGCATGGCAGCCTTGAAAATCACGTTCTTCAACTCCCGCACGTTGCCCGGCCAGTCGTAGCGTAACAGGGCTTCCTTGGCCTCGTCGCTGAACTTCGCGCCGGGGGCCTGTTGGTGCAGGAAATACTCTGCGATGGGGACGATGTCGTCGCGGCGCTCGCGCAGGGGCGGCACCTGGAGCTGGAACTGGGTGAGGCGATGGTAGAGATCGCGGCGGAACTTGCCGGAGCGGACTTCTTCCTCCAGGTCGCGGTTGGTGGCGGCAATCACGCGGACGTTCACCGCAACTTTGCGGCTGCCTCCGAGGCGGTAGTAGGGGACGCCGTCGAGGACACGCAGCAGTTTGGCCTGTACTTTGCCGTCGAGTTCGCCAATTTCATCGAGCAGCAGTGTGCCCTGTTCGGCTAATTCGAACAGGCCGGGCTTGGTGGCATCGGCGCCGCTGAAGGCGCCTTTCTCGTATCCGAAGAGTTCGCTCTCGACCAAATGCTCCGGAAGGGCAGCGCAGTTCACGTCCACGAAGGCTTTGCCGCAGCGCAGGGAATGTTGATGGATGGCCTTGGCAACCATCTCCTTGCCCACGCCGGTTTCGCCCACGATAAGCACCGCGGCGTCGTGCTGGGCCACGCGCTCCACCATGGCCATGAGCTTGAGCATGAGCTCGCTGCGAACCACGGCAGTGGTCCCGTCCACAAGCTGCATCTGGGCGGCTGGTTTCATGTTGAAAGAAAAAAGGCGTGGACGCCTACGGGCAGAAGAAGACACGCCTCCCCGTGCACTCTTTAGCACGGCGGCGGGAATGCGGAAAAGGTTACTTCGGTTTAAGCGGGCGGAATCAGCAGGTTGGTGATCGGTCGCATGGCTGGGGCGATGCCTTGATACGAATCGCGTAAGGCTGCGTCAATTCTCGACGCCCGCTCTAATTCCCCCATACGGCCGAAGCGGCAGACAGCAGGCTGAAGGCCGCAACCATCGCCGCGAGCAGAAGAACCACCAGGCTTGCCTTTTTGAAGCGTTTCATAAGTTCCTCCTTCCCACGATTCTGATTTCCTGAAACCAAGCTTGCACGCGCGCCGCGAGTCACACCGTTAGTCGACGCCGTCGTCTCCGCTGCCGTCGACGCTCTCGGCATCATTTGTGGCGCCGATCGAGCTACCCCAGATGACCGAGTTGCCCCAGACCACGCTGAAGCCGTCGAGTGTAGAGTTGCCCCAAACCACGGAGTTGCCCCAGATGACGGAGGTTCCGTCGAGCAGCGAACTGCCCCAGATGAGGGAGTTGCCCCAAATCACGGAAGTGTCCCAGATGGCGGAAGGATCCGACATGAGGGAGACGTTGCCGGAGGAATCGCGGACGGCGATCGGGGAAAGAGCTGTTCCCTGCACCGCATCGCTGTTGGCCAGAGCATTGGGAATGTCGAGATAGCCAGCGCCCACGGTGAAGATGTCGTATTGATAGTCGGTCGCGACGCCGTCGACGGGAATCTCGCTATCCTGCGGGAACACCTTGTCCGCCGTCTTCATCAGCCGGGCCTTGACCACGTCCGGAGTCAAAGTGGAATCCTGGTGTATGAGAAGCGCGGCGGCCCCACTCACCACCGGAGTCGCCATGCTGGTTCCGCTGAGTTTGAAGTAGGCCTTGGCGGCCGTTGATGCGGCGCCGTAAGCTGTCGGCGACACTTCATCCGTCTTGAACTTGACGTCGAGCGTGCTGCCACGCACGAGCAGCGAGGCGATGCGGTTGCCGGGCGCCACCAGGTCAGGCTTGACCACGTGGTCGAGCACGGTGGGCCCCTTGGAACTGTAGCTGGCGATGAGATCATCGCCCTTGGCGGGAGTTCCCATGGTGTTCATGGCGCCCACGGTAATTACGTCAGGATCATTGCCGGGGGCGCTGATCATGCCATAGCCGTGGGTGTGGTACTTGTTGTTGCGGCCCTGGTTTCCTGCAGCCACGACTACGACTAGGCCGGCGTTCCACGCGGCTTCGACTGCCTGGCAGAGCGGGTCCTGGGTGTAGCTCTCAAAGACCGGCCTTCCAAGCGAGAGATTGACCACGCGAATGTTGTAGACGTCTTTGAGAGCGATGGCCCGTTGCAGGGCCGCGATGACATATGAGTCCTGACCGGAACCGTTGCTATCCAGCACCCTCAGGTTCACCAACCGGGCGCGAGGAGCGACGCCATAGATGGCCGAAGGATTGTTTCGGCCGCCCGATTGCTGGGCGTTTCCAGCAATGATGCCGGCGACGTGGGTGCCATGTCCGTAGTAGTCAGCGGTGTCAGTGCCGGGAACGAAGCTCTCGCTGTACACCACGCGGGATTGACCGGTGCTGGGGTCGTGGAGGTCGGGATTATCGGTGATCCCACTATCGATGACCGCCACCGCGATGCCGGTGCCGTCAAGACCGGAGCGCTGGGCGACGTCGGCGCCCACGGTTGCTTCCGCGTAGTCCGCCGCTCCACTCAGCGAGCGGTTGGGTGAGATGTAAGCCACGTCAGGATCGTTGGCCAGCGCTCGAAGGGCAGTCACGGGCAGGCTGAACACACCACCGAGAATGGCATTGAGCCTTTGTTTGTGAACTCCACCTAAGTTGGTCAGCTTCTGGAGCTGGCTGGTGGAGGGTGATTTCCGGAATTGCACGATGACCTGCAGAGGCTCCTGCCCCTGTCGCCCCTGGCGGATGAGAGCAGAGAGCTCTGGCGACAACCGGGTTGCGGAACGACGAAGGCCCGACCCATCATCCTCGCGGAACCCGCGGGGCTGTGCCTGGCCGAAACCTGCGGCAGCGGTACAGGCGAGAAACACCAAGATTGCAGCGCGCCCAACCCATCCACCTGCGGCGCCGGCTTTAAGACTCCGTCCGCGTTGTCTTGTCTCCTGCCTCATCATGTTTTCTCCGCAATCAGGAAACGCATTCGCGGTCGCCGCTTAGGGTGCAGGTGCGATTCCAATGTCCAGAACTTAGTTAAGTTGATGTAAAGACCATACTTAAGTCGGCCTTGCCGAGACGGGAAGAGGGGACAATCTGTCTGCTCCGGAACCCCGTGTCGACCGCGGATACATGGCTAACCGATAGACATTAAAGCCTTTATGCGCGTTTGCCTAGGTAGGAGACAGGTTGTCCGTCCGACCGCCAGATGGGGAGCGTCGACGGTACCCTGCGAGCGTTACTAAAGTTTAGAGGATGTTTCGTAAGTTGTTGTTCCGAAGCGTCTTAGCTGCTATCACTGAGATTCAAACCACCCCAAGCCTGCACCCCACAGGCTGTCAGGAATTCTTGCGGAGGGACATGGCGGGCCGCTCGCAGTCGCAGTCGTGGAGAGACCTGACCCCCGGGGCCAAGGTGTTTATCGGCCTGATCGTGATGACAGGCACGGGTGTGCTCGTCTACACCGCGATCAACCCGGCCAGCAAGAACGTGGCGAAGTTCATTTGCTACCTGCTGGTCGCCGTGCTGGCATCGCGACTGAAGGTGCACCTGCCCGGCATCACCGGCACCATGTCGGTGAACTTCCTGTTCATCCTGCTGGGCATCCTGGAGTTGAGCTTCGCAGAGACCCTGATCCTGGGGAGCGCTGCCATCCTGGTGCAATGTTTCTATCGCGACCATCCCAGCCCGCTGCAAGTGCTGTTCAATATCTGCGCCAGTGCGTTCGCGATTGCCGCAGCTTACTGCGTTTATCACCTGGCGCTGTTCCACGGAGTCTTCGCCAACCCTTCCCTGCTGCTGGTGGCGGCAGCCTCCACGTATTTCGTGGCCAACACCGGGTCGATTGCGACAGTGATCGCGCTCACGGAAGGGAAATCGCTCAACAAGATCTGGGTGGAGTGCTATTTCTGGTCGTTCCCTTACTACCTGGTGGGGGCCGGAGTTGCCGGGGTGGTGGCTTGGTTCAATCGTGAGTTCGACTGGCAGACCTCGCTGCTGATTCTGCCCGCGATTTACCTGATCTACCGTTCCTACCGCCTGTACTTGGGAAAACTGGAAGACGAGAAGCGGCACGTGGAGGAGATGGCCAACCTGCACTTGCGCACCATTGAAGCGCTAGCGCTGGCCATCGAAGCCAAAGACCACACCACGCACGACCACCTGCAACGAGTGCGGGTGTATGCCATCGAGGTGGCAAAAGCACTGGGGGTGAGCCCGGCGGAGATGGAGGCCCTGCACGCGGCCGCACTCCTGCATGACATTGGCAAGCTGGCGGTGCCGGAACACATCATCTCCAAACCCGGGCGGCTGACGCCGGAGGAATTCGAGAAGATGAAGATCCACCCGGTGGTGGGGGCTGAGATCCTGGAGCGCGTCCGGTTCCCCTATCCGGTGGTGCCCATCGTGCGGGCACACCACGAGCGCTGGGACGGATCGGGGTATCCCTTCGGGCTCAAAGGACAGGAAATTCCGATCGGCGCCCGCATTCTCTCGGCGGTAGATTACCTGGATGCGCTGGCCTCAGACCGTCAGTACCGGCGTGCCTTGCCACTTCAGGACGTCATGCAAAACCTGGCTGCCGAGTCCGGCAAATCGTTCGATCCGAAAGTGGTAGAGGTCCTGCAAAAGCGCTACGTCGAACTGGAAGCACAGGTCACCGCGCAATTCGGGGAGGACATTGCGAGCAAGCTGTCCACCGAGGTGAAAGTAGAACGGGGCACGGCGCCGGATGCGGGATTTGAAGTGATTTCGGTGCGCGAGGGGCAGGAAACGAACTTCCTGGCTTCCATCGCGGCAGCGCGGCAGGAAGCGCAGACCCTGTTCGAACTGAGCCAGGACCTGGGGGCTTCGCTCAGCCTGGGAGAAACGCTGTCGGTCTTTTCGGTGAAGATGAAGCGGTTGTTCCACTATGACGCCATTGCCATCTACATCCGGCGCAACAACGAACTCGTCCCCGAGCACGTAAATGGCGACAATTTCCGGCTGTTTGCCTCGCTGCGCATTCCGCTGGGCCAGGGACTCTC
>JAIQET010000026.1 GCA_020073645.1 Terriglobia bacterium | reverse complement strand
CACGTCGACCCTGGTTATGACGGACCAATGCACCTCACAGTAATCAATATGAGCCGAGACTCCATTGAACTGAGATTGCGGGATGCCATTGTAACTGTGCTCTTCTTTAAGCTCGACGGTGCGGTTGTGGCAGACTATCGCAAGCGGAATACGGGCGTCGCGCCCGACCCGGATGTGAACAGGCTCTCTCGGGATTTCCTGAACGTTTCGAACCGGGCGATGAAAATCGCGAAGCACGAAGTGAAAAGAGCGACGCTAGTGGCTGGCCTGCTGGCGGCCGTCGTAGCACTCAGCGCTCAGTTTGTTCCATACTATCTAGGAGGTGTCGAGGAGGCAAAACGCAATGAGGCAGTTTTGGAGGAGAGGGTAAAGGTCTTGCAGGAGAAAGTAAAAGTCTTAGAAGACAAGCAGTCCGGTGCTGGCTCGGCAAATGTGGGAGGTCCCAAACCGAGCAAAGGCAAAGCGGGAAAACCATGAGCCTCCGTGTCTTTAAACTCAGTTCACCTCAATTCTATGCACAGGCGTTTCTTGATTTTCTACGGCTTGAACAGAAGGTTTGGAACCGAACTCCCGGCGCGACTGGACCAGAGGAGCTCGTTGAAGCTGCCGGTCGTATTTGCTACATGTCTTTCGGAGAGAAACAGTCGCCTCGGTCAAACGAGGAGTACATCCAAAACCTCATTGCCCAGGGCCATGAAAGCGTATTGGAGCATGTGAGCTGGACATTCCTCCTGATTGGAGTAAGCCGTGCCTTCACGCACCAACTGGTACGGCACCGAATAGGATTTTCCTTCAGCCAACTATCCCAGCAATACCACGAGGAAACTGAGGCCGAATTCGTCGAGCCTGCCCATCTCAGGACATCTCCTCGTGCGTTAGAAGCCTGGCGAGAAGCAGTGGAAACATCGAAACAGGCGTACACAATTATCTTAGAGACGTTGGACGGTTCTCAGAATGGTTCAGGACTAGACCTGCAGAAGAAGGAGCTAAAAAGAGCAGTCCGCTCAGCTGCACGCAGCGTGCTGCCCAACGCCACGGAGACCAAGATCATTATTACGGCGAACGCACGCGCGCTGCGCCATTTTTTTAAGGTCAGAGGTTCGATACCAGGAGACGTGGAAATGCGGGAGGCGGCAGCCGCGATGTTTAAGGTGGTGCGAGATGATGCCCCGGCCTTATTCTCGGATTTCAGCTTGAAGGACCTTGGAGATAAGACCCCTATGTTGGTTTCAAAGTTAACTGGAGGCTGTGCAGAGGGCTAAATTTAACACGGCTTACTTCCCAGAACGGAGGAAACTGGGGGACAGCCGGGACGTTTTCTGCCGGTGCCCCATCTTTGGCGGTCCTCGAAAGGCGGGTGCAGGCAGCGGCAACCCGCTCTCCCACTCGTAAAGATCGCGCGGTCACGTCAGGCGCACGCCCGTGTCGAGGGCGGCAATCCCAGATAGCACTACGGGTTTCTGGTCAGGAAATTCTGCGACCAGGGTGAGGCGGCCTCCCATGGCTCTACGTAGCTGCGCAGCGTGGAAAGCAGAAGATCGCTGCGCTGTTCCAGGCGGGAGACCTGGGAAATGTGGGGACAGACGGGACGTTTTCTGTTCTTCACCTTAGGGAACGTCCCGTCTGTCCCTCGATTTCCCCTCGATTTCCCTCGATTTCCCAGCGGCGAAATCAGCCTCGCCGACCCCGATGGCTTACGTCATTGTGGTGGGACATTGGGGAAAGGCGGAGCAGGAAGCTTGGGAGAAACGGATCGGGGCGAAGACATAGGCAGAGCAGGCATGGGGACAAGGTTCGCCGTTGATCCCTGTCCCCGACTTGTGCGGAATCCCATGCTTCAACCAGAGAAGGGTCGGGACCTCCGACCCTTTCACGACTATGTGGAGACGTGGATCCCCCACTGTTTCACCAATTTCACTTCAAAAGACAACTTTCGCATCCGCTCCATTGCTGCTATTGAGCCCCAAGGAAAACACCGTCATCGTGCAGGTGCTGGGCACGCTGTGCGCTTTGGCCTTTCCGGACCAGCCGAAATTCCCCTTCGGACTTGTTTCAGTCAAGAGGCATCCGACGGTGTCTGAGTACTGCACCTCTGCACCGCCTCCGGTCAGAATAAATCCCGAACTGACATTGATTGTGCTTTCCGGAGATAGACTGCCGCCTGATGTAGCACTCGGGAATCGCGTTACGGGAGGAAATGGTTTTGATGTTTTCGATTTGACGCCGATTGCATAGGCAGTCACGCTGCCTGGCGACGAAACGCTGTGCGCTTTTGCGATCGTAGTCCAGCCCCTGTCACTTGAAGGATATGACGCGGTTAGAAGCAGCCCCGGTCCCCCAGTTTCTGCCTTTGCACCACCTCCGGTCATCTGATAGCTGCTATCTACGAGCACAGAGGCGCTAGGATTATCTGTTTGCCCGGAACTTTGCTGGGCGAATATTTTCACATCATAGAGTCCCTGCTGCGGATTCTTAATTGCTACAGCGTAGGCGGTAAGTACAGCAGGGGAGGAAACAGAATGATCCTTACTTGAAGCGATCCAGTGATGCTTGTCCAGGGGATACGCTGAAACCAGCAAATTTCCTGCGTCCGTTCCATTCCAGCTTGTCGTTGCTCCACCCCCTATGATTGACCAGTCCGGTGGTACCTCAACCACAACTATGGGGTGAGCCGCGAGCTGGCTTGAGTTGGCAAACAGTTTAACCTCAACTTGAGCATGCAGAGTGCCCACCAAAAAGGTTCCAAGCAGGCAAAGACGAGCAATTTGGGTCTTCATTACGAACTCCTTCTGGCGGAGTGGGCGTGTAGAAACGCGCGTCCGCTCAATATCAGATTTGGTTTTTCGAGCTAGGGCCCAAATTCCTGGGAAGCGGACCTCGCGATGGGGGCTGCAGCTTACCACGTGTTACTGATCGAGTAAAGGGTGGCGGGTGGCCCGGCCTTTGAGTCCATCCCAACTCTGAAGGGTGCCGGGTGCCCCACCTTTCGCGGTTTTCGAAAGGTGTTGATTCCGGGTGCGGGGGAATTGGCAGTTGCTGGTTGCCGGTTATCAGTTGGATTAAGCAGCCGACTGCTGATCAAATGCTCAATGAGCCGGGGGCCGCGATGGGGTCGACGCGTGAACGCAGTTCTGCATTTGCGCCAGGTACTGATTGGAGAATTCAGTCGTCACTTCCATTTGCTCCTGCGCTGTGAGGCGCATCATGGCCCGATTGGGATTCTTCGGATCTACCGGTGGGGCGTAGTCAAGTTTCTTGTCGGCGGCATCGCGGGTCGCTTTTATGTCAGCTTCGAAATCGGCGCGTTCTTTGGCGGAAAGTCCCTTGCTACTGTTGAGCCTTTGTTGCATCTTGTCGGCCATGATGCGCAAGCGCAGCCCTTTGGCTCCCTCGGTGCAAGCGCTGAGCTGCTGACCTGCGGCCTGTCGGTTGGCCTGCTGCTGCGCCCTTCTCTCTTCATGCATCTGCTCGCGTGTCTTGGGATACGGGCTGGGAATCGGTTCCACGGGAATGGTCGAGATGTCGGTGCCGGTCTGAATATTATCCTTCAACTCCTTTTCGTAGCGGGCCTGGCCGGACTGGTCGGAGCCGGGCGAGTAGCGGGTCATGCCTCCGTATTTTTTCTCGCAGGCCAGATTGTTTTCCTGCACGTAACGGTTGTGCATGGAATTGATCGCGGATTGTTCCTCGTTGCTCAGTCCCAGAAAGTAACGCTGCGGGTTCTTGGGGTCGGGCGCCTTGAAGGGCTGCGAGGGGGTGACCTGGCGCAGGGCGCGGATTTCAGCGACCCAGATGTCGCGCTCCTCGGGCGTCAGCGTGGTGGCCTTGGCGAGCTTGGCTTCGAGACGGTCGGCGATGAGGTGTTCGTGGTGGCCGATGACCCGAGTCTGGCAGTCGCTGAAATTCTGCAGACCGGGGCCGAGCTGCGTCGCTCCCAATCCTTGCGCGAAACTTGCAGGCGACGCGATGCCGAACGAAATTACCAACACAAACAGCCACAGAACGGTTGAACTCTTCATGGTTGACTCCTCCCCCGGATGTTTCAAGACCGCATGGACACTGGCGTCCGGGTGATATTAGGCCCAATTGCGTCCAGTTCAAAGAGAAAATGGGGGTGGCCGGGTGCCCCACCTTTCGCGGTTTCCCACTGTTTCCCGCTGGGCAACGCTCGCCATTGAAGCGGCGTTCAGGTGGTTGCGCATTTGACGCCTGCCCGGATACGGCCGGCCCTCGGTGCTCTCTTCTTCTGCCCGCACTGGGCCTGGGCCAGACGATTGGCTATCACGCTATACACCGTAGGATTAAAGGCCAGTCCGATGTGGGTGCCGGAAACTGCGAAATCCGCTTCTGGGTCATCGGTCCGGCAATAACGCCAATCCACCACTCCGTCATTCTGCGTGTATACCGCGGTTTCGCACACCGATGCCGGCAGGCCGCGCTGTAGGGAATCCACAAAATCGCAGGTGCAGTGCCCGGTGTAGCACTCGCGCAGCACCCCATCGCCGTGCTTCTTCAGGATACGGCGGCGAACCGTTTCGGCGGCGAACAGGATGCTGCTATGCGCCGCTGTGCCGCGGAACGGCGAACCCAGCGTGATCACCGAAGCGATGTCCCCTGCCCGTTGCGCCGCGATCGAACGCGCCATAATGCCTCCCAGACTGTGGCCGATCAGATGAATCCTGCGGCCGGTCTTGGCCAGCGCCTTCTCTATGGTCTCATTCAGGCAGCGTTCAATCAGCAGGTTCGGACACTCGGCGTTGAAACGGATGCCGGACAGGAAGGCCTGGTATCCCATCCGTCCCAGCCATTTCTGCATCGGGAATAAGTAATGATCCGGACACAGGAAACCGGGGATGAGAACCACTCCGGAACCGTCGCCGTGAGGTGTTCCCAGTCCGTAGTAGACGGGGGCGGCGTGCAACAAAACCAACTCCGCCGCAAACAACACTTCACTCCAGATCGGAACATCGGCTTGCAGATAATCCCGAGTCAGAATAGCGGGGCCCCGAGCCATCGATCCGACCTGCGTTCGTCTCATTGCGTGGCCGCCCTACTCTACGCCAGACCACCCAGTTGCACAATGAAGCCGAATGGCCCGGAGCTTCGCGTCCACCCCAATCTGAAGGGTGCCCCGCTCAAGCTCCGCTTGGGCGGGGGTGTTCGTCAGGGCCCACCCTTGGGGTAGGGAGTCTGGAAGTTGTCTCGTAAATGCTTTTGTGGAAGGGCACGGCTTTAGCCGTGCCGCTTGGAGCCCGTAAACGATGGGCTTTAGCCCCTGAGGGTTTGCCCTTCGGCCCCCGCTCTCAAAAGGTGGGCACCGCTTGTCAAGCCCCCCAAAACCGCAATTCCCCTCCAACCCTCTCACCCCAAAGCAACTATAAAATCCTCCCCATGTCCCATTCACCCTCTCAAATCTGCTATGCTTAAAGTAGATAGTAAGGAAAATAACATAGCTCAGAAGTGAGCCATGAAATCTGCCCACGTCGCGCTCGCGCCGTGAGGATTGGTGTCTCTTGGCAGGCCCTCCCCCGCCCCGCGCGGCCCTGCTAAGTCCAATCGGCTCCCGATTTTGCGGGTAACTCCCGCAGAATCCGGATTTTGCGAGATCTAGCGTCCGCAACTTGTTTGTTTTCCCGAATTTAACCTAAAATTTTTTCTTCTAGATATCTATCCCCCCGCCCCCCACGGAGGCGCCTCGGAAACTTGAGGTGCGGGGATCACACCAATTGACAGGGCTTGTCAACCTGCCATAATGGCAAGCGAAAATTGGGGTGACCTCTGAGAACTGTAGCTCTCCGCTGTGCCGTTGGGCTTTTCTGCCTGCTGCCGGTCTGCGGGGTAGCGCAGCCCGGTCCGATTGTTGCCAACCAGAATCGTACGCCCGCCGGCACGCTGCAGAGCGGCGTTCTCAACGTCCAACTCGAGATCCGCAGCGGTGCCTGGCATCCCGAGGCCGAGGACGGACCGCAACTATTCGTGCAGGCATTCGGCGAGCCCGGTCACCCGGCGCAGATTCCGGGACCGATGCTGCGCATGCCGCAGGGCACCACGGTTCACGTCACGGTTACGAACCAGCTGAAGGTCCCAGCCACGGTATACGGGCTGCACTCCCGCCCCGGCGACACCAAAGATGAACTGCAAGTGCCTCCCGGCGAAAGCCGCGAGCGAACCTTCCTGGCCGGCACTCCCGGAACCTACTACTACTGGGCGCGCACCACCGTGCCGCGCGCCTTCGGCCTGCTGCCGCCGTTTCGGCAGCCTATGTTCGAAGACGCCCACCTCAACGGCGCCTTCATCATCGACCCGGCCGGCGACGTCGCCGCCGATCGCGTGTTCGTGATCAATGCCCTCCTGGTTCCCAGCGACGTCGTTCACCAGAATTTCGAGGTGGTCACGATCAACGGCAAGTCCTATCCGTTCACCGAGCCGCTGGAATACACGGCCGGCGACTCCGTCCGCTGGCGCGTGATCAATCCCAGCTTTTCTGAACATCCCATGCACCTGCATGGAGCCTTCTTCAAGCTGCTGAGTCTGGGCGACTCGGAATCGGACACCCAGTTCGTGGGTAACGACCGCCAGTCCGTGGTTACCAACGACGTCCGGCCCGGAGGCACCATGATGATGGAGTGGTCGCCCCAGCATGTCGGCCGCTGGCTGTTCCATTGCCACTTTCAATTCCACTTCTCGACCGACGAACGCGTGCCCCTGTTCACGCCCGCCGTATCCCACCAATCCGCTCCCGCCGAGCCGACCGTGGCTCCGCACCCGCACGATGCGAACGCCATGCCAGGCATGCCCGACATGGCCGGCCTGGTGCTCATCATCAATGTGCGCCCACCTGCTGGCGCGGCGGTGGTGTCGCCTCCGGGGCAGACCGTCAGGAAGATCGACCTCGTGATCGAGCCCGCGGCAGGGAAAACCAACGAACCGACATTCGCCTGTTCGGTCCGCGAGGGAAAAAAGATCGTGGTTTCAAACGACCGTGCGGTTGGCCCACCGATCGTGGTCACGCGCGGCGAGCCCACCGAAATCACGGTGGTTAATCACCTGAATTCGGCGACTAGCATTCACTGGCACGGCCTGGAACTGGAAAGCTACTACGACGGGGTGGTCGGCGGCGGGGTTGGCGACCAGGTGACTCCCGCCATCGCACCGGGCGCGAGCTTTGTGGCGCGCTTCACTCCCAGCCGTGCCGGCACATTCATCTATCACACGCACGCCGCGGATCCGAAGCAGCTCAGCGGCGGCGTGTACGGTGGCCTCATCGTCCTGGAACCCGGCCAGTCTTTCGATCCCGAGCACGATAAGCTGCTGGTCATCGGCACGCGGGACACGTTCTTTGATGCCCGGCGCATCACCATCAACGGTGTAGAAACGCCCGAGCCGATCACTCTGGCGCAAGGGGCAACTTACCGACTGCGCCTGATCAATATGGCCCCGAACCTGCCGGCGAACTTCCGCCTCGGCAGCCAGGAACATCCGGCGACCTGGCGCGCCATCGCGAAGGACGGCGCCACTGTTCCGGGGCGGCTTGCGGTGGAGTCAGACGCGGCCCTGCACATCGCCTCCGGCGAAACCTACGATTTCGAGTTTCGCGCCGAATCGCCCGGAGAGGTCCCGCTCGAGATCGTCAATGTGGTCAGCAACACCAAGCTGGTCAGCAAGATCGTCGTGCGCTGAAAGCTCGCTCGGTGGCCTTTGACGCCTCAGTTTTTCGCCTGTTAGACTGACTGTTTGCCAGCCCACCATCGTTCTCGTCAGAAGGGAAGTTCGTGCGCGCAGAAACCCGTCATCAACTGAAACAAGACCGCTTCAGCCGGGTCACCATCGATGCGGCGGAAAGAACCGCCCACTGGACGGTGGAGCACCAGTCCAAACTCATCGTGGCCGGCATCGTGGTGCTGGTGGTCGCTGGCGCCGTGTTGGGCTCCTGGTACTACTTCAGCCAGCAGGATCAGAAAGCCAGTGTGGATCTGAGCCAGGCTGTCCGCATCATGGATACGCCGGTGCGTCCGCCGGGCGTACCCGCCGAACCCGATACTCCCAGCTACGCGTCCGTCCAGGAACGCGCCACCGAGGCGCATAAGAAGTTTCAGGCCATCGTGGACCAGTATCCGCACACCCACTCGGCGGAATTCGCCCGTTACTTTCTGGGAGTAAACTCAGCCAACCTGGGGGACAACGCGGCGGCGGAGCGCGAGTTCAAGGCGGTCACTGCGTCGCGCAACGAAGATCTGGCCGCCCTGGCTAAGTTCGCCCTGGCTTCGGTATACCGCAACACCAATCGCAACAAGGAAGCCATGGGCCTCTACAAGCAGCTGATCGACAAGCCGACGCGCACGGTCAGCAAAGCCACTGCGCAATTGGAGCTGGCGGAAACCTACCAGGCGGCGCAACAGAGCGACCAGGCCAAGCAGATCTACCAGCAAGTCCAGAAAGAGAATCCGTCGAGTGAAGCCGCGCAGATGGCTGGCCAGAAGTTGCAGGAGATGAAGTAAGAGGCTCTGGGCTTCAGGCTGTCAGCTCTTCTCCATGTCTCCGTGGTGAATATTCCTTTTAGCCCTGCGTAAACAGCTTTTTCCATTCTTCAGTCGCCGTAGGCGGGACCTGGGCTGCTTTTAGGTTCGACGCTACGTGTTCTTTGTGGCCCATGCCAATCAGCGAGGTGGTCAGTCCGGGGGCGGAGCGGGCGAACTGGATAGCGCTCTCCGCGTCCGACTTCATGCCAAGAGTGCGGCCTACGAATTCGGGCAAGCCGTGCGTCAACCTGCCCTGGTACAGAGTGGCGCTGCCTACGACGGCAATACCCAGCCGGGTCGCGGCCGCAAGCAAAGACATCTTCTCTTTTCCCGATCCCTGGTTGGCCAGGCCACAGGCCTCGGGCATGGCCAGATTGAAAGGAAGCTGGAGGAAGCGGAAGTGGTGCGCATCGCCTCCGGCCTCACGCGCGAGTTCCGCCACTTCAAACAGGTTGATGTACTCGTGCGCCGTCTCCGGCACGCGGAAGCCGTTCCAGGTTGCCATCCCGTAGAAGCGTAGCTTCCCAGCCTTGACCTGCTTTTCCAGCATGGCGAAGGCGTCTTTCAGGCGGTGATGAAACTCGTCGCGAGAGACGTCCGCCAGTTGCGACTCGGGATTGTGCACGTAGAAGAGGTCAATGGTTTCGAGGCCGAGATTCTGGCGGGAACGTTCGATCTGGTTTTCGAGGTAGGCAGGCGCCATGCAGTGCATGCCACCGGCAAGCTGTTTGGGATCGAGGATGCCGGGCTCGACGTACTCGCGCATGAAGTAGGCGCGGGGGTCGGAGGGCAGGTTGCCATCGAAGGAAAGATAGCCAGCCTTGGTGCCGACGAAGACTTCATCACGCTGGAATTCTCCTGCGCTGACGAGTTGCCGGAGAGCCGCGTCGATATTGCGCTCGGAACGCTGGTGGCGGTAGTTGATGGCGGTATCGAGGACGTTCACCCCGGAGCGCACGGCGGCAGCGATGGCCTCGGTGTAGTTTTGATCGGCGGCATCGTCGGGCTCACCGAGGTAGGTCCCGAAACCGATCGAAGACAGCCATAGCTCGCCGGCTCCGGGCACGTGCTCGGGACGGCGGAAGTGGGACGCGTCGCGCAGCTTGGGAAAGCGCTCGCGGTAACGGGCTGTGCCGACGGGGGTGGCGTGGCCGGGGAGCATCGGGAGTCAGTGTAGCAGCGGTGGGGAAGGCCTATCTTTGCAGGCATCTGTGAGCGGTCATGGTATAATGACCATAGTCATTTGGAATAGTCATGAAATCAATGCCTGCTGGCGAATTCAAGGCCCGCTGCCTCAAAGTGATGGACGATGTGTACGCCACTCGCGAGCCCGTGGTGATCACAAAGAAGGGTAAGCCGGTGGCCAAACTCGTCCCCGCAGACGGGCAACCAGGAGACATCTTCGGCTGCCTGCGCGGCGAGGTGGAGATCGTTGGGGACATTGTGTCCCCGGCCGTGCCGCTAGAAGACTGGGAAGTTCTGAAGTGATCCTTCTCGACACGCATGTGCTGGCCTGGCTGGTCGCCCAACCGGAGCGCCTGTCGCGGCCGGCTGCGTCAGCGATTCGCCGAGCTCGCGCCAGCGATGGATTGGCCATAGCTGATATCACGGTGTGGGAACTGGCGTTCCTCTTCGCGCGAGGAGTTCTTCGCTCCCATGGCACGGTCGAGAACGCAGTCCGGAATCTCGTGACCCGTTCTGGCGTAAATGTCAAGCCAATCACGGCGGAGGTCGCAGCGCTGGCCACACAGTTTCCCGACGACTACCCGAAAGATCCTGTTGACCGACTGATCGGCGCTACCGCCCGGGCGGAGGGCATCGCACTCATCACTCGTGACGAAGGAATCCGCAGCAGCCCGCTGCTGAAGACGATCTGGTAAGCCTTCCAATTCAAGTCCTTCTCAACCACCAGCGTCAGAATAATCTCTGGCCGGGGCGGCGTAGGGACGCCTAAGATACCGATGTGATTCCCGTCGTCTGTGTCTACACCGGCTTCGCCGTGATCCTTGTGGGCGTGGTGTCGCTGGTGAAGCCGCTGCGCTGGGTTGGAATCCGGAAGCGGTCACGCGGCCTTCTGGTTACGGTCGGCGGCTTCTGCCTTACCGCCGCAGGCATGAATCTGCCTGCTCCCGAGCTGCGGGTGGCCGCGGCGCAGAATCAACTCGATCAGTTCATCCCGGTGTATCAATTTCATGAGTTCCACTCGATGCGCGTGGCGGCGCCGAAAGAGCGCGTCTACCGGGCGATCAAGGAAGTCCGGGTAGACGAGATTCGGCTGTTTCGCACGCTGACCTGGATCCGCCGCATGGGTCGTCCGGGGCCGGAAAGCGTCCTCAACGCACCGGAGCGTCAGCCCCTGCTTGAAGTGGTAACCCACACCGGCTTCCTCCTGCTGGCGGAAGAGCCGAACCAGGAAATCGTCGTTGGGACGCTGGTGGCGGTACCTCCGGGATGGCGGCCGAAGCCGAATCCCACTCCAGAAGACTTTAGAGCCGTCCGTGTCCCCGGCTTTGCCCTAGCGGTGATGAACTTCCACTTGGAAGACGATGGGGTCGGCGGGACCCTGCTCACCACGGAGACCCGGGTGTACGCCACGGACGCCGGAACCCGGCGGAGATTCGCCCGGTACTGGCGGGTCATTTATCCCGGGAGCGCGCTGATCCGGCGCATGTGGCTGCGGGCGGTGCAACGGAGGGCGGAAGCTCCGGCGGGATAAGGGGCCAGGTTTCACCTAACGCTCATTTTCCTTTTCCGCCATTTCCGCTACCATGTGGCCCTACTCGAAGCACTGGACAAAACATGGCTGACATCACTCTTCGTGTAAACGGCAGTGAGCACAAGGTCAACGTGTCGCCGGACACGCCGCTGCTCTGGGTCTTGCGCGACACCCTTGAGCTGACTGGCACCAAGTTCGGCTGTGGCGCCGGGCTCTGCGGCGCCTGCACGGTGCACGTGGACGGAGCGGCGGCACGGTCGTGTTCGACTCCGGTCTCGCAGGTTGCCGGGAAGAACATCATCACCATCGAAGGCCTTTCGACGAACGGACTGCATGCAGTGCAGAAGGCATGGATCGCCGAGGAGGTACCGCAGTGCGGCTACTGCCAGGCGGGGCAGATCATGGAGGCGGTGGCACTGCTGGCGAAGAACCCGCAGCCATCGGATGACCAGATCACCCAGGCGATGTCGGGCAACCTCTGCCGCTGCGGAACTTATGAGCGCATCCGGCGGGCGATTCATCGCGCCGCGGGCACGGGAGGTGCGCGATGAGCCCGCTCTCTCGCCGCGACTTCCTCACCGCCGGCGTTGCCGCCGGGGCTGGACTGGTGATTGGGTTCTACCTGCCGCACGGGGCGCCCCGCAGCGCCTCAGACACCTTCGCGCCTAACGCTTATTTGAAGATCACGCCGGATGGGAAAATTACCGTCGTCGTCGCGCGCTCGGAGATGGGACAGGGTGTGCGCACTTCTCTCCCGATGATTCTTGCCGAAGAGTTGGGGGCTGACTGGAAGCAGATCACGATCGAACAAGCGGGCGCAAGCACGTTGTATGGCGACCAGACGACTGGCGGCAGCGCCAGCGTGCGCACCACCTGGGACCCCATGCGCAAGGCCGGGGCGGCCGCACGCGAGATGCTGATCAGCGCGGCGGCGCTGGAGTGGGGTGTGGCGCGGTCTGCCTGCAAAGCGGAGAACAGTTCGGTTATTCACACCGCCTCGAATCGCCGCTTGAGCTACGGGGAACTGGCTAATCAGGCTGCGACGCTTCGGGTACCGACCGATCCCCCGCTGAAGCAGGCCAAGGACTACAAGATTGTGGGTACCGCTGTGCCGCGCATCGACACTCCGTCCAAGGTGGACGGCAGCGCGGTCTATGGGATCGATTTCCGTCTGCCCAACATGAAGTACGCGGTGCTGGCTCGCTGCCCGGTGATCGGAGGCAAAGTGGCCGGCTTCGATGACAAGGAGTCGAAGAAGATTTCCGGAGTCAGCTACGTGGGAAAGATCGGTGACTCGGCGGTAGCGGTTGTCGCCGACAGCGTGTGGGGCGCAATGGAAGGGCGGCGGGTGCTCAACGTTCAGTGGGATGAGGGATCAAACAAGGACCTGAGTTCCGCAGGGATCATGGATGGTTTGAAGAAATCCGCTTCGGACAAAGCTGCGGTTCTCTACGCAGCGGGCGACGTTTCCAAGACGTCTGGAAGGCGTCTGGCAGCGGATTACCAGCTCCCCTTTATGGCGCATGCGCCGATGGAGCCGGGCAACTGCACTGCGCATTTTCAGGGATCGAGTTGTGAGATCTGGGCGCCGACGCAGGTGCCGCAGGATGTGCGGGACTCAGTGGCGTCGGCTGTGGGCTTGGACTCCGAACAGGTGAAGGTCAACGTCACTCTGATCGGCGGAGGCTTCGGGCGGCGATTGGAACACGACTACGGGGTCGAGGCTGCCCTGGTCTCGAAGGCTGCCAATACTCCGGTCAAGGTCATCTGGACGCGCGAAGACGACATGCGCTTTTCCACCTACCGCCCAGCCAGCTATCACCGGCTGAGCGCGGCGCTGGACGGGCAGGGCTGGCCGGTGGCCTTCTCCCACCGCATCGTCATGCCGTCCATCAATATTCAGAAAGGGTTTCCTGCAGAGGATGGCACGGATTCGGAGGTAAAAGAAGAAGCTTCATTCGTCTATGCGATTCCCAACACGCTCATCGAGTATGTAATGACCGAGACGCCCGTGCCCCTGGGCTGGATGCGCTCGGTGAACGCGTTGCAGGTGGGCTTCGCGAGCGAGTCGTTCATCGACGAACTGGCGGTGGCGGGTGGGAAAGATCCGCTGGAGCTGCGCCTGCGCCTACTCGCCAAAGATGAAGACCTGAATGGCTGGAGCACCGCGCGCATGCGCGGCGTGCTGCAACTGGCAGCGGAAAAGGCCGGATGGGGCAAAGCCCTGGTTCCGGGGCACTATCACGGCATTGCTTGCTTCGCCTCCTTCCACACCTACATGGCCGAGGTGGTGGAGATTTCGATGGAAAACGACCAGCCACGAGTGCATCGCGTGGTGGGTGCGATGGATTGCGGGCAGGTCATCAATCCGAACATTCTGGAGCAGCAGATCCAGGGTGGTGTGATTTACGCGCTGACCAACGCCTTGCGGGGACAGATCACCATCGACAAGGGACGAGTGGTGCAGGGCAACTTTGATGACTACCAGCCCATCCGCATGAATGAGGCGCCGGTGGTCGAGGCTTATTTTGTGCAAAGCACGGAAGCGCCCACCGGGGCGGGCGAGCCTCCTGTGCCTCCGCTGGCGCCGGCGCTGTGCAATGCGATTTATGCGGCGACGAAGAAGCGGGTGAGGGCCCTGCCGGTGGTGAGTTAGGGGGGCTGAAGCGAAACAGGCACCTCGGCGGAGTGAAGCCGGGATTCAACTCGAGTTTGGTTACCGCAGCGCTAAAGCGCCTGCGCCACCCAAAATCACTAACCTGAAACCATCTAGAACGCACCCAGCCACTTCACCGGCAGCCGCGCCGCCAAGGCGTTCGCCAGACGCTCGTCAGCAGTGATCAGCTGAGTCTTTCTGGCCACTGCGAGTGCAACGTAAAGGCTGTCATAGACCGAGCGATCGAATTGCACCGCAATGGTGAGCGCCCGGTCCAGCACATCCCGGCTGGGGATGGTGGGAAAGTCTCGAGCGATCATCTCGGCGAGTGCGTCGTCCGCGGTTTCAGCGGAGATTCTGCCCCGGCGCGCCGCTTTCCAGAGGGCGTTCGCGATTTCGCTCCAGAAAAGGTCTGGAACGAGCAGGTTAATCTGACCATCGGTGTACTGTCGCAGCAGGTCGTCGGCCTGTTCCGCCAGTGGCTCTAGTATGCCGGGGACGGCCCACTTCGTGGCAACGCTGGCATCGAGGACGAGTTCTGTCAACGTTCACGATCCTCGCGGATCATCTCTTCGGCAGAGGGAAACGGGCCGGGCCCAAGCGGTTTGCGGGCACGGAGTTTTTTCATGTCCTCATAAAAGCGGCGTCGCTTGGCCAGTTCCTCGACCGTGGGAATGTTCTGTTCCAACAACGTGAGCACCTCGGCGGCGATGGACTTGCGATGCTCCCGAGCCTGCTTACGCAGGGCTTTGTAGAGGTCATCGGGAACGTTTTCGACGTAGAGGGTTGGCATAGGGATACCCTATGATCAGTCTAGCACATACCTAGGTAACGCAAAAGGGTGTCTGAAAGCCATCGCGACACGACCGCCTGATGCGGCCGGTTGACCCCTCTGCAGGCGGCCCTTATACTTAAACGTTGCTCCCTGAGAACTGGCGCTTCTGAGCGTGTTTCCGCGGCCTTCGCGGTATCGGGTGGGGGCGCGGAGAATCCCGATGTTCATCGAAATTCATCAGTTGGAACTCCATCCTGTGGATTGGGACCAGGAGTTTGGCCCGGGTGTGATTGATCTGGGGGCGGATTTTACCCAGCGCACCCCGCTGCACACCACGGGGCGGGCGCAACTGGTCGAGGAGCATCACAGCAAGCGTCAGAAAATAAAAGATATCCGGGTCGCCGGGAAACTGGATACGACGCTCGAAATGCCCTGTGCGCGCTGCCTGGAGCCGGTGCTCCAGGACGTGAAGCGCGAGTTCGATCTGCTCTACCGGCCGCTGGGGGCCGACGCCGGACAGGAAGAGCTTTCGGTGACCGCAGCCGATGCCGAGATCGGGTACTATCAGGGCGAGGGATTGTTGCTGGAAGACGCGCTGCGCGAGCAGGTGCTTCTGGCCCTGCCCCTGAAAGCCATTTGCCGCGAGGACTGCAAGGGCTTGTGCCCGCATTGCGGCAAGAACTTGAACGCAGAGCAATGCTCGTGTGCGGAGCCGGTCGAGGATCCGCGCTGGTCCGCGCTGAAAGACATTCGTAACAAGCTGGAACACTGATTGCAGTGAAACATCGGCCGTTTGAGATTGTCATGCTGAGCGAAGCGAAGCATCCCTACCTCCGAGATTTGTCGCGGGAATAGGGATTCCTCGCTCCGCTCGGAATGACAATCTTGATTTTCTGCAAGGGATTGTCGACCGATCAAAATTCAGGCCGCGGCCGGAAATGGCCGGGCTACAAAGAGGAATCTTCATGCCAAATCCGAAACGGCGGCACTCCAAGGCGCGGCGGGGCAACCGGCGCGCGCACGACGCGATGAAAGCGCACACGCTCTCCGAGTGCCCGAACTGCCACGAACGCAAAATGCCGCATCGTGCCTGCCCGAAATGCGGGTACTATAAAGGCCGGGAAGTTCTGGACGTCGAGGAAGCCAGCTAGCACCAACACTCCATGCCAAGCGTCATAGCCCTGGACGCAATGGGTTCGGACCGGGCGCCCAAGCCTGAGATCGAAGGCGCAATCCAGGCCGCACGGCAATACGGCGTGCAGGTCATCCTGGTCGGCCGCGAGCCGGCCATCCGGGCCGAACTCGAACGCCACCCTGCCGCCGCCGGGCTGCCGCTGGAAATTGTCCACGCCAGTGAAGTCGTGGGCATGGATGAAAAAGCGGTGCAGGCGGCGCGCGCCAAACGCGATTCGTCCATCCGGGTGGGAGTTCGCCTGGTGCGCGATGGCCGCGCGGCCGGCTTTGTGACTGCCGGCAACACCGGCGCCGCCATGGCCACCGCCAAAATGGTGCTGGGCGCGATTCCGGGCGTGGACCGGCCCGCACTGGCCGCCGTCTTTCCGACCGCGATTGGAACCGCCGCTTCCCTGCTCGATGTGGGCGCCAACGTGGACTGCAAACCGCAGAACCTGGCGCAATTCGCGGTAATGGGCGAGATTTATTTTCGCAGCATGTTTGGCACCCGGCGGCCACGGGTGGGTCTGCTCTCGATCGGCGAAGAAGAATCCAAGGGCAACGAGCTGACGCGCGATGCCTTCCAGTTGTTGAAGCAGCTTCCGCTGAATTTTGTGGGCAACGTGGAAGGGCGTGACCTGTACAACGGCCAGGTGGATGTCATCGTGGCTGACGGATTCGTGGGCAATGTGGCGCTGAAGACCTCCGAGGGTGTGGCGAACCTGGTGCGGGCCACGCTGAAAGAGACGTTGAAAGCGACCATCACGCGGCAGGTGGGATATCTGCTCTCGCGCAGCGCGTTTGCCGATTTCAAGAAGCGCCTCGACCACACCGAGTATGGCGGAGCGCCGCTGCTCGGGGTCAAAGGCGTGTGCTTCATCACCCACGGTTCGTCGAACGCAAACGCGATCAAGAATGCGATCCGGGTGGCGGCGGAATTTGCTGAACACCAGATCAACGACGCGATTGAGAAAGAGCTGGCCGCTATCCGCGCGGCGACAGTGCTGAGTACCCAGGCTTAGGAGAGACGCAGCAAGCTGCGTCTCTACAGGCAGCATTTTGCTGGACTCATGACCGAAAACCACACTATCGCTTTTCTTTTTCCGGGCCAGGGATCGCAGGCCGTGGGCATGGGCAAGGAGCTCGCGGAGCATCATCCCATCGCCCGCCAGACCTTCGAGGAAGCCGACGATGCGCTCAGCTACAAACTCTCGCAAGTTTGCTTCGAGGGGCCGGAAGAAAAACTGCGGATGACCGAGATCACGCAGCCCGCGATTCTGACGGCTTCCATTGCGGCGTGGCGCGTTCTGAACGCGAAGGGAGTGAAGCCGGAGTTCGTCGCGGGACACAGCCTGGGCGAGTATTCGGCCCACGTGGCGGCGGGCACGATCAGCTTCCCCGACGCGGTGCGCACGGTTCGGCACCGTGGCCAGTACATGCAGGAGGCCGTGCCCGTGGGCGTGGGCGCCATGGCGGCGATTCTCGGCATGGACTTGGACCTGGTGAGCGCAGCGTGTAGCGACGCGGCGGAGGGAGAGGTGTGCGAGCCTGCCAACATCAACTCGCCGGAACAGATCGTGATCTCGGGCCACGTGGGCGCGGTGGAACGTGCCACCAAGCTGGCCGACGAACGCGGCGCCAAGCGCGCCAAGGTGCTTCCGGTGAGCGCCCCGTTCCATTGTTCCCTGATGAAGCCGGCGCAGGAGCGCCTGGCGGCCGACCTGCAAGCACTGAACTTTCAGAAGCCCGCGACAGATGTCGCCTGCAACGTGGATGCCGCGCTGGTCAACACCGCCGAGCGCAGCCGCGATGCGCTGATCCGGCAAGTGACCGGCTCGGTGAAGTGGTATCAGTCCATGCACCTGTTGCTGGCCGAAGGAGTGCAAGTGTTCGTGGAACTCGGGCCAAGCAAAGTCTTGTGTGGGCTGATGCGCCAGATCGACCGCTCCAAGCATTGCTTCAACGTGAGCGATGAGGCGTCGCTGCACAAGACTCTGGAGCACTGCGCGGTGAAAGCCTAACTGCTGGACTAGAACTCATCTCACAAACAAGCCACTTGCGTGTTATTGGTGTAATCGCGATTTTTCAACAGTTACACCCCTCACCTTCCCAGCGAAAGCTGCTACCCTCAGTTGCAGGAAGAACCTGCAATGTCATCGGCAGCAGAACTCTTATTCCAACGCCTTCTCAGCAGTCTTCGGCCTTCGATGGCACTCAGTGGTTTTCGGCGGAAGAGCCAAAACTTCCTCTGCGAAACGCCAGACTGCTGGGGCGTCATTAACTTTCAGAAGAGCCGATACTCGCCAACAGATGAGAAATCATTCACGATAAATCTTGCGATAGCATCGAAACGCATTCTCGAATATCAGGGTAAATCCACCAGTGCTCCTCCACCTTCTTACGCGTGCCACTGGGCAGAGATTCGGATAGGGACACTCATGCCCGATCACAAAGACAAGTGGTGGACACTCTCAGACGAGACTTCATATGCCGCCGTAGAGAGTGAAGTGAAAAAAGCCCTGTCCGACTTGGCGATTCCTCTCATAACGCCGCACCTGACAGAACAGGGTTTGCTAGAACTTTGGGCATCGAACATACCCGGTTCGTTCGAGTACCCGACTTTGAAATGCAAGTCCATCCTGCTGGCTCTTCAACACGGATTCGATGAGTTGCCCGAGACTTTCCACCGTATTCGTGAGATTTGTGCTGGCGGTCCCGCTGAACAGGGCGCCGAAGAACACATTGCTGAGCTGAAGAAGCACTTCTCGTTGCCCTACTGAGTGTCTGCACCGGCACGCACTCGACCTTGCGGGATTCTCGCGACACATGCACAACTGTCGAAATCAGGCGTGGGTGTTGAAAAAGTCACTGTGATTAGCACGCGGAGTAGTGGCAGAAGCGTGGTACAAGGAAGAAATCCTTTCCATGTTTTGCTGGATCACCATGCTCGGAGGCGTGCTAATCATGATGGGGCAACACGATCGTTCGGAAGCGTTGTTCTACTACTTCCGGCTGGAAGATCAAGTTCCTGAGAACCATCTGCTGCGGCTGATCGAAAAGCACATCAGCTTCGCCTTCGTGCGCGAAAAGCTGAAGGACAGTTACAGCGAGACGGGCCGTCCGTCGATTGACCCGGAGCTTCTGCTGCGCATTTTGTTGATCGGCTATTTGTATGGCATCACCAGCGAGCGCAAGTTGGTCGAGGAACTGCGCATGCATCTGGCGTGGCGCTGGTTTACAGGACTGGGGTTCGATCAGGAAATTCCGCATCACTCCACGTTCTCGAAGAACCGGCACGGAAGGTTCCAGGAGTCCAAGCTGTTTGAGCAACTGTTTGAGGAGATCGTGGCGCGCTGCCTGGAGGCCGGACTGGTCCAAGGGGACAACCTGTCGGTGGATGGCAGTTTCGTCGAGGCCAATGCCAACAAGGGAAGCCGCATCCCGCGCGAGCAGTTGGCGGAGGCGGCACAGGTGAACCAAACCGTGCGCCAGTATCTGGTGGAACTAGAGCAGCAGAACCCCACCGAAGAACCGGTGCATCAGCAGGAGCAGGTGTCGACCACTGATCCGGATGCGACCTACGCGACCAAGGGTGGAACTCCTGCTCGGCTCGGTTACTACGACAACTACCTGGTGGACAATCGGAGTTGTGTGATTGTGGGTGTGCAAGCGACCGCGGCCCGCATGAGCCAGGAAACGGTGGCCGCCCAAGATATGATCGCTCGTTTCGCCGAATGGCAAGGGCGGGAGCCCGCGTCCGTGGCCGCCGATGCCACTTACGGGAACGGCGAGTTCCTGCAGTGGTTAATGGAGCGGGGGATCACACCGTATATGCTGCACCCGCGACAGTGCTCTCCGCAAGAACAACCCGCTCTACGGTCCCGACCGTTTCACCTATCTTCCCGAAAGCAACAGCTATCGCTGTCCGGCAGGCCAGCCACTCAACTTCGTTGGTTTGAACGTCAGGAATCGAACTCATGCCTACATCGGAAGCCGCAAGCGCTGCGGTGCGTGCCCACAAAAGGCGCAATGCACCACGGGCCAATACAAGTATCTCGCCATCCATATCCATGAACCCGCCCGGCAACGCGCCCGAGACCTAGCCAACACTCCCGCCTTCGTCCACTCGCAACGGGAAAGAAGAAAGGTGGAGGCGCTCTTCGCGGAACTCAAGAATCAGATCGGACTGCGCCGCCTGCGGTTGCGCAGGATGAAGTTTGTTCGCGAGCAGTTCTTCCTGGCGGCGGCTGCGCAGAACATCAAGCGATTGGTCCGCTTCCTCAGCCAAGTGCCCAGGCCACCGCTCGCCGCAACGGCTTAACTAATAGTCTTTGCTAGAAGTCCGCTTCCCCTGCGATCCTTCCGCCCCACCAACAGCCTCTCCCGAGCACCCCTTTTTCAACACCCACAGGCGATTACACCAACTACTCTTTGCGAGATAGCTGATAGCTTCTATTCCGTCAGGAACCCCACCCAGTTCCCGCACTGGATTTCGGTGGGGGAGAAGGACATGGTGCGGTCGGATTTTTCCACCCAGAGGTAGGCGTGTTCGGCGCGGTTATTGACCGTAACCTGAACGATCACACCGCTGCCTCCGCCGGGACTCAGTGAACAGTCCACCGAGTAGGTCTTGACCAGGCCCCATTCTCCGCCGGGACCCCAGTCGCGATAGAAATCATTGAAGGGATATTTGGAATGCTGACCCGTGTGCTGCTTCCAATTGGGATCGTGGAACCACGCCCCGTAGGCAGCCTCGTAGTCCTGCTTCTGCACGGCGGCGAAGAACTGGTCGGCGGCGTGCCGTTGCGGATAGTTGCGGTAGTGATAAGCCAGCCAGACAGCAATCAAGCCGAGAAGGATGGCCACAGTGATCCGGATGCGACGGCGGCGGTCGCGCGCTACATCAATTTGCTGCGCATCCATCAGGGTCATGGCTGTCATAAGCATAATGGATACCGGGGGAATTCAGAAAGTTCCCGCGCCGGTGTTTGCCACTGCACGCCAGGTCCTTCGCCCTCTCGGGCTCAGGATGACGCCGGGGTTGGGCTAGAGCGTGCGCTTGAACAGCGGCGTGGCTATGCTCAGGGTGATCACGGCGAAGATGGTCAGGTACAGCATGTCGGGCCAGATGGCCACTAAACCGGTCTCCTTCAGCAGCAGCGACTTGAAGCCGTGGACAGCGTAGGTAAAGGGGTCGGCTTTGGCGATGGCGCGCAGCCAGAAGGGGAAGGCCTGTACCGGGTAGATGGCGCCGCTGGGGAAGAACAGCAGGGTGTTGAGGATTCCGAACATGGCCCGCGGTACCAGCGGGTCTTCGATGCGCACCATCAGCAGAAACATCATGGTGTTGAACGCCAGTGACGTCAGAAGAATCATGACCAGCAGCCCGATTGCGGTAAACGGGTTGAACAGCGTGCTCACTCCGGCCAGCAGCGATCCGATCACGCAGATCACGACCCCGGTCAGCACCGCCTTGATCGCGCCCGCGGCGTTCAGTCCGAAGACCAGTTCGGTTTTCGTGATGGGCGTGACCAGGTAGCCCTCATGCACCCCGCGGGCCTTGTCGTCGATGTACAGCATGCCGCCGCCGATCATCACCGAGACAAACATGGCCAACGTGATCGAGCCGGGCAGCAAGTACTTCATGTACTCAATGTAAGGGTACAGCTCGACAATATCGAGCGCAGTTTTCTGCAGCAGGCGTGGCTCGATGGTGGGCTGGTTCAGCGCATTGGTCAGCTCCGTAAGTTCCTGTTCCAGGGTGGAGCTCATGAAGTTGTCGCTGTTGTCCACGATCAGCGCAATGCGCGGGTGATTTTCCTCATATACACGCCGCGAGTACTGGGGAGGAATAATTACCGCGCCCTGGATTGTGCCGTTGCGCACGTCCTCCATGGCCTGCTTGTCGTCGTTGTAGGAGATGGGCTCAAAGGTGCGAATGTTGGCACGCACCGAATCAAAAGCCTCTTTGATCCTCAGCGCCTGGGTGCCGCCGTCCTGATCGACCAGGCCTAGTTTGGCGTCGCGAATCTTGCCGCCAAAGGCGTTGCCCAGCACGATGAGCTGCACCAGGGGGAAAATCATGGACGCCATCATCAGCGCCGGGGAGCGAAAGAATTTGCGCATCTCGCGTTCGACGATGGCCAGCATCCGGTTCATGGACGTATCCCAGGTCTGGGCGGCATGACGAAGGCATAGGCTTTCACCAATTCGTCGCGCAACTGCCGTCCGGTGTAATGGACGAAAACGTCGTCCAGCGTGGTGTTCTGCACGGAGAGCGATTTCACCGCAACCCCTGCTTCGACTGCCGTCTCCACCAGTTCGGTGGTGGTACGCGAACCGTTGCCGGTCAACACGCGGAACATGCCGGCGCCTTCATGCTGGACCGAGGTGACGGCAGTGAGGGCGTGCAAGCGTTGCTCCCAATCGCTCGGAGGATTTTCAAATTGCACTTCGATCACGTTGGAGCCCGGCACGCTCGCTTTCAGCGCCGTGGGATTGTCGAGCGCCACCAGCTTGCCGTGGTCCACGATGGCGATGCGGTCGCACAGGCGGTCGGCCTCGTCCATGTAGTGCGTGGTGATCAGAATCGTGAGTTGGCGGTGCGCCTTGATGTTGGTCAGCATCTCCCAAACCGACACGCGGGAGACCGGATCCAGCCCCGTAGTGGGCTCGTCCAGAAAGAAGATGTGCGGACTGTGCACCAACCCGCGGGCGATTTCCAGCCGGCGCCGCATGCCACCCGAGAGTGTTTTGGTTTGGGCGTTGCGCCACTTGGTCAGGTCCACCGTCTCCAGCAACTCCTCGATCGCGGCTTTGCGCGTCTTGGCGGGAACGTCGTAGAGCTTGGCGTAGATGTTGAGGTTCTCCTCAATGGTGAGGTCCAGGTCGCTGGTCAGCGCCTGCGGAATAACGCCAATCACCCGCCGCACCGCATCCGGGTCTTTCTCCACGTCGTACCCGGCGATGCGTGCCTTTCCCGCCGTAATGGGAATTAACGTGGTCATCATGCGGATGAGCGTCGACTTGCCTGCACCGTTCGGCCCCAGCAGGCCGAAGATTTCTCCTTCTTTCACGGCGAACGAAACATCGTCCACCGCGGTGAAGTCGCCGTACTTCTTGACGATGTGTTCCACCTCAATGGCATTGCGCACAGCGCCGCCAACGTTGGTTCCGCTGTTGTTCGCGTTGAAGTCGGCGATCATGGATGCTGTTCCGTGGACGCACTCTGGTTGGTCCCAGTCAACTGTTCCGGCGAGACCAGCACTTCTGCTGTCATGCCGGGGACATACGCGCCCTTGGGATTGTCCAGCCGCACCTTGAGCACAATGGTTTTGATGTCGCGCTTGCGCCGGCTGACGTCGCGCTGGGTGGCGAAGTCCGCTTCGGCGGACTTGAAGAACACTTTGCCGGAGGTCATCGTCCCGCCGGGCAAGCGGATGCGCAGCGTATCGCCCAGGCCGATGTGGTCAGCCTGGGTTTCCGGAATCGCAGCGCGCACCCAGGTATCGCTGAAGTCGATGATGGTGACGATCGGCTGCCCGGGATTGAGCACTTCGCCCTGGCGGGCCGCGCGCACGGAAACAGTTCCGCTCACCGGCGCATAGATGTTGGTGTAACCCAACCGGACCTCAGCTTCCTTGAGTTGGGCCTCAGCATTGGCCAGTTGCGCCCGCGTGGAGGCTACCGTGCTCCGCGCCGCGTTGGCCTGGTGGGTATTGGCCACCGCCATGTTCAGGTCGGCCTCAGCGGCTTTCACCTGGTCTTTCAGCGACTGGACCAGCGCTTGCTGCGCTTTCAAGTTGCTCTCCGCTTGCACGCGATCCCGGTCCGACGCGATTCCCTGTTTGGCCAGCTCAATGGTGCGGCGGCTGTCGCTCTCGGTCCATTGCAGCGTTGCCTCGGCCTGCACAAGCTGGGCGCGCACCGACTGCAAGCGAGCCTGCGCGTTGGCCACGCTACTCGAGGTGGAGCCCGAGGTCGCCTGCTGAGTTGACTGGGTCTCGGCGACTTTGAATTTCAAGCTGTCGATGGTGGCTGCAGCCGCGCGCTCCTGCGCCTCCAGTTCCGAGGGATCGAGGGCCGCGATCAAGTCTCCTTGCTTCACTTGCGTGCCTTCCTCCACCAGCAGCTTCGAGATGCGGCCCTCGATCATGGGACTCACGATGACCTGGTTGGAATCTACGGTGCCAATCAACAACAGATCCTTGGAGCGCGGCGTCGAAAGCAGGTAGTAGGTCAGCGCTACGGCGCAAACCACCGCGAGCAGAATCAGAAATTTGTTGCGCGCGTTCACCTGCGTTCTCCCTCATGGCGGAACAGCGCGGCGGAAATAAAGTCGAGCACCGCGGCGCGGCGCTCCGCTACGCGCTCCGGCGACAGCGGATCAAAACCGGTCACGGTCTTCATTACCGGGGCGCTGGTGAAGTAGAAGACCACGAGCGCGATCATCGAAGGGACGAAGTGCAGCGGATCCACCGGGCGAAATTCTCCGGAAGCAATCCCCGTTCGAATTACCTGACCCAGCCGCAGGAACAGTGGCTGAAAGTAGTTTTTGGCGATGCGCTGCAAGTGGGGAGAGCCGTGGCCGGCTCGCATCATCTCCCGCTGCACCAGGTCACGGTTGACCTTGTGGTCCGCGAGGAAATCGAAATAGGTAGCGACGTAGGTGCGGATCTTCTCTCCGGGAGGCAGGTCGCGATCCAGGATCTGCATCATGTGGTCCTTCAGTTGGCTGAAGGCATAGTCCAGGGCTGCGCCGTAGAGGGTCTCTTTGTCCTTGAAGTAGTAGTAGAGGAGGGCCTTGTTGACCTTGGCGGCGCGGGCAATGGCATCGGTGCGGGCGCCGGCGACACCTTCCCGGGCAAACTCCTGGATAGCCGCCTGCAGGATAGCGGCGCGGCTCTCTTCCGGACGGCCGCGGGAGCCCAGACGCGACTTGGCGGGGGCAGCTTTCATGGGGAATCCCGTTAATTAACCAGTTAGTTAGATTATACTACGGGGCCTCCAGATTCACAAACCGGGAGGCGATGCCCTGTCGCGGCACGCCAGATTCCTTACACGGCTGAACTTGCGCCATCGCTGCTATGGGCGACGTGATGACGCCATCAGTAGGGGTGGGGAGCCTGCAGTGTTATGCAAATTGTTGCATATTGCTTTCGGCTTCGATCCCGCGCACAATGTTGGCGGCTGTCCTGATCCGCCGGGGCTGAGGAGACTTGATGGGCAGTATTAGCAGGCTAGCATGGGTGACCGCCTTGTGGTGCGTGGCAGTTCCGCTGGCCTCCGCGCAGGTGACCTATCCCCCCATTGATGTGCCCGGGGCGGTGGTCACCAGCGTTGAAGGCATTAACGTTGCTGGAGATTTGGTCGGTTACTATGCGGACTCAAATCCAGGGACCACTCACGGGTTTCTTTTCCGCAACGGGACCTTCACGTTCATCGACTATCCGGGAGCGGACTCCACCATCGCCTTTGGCATCAATGACTCCGGACTGATTGTGGGTAGGGCGGTGAAGGGTACAGGTGAGGTGGGTTTCACGTATGACGGGACCAAGTTTACTGCCATTCGTGTCCGCGGCCAGGCTGCCACCACGGCATGGGGAATCGACAGCGCAGGGGATATCGTTGGCGCGGCTGGTACTCTTGACAGCACCCGCGGATTCGAACTCCGCGGACACCGATTCAGCCTTATCTATCCCCCGGGAAGATTTGGGGTCGTCTATGCCACCGGCATCAACAACTTCGGCGAGGTGGTGGGATTTACAAGTGACGGAGGTGATGCCAAGGGCTTTCTCTACAAGCATGGCCAGTACAAGGCTGTCACTTTCCCGGGGGCGATGCAAACCGAGACGCTGGGGATCAATGATAGCGGGATGATTTCGGGCTATTATATAGCGGCGAGCGGTTTCTTCGGTTTTGTACTCGAGAATGGAAACTTCACTTCTCTAAGTGTTCCCAGTGCAAGCGAAACAATCGTTGTTGGTATCAACGCGATCGGACAAGTGGTGGGCGCCTACACGGACAGCAACAACATCTGTCACGGATTTGTGACCAGTTCTGTTACCAGTTTCCTTCTGAAGCGTGCGGGACGCTAGATCATGCGTCCCACTTGACGACTACATTAAGTAAGGCGATCTATGGGGCATCCAGCCACGGTGTCCACGCGTTTCGGCTGCCTGGCTGTCCTAGCCATGTAATAATCTGACCGGCCACTTTCCCCGCCCCCGGAACCGTTGGATGGACATGATCGCCCCAATAGAACTCAGACAGTCCCGGGTCGTCCAGGTCACCAAAGCGCAAGTCGGGAAAACCCTGTTGGATGCACCGTGGACTAGTCGATATCGTGTCGCACCAGAACAACCCATCAGGCCGCGGGTTATCGGCGTCGGCCCAGAGATACGGTCCCCAGTCGAACCAGGGTGTGCTGCCGGTGCCGTTGTTCCTGTAAGTCACGGTGCCGGAGTACGGGTCGTTGTTCTGAACCTGAGCGTCCTGGTTGATCTGGGCCACGATCAGTCGCTGCACTGCAAATCCGGACTCGTAGCTGTACGGCTCGGGGCTCAAGCAGCCCGCCTGGGTGCCGCTGCCGCCGTTGCTGCCATCCGCGTTCACTGCATAGCCGGCGTAGATGCGCGTGGTGAACTGGGTTAGCGGACAAATCGGACGTTACCACTTCGGCGGAACACGGGTCAGGTTGCTGACTCTGTGCCGACACACAGGCACAAATGGCGACAGTTACTGACAGATGAGAGGCACTTAGAGGCTGGCGCGGACCAACGTCTGTCGCCCTTTCGGGCTGGAGGCGGGTTTTGCGCTCAGTCCCACGGCTCACGCAGTGGGCTTTATCCTTGCGCCGCTTCGCGGCTGGCGCGACCTGGCTGAAGCCAAGTCCTGATGCGAACCCTACTCCACCACGCGCAGCGCGATGCTCTTCCCCTTTTCCAGGCCACTCGCTGCGATATCACGCTGCGAGGTTTCGACGGCGCTGCGACAGCAAGCGTGGGTCAGCACTCGCACCTGGTTCTGCGCGGATGCGTTCTTCGCCCACACAGCGGCCGCTCGCACTATGCCCACCCCGTTTCTCTCCAAGATATTCGTGATCGGGCCGATGGCACTGGGATCGGAAACCGGGAAGCGCAGATAGTGCCGGACAGGGTGGTCGGGCACGGCCGTACGCACCGCGCCACCGAAGCTGGCGGAGAATCCCCCTTTGTGGCAAGCGATGTCCACGATGTCAGAGAGCACAGCGCTGGCGCTAGGCAGAGAGCCGGCGCCCTTGCCGGAGAAGAGCATCTCGCCGACCGCATCGCCACGAACCAGGACGGCATTGTTCTCATCGCGGACGCTTGCGAGCTGATGCGTAGCCGGGAGCAGCACCGGGCGCACCTGCAGCGCGATGGAATCGTCCGCCACTTCCGCGCTGGCGATGTGCTTGATCACATAGCCCAACTCGCGCGCGGCCTGGATATCATCCGCGGTGATGTGGCGAATGCCCTCGGTTCGCACTGCGTCAGCGGCAACGCGGGAATGGAAAGCCAGCTCGGCCAGAATTTTCAGCTTCTGGGCGGCGTCGTGGCCGTCGATGTCGAGGGTGGGATCAGCTTCGGCGAAGCCTTTGGCTTGTGCCTCGGCCAGGGCGACGTCGAACTCCACGCGGTCTTCCGTCATGCGGGTGAGGATGTAGTTGCAGGTGCCGTTGAGAATCCCGGTCAGACGCTGAATCTGGTTGCCGACCAACCCGTTCCGCAGAGCGCGAATGATGGGAATGCCGCCGCAGACGCTGGCTTCAAATCCCAGGCGGACTTTCTGGAGTTCCGCGGCCTTCATCAGGCTGAAGCCGTCGAGGGCGAGCAGAGCCTTGTTGGCGGTGACCACGTGCTTCCCCCGAGCCAGGGCGCGTTGAATCAAAGTCCGCGCCGGTTCGATTCCGCCCACCAGTTCGACGACCATGTCACAGCCGTTCTCGAGGACCTTTTCCGGCTGCGTGGTCAGGAGAGCGCGCTCCACCCCGGGCCGGTCTTTGAGGGGATCGCGCACCAGGATCTTGGTAATGCTCAGTTCTACGCCGGCGCGCTGGCGAATGAGTGAGCTGTTCTTGCCGACAAGTTCTACCAGGCCGCCACCGACCGTGCCGCAGCCCAGCAATCCGATTTTCAACTTCCTCGCAACCATGGCTGTAACCTTTCGTCGTCATCTGGCGCACCGCCCGCAATCGAGGGCACCAGCAGGACCTCATCTCCGTCCCGGAAGGCATAAGCATTCCCGCCCAGGAAACGGATGTCCTCTTCGTTGACGTACACATTCAGGAACCGGCGGACCTGGCCCGCTTCATCACGCAGGTGCGGCTTCAGGTCGGGGAACTGCCGGTCGAGCGCTGTGAACAGTTCCTCCAGGTTTGTGGCCGCGCAGGTTGTGCGGCCGGTTCCCGCGGTGTGACGGCGAAGGGCTGTCGGAATTTGGACGGTAATGGTCATCTCAAGCCTCCACGGTTGCGCCGGCGTTCTGCCGGCTTTGGATTGCGGAATCCAATACGGATTCCAGGTAGCGTCGAACACTGAAATCTTGGGTACGATCGCTTCTTCCGCGGCGTAGTTACCCGCGAGCGCGTCGGTGGTCTTCAAACCGTTTCCCGTGATGCACAACACCGTAGTCTCCTCCGGGGAAATCCGGCCTTGCTGATAGAGCTTGCGGGCGGCGCCGACAGTTACGCCGCCGGCGGTCTCGGTGAAAATGCCTTCGCTCTCGGCTAGGAGTTGGATGGACTCGACGACTTCGGCGTCTGAGACATCCTCAGCCCAGCCACCGCTGTTCGTGATTGCCTTGATGGCATAGTGACCATCCGCAGGATTACCAATCGCCAGCGAACGCGCTATGGTCGCCGGCCTCTGAGGTTCTATATCGGCATTTCCGGCTTTGACTGCAGTCGAGATCGGCGAGCAGCCGCTGGCCTGGGCGCCGAAGAACTTAACCGGCTTGGGATCAACCAGTCCCAGTTGGATCAATTCATCGAAGGCTTTCTTGATCTTGGTGATGAGAGATCCTCCCGCCATGGGGACGACAACGTTGTCGGGCAGCCGCCAGCCGAGTTGTTCGGCGATTTCGAATCCCACGGTTTTCGATCCTTCGGCGTAATACGGTCGCAGGTTCACGTTCACAAATCCCCAGGGGCGCTCGTCGGCGATCTGCGAGCACAGCCGGTTGACCTGGTCGTAACTGCCTGCGATGCGCACCAACTTCGCTCCGTATACCTGAGTGCCCAGAATCTTCGCCGGCTCGAGGTCGGCCGGAATGAAGATCCAGGCTTTGAATCCTTCACGCGCGGCCTGGGCGGCGACCGAGTTGGCGAGATTTCCGGTGGAGGAGCACGCCACGGTGTCGAAGCCGAAGCTGCGCGCCTGGGCTAGAGCCACTGCCACCACGCGGTCCTTAAAACTCAGCGTGGGCAGGCAAACCGCATCGTTCTTGATGCAGAGCCTGTTTGCGCCTAGATGTTTAGCTAATTGGGGCGCGCTTAGCAGCGGCGTGAAGCCTACCGGCAGGTGGGGGGTGTAATCCGCCGGGAGAGGCAGCAGTTCCGCGTAGCGCCACATGTTCGGTGGGCGTTGGGCAATTCGCTCGCGTGTGAGAACAGAATGTACTGCCGCATAGTCGTAACCAACTTCCAGGGGAGAGAAGCAATCCTCGCAAATGGAGCGAGGCTGGTTTCCCCAGGTCTTACCGCATTCCCGGCACCGCAACTCGTAAGTCATCGGCTACTCGCTTGGAGTAGCGGAAGGACGAGGCCTCGATCCCGGGGGAAAGGAAAAAGAGGTCAACGAGATGCTGAAAGTGCGGCACCCCAAATCTCATGTTCCCCGTTCGTTCCGGGCGAGAGTTGACACCGGCGACCGGGATGATCTCCCGATCCGGTTGTCGTGGCTTCACAGGGCTCGTCCCTCAGCCACTCTGCATGAAATTCAAGGTCTGCTCAAAAAGAGCAAACTTGGGGGTAGATAGTACCGTCTTGGGGAGGGTTCGTCAAGGGATTTGCAGACCGCGTAGATGCTAGCCGCCGGGATAGAGCTTAAGTGGCACGACCTTGGAGTAGTGATGGAAATCGCGGTCGGTGGTGAAGATGGCCCAGCCGCGGCGGTGGGAAACCGCACAGATCAGGAAATCAATCGCCGAACCTGCAATCCCACGGGCGCGGCACTGGTTGCTCATGCGCGCCGCCTCTTCGTAGTCCTGCGCCTCCAGGGCGGGCTCGTCGAAGGCGCGCAGATACTGGCGGAGCTTTAGAAAGCGCTCTTCTTCGCGGATTCCGGAGAGCAGTTCCTGGCGGATCGGGCCCATGATCTGGGCGCGGCCTTCGCGAACCAAATCCGCGAGTGTCTGCGTGAAAGCCCGCTCTTGTGAGCTGCGATCGCTCGTCTTGCGACGCAAAGCGAGCGACCACACTGGGGTATCCACCAGCACGGTCACGGGCGTTTCCGGTGGCGCTCGGCCTTGTAGTCGTAGGCCGGGTCGAAGTCAAAGCTGCCGAATGCTTGCAGGATGCGCTGTTGCTTGCGCCGGCGCACGTACTCGGCGAGGGCCGCGGTCACCGCCTCTTTTTTCGTCTTGTGGCCGCCGGCGCGGCGGGCTTCGTCGATCAGTTGGTCGTCGAGAGCCAGGTTGGTCGCCATGTGTGTATTTTTACACAATGCAATGTGTATGTCAATGTGTGGGACGGCGCCATTCCCACTCCACGCATGGCGCGGACAGGAGTGTCCGCGCCACACCGGGCTACCGGCTGTACTGGTTCTTTTTCTTCTCTTCGTGCCGTTCCAGGCCGAGCTGAAGGAGCCTCTCGATCAGGTCGGGATACGACAGGCCGGTTGCCGCCCACAGCTTGGGATACATGCTGATGGCGGTGAAGCCGGGCATGGTGTTGATCTCGTTCACGTAGATCTTGCGGGTCTTGGGGTCCATCAGGAAGTCCACGCGCGCCAAGCCGGAGCAGTCCACGGCTCGGAACGCCGCGACGGCCAGTTGCTGCACTTTCCTGGTTTCGGCCTTGGTCAATTTTGCCGGGATGTTCAGGGTGGAGCCTTCTTCGAGATACTTGGCGGCGTAGTCGTAGAACTCTTTGCCGGGAACCACCTCTCCCGGCAGCGAAGCCTCGGGCTTGTCGTTGCCCAGCACCGAGCATTCGATTTCGCGCGCCTTCTGCTTTTTGCCGCCCACACCCTGCTCGATCACAATCTTGCGGTCGAACTTCGCGGCTTCGTAGATTGCCGGGCCTAGCTCCTTGTGGTTGTGGGCCTTGGAAATTCCCACCGACGATCCCAGGTTCGCGGGTTTCACGAACACGGGATACTTCAATGCCTTCTCGACCATCTTCTCGGTCTTTTTCGGATCGGCATCCCATTCGCCGCGCAGGATGGTCACGTGTTTCACCATCGGCAGCCCGGCGTTGCGGAACAGCGCCTTCATGATGTCTTTGTCCATGCCCGCGGCCGAGCCCAGCACGCCCGCGCCGACATAAGGAAGATTCGCCAGCTCGAGCAGGCCCTGGATAGTTCCATCTTCGCCGAAGGTGCCGTGCAGCACCGGGAAGATGATGTCCACGTTGATGGCGCGGTCGGTGGTGCGCCGCGTGAGCGCGGCGGTCCCGGCATCAGTCTGGAATGGAGTCAGGCTGCCGGGCCGCAGGGTGGGCTCGGGCGGAACGATCACCGCCTCGCCTTGGGCCAGTACGGCAGCGCCGGGGGTGGCGTCGGGATCGCCGGCGCGCAGGTGGCGCTCCTCATGTTCCGGCGGCATGCCCTTCAACAGCCGCTCGGCGTGGCCGGCGGTCACCCAGTGGCCCTCTTTGGTGATGCCGATAGGAACCACTTCGTACTTGTTCTTATCGATGGCGTCAAAGACCGAGGCAGCCGAGAGTAGCGACACTTCGTGCTCCCCGCTGCGCCCGCCGAACAGGATGCCGACACGGAGCTTCTTCATGACTCTTCAGTCTGGACGGGAGCAAGTTTTCCGTCAATCCCAGGCTTGGTTCGCCCTCGGCGGCACTGGAGCCGCTCGTCACTCTTACTTCTCGTGGGACCGTATGTACTCGATCACTTGCTTGAATTCTTCGGGAGAGGCATGCGTCTGGCCGCGGCGAACCGCGTCATGCTGGCCGCGTTCTGCCGTCTCGCGAGAAGTCTCGTGGCGCTCGTTGCGGAGGGAAAGATCGGCGCCATGGTCCACGAGGAACTTCACGATCTCAAAATTGCCGATGTAAGCGGCATCGTGAAGAGGCGTCCAGCCGTTCACAGCCTGAACATTGATGTTGGCGCCATGTTCCACCAGATACTTGGCGATGTCGTAGTGGCCATCGAACGCCGCCGCCAGCAGCGGCGTCTTTTCGCGGGCATTCTGGCGCTCGTCCACCTCCGCGCCATTCTCGACCAGATACTTCACGATCTCAAAATGCCCATTGCGGGATGCGGCCAGCAGCGCAGAAAATCCTTGCCTGCCTTTGGCGTTGACGCTCCCCCCTTGCGCAACCGCAGCCTTGACGCCTTCGAGATCGCCGTCAAACGCCGCTTGCCAGAGCTGGCGGTCAGGACCGCTGCCACCGCCTCCGGAGCCGCCTCTTTGCCCACGTCCCTGGGCGAAAGCGAAAGTCATCAGGCACGCGACCAGGGTCGCCGTCAGGCACGCAACATTGAGGTATCTCATGCAGTCTGCTCTCCCGTTTGGCATTGCACGACAAGGAATCTGTGACATTCTAACCCGGAATTGACCGTTGTGTGCCCGACAGAACCAGTGATTGCCCCTTGCCGCTGATCAACGCTGCGGACAGGCCTAGAGGATCTTTTTTCCGAACGCCGACAGCGCCAGTTCCACCGCCAGTTCCGCGGTACGGTTGTGCTCGTCAATGACCGGATTCACTTCCACGATTTCGAAGCTCAGCAGATGCCCGTCGTCGGCCATGATCTCCATGGCCAGGTGGGCTTCGCGATAGGTGGCGCCGCCGGGAACAGGCGTGCCCACGCCGGGCGCATCCTCCGGATCCACCCAGTCCATGTCGAGCGAGACATGGTAACCGGCAGTACCGCGCGTTGCCATGCGGACGGTTTCTTCCATGACCGCGCGCATACCGCGCTCGTCGATGTCGCGCATAGTGAAGACTTCGACTCCGGCCTTGCGAATGTTCTCTTTCTCGATGGCGTCTACGTCGCGGATGCCGACCAGCACGCAATTCTCGGGGCTGACCTTGGGGGAAAAGCCAAATATGTTGGCCAGTTCCGACGGCCAGAGGCCCATGATGGCGGCCAGCGGCATGCCATGCACGTTGCCGCTGGGGGAACTGTCTGGAGTGTTGATGTCGCTATGGGCATCAATCCAGATCAACCCGACCTTCTGCTTTTGGCGGCGGTAGAATTCGGCGACTCCGGCGACGGTTCCCACTGCCACCGAGTGGTCTCCGCCCAGTGCGAGCGGCACCTTCCCGGATTCCAGCGTCTTCAAAACCAGTTCCGCATGCTTGGTGCAAGTGGCAGTGATTTCCCTCAAGTACTTAGCGTGCGCCAGGCCTTCTTTTTTCTGCTCCGGGATGGCGACCGGCACGTTGCCGCCGTCCTCCACCACGTGCCCCAGCGCCTCCAGTCGGGCTTCCAGACCGGCCACCCGCACCGCCGAAGGACCCATATCCACGCCGCGCCGGGATTGTCCCAGATCCAGAGGCACACCAATGACGCGGATCTTCTTACGGACGATGTTGGAGAACGATGCGGCTGTGGGTGTCATAAGCTATTCATGCCGAACATTTTCAATTTCCAATTGCCAATTGCCAATTGAAAATCCTCGATTGGAAATTGACAATCGACAATTCTACGGATATAGCCGGTGCAGCATCCTGGGGAACGGGATGGTTTCGCGGACGTGCTCCAGTCCGCAGATCCAGGCGACCGCCCGCTCGATTCCCATGCCAAAGCCGCCGTGCGGCACGCTGCCATACTTGCGCAGGTCGAGATACCACTTGAACGCCTCTTCCGGCAGGCCATGCTGGTGGATCCGCTGCACCAGCAGATCGTACGAAGCCATGCGCTGAGAACCACCAATGATCTCGCCGTAGCCCTCGGGCGCGAGCACGTCCACGCACAGCGCCAGGTCGGGACGCTGCGGATCGGGCTCCATGTAGAACGCCTTCACCTTGGCCGGGTAGCGGTGCACCATGACCGGCTTGTCGAATTGCGATGAGATGTAAGTTTCGTCGGGCGAGCCCAGGTCGCCGCCCCATTCGAAATTGCTTTCCAGCGCGCCCTTGGCGTGCGCGTCTTGCAGCATCTTTACTGCTTCGTCATAGGTGATTCGCGGGAATGGTGCCTCGATCTTCTGTAGCTTCGCCAGATCGCGCCCGATGGTTTGCAAATCGCTGAGCCGACGCTCTAAGCAGCGCTTCACCAGGAAGCAGATCAGCCCTTCGGCGAGTTCCATCACGTCATCGAGTCCGGCGTAGGCCACTTCGGGTTCGACCATCCAGAATTCGGTAAGGTGGCGACGGGTCTTGGATTTCTCTGCACGGAACGTGGGCCCGAAAGAGTAGACCTTGCCCAGCGCCATAGCTGTGGCTTCGATGTAAAGCTGCCCGGACTGGGTGAGGTACGCCTGCTCTTCGAAATAATCCACGGGAAACAACGTGGTGGTGCCCTCACACGCGGCTGGTGTGAGGATGGGCGGATCGGTGAGCGTAAAACCGCGCTCATCGAAGAAATCGCGCGCCGCTTTGATAATCTCCGCCCGCACTCGCAGAATCGCTGCCTGGCGCGGCGAACGCAGCCAGAGGTGGCGCCGCTCCATGAGGAAGTCAACCCCGTGCTCCTTGGGGGTAATGGGATACGGGTCGGACTCAGATACGCGCTGCACAACCTGTACGTTATTCACGTCAAGCTCGTAGCCCCCGGGAGCGCGCTTGTCGGCGCGGACCTTGCCTTCGACGATCACGCTGGATTCCTGGGTGAGGCCCTTCACTGCGTCAAACACTTCGGCAGGAACAGCATTCTTGGCAATGACACCTTGAATGAGGCCGGTGCCGTCGCGGAAGATGGGAAACAGAAGTTTGCCGCTCTCGCGCAGGTTGTACAGCCAGCCGCGGACCGTGACCGTCTGGCCCTCGTGTTTGCCGATCTCGGCGATGGTGGCTATGGGTGCTTGCATAGATTTCCAATTGTCAATTGCCAACTGCCAATTTGTTTTTCAATCGGCAATCGGCAATTGGAAATTGCCAATTCTTTACGCCGCTTCCAGCTTCCTGAAAGTCTCGCTCATTCCATCCGGGACGTTGGCCTTCTCGTCCCCTTCGATCTCCAGCAGCAAGGGTGGGGTGTGCGGCGCGGAGCGCAGCAGTTCCATGGCTTGCTTCCAGTCGATCGAGCCTTTGCCCGGCCACAAATGCGAGTCGCGGTCCTTGTTGTTGTCATGAACGTGGACGGAGTGAATGTGATCCTTCAGGATCTCGAACGCCTGCGGCACATCGCTCATGATGTGGGCATGCCCGACGTCGAAGCACACGCCCATATCGTTGAAGTGCGAGGTGCGAATGAACTCCACCAAGCGGTCGGGCGTAGATAGCTCATTGGGGATGTTCTCCACCAGGATGCGCACACCCAGGGGCTTGGCGAATGCCCGCAGGTGCTCGATGGAAGTCATGGCAAACTCGAATTTACGCTCGTCGAACGACTCTCCGCCGACGCCGACATGCTGTACCAGGAAGCGGAATGGAATCTGCTCGGCGATTTCCAGGGCGCGCTTGATCTCATCCATAGCCTCGATGCGCTGGGCCCGGTCGGTGGAAGCGACGTTTACGGGGGGCGCGCCGGTGCGTCCCCACTCGTAGTCGCCATACAACGGGGAATGGACGGAATGCAACGGCACTCCGCTGGTGCGGAACCAGTCCGCAATCTCGCGCACGTGCTGCTTGCGGTTGGCATAGTCCAGGTGCTGCCGCGCGGCAAAAATTTCAATGGCCTGCGCGCCGCCCCGTACCAAGCCGTCCAGCAGTCCGGGGTGCAGCCGCTCCTTCGCGTACACGTAGGTTGACATTGCCTTCAGCATCGTTACTTTCCCGTGGCCTCCGCTACCTCAATCTTCGATGACATCATCGCGTGCGGCGCCGTGAAACCGACCAAGCGGCATGACCGCTGCACGCCGGGTCCCTCGGGCTTACGCCCTTCAGGATGACGCCATGCAGGGTGGTTGCTAATACCCGACCGCACGCCCATTATTACGTCCGTCGCTCGCGCCCAGGCGCTCTCCAGTCTTTAGATCCACCGCGATGCACTCCCCGTCACTCCAGCGAGGACTCCAGTCTCCCGAATCCACAATGCCATACTCGACCTTGTGGCCCATCTTCTCCAGTGCCTGCACGGTATCCGGGGAGAACCATTGCTCCACCCGCACCACGTCCGGCAGCCACTGGTGATGAAAGCGCGGGGCGTTCACCGCCTCCTGAATGTCCATGCCATAGTCCACCACGCCCATAAGGATGTTGGCCACTGTGGTGATGATCCGCGGGCCGCCCGGCGACCCCAGCACCAGAAAGAGCTTACCGTCTTTCAGGACGATCGTGGGTGTCATCGCCGAAAGCGGCCGCTTGCCCGCGCCGATCGCGTTCGCCGGCCCCTGGATCAAACCGTACAGATTGGGGACTCCCGGCTTGGCGGCGAAGTCGTCCATCTCATCGTTGAGCAGGAACCCAAGACCTTCCGCCGTGACCCGCGAGCCAAAGTCGTCGTTCAAGGTGGTCGTGACGGACACCGCATTTCCAGCCGCATCCACTACCGAGTACTGCGTAGTGTGGCCCGGTTCGCGCACCGCCGCGGGCTGAGGATGAGCCGCCGCATAGCGCTCCAGTTGGCTGAAAATCTCGGGCCGGCGCAGGTCCTGGCTGAGGCTGGCGTGGGTGGGGTCGATGGACTCCCGCCACGCGGCGCCGTACTTCTCGTCAATGAGCTGGGCCACCGGAATCCGCGAGAAATCAGGATCGCCCAGGAATTCCGCCCGGTCGTAAAATGCGCGCCGGAAGGCTTCCACGGTCAGGTGGATTGCCGCGGCTGACCGGTTCCCGTATTTGGCCAGATCGTAGCCTTCCAGAATATTGAGAATCTCGATCAGCGCTATCCCGCCGGAAGAGGGCGGCGGCGCGCTGATGATCTCGTAGCCGCGATACATGCCCCGCACTGGGGCGCGTTCCTTCACTTCGTAATCCGCAAGATCTTTGGCAGTGACCAGGCCTCCACCCTTCTGAATGGCAGTTGCTAATTCTCGTGCCATCGCCCCGTGATAGAACTCGTCAGGATTGGCGGCGATGCGTTCCAGCGTCCGCGCCAGTTCCGGCTGGCGGAAAATCTCCCCTGCTTTGTAGTAATTGCCGTCGCGCAGGAAAATGCGCCGCGACTCAGGGAATTCGGCCAGGTGTTTGTCCTGCTGAAGATCTTCGACATCCTCCCAAGCCAGGGGAAAACCGTCCCGCGCCAGCTTGACCGCCGGCGCCATTACTTGGGCGAGGGAAAGCTTGCCATACTTCTTCTCGGCGTGGGCCAGTCCCGCGACCGAGCCTGGCACTCCGATCGCCTTGTATCCCACGACGCTGGCGTCTTCCATCACATTGCGCTGGGCGTCGAGGTACATGTTGGGGGTGGCAGCTGACGGAGCTTTCTCGCGGTAATCGATGAAATGGGCGGTGCTGTCGGCCATGCGGATGAGCATGAAGCCGCCGCCACCCAAATTGCCGGCCTGGGGATGGACCACCGCCAAAGCGAAGCCCGTCGCCACGGCCGCGTCCACGGCATTGCCGCCCGCCTGCATCATCTCCACTCCGGCGCGGGAAGCCAGTTCGTGGACACTGGCCACCATGGCATGCTGTGCATGCGCCGGGTGCACGGGCGCGGCCCAGCCAGCCGCCGGCGCTAGGGCTGCTATCAGCAGCACGATCAGCAACTTACGATGATGTCGCATGAGCTTCAAGGAATGTGTAGGACGGGGCTTGTCTCGTCCCGACCGAGCCCCGCTCGGCGTTCCGCAGTCCGGCTCGGGCCGCAAGCCTTGGGCAGACTTCTGAGGCTAGCGTAGGGGGTGAGCGGGAGTCAACTCAGCGGCCGCCGGCCATACCTTCGTGCTGGTTGACCGGCGACAAGGGCGCATCGCGCACAACCTGTATGACCTTCACGGCGATAGAATCTACAGTGTCAAAGTTGGCGGAGTCTGGTCCAGTTTGAGCCGATGCACGTTCACTCCGCCGGCTCGCTGCTGGAGGCTCTGTCATGAATGACATCACCCGCCTGTTTCAGGCCTTTCTGGCTCCCGCCCTCTTTGTTTCTGCCATCGCCTTGCTGGTCCTTTCCATCAACGTGCGCTTGATGGGCATCGTCAGCCGGTTGCGGCAATACGTGCACGCCAAACACGACGCTGCCAGGAATGAACGCGTGCAGGAAGCCGATGCCTACACGGCGCAGATCAGCGCCATTGAGCGGCGTGCGGAGCTGATTCGCCGCTGCTTCCTGCTGGCGCTGGTTGCGCTTGCCGGGACCATCAGTTCCTGCCTGCTCTTGGGCTTCGGCCTTTACTGGCAAGGGGCGGCGATGGCAGCGGTGGTGGTATTTGTGGTCGCCATGATCTGCCTGCTGGCGGCAACCTTGTACTATCTGCGGGAGGTCACGATGGCCTTGAGCTCCGTACACGATGAGGCGCGCGATTCGCGATTCATGGACCTGGGAGCGCCGCCGGAGATTCGCGGCCACAACCCGCTGTGAAGATCGCGCGGGATTACCGCCGCCTTTTCTTCTTCGGCTTGACGGCGCGGCGCTTGGGGCGAGTTGAGGCTTTGCTCTTCGCCGCCACCATCTCATACGACTGGCGGATCAGGTCTTCCAACTCGGTATCGCGCAAGACGTCCAGCCGCTCCAGCAAGACCCATTTGTAGCGGCCGACGTAGGGCGCGGGAATGATCCCCTCCTGCTCCACCAGTTCAGCAAACTTGTCGGGAGTGCATTTGAAGCAAAGCCGCTGAGGAGCCGAGTCCAAGCCCAGTATGGCGAAAATCTTGCTACCCACCTTGAAGCAGAGGTCGTCGCCCCACTGCAGGTTCTCGGTCGCATGGGGGAAGGCAAGACAGTAGCGGCGGAGGGAGTCGACGTCCATGGAAAAATGTTGATTGTTGATTCTTCGAATGTCGCGGGGGCTTCAATCAAAAATCATCAATCAACAATTCTGGCCTCACACCTGCTCCCGCGCCTCGCCCAACGTCACGTTCACGTCCATCTTTTTCTTGCCGCGGTAGATAGTGAGGCGCACGGTGTCGCCGGCGCGGTGATTGTTCATCATCTGCGCCAGGTCTTGCTGGGTCTCGATTCTTTCGCCGTCGATGCCGACGATCAGGTCGCCGCCCAGCATGATTGGGATGTTGCCCAGATACGCGCGCTCGCTGCCTCCGCGCAGGCCGGCCCGGTCAGCGGCTCCGCCCGGCAGCACCTGCACAATCAGTAATCCATAATCGGCCGGCAGCCCCATCTGGTCGGCCAGTTCGGGATCAATGGGGATGGTCCGCACTCCCATCGCCGGACGCCGTACCCGGCCCAGCGTGACCAGATCGTTCAGCACCGCTTTCGCCGTGTTGATGGGAATGGCAAAGCCGATGCCCGCGCTCTGCCCCACACTGGAGAGAATCATGGTGTTGATGCCGATCACTTCGCCATGCCAGTTGAGCAGCGGCCCACCGGAGTTGCCGGGGTTGATGGCGGCATCGGTCTGGATGGCCTCATCAATGACCATGCCGTCGGGCTCCTTCACCGGGCGAATCGAACTGACAATGCCGCTGGTCAGCGTCCCACTGAGTCCAAACGGATTGCCGATGGCGTACACCTTCTGTCCCACCTGCAGATCGCGCGAGTCCCCAAGCACCATGGGGGTAAGGTCGGGCGCCTTGATTTGAACGACCGCGAGATCATGCTCCCGGTCGGTGCCGACGATGGTGGCGCGATATTTCTTGCGGTTGTGCAGGGTGACTTCGATCTGCCGGGCGTCGGCGATCACGTGGTAGTTGGTCAGAATGTGGCCGTCTTTATCGATGATGAAACCCGACCCCTGGCCTTCCTGCGGCACCAGGCCGTAAAAGAAATCAAAGGCCATGGCGCGCGAGGTGATGTTCACCACCGACTGGATGTTCTTGTGATAGACCGCGATGTTGTTCTGCTCTTCCTGATCGAGCGGTCCCCCGCCCGCCGCCTCGGTGATCTCCACCTTATCGGGACGGCTAGGCCAACTGGCCAGTCCCAGGCGGCCCGAGCGATAGGTAGTGAAGTAGAAGAACGCGCCGGCAAGAGCGACGGCAAAAAGCATGGGTCGTAGGAGTTTCATAGGTCAAAACCTTGGCCACGGATTTCCAGGGATCTACACTGATTTTAATCGGAAAGTTTTCTCTGCGTCCTTTGCGGCAGTTCTTCGCGACCGGAACCTGCCCTGAGCGAAGCCGAAGGGCGGTTAAAGGTTTTTCTCCGCTTCCCTCTTCAAGTCCTCGTAGACCGCACGCACCTGCTTCCCGGTTTCGTCCAGCGAACCGGAATTTTCGATCACGAAATCCGCGCCTTTGATCTTCTCTTCGTCCGGGAGTTGGGCCGCGAGGCGCCGAGTGACTTCGTGGCGCGCGGCCTCTTCATCCACCTTCATGCGGAGCGCCCAGCGTTGGATGCGCTGCTCGGGGCGGCAGGTCACGACCACCAACCGATCGAAGCGCCGGGCAACGCCGGCTTCAACGATCAGCGCCGCTTCCACCATGGCGATGGCATGTGGGTCGCGACGGCCCACCTCCTCCATCCACTCCTCCTGCCTCTGTACTACGGCGGGATGAACGATCTGGTTCAATTCTTCCACGCGGGAGGGAGTGTTCCGGTCGGGCGATCCGAACGCGGCTTCCGCCAGCTTGGGACGGCTGACCGTACCGTCGGCGTTCAGGATTCCAGCGCCAAAATGGCGGACGACTTCGTCGTAAACCCCCTCGCCCGGCTGGAGCAATCCGTGGGCGATGCCGTCGGCTTCAATCAGATGGGCGCCGAGGGCCACAAACATCTCGCCTACCACGGACTTGCCGGAAGCAATCCCGCCAGTCAGGCCGACCTTCAACAAGGGGGCCTCGATGACCCCAGATTTCCAATCGAACGCATAAAACCATTTCACCACAGAGACACGGAGACACGGAGAACACAATTTCTGATTTTCTTCTCCGTGCCTCCGTGTCTCCGTGGTGAAAGAGGTTCAGGCTTTGGCGAGTTCGGGCACGCGGCTCCCTCTCCGCAGTTTGGCGGCGCGGACCGTGTTCACCATCAGCATGGCGATGGTCAGCGGCCCCACGCCGCCGGGAACGGGCGTGATCGCCCCGGCAATCTCCGTCACCTCCGGGTGCACGTCGCCAATCAGGGTCGAGCCCTTGGAGGCGAACACCTGCTCCCGCTTCTCGTTGCCTTTGAAAAACTTGTCGAACTCGGCGCGGTCGCTGACCTTGTTCATGCCCACGTCAATCACGGTCGCGCCCGGCCGGACGAAATCACGCGTGACCATCCCCGCGCGCCCGATCGCCGCTACCAGGATGTCCGCCCGCCGGCACACGCCGGGCAAATCCCGCGTCTTGGAGTGACAAACCGTGACGGTAGCGTTGCTGTTGATCAGCAGCATCGCCGTCGGCTTGCCAACAATATCGCTGCGTCCCACCACCACGGCTTCCTGGCCGGCAATCGGAATGTTGCTGCGCTTCAAAATTTCAATGATTCCTGCCGGGGTGCACGGCACCAGCCCCGGCCGCTGCGTGGACAGAAACCCCACATTCACCGGATGGAAGCCATCCACGTCCTTGGCCGGGTCCACAGCCATCAGGACCTTCTTAGAGTCCACCTGCGACGGCAAAGGAAGCTGCACCAGGATGCCATCAATCTCATCGCGCTGGTTCAGGTCGTTTACCAGATCAAGCAACTCCTCCGTGGAAACACTGTCCGCAGGCGTGTGCTTCTCGCTGTAGATGCCGAGTTCCTCGCAGCTCTTGACCTTGCCGCGCACATAAATTTCCGAAGCCGGGTTGTTGCCCACCAGAATGACAGCCAGACCGGGTCGCATCCCCGCAGCCGTCAGCGCCTTTACCTCAGAAGCCATTTCCGCTCGGATATCAGCGGCGATCTTGTTGCCGTCCAGAATTCTGGCAGCCATGAAGCCCTCACTTCTCGATGGGATGGTTCGAGCTGGAAATATTATCGTAAACTGGGCGGCAGCGCTGTGACTCTGAGCAAGAAAAACTGGACATCCCGGTCATGATTCGAATCTTCAATTGCTAATCTGCCAATTCAAAGAACGGTCTGCAATCCGCAACCGGAAATTCGTAGTCGAAAATTGGCAAATTGACTCCCGAACTCCTCGAAAGGCGTACAATTTGTTTGCCATGATTCCCAAGGACCTGCTCGACATCCTGGTCTGCCCCGTCTGCAAGAAGCCGCTGGTGCTCAAGGAGAACGGCGAAAGTCTGAAGTGTGGAGAATGCCATCGGGTCTATCCAGTGCGAGACAACATCCCCATTCTGTTGATTGATGAGGCGGTCACCGATCCGTCCTAAGTTGGGCCTTTTCACGCCCCCGCCGGGGTTTCACAGCGGTTTACGTCCCACAACGACACAACGTGTCACTCTTTTGAGACCCTCCGTCGTACCCCAGCCCCCGGTTACGCTTGGGGGGCTGCCTGCAAGCTCGCGTACCTAAGGGGTTTAAAGAAACCAATTGGTTCTGCCGAACGTATATAGGGATAGCCCTGGGTACGGCATGCAAATTGCATGCAACTAAGAAGGCACCCAGTGAGTCTAACCCCTCAAGAGCAGTGAGGGTCGGAGGTGATGACGGCCATGAAAGAGCGATTTTCCAGTACCGAATTGACGGCGCTGCGGAACGATCTGCTCCAAGGTGGGTTGATCGATTCCCGCGAGGCCGCCGAGCTCTTGCAGGTATTTCTGATGGGGCGAGGCTACGGGGTGTCTCCGCAGGCGGCAATGGATGCTGCCAGCCGGGTGGAGATGGCCGGTTGCGCTTTGCCAGTCCTGGAACAGGAGCTGGAGGCCTTAGCGTTAGTGATGTAGCGGTGACAAACGGCGCAAGCTGCCACCCTGGCGCCGCCGTTGAAAACCCAGGTGGAGGACAAGATCTAAGGGGGCTTCAGAACCAAGTTGTTTCCCCTAAGGTGACAAGAAAGATAAGCCGGGCCAACCAGCCCGGCTTATTCCTTTGGGGGCAACTCCTGGCTGCCGCCGCTAGCTGCTAGCTGCCCGCCTCCAACTAGGTCGGCCATGACGGCTGTTTGTGGTTTGGAGCTACTCTACCCGGCAGGCTTCGCGAACTCATATCCTTTCGCCTAAAATCGGTTATCCTGAGTCGGTCACTCCTGCCCAGCGCCGAATGAAGATCGCTAGCAGCCAAGAGGCTAGCGGCTTAGCTCTAGCGCCTGACTGGCAAACGTTGCTCCGAGAATGATGCTCCGAGGCACTCTCAAACTGAAACCCTACATCCTCATGGTGCTGGCCGCGCTGGTGATCCGGCTGGCAGTGATGGGTTTCTTATACCCAGAGCAACTGGATCCGGAACGCGACCACTGGAGGTTCGGCTACGAGACCGGGAGAATCGCGCGGTCGATTGCACTCGGCCAGGGTTTTAGCAGCCCCCTGTTTGCCGATACGGGGCCGACCGCGTGGATGACGCCGGTTTATCCCTACTTCGTAGCGGGCGTTTTCAGGCTGTTCGGAATCTACAGCACGACTTCCGCCTTCGTTCTGCTCTCTCTGCAGAGTCTGATTTCGGCGCTGAACTGCCTGCCTATCTTCTTCTTCGCCCGAAGATGTTTTGGCGACCGCGTGGCCAAGTGGGCCGGCTGGACCTGGGCATTTTTCCCCTACGGCATTTACTTTCCGGTGGAGCGCATCTGGGAAACCTGGCTGGCTACTCTCCTGCTTAGCGTGCTGTTCCTGATGGCGCTGAAGCTCGAGCAGCCAGCGCGTCTTTGGGCCTGGGTTGGCTTCGGCCTGCTTTGGGGTGGGACCGCGCTGACCAGCCCAGCGATGCTGGCCGTGCTGCCGTTCGTGGGAGGGTGGATTTGCTATCGCCTCTACCGGCGCGGGCAGCGCTGGTTCATCCCCAGCGCAGTGGCGGCGCTGGCGTTCATGGCCGTGGTCTCGCCCTGGTTCATCCGGAACTACCGCACTTTCCACCAGTTCGTTCCTTTCCGAGACAATATGGGACTCGTGCTGCGCTTGGGCACCAAGGGCACCACTTCGGATTGGGCGACGTATGAACTCGGTCCCTGGCATAACGACGCGGAGTGGAGAGAATTTGTGCAGATGGGTGAGTTGGCCTACATGGCCAGGAAAAAGCAGCAGGCAGTGGAAGCGATTGCCGCGGACCCGGGGTGGTATGTGTGGACGTCGTTCCGCCGGGCCGTGTTCTTGTGGACTGGCTATTGGAGCTTCGCTCGCGACTACCTGGCCGAGGAACCGCTCGATCCGCCCAACATTTTGTTCTGCGCCAGCTTTACGGTTCTGGCGGCGGTTGGCCTCTGGCGAGCATTTCAAAAAGACGCCGGCGTGGCGATGCTTTATGCTCTCGTGCTCTTCTCTTTCCCCATCATCTACTACATCACCAGTCCGGAGGTTTACTATCGCCGGCCCATCGACCCCATGATGGTCGCGCTTGCGGTATATGCGGTGACCCGGCGTAGAGCCTCATCGCAGGATGAAAAAGCGCCGGCTGCCGCACTGGTTGCAGCCGATCACTCGTAACGCAGGCATTCCACCGGATCGAGCTTCGCGGCACGGGCGGCCGGAACCGTTCCGAACACGATCCCTACCAGGGAGGAAACCAGAATCGCCACCACTGCGGAGAGTCCCGAGATGGGGATACGGTACTCGGTCAGGAACCGCACGGAGAAGGGTATCGCCAGGCCGATGACGATCCCCGCCAGGCCACCAATCAGCGAAATCAGAATGGCTTCGGAGAGGAACTGGAAACGGATTTCGCGGTTGGTGGCGCCAATGGCCTTGCGAATCCCGATCTCGCGGATGCGGGCGCTCACCGTCGCCAGCATGATGTTCATGATGCCGATGCCGCTCACCAGCAGGACCACCAGGGCAACCAGCAACAGTACGATGGTGAGCGCATTCGCCGCCTTCTCCGCGACCGCCACCAACTGGGTCAGGTTGGTCACGTTGTAAACCGACTCGGGGCGGTGGCGGGACTGGATGACCTTCTTAATCCGGTCCGTGGCTGCCACTACCATGGAAGAATCCGCCATGGAAAAATAAATCTGCTTCACCGTGGGCGTGTCGGTGAAATAGCGAGCCACGGTGTAGGGGATCACCATGGTGTTATTGGTGACTTCCGACTGGCCGAAGGTGTCTACCCGCTCCTTGAACGTCCCGATGATGGTGAACGGGAGGCCGCTGAGTTTCATGACATTGCCCACGGCGTCTTCGGGGGAGCCATAGAGCTCTTGCGCCATCTTCTCGGTGATGACCCCAACTTTGTTGTGGGCCTGCTCGTCCTGCGCATCAAAGAATCTTCCCGAGACCACCGCCAGGTTGCGCACGATGCGGTACTCGGGATAGGCGCCCAGGATTTGGACGTCGCGCTCCTTGCCGTTTCCCACAGGGACACGTTCTTCCAGCTGGACTACCGGAGAAGCCGCGACAATGCCGGGCACATCGCGCAACGCCGCCTGCACGTCGTCTATGGTCAGTGGATCGGGCGTGACGTTGGTGATGCGCGCCCCACCCTGATACTCGGCGTAAATCAGGTTGGCGCCGATGGCCTGAATCAGGTTCAGCACGTACTGCTTGCCGGTCATGCCGATGGTGACCACCAGGATCAGAGAAGCCGTCCCAATCACCATGCCCAGGGCAGTCAGGGCGAAACGCACTTTGTTGGACATGAAGGTGTCATATGCGAAGCTGATGATCTCACCGAAGACGAGTTTGGGCGGCCGCGCCGGTCCGGTAGTGGTAGTGGTCGTCACGCTTTAGCTTAGATGCTACGCGCCGGCCTCGGGAGGTGCAATCACGAGTCTGAGCAGCCCGCATCTGCGCCACCGGGGGAAATTTGCCCTCCGGAGCATGAGATTGTTACATTTAGAGCTTCCGAGCCACCCAGAACCGCCCACCGGATGGAGTCACTTTCTCCCAGGGCATCTGCGCGACCTTTGGACAAATCCCAGGGCGCCGGCTCGCCCCACATTTTCGTAGATCCGCCTGCGGTTCCACGGAGTCATGGTTTGAAAAGCAAGGAAATCATCCTTCTCCTGCTACTCACTTCGGGAGCCTTGTTCATCCACGGGTACCACCCATTCGCCGAAGATGCCGAGATCTACGTCCCGGGGATTTTGAAGATCCTGCATCCGCAGCTGTTTCCTTTTGGCGCCGAGTTGTTCCAGTCGCACGCACACCTGACGCTTTTTCCCAACCTGATTGCCGCCTCCGTCCGGGTCACTCATCTGCCATTGCAGTTGGTGCTGTTCGTCTGGCAAGTGCTATCCATCTTTCTGCTTCTGCTCGCCTGTTGGGAGCTAACCGGCCGGTGCTTCACCGATGTCAAGGCGCGCTGGGCCGGAGTCGCCCTGATTGCGGCGCTTCTCACCCTGCCGGTAGCGGGAACCGGGCTTTACATCCTGGACCAGTACCTGAACCCGCGCAACCTGACCGCATTCGCCGCCATTTTCGCCATTGTCAAAGTGCTGGACAAGAAGTACGTGCAGGCTGTGCTGTTCCTGGTGTTTGCCGCGGCATTACATCCCCTGATGGCAGTTTTTGCTCTATCGTATTGCGTCCTGCTGGTGTTGCTCGAGAAATTCGGCCCCAGCTTCGCGGCTCTTGCCGCACTGCTACCCTTCGGAATCACCTTCGAACCGCCTGGTCCGGCCTATCACCAGGTGGCGTTGTCCCATTCCTACTTCTACCTCACACGCTGGGCGTGGTACGAATGGGTGGGCGCGGTAGCGCCCATCGCCATCCTATGGTGGTTCAGCCGGGTAGCTCGTTACCGGCGATGGCGCAATCTGGAACTTCTGTGCCGCGCCCTGGTCATTTATCAGATCCTCTACACAGCCGCCGGCCTGGTGCTCTCGATCCCGGCACGTTTTGAGAGCCTGGCCAGGTTGCAGCCTATGCGCAGTCTGTACCTGCTCTACATTCTGCTGATCCTGTTCGGCGGTGGGCTTGTGGGAGAACACGTACTGAAGAACCGCGTCTGGCGGTGGCTGGCGCTATTCGTGCCCCTGTGCGCTGGCATGTTCGTCGCGCAGCGGGCGCTTTTCCCAGCCAGTGCCCACATTGAATGGCCCGGAGCGTCGCCGAGAAATCGGTGGGCCCAGGCATTTGTGTGGATTCGCGAGAACACTCCCAGCAGCGCCATTTTTGCGCTGGATCCCACACACATGGATATTCCCGGGGAGGACGAGAATGGCTTCCGCGCCATCTCCCAACGCAGCATGCTGGCCGACGAGGTCAAAGATAGCGGCGCGGTAACCATGTTCCCTCCGCTGGCTGAAACCTGGCTGCAACAGATCGAGGCGCAGAGGGGCTGGAGGAAATTCCAATTGAAGGACTTTCAGCGGTTGCAGGCAACGTACGGAGTCAGTTGGGTGGTCTTGCAGGCGCCCGGGGTTGCCGGCCTGGAGTGTCCGTACCGGAACGAGGCCGTACTGGTATGCCGGCTGAACTAAGTTGAGTCGCGGTCTCAGCGGCTAAAGAAGCCTCAGGCTTGCGGTCCACCAGCAGCACCGCGCACGTAGTAGGTGGCGTACCCCGGTTCCAGGCGGCGGCCTTTTTCGCTGAAGATGCGGAAACGGGCCAGACCTGTCCTCTGCAACGCGAACTGCAGCGAGGTCGCGACCACACCCAATCCATACTTCACGCTGCGCCGGAAGTTGATGGACGATGCTTCCTCGAAATACTTGGTCGGGCAGGAGACTTCTCCGATGCGGAAGCCGAAGTGGGCGCACTGCGCCAGCATCTGGTTGTCGAAGACGAAGTCATCGGAATTTTCCAGCAGCGGCAGGCTCATGAGCACGTCGCCGCTGAAGGCGCGGTATCCGGTGTGATATTCGGAGAGCTTGAGCCCGAGAAATAGATTCTCGAGCGCGGTCAGGAAGCGGTTGGCGATGTATTTGTAAAGCGGCATGCCGCCGCGCAGGGCCTGGCCTCCGATGATGCGCGAGCCCAGCACCACGTCGTAGACGCCGTAGGCCACCATGCTGGCCATGGCCGTGACCAGCAGCGGCGTGTACTGGTAGTCAGGGTGCACCATGATGACCACGTCGGCGCCGGCCGCCAGCGCTTCCCGATAGCAGGTCTGCTGGTTGCGTCCGTAGCCGTAGTTCTGGTCGTGAACAAAGAACTGGAGTCCCAGCTGCCCGGCAATTTCAATGGTGCGGTCGGAGCTGTGATCGTCCACCAGGATGCGGATATCCACCAGATCGGGTAGTTCGCGGACCGTCGCCTCCAAAGTTTTCTCTGCGTTGTAGGCGGGCAGCACAACTGCGATGCGTTTGCCGTTAATCATCCTTGTCCTTGCTTCGGCCAGCCGTCTGCGACTTATGATAACCGCTCTTTGGGCGTCGCGTCATTTACCGTGTTCATGGATGGGGCTGCGAGACGTCGGCGCTACTCGATTTGCAGCCGAGTTCTAGAATGTTCGGGGGTATCATGCAGCGCCTGACCATCAAAACACGCAGGAAACGAGAAGTCGTGGACATCACCGACGAGGTGGAGCGGCTCCTCGGAAACGGGAATCCAACTGGGGCGGGGATCTGCAGCCTGTTCATCCTGCATACCACCGCTGCCCTGACCACCGCTGACCTCGACCCCGGAACCGATCTGGACATGCTGGACGCCTTCGAGGCGATGGTCCCCAAGCTGCGCTACCGGCACCCGCACAATCCGGGGCATGTTCCGGACCACATCCTTTCGGCGCTGATCGGGACCTCCGTCGCGCTCCCGTTCGAGAAAGGCAAACTGTTGCTCGGCACCTGGCAACGCGTCGTCCTGATCGAGCTGGACGGCCCCCGCGAGCGAGAGGTTGTAGCCACGATTACGCCGGAGCGTTAACCCGGCGGCCAAGCGACCGGAATTCCCCGTTTGTCCGCCAAACCCGCTAATATGCTAGGTGTTCCGAGGGGGGGCCATGGACGTTCCCGCAGCACCCCGGAAGTTGGCCGGGCGCTACGAAGTACGACAGGTTTTGGGCCAAGGCGGAATGGGCCTGGTGTACCGCGCCTACGATACCGTCGTCCGCCGCGAGGTGGCGGTCAAGACCCTGCTCGACATTCCCGATCCCGCATCCCTTCAGCTGTTCTACAAAGAGTGCGATGTACTGGCCTCCATGAGCCACCCCAACATCGTGGAAATCTTCGACATCGGAGAGTTTGAAGAAGAGGGCAAGCAGAAACCGTACTTCGTCATGCCGTTGCTGCCGGGAACCACCCTGGACGAATTTATCCGCAAATCCAGTCACCGTTTGACGGTGGAGCGCACCGTCGAAATCATCTCCCAGACTTGCCGCGGCTTGCAGGCGGCCCATGAACGCGGGCTGGTGCACCGCGACCTGAAGCCGAGCAACATCTTCGTGATGGAAGACGACTCGGTCAAGATCATTGATTTCGGCGTCGCCCACATGGCGGATACCCGTACGACCCGCGGGCAGAAGGGGACGCTGATATACATGTCTCCCGAGCAGATTGAGATGAAGCCCCTGTCTGCTCTCTCCGACATTTTCTCGCTCAGCGTCGTCTGTTACGAAGCACTGACCGGGCGGCAGCCGTTCCAGCGTGCGCGGGCCGATGAGATCGTGGATGCCATTTTGCACCAGATTCCGCCCCCTGCCTCCGAGCTCAACCCGGCGGTGAGCCAGGCGATCAGCCGGGTGGTGCACAAGGGCATGGCCAAGCAATCCTGGCATCGTTTCTCCAGCGCACGCGAGTTCGGTGACACGCTTAACAAGGCGATGCGAGGAGAAGCCATCGAGTTTTTCGATCCCTCCCGCACCCGGCCGCGTGTGGAACGGGCCACCAAGGCACTGCAGGAGGGGGACTACCAGTTCGCCGGCGAAATTCTGGGAGAGTTGGAGGCAGAGGGTCACCTCGATACCGGAATTGCTTCCCTGCGACACCAACTGGACGGCGCGGTGCGGCGCAAGACCATCGCTCAACTGATGGACGGTGCGAAGGCGCGCTTCGAGGAAGAAGAAGACCCGCTGGCGCTGCAAAAGCTCCAGGAAGTCCTGCAGATGGAGTCCGACAACGCCGCCGCGCTGGCCCTCAAGAGCAAGATCGAAAACCGGCGCAGCGGGCGGCAGATTGACAACTGGTACCGGCTGGCGCGCCAGCACATGGACAATCACGCCTACCCGCACGCCCGCGAAGCGCTGCAGAACGTCCTCCAGCTCCGGCCCAATGAGACCCGGGCGCTACAGTTGATCGCCGAGGTCGATCGCGAGGAGCAGGAGTACAACAAGCTGCGTCAGGAAAAAACCCAGTTGCACCGCGCTGCGATGGAAGCATGGCAGAAGGGCGACGTCAGCAGCGCGCTCATGAAGCTGGGTGTGGTTTTGGAGCTGGACCGGCGCGCCCCGGATTCTTCCGTTACGGACTCCGCGGGCACTTACCAGAGTTTCTACAATCAGGTGCGCTCCGAACATGACGCCATGAACGCCGCCTATGCTGAGGCGCGGAAGCATCTCGCGGACCGCAACTTCAGCAAGGCTCTGTCGCTGTGTGAAACCTATCTCAGCAAGTACCCGAACAACGCCCTCTTCCAAGCCCTCAAGTACGACGTCGAGGAGCAGCAACGGCAGGAGTTGTCGGCCTTCATCGCATCAGTGGACCGGCAGGTGGAGGGCGAGCCGGACTTGGACAAGCGGGTGAACATCCTGCAGGAGGCCCTCACTCAACATCCCGGGGAAACCCACTTTGAACGCGCGTTGCGCCTGGTGCAGGACAAACGGGACCTGGTGAACTCGATCGTGGCTCGAGCTCACCTGCACGAGGAGCAGGGAGCGTTTGGAGACGCGCTCAACGACTGGGAGATCCTGCGCACCATCTACAGCCAATATCCGGGTTTGAAGTTCGAGATCGAGCGGCTGCAGAAACGCCGCGAGCAGCAGGCGCGTATTGAGGCCAAAACCAGCCTGGTGGAGCAAGTGGATGCCTGCCTGCATTCCAGCGATTACGCTCGCGCCCTGGATCTGCTGGAGAAGGGAAAGCTGGAATTTCCCAATGACGCCGAACTTGTGGAGCTCGAGAAGCTGGCGAACGAAGGAGTGCAACGTAAGGCTGAGGCTCACCGGCTCATGACCGAAGGCCAGGAGCTGTGCGCCCAGGGCCGGTTTGTCGACGGATCCAAGCTCTTGCGCCAGGCCTATGAGCTGGATGAGAACAATACGCTGACCCGGGCCGTGCTCTCCAACGCCCTGATCGAACAGGCCAAGCGTGTGGTTGACAGCAACTGGCAGGAAGCCGAGAGGCTGGCCCAACAATCGCTGGATCTGAACCCCAGCCACCCCATGGGCAAGACCATCCGCAGCCTGATCCTCGATCAGAAGCGGGAGCAGGTGGTCAACGACTGCCTTTCTCAGGCGCGCAAGCTGCAAGCCTCGGCTGATCTGGCGGGCGCGTTGTCTCGCATCGAAGAAGGATTGTCGGCCTACCCACGGGAGCCCAGGTTGCTGCAGATTCAGGACACGGTCCAAAAGGAGCTCCAGTCGCAGCGGCGCCAGATGCGCCGCCGTGATCTGGAGGATCTGCGGAGCCTGGAGGGTGAAGCGGCGAACGCCACCGATCCCGCGGTGAAGCAGAGCTTTGGTGAGCGTGCCCAGGCTTTGGCGGAGAAGTATTCCGACGATCAGGAAGTTGTTTCCGTGGCGGATGGTCTTCTACAAAGGTTGAACCTGCCTCCGACCAGCCGGCCGAGCGCGAAGGTCAGCACGGAGAAAGCGAAGGACGAGAAGGTTCCCAGCGGGAAGCTGCCTTCTGCCGGAACCGACGGTGCAACCGTGTCTTTCTACTCCACGCCTACGATTGGTGTCGAACCGCCGGCAGAGGAGAAAGCCAAGCCCTCGACATCCGCTCCCGCGGCAGTTCCTTCGCTCGCGCCGCCGAGCGCGCCGCCCAAGCAACCGGCGCCCCCGTCCGCAGTGAAACCTTCTGCCCCCACCGCCGCTCCTCGCGTGTCGTTCTTGCCCGGTTCGAAGTTGCTGGCGGGGGCGGGAGCGGTCGTAGTGTTGCTGTTGGTGGTGTCCTGGCTGGCTTTCCGGCACGGTCGCCAGACCAGCGTACCGCCACCCGCGGCGCAGGTCAGCGTGCGCATCCATACCTCGCCTTCCGGGGCTGCCATTCGCATTAACAACGAGGCGCGCGGTGTCTCCGATCTTCAAGTGGACTTGCCGCAGGGGACCTACCAGGTCGAAGCCCAGTTGGACGGCTACCAGCCTGCCACTGTCTCGCTCGAAGTCAAACCCGGCTCTCCCAACTCTCTCGACCTGACGCTCCAACCTGCGCCCCCGGCAGTGAGGCTGTCTTCGGACACGGGTACGGGAAAAATATTGTTCGACGACCAGCCTCCTGTCGACCTCGAGGGGGCACAGTGGACGCTGGGCAAAATCAGCGCCGGTGACCACACCCTGAAGTTTGATGGACCGCAGGGAGGGGCATCGTTCAGCTTCACCAGCCAGGCGGGAGCTCTGCCACTGGTCAAGGGGCCGATCGTGGCGAACGGGATGCTGGCTGTGGTCGTCGGCAACCTGGGTGGCCGGCTGCACATCTATTGCAGCGATCCAGCAGCTAAGGTCAGCCTGGACAGCCAGCCTGCCGCCGACGCGACTCCGGATGGGCTGGAACTTTCGCAAGTTTCCCCCGGCACTCACCAACTGACCCTGACCCAGGGAAATGACCAATACAAGATAGATGTTGATGCGGGACCCGCGCCCACGCTCGCGGCGTTTCTGGAGTCCGGAGGGAACATCGGCACGCTCGTGGTCGCAACCGGCGAGGACAAGGTGAGGGTTTTCCTCAACGGTCAATTGCAGAAGCAGGTGACGCAGGGAGGTCAGCTGCGCATTCCGAATCTCGAGCCCAAGGACTATGTAGTCCGAGTCTCCAAGAACGGTTTCCAGGACGCGCCCGAGCAGAAGGTCAGGATTCGCAAAGGCGAGCAGAGCAAACTGGCCTTCAGCTTGCAGCCGATTCCGCATTTCGCTTCGCTCTCCATTCAAAACGGAGTTCCGGGAACAGAAGTCCTGATCGACCAGACGTCTGTAGGAACGGTGAATCCCGATGGGACGCTCAGCTTTGCCAACGTAAGTCCGGGCGACCATGTGGTCGAGCTGCGCAAAGATCGCTTTAAGTCCAAGCGGCTGCAAAAGCACTTCGTCGCCGGCGCGACGGTTCCCGTGGTGGGCGCCGAGGCAGGGCTGGAAGTGGCCGTCGGCGAGGTGCGCATCACGTTCACGCCTCCGGATGCCACGGTAACACTCACCAAAGGTGGACAACTCCCGGTCCGGGTGACCAGCGGCAACGCGTTGAGTCTGCCGCCCGGTTCGTACACGCTCTCAGCGAAGACCGCCGACGGTATGGCTCGTACTTCCACGGTGGAGGTCGTGGCCGGCGAATCCAAGAGCGTTGACTTGTCCCTGGGTCCCAGCGGGATGTCGAAGTGGGATGACCCGGCCGGGTGGAAGTCGGAAAAGAACTGGTTTGTCCATCGCGGCGGAGGCTTCGTGTTGTACAGCAGTTCTCCCACTTCCGGGACCTTCAACTTCACCGCGATGCTTCTCAAAGGCCGCCGCTTGCAGTGGGTCTTTAACTACGTTGACACCAACAACTACGGTCTGCTGCAGATGGATGAGAACTACTTTTACCACAGCGTGGTACGCAACGGTCAAAAAACAGACGCCGCCAAGATCCCCCACAAGTGGGACAAGAAAACCTTCTGCACGATCCAGATACGGGTCTCGCCCAATGAGATCGTCCACCAGGTGCGGGAGAAAGACGCCTGGGTGACTCTGGACACCTGGAGCCAGCCCGGAGTCAACCTAAGCCTGGGTAAGTTCGGCTTCTACCTTCCCGGCAACGACCAGGTAGCGCTTTCCAACTTTAGCCACTACGAGGATTTGAAGCCGCGCTAAAGCGGGCATGAAGAGATCACGGCCGCAGCTGGTACGGGTTTCAAGGATGAAGTAACCCTGCAGACTGTAGTAGAACTGTAATAGCCGGAGAGGTGGCCGAGTGGTTGATGGCACCGGTCTTGAAAACCGGCATACCCGAAAGGGTATCGGGGGTTCGAATCCCTCCCTCTCCGCCAGCCCTGACTTCTACTGGAAGCCTGACCACCTGCTACTTTCTCTCTGGCGTCGCTTCGACCGACACATTCGCTCTCACCACGCTGCGCACAATTTCGCGGATCTCTTCTTCTGTCAGGATCTGGCTGGAATTCTTGGCGGCCTGCATCACCGCCTGCACCACTTCCGGAGTCTTGGGTAGCCGGCGCGCCGTGAGGTAGTAGAGCACGTTGGAAGTTCCCGACATCGCTCCGACTTCAATCTCCTGGGCGCGTCCGAGCCAGCTGGCAGGCACTCCCGAGTACACACGATCTGCCAGCCAACGGTCTCCTTTCTTTTGCGCCTTGATGACGGCGGCGGCATGCACGCCGGTGGCGGTGCGAAAGGCGTCGCGGCCCACGATGGGGGTGTTCACCGGCATGGGCACTCCGGTAGCTTGCGCCACCAATTCCACGTAGTCGGGCAATCGGCTGAGATCGTCGTTGCGAATGCCCAACAGTTTCAGGTTGACCAACAACTGCTCGACAGGAGTATTCCCGACCCGTTCGCCGATCCCCAGAGCCGTCCCGTGGACCCGGGTTGCTCCCGCTTCAATAGCGGCCAGCGTGTTACCCATGTCCAGGCCCCGGTCGCGGTGCCCATGCCAGTCGATGCCCACATCCACTCCAAGCTCTGTGATCAGCGACTTGACCCACGAAACCAGGTTCCAGACTCCATCGGGAACAGCGGCTCCGCAAGTGTCGCACAAGCAGAGCCTCTTGGCGCCGGCCTCAATCGCCGCGGTAAAAAGGGTCCTCAGGTGATCCGGGGAGGATCTCACCGTGTCTTCCGTGACGTACATCACCTCCAGGCCTAGCTTGGTGCGGTTCATGATGGCTTGCTGCACGATCGAAATCAAGTTGCTTTCGGCGTAATACAGGTTCAGGCCGGCGGCCAGGTTGAAGAAGATGAAGCCCATCATCAGGGGCATCATCACGGTCATCATCTTCTGCTGGGCCGGGTC
>JAIQET010000096.1 GCA_020073645.1 Terriglobia bacterium | reverse complement strand
TGCGTGCCGCCAGTGGCAAACTTTAAGGAAGTCGACCCCGAACTGGGACAGTTGAACCTGTCGAAAGGCGGCGTCTATCCCGTCGAGTACGCTTTGCACCTGGGCGCTGGGTTCGGATCCCAGATCAGCATGACGCTGCTGCATTGGGTGAAGACGAAGGATGGGGTCCGCCGCAGCCCCAATGCCCTGGGCTACGCCTATCGCATTGCCGATACGACGGCCTGGGACGCCTGGCTAACTCGGATGGCTGGCCACCCAGCCGCGAACCTGGAAGTGGTTCACCGCACCCTGCGGGTGAAAGATAACGGGGTGGCGGCGCGGGTCAGCGAAGTTGCCCAGGAGTCCCGCCGGGCACCCATACAGGTCTCAACGCCGGCACACATGCCGGTGGTCGAGGTGAGCGCGGCAGCGCCTGCGCCCGTTGCCCAAGCAGCTCCCGCGCCCGCGGCCGTTTTGGAGACAAAACCCGCACCACTGGCGCCACTTGCGGCCGCTCCATCGAGCGTGAAGGTTGCGGTCGTGGCGCCCGCACCCGCCGCGCCACCAAAGCCCGCTACGGCCGGCGATCCGGTGAAAGAACGGATACTGGCTCTGGTCGCCGAGAAAACCGGTTATCCGGTCGACATGCTCGATCTCGATCTGGATCTCGAAGCAGATTTAGGTGTGGATACGGTCAAGCAGGCGGAGGTGTTTGCCGCGGTCCGGGAAACCTATGGCATCGTGCGTGACGACACCATCAAGTTGCGCGACTTCCCCACCCTGGCGCACGTGATCCGCTTTGTGCACGAGCGCCGACCGGACCTTGGCACTAAGGCGCCAACCGCTCCGGTAGTAAAGGTGAAGCAGGAAATCAAGGTCACCACCCCGCCGCCCGCAGTGATGTCTGCGAAAACCGGCGACAGCGTCAAGGAACGCATCCTCACCCTGGTGGTGGATAAGACCGGCTATCCGAGCGACATGCTGGATCTCGATCTCGACCTGGAAGCGGATCTCGGCATCGACACCGTCAAACAGGCGGAGATGTTTGCCGCCATTCGCGAGATCTACAACATCCCACGCGATGAGAACCGCAAGCTGCGCGACTACCCCACCTTGGCGCACGTCATCCGCTTCGTCTACGAGAAGCGGCCTGACTTAGCTGTGCCTCCGGCCACAGTCACGACCGCCGCGGTATCCGCACCTGTCCCCGTCGCGGCACAAGTGACCGCCGACTGCAGTATTAAGGAGAAGGAAGAAATCAAGGTCACGACGGCAGCACCCGCAGCGATGTCTGCCGGCGACACTGTCAAGGAGCGTATCCTGGCCTTGGTCGTGGAGAAGACCGGCTATCCGAAAGACATGCTCGACCTGGACCTCGACCTGGAAGCTGATCTTGGCGTTGATACCGTCAAGCAGGCGGAGATGTTCGCAGCCATCCGCGAGATCTACAACATCCCGCGCGACGAGAACCGCAAGCTGCGCGATTACCCAACCCTGGCCCACGTCATCCGGTTCGTATATGAGAAGCGGCCTGATTTGGCCGGCACGGCTCCGGCCCCGCCGAAGAGCAGCCAAATACCCGCGCCTGCGCCAGTTCCTGCTGCCGCACCTGCGCCAGCATCCGCAACCGCATCGGTGCCCGCCGTAACCCAAGCCATTACCGACGACATTATTAAGGAGAAGGTCCTGGAGATCGTGGCCGAGAAGACGGGCTATCCCAAAGACATGCTGGACCTGGATCTCGATCTGGAAGCCGACCTCGGTATCGACACCGTCAAGCAGGCGGAGATGTTCGCCTCGGTGCGAGCGACGTTCGACATTCCGCGCGACGCAGATCTCAAGCTGCGTGACTTCCCTACCCTGGCCCATGTGATCAAGTTCGCGCATGACAGGCAGCCGGGCGCGGCGGCCACCGCTCCAACCTCTGCGGCTATCCAGACCAAGTCTGAACCAGCGCCCGCACCTGCGCCCACAACGCAGGTTGCCACTTCGCATCCGGTCCTCGCCAGTTTCGATGCCGCCAACCGCATTCCGCGCCGTGCGCCGACGCCCACCTTGCGCCCGCCACTCAACATGTGCAAGCCGACTGGTATCACGCTCGGTCCCGGCCGCCGCGTTGTGATCATGCCGGACAAAGGTGGCGTGGGCGAGGCACTCGCCCAACGACTGCAGAAGCTGGGCGTAGAAGTTCTCCGCATCGAAGGCGCGCCCGATGCAGACGCGCTGACCAATCGCCTCAAGAGCTGGCTGGCCGCGGGTCCGGTCCACGGCGTGTATTGGCTGTCCGCGCTGGACCACGAGGGCCCGTTGAGCCAGATGGACCTGACGACCTGGCACGAAGCCTTGCGGGTGCGCGTCAAATCGCTTTACACCACCATGCGCACTCTGTACGAGCAGATCGCGCAGCCGGGAACGTTCCTGGTCTCCGCAACGCAACTCGGCGGACAGCACGGCTACGACCAGGCTGGAGCGGTCGCTCCGCTCGGCGGCGCGGTAGTGGGCTTCACCAAAACCTACAAGCGGGAGCGCATGGACGCCCTCGTCAAAGCCGTCGATTTTGAACCTGAGCGCAAGGCGTCAGAACTCGCCGACATCCTCATCGGGGAAACCTTGCGTGATACCGGCGCGGTCGAGATCGGCTACAAGGGAGGGCAGCGCTGGACCATTGGGCTACAGGAACAGCCCGCAGCCGACGGCCAGCCTGGCCTCGTACTGGGCAAGGACACCGTCTTCGTGATCACCGGCGCGGCGGGAAGCATCGTCTCGGCGATCACCGCCGACTTGGCGGCCGCTTCCGGCGGCACCTTCTACCTGCTTGATCTGGTGCCGGAGCCCGATCCGAATAATCCCGACCTCAAGCGCTTTGTGAGCGACAAAGAGGGCCTCAAGCGCGATCTGTTCATGCGCATCCAGGCGCGCGGCGAGCGCGCCACGCCGGCGCTGGTTGAAAAAGAACTGGCGGCATTGGAGCGGGCGCTGGCGGCCGTGACCGCAATCGATGCGGTGCGCGCGGCCGGCGGCACGGCGCACTACTTCAGCGTCAACCTCACCGACGCGGACGGTGTATCCAAAGTGATCGACCAGGTGCGCGAGCGCAGCGGGCACATTGACGTACTGCTGCACGCCGCCGGCATGGAGCGCAGCCACTTCCTGCCGGACAAAGACCCGCGTGAGTTCGATCTGGTCTTCGACGTCAAGAGCGACGGCTGGTTCAACCTGCTGCGTGCCGTCGGCGACACGCCTCTCGGCGCGACGGTGGCGTTCAGTTCGATCGCCGGCCGCTTTGGCAATGGGGGACAGACGGATTACAGCTCGGCCAACGACCTGCTGTGCAAGATCACGTCCAGCTTCCGCACCACCCGTCCGGCTACGCGCGGCATTGTCATCGACTGGACCGCTTGGGGCGGTATCGGCATGGCAACGCGCGGCTCCATTCCCAAGATGATGGAAGTGGCAGGCATCGACATGCTGCCACCGGAAGCAGGCATTCCATTGATCCGCCGCGAGCTGACCGCGGGAGCCACGCGCGGTGAAATCGTCATCGGCCAGCGCCTCGGCGTTCTGCTGAATGAATGGGACGCCACTGGTGGGCTGGATACTAACGCCATCGCGGCTCTCGGTGACAGGCGCTCAAGCGCGCACGGGCCGATGATCGGCAAAATCGCGGCCATGGGCGTGCACAGCGGCCTCACAATCGAAACCACGCTCGACCCGGCGATTCAACCGTTCCTGCACGACCATCAAATCGACGGCACATCGGTGTTGCCCGGCGTCATGGGCGTCGAAGCCTTTGCGGAGGCCGCCGCATGCCTGCTTCCCGACTGGCACGTCGAGGCGGTTGAAGAAGTAAATTTCCTGGCTCCGTTCAAGTTCTACCGCAACGAACCCCGCACGCTCACAGTCGAGGCGGTCATTCATCCGCAGGGCGATGCCGTGGTAGGAGATTGCCGTTTGATCGGCCGCCGCTCGCTCCCCAATCAGGCCGAACCGCAAGTCACTACGCACTTCACCGCCCGCGTGCGCCTGACGAAACAGACGTCCGCAGCGGCAACCGCGGCCCCGCTCGGCAAGCCGGACGGATCCGTCATCGAGGCTGCCGACATCTATCGCCTGTACTTCCACGGACCCGCGTACCAGGTGGTGGAGCGGGCGTGGTGGGACGGAAACCGGATTGTGGGCTTGATGAACAAGAGCTTGCCCGTCAATCACCACCCGCCCGAGCAGCCAACGCTTATGGCGCCGCGCCTGATCGAGCTTTGCTTCCAAACTGCCGGGCTCTGGGAGATGGGTGTGCAGGGCCGCATGGGGCTGCCACAGCACATTGATCGAGTCTCATTATTGCGCGCACCAGAACTGGCCGACGGCCGGCTCTACGCGCTAATCACTCCTCATCCGGATCGAGGAAATTTCGATGCGGAAGTTGTCGACACCAAGGGAAATCGTTACTTACATCTGCGCGGCTACCAAACGGTCGCGTTGCCCGGCGGTGTCGACGCCGAACCCTTGAAAGCACTGCAGGCCATCATGTCACTGCAAGCCGTCGCGGCATGACGAATGTACCTTGATTCTTGTGCCGATCCCCCGATCGGAGGGCTTATGCAGCACGAATTTCAGCGTGTGGCGATTGTCAATCGCGGCGAAGCCGCCATGCGTTTTATCCACGCGGTCCGCGAGTTCAACCAGGAGCAAGGCACGTCGTTGCGCACCATCGCGCTCTTCACCGACCCCGACCGCCATGCCATGTTCGTCCGCGAGGCGGACGAGGCGGTGTCCCTGGGTGCCGCTCAGATCATCGACCCGAGCACCCAGCACCCCAAGAGCAGTTACGTCGATTATGGCCGGCTCGAACGGGCGTTGGCGGAGGCGCGAGCGGATGCGGTTTGGGTGGGATGGGGTTTCGTCGCCGAGCACGCCGAATTCGCCGACCTCTGCCACGAACTTGGCCTCGTGTTCATCGGCCCGGATGGTGACGTGATGCGGCGGCTGGGCGACAAGATCGCCTCCAAGCTCCTGGCCGAGCAGGCGCAGATACCGGTCGCGCCGTGGAGCGGCGGACCGGTGGAAACAATTACCGACGCCTGTCGCCATGCCGAACATCTGGGCTATCCGCTGCTGATCAAGGCCACGGCGGGCGGCGGTGGTCATGGGATTCGCCGGGTCCATTCGGCGGACCAGCTCCCGCAAGCGTTCGAGAGCGCCCGCAGCGAGGCCTTCAAGGCCTTCGGCAACCCGACCGTTTTCATGGAGCAGTTGCTGCAGGGCGCGTGCCACGTCGAGGTCCAGATCATTGCCGATCATTACGGGACAACCTGGGCCGCGGGGGTGCGCGACTGCACCATCCAGCGCCGCCACCAGAAAGTCCTCGAAGAAGCACCCTCTCCGGCGCTCTCCCCCGAACAAGATCAGGCGCTGCGCGAGGCCGCCGTGCGCTTGAGCCAGGCGGCCGGCTATCACAACGCCGGTACCGTGGAATTCCTGTACCAGCCGGAAACTCAGCGCTTCTCGTTCATGGAGATGAACACCCGGCTGCAAGTCGAACACCCGGTGACGGAATGCACGACCGGGCTCGATTTGGTCAAGCTTCAGATTCACATCGCGCGCGGCGGCCGCCTGGAAGGAGAACCGCCCCGCACCACTGGCCATGCCATCGAAGTACGTCTGAATGCGGAAGATCCGGACAACGGCTTCGCTCCCGCCCCGGGCACCATTGAGCGCTTCCGGGTTCTGACCGGGCCGGGAGTGCGGATTGACACCGGTGTGGTCAAAGGCGATTCGGTTCCCCCGGATTTCGACTCCATGATCTCCAAGATCATCGCCTACGGTCGCAACCGCAAGGAAGCGCTTTCCCGGTTGCAGCGGGTGCTGCGCGAGAGCGTCGTGGTCATCAAGGGCGGCGCCAGCAACAAGGCGTTTCTCCTGGAATTGCTGAGCCGTCCCGAGGTACAGCGTGGTGTGGTCGATATCGGATGGCTGGACCGCCTGGCGGCCAGCGGCGAGCACCTCTCCCGGCGTTACGCCGATGTGGCTCTGGTAGCTGCGGCGATCGAAGCCTACGAAGCCGAGCTGGCTATTGAGCAGACGCAATTCTACGCGTCGGCCGTGCGCGGGCGGCCCCAGGTCCGGAGTGGTGTGGGTCGGACTGTGGCGCTACGCCATCGCGGAAATGCCTACTTGCCACGGGTCCATCGCATTGGTCCCCGCCAGTACCGCGTGGAGTTGGATGCGTCTCGCGTCGATGTCCAGATCAACCGCCTCGCTCAGTATGAGTATTGGCTCACCTGCTTTGGGCGGCGCTTCCATGTCGTCTCCGTGGTTCAGGGGCTGAGTTACGCGATCGAGGTGGACGCCGTCGCGCATCGGGTGGATCGCGACGACGGCGGAGTCGTGCACGCGCCCGCTCCGGCGGTCGTGGTTTCCATCGCGGTAAAACCCGGCGACGAGGTTTCCGTCGGCAGCCGCTTGGCAGTGTTGGAAGCCATGAAAATGGAGATGGAGGTCGTCGCGCCCTTCTCTGGAAGAGTCCGCTGCGTGATGACCATCCCCAACGTGCAGGTGGACACCGGCGCCCCGCTCCTGCAGATCGATCCCGCCGCCGATGACGAAACGGTAGCAGCGTCGGATCGAGTGGTCTTTGGCGCATCGCTCGTGCCGGGCGGAAATAAGGAGGCACTGCCTTCTCGTTGCCGCCAGAACCTGCAAGAACTTCGCCAGTTGCTGCTGGGGTTTGATGTGGACCCGGCGCAGACCGCTCGCCTGCTCGCCGACTGGAGCCGGAATTGCCCTGCGGACAGCGCCGAAATAAGGCAGGCCGAGGAAGAAATCCTCAGCATTTTTGTGGATATCTGTTCATTGTTCCGGCGCCAACCGGCGATGGACGATCCCGCCAGTGGAGAAGCTCCCAGCGCCGAGGCCTACCTGTTTTCCTACCTGCGCATGCTTGAGACGCGGGGCGATGAACTCCCACCAGCCTTTGTGGATGCCCTTCGGCGCGCACTGGCCCATTACGGTGTCACCACGCTGGATCGCTCCCCCGAACTGGAAGAGAGTCTGCTCTGGATCTACAAATCGCATCAGCGCGTGGAACAGCAGGTAGCGCCGATTCTGGTCCTGCTCGAACGGCGTCTGCAACGCGTCGAGACCCTCGCGCCCCACGCCGGCGAACCCTTCCGCACGCTCCTCGACCGCATGATCTCTATTACCCGCGAGCTTTTTCCCGCGGTCAGTGACCTGGCAGCGGAGGTGCGTTATCGCTATTTCGATCAGCCTCTGTTTGAATGCGCGCGCAAACAGGTCTATGCGCAAGTGGAAGAGAATCTTGCCTATCTTGCCGCCAATCCCGAGGCTGCGGACCGCCGCGAGAGAGTACGCGCGCTGGTCGAATGTCCACAGCCCCTGGTGAGCGTGTTCGCCGGTCGGTTCGCTGGCGCAGCCCCCGCGTTGCGCCAACTGATGCTGGAGGTGCTCACCTGGCGGTATTACCGGATTCGAATGCTCATGGATTTTCGCTCCCAGGCGCTGGACGGGCATTGCTATGCGTCCGCCGAGTACGATCACGAGGGCAAGCGCATCCACGTCTTCACCACCCACTCCGACTATGCCCGGCTCCCCGACATCGCGCGGGAGCTGTTTCCTCTGATCGCGGAAGTACCCGCCGACCATGATATCGTCATCGATTTTTACGCTTGGCATTCCGGCCCGCTGAACGATCCGGAGACTACACAGCAGGAAGTTCGCTCCATGCTGCACCAGGCGGGCTTCCCTCGTCCCATCCGGCGCATCGTGGTCGCGGTCGGCGGCCCGGGCCGCGGCCAGGGCATGGGTGGCATGCAGCATTTCACTTATCGTCCCTCGAATGACACCTATGAAGAGGAGAAACTCTATCGCGGACTGCACCCCATGATGGGCAAGCGTCTCCATCTCTGGCGGCTCAACAATTTCAACGTTGAGCGCCTGCCCTCGGTCGAAGATGTCTACCTCATCCGTGGCGTCGCTCGCGACAATCCGAAAGACGAGCGCCTGTTCGTTTGTGCCGAAGTGCGCGATCTCACCCCGGTGCGCGATGAGACCGGTCGTGTTGTGCAACTGCCACATCTGGAGCGCGTGTTCGCGGAAGCGCTGGCCGCCATCCGGCTCTTTCAGTCGCGGCGGAAGCCCCACGAGCGTCTCTATTGGAATCGGATCCTGCTTTACGTCTGGCCACCGCTTAATCTCAAGCCGGATGAACTGAATGCCATCGTGCACAAGCTCGTCCCAGCAACCGAAGGCCTGGGGTTGGAACAGGTGGTGGTGCGCGCCCGCATTCCTAATCCGGATACCGGCGAGTTGCGCGATATGGTGGTGCGCATCTCCAGCCCGGGCGGCAGCGGTTTGCTTATCACCTTCCGCCCCGCTACCAAACTGCAACCGATTCGACCATTGAGCGAATACGAGCAGAAAGTGGTCCGCATGCGCCAGCGCGGACTCATCTACCCTTACGAAATCATCAAAATGCTCACCCCCGCTCCCGAGGACACACGGGCAGAATTTCCTCCCGGCGATTTTGTGGAGCACGATCTTGGCCCCGGGGACCGGCTTATTCCCGTCGATCGGCCCTATGGCCAAAACAAGTGCAACATCATCGCAGGCGTCATCCGTAACTTCACCGCCAGGTATCCCGAAGGCATGACACGCGTCCTGCTGCTGGGAGATCCGGGCAGGGACCTGGGCGCCCTTGCCGAACCCGAATGCCGGCGCATCAGCGCCGCTGTGAATCTGGCTGAAGAAATGGGCGTACCGCTGGAATGGTTCCCCATCTCGGCCGGGGCGAAGATCTCGATGGACAGCGGGGTAGAGAACATGGACTGGATTGCCCGCGTCCTGCGCCGCCTGGTGGAGTTCACGCAAGCGGGCGGCGAAGTGAATCTGTTGATTAACGGGATCAACGTCGGGGCACAGCCCTACTGGAACGCCGAAGCCACCATGCTCATGCACACCCGCGGCATTCTGGTCATGACGCCCAAAGCCGCGATGGTGCTCACCGGCAAGCGCGCGCTCGACTATTCGGGCGGCGTCTCGGCGGAGGACAATCAAGGCATCGGCGGTTACGATCGCATCATGGGACTCAACGGGCAGGCGCAGTATTGGGCCCGAGACATCGATGAAGCCTGCCACATTCTCATGCGCTATTATGAGCACACCTACATTGCGGCGGGCGAGCGATACCCGCGGCGGGCGGCGACCACCGATCCCATCGACCGCGACGTGCAAGCTTATCCTCACAGTAAGAACGGCGAGGAAGGCTTCACGCGGGCCGGTGACATCTTCTCCAACGAGACCAACCCCGGGCGAAAGAAATCCTTCGATATTCGCCGAGTGATGATGGCCGTCGTGGACCAGGACCATCCGCCACTGGAGCGCTGGCCTGGGATGCGGGCGGCTGAAACCGCCGTGGTCTGGGACGCTCATCTGGGCGGCTATTCCGTGTGCCTCATCGGCATCGAGTCCCGGCCGGTCCCCCGGTTAGGATTTGTCCCCGCCGACGGGCCGGAGCAATGGTGTGCCGGGACGCTGTTTCCGCTTTCCTCGAAGAAAGTGGCTCGCGCCATCAATGCCGCCAGCAACAACCGGCCGGTCGTGGTCCTGGCTAATCTCTCGGGCTTCGACGGGTCTCCGGAGTCCATGCGCAAGCTGCAGTTGGAGTACGGCGCCGAGATCGGGCGGGCCGTGGTCAACTTCAACGGCCCGATGGTGTTTTGCGTGATCTCCCGCTATCACGGCGGCGCGTACGTGGTTTTCTCGCGGGCGCTGAACGAAGGCCTCAAAGTAGTGGCCCTGGAAGGAACCTACGCCTCAGTCATAGGGGGCGCTCCGGCGGCGGCGGTTGTCTTCGCCGGCGAAGTCGACGCCAGGGCCCGTAAAGATGCGCGGCTTGTAACCCTGAGCCAGGCCATCGCCCAAGCCGACGGGGTGGAGAAAGGCCGCTTGCGCGCCCAGTGGGACGAACTCTTCAAAATCGTACATTCCGAGAAGCTGGGCGAGGTGGCCGACGAGTTTGACCGCGTGCATAGCGTACAGCGTGCCCTCAAAGTGGGC
>JAIQET010000025.1 GCA_020073645.1 Terriglobia bacterium | reverse complement strand
CACGGCCAGCAGCCAGTCCAGGTAATTGCGGGAGACGGTGGACTCGGCCGACATGGGCGGCATGGCTTCGAGCTTCTTGAGCTCCTGCATGGCCTTGTCGCGGACATCCTTGGACATGCCGGCGGCATCGATTTTCTTCTTGAGTTCGTCGAATTCGCTCTTTTCGCCGCGTCCCAGTTCCTTCTGGATAGCCTTGATCTTCTCGTTGAGGTAATACTCTTTTTGTGCGCGCTCCATCTGGCGCTTGACCCGCGACTGGATGGTGCGGTCCATGTTCAACTTCTCGATTTCGATGTCGAGCACGTCGCCGATGCGGCTGAGGCGCTCGGCTGGATCAAAGATTTCAAGCAGTTCCTGTTTTTCTTCGATGGAAAGCTGCAGATTGGCAGCGATGGTGTCGGTGAGCTTGGCCGGATCTTCCATGCGCACCGCAGCGATCATGGTCTCGTAGTTGAGCGACTGGCAGAGCTTGACATACTGCTCAAAAAGCGAAGTGACCCGCTGCATGCCAGTTTCGATCTGGGGGTTGGTTTCGGTGGTGTAGCGTGCCACCCGCACCGAAGCCTGCATGAAGCCTTCGGTCTCAGTGACCTGCAGGACCTTACCGCGCTCGATGCCCTCAACCAGAACCTTAATGTTGCCGTCGGGGAGCTTGAGGCTCTGCACGATGTTGACGATGGTGCCCACCTGGTAGATCTCGTTGGGCTTGGGTTCGTCCACACTGGCATCGTGCTGGGTGGCCAGGAAAATCTTCTTGTCGGCGGCCAGCGCCTCTTCCAGGGCGCGCACGCTGGATTCCCGGCCAACCACGAACGGAGTCATCATGTAGGGGAAGATGACCACGTCCCGGATGGGCATCATGGGAAGTTTCTTGGTCTCGAATTTTTCCTTGGAGGTGGTCACTATTACTCCCGACTAAATTTTCTTTCTTCTCTCTGAGAGACGCTTGCCGGGTCTCGCAGGGAGGGCACAGAGGCAGACGCAGCAAGCTGCGTCTCTACAGGTTGCTAGCCGGCCTTCTCCATCATGGCCAGCGAAACGGCTTTCTTCTCGACCATCTCCCGCGTGACCTCGAATTCCTTCACCTTCTTCTGGCTGGGCAAATGGTACATCAAGTCGAGCATCAGTTCTTCCAGAATCATGCGCAGGCCGCGAGCACCCACTTTGCGGGCCATGGCCTGACGGGCAATCGCCCGCAGCGCCTCGTCATTGAACTTCAGGCGCACATTCTCGAATTCAAACAGGCGCTGATACTGTTTGACTATAGCGTTCTTGGGACGGGTAAGGATCTCGATCAGGGCGAACTCGTCCAGGTCTTCCAGAACGCCCACCACGGGCAAACGACCGACAAATTCAGGGATCAACCCAAATTTGATGAGATCTTCAGGCTGAACGTCGCTTAATAGTTCAAAGCTGCGCTTGCGGTTGGTGGCGGTTTCTTCCTTTTCGCTTTCTTCGCCCACTTTGAAGCCGAGAGACTTCTTGCCCACGCGGCGCCCGATGATCTTCTCCAGGCCGACGAAGGCCCCACCGCAGATGAAGAGAATGTTGGTCGTATCGACCGGAGTGAACTCCTGGTGAGGGTGCTTGCGGCCGCCTTGGGGAGGCACGTTGGCGATGGTGCCTTCAAGAATTTTCAAAAGGGCTTGCTGCACGCCTTCGCCGGAAACATCGCGGGTGATGGACGGGTTCTCGTCCTTGCGCCCGATCTTGTCCACTTCGTCGATATAGATGATGCCGGTCTGGGTGCGTCCCACGTCGCCGTCGGCCGCTTGCAGCAGCTTGAGGATGATGTTCTCCACGTCCTCGCCGACGTAACCGGCTTCGGTGAGGGTGGTGGCGTCCACGATGGCGAAAGGGACGTCCAGCATGCGCGCCAGGGTCTGGGCCAGCAGGGTCTTGCCCGTGCCGGTGGGGCCGATGAGCATGATGTTCGACTTGGTGAGCTCGATGCCGTCCCCGGTGCGCTGCCGGTTCATGTAGATGCGCTTGTAGTGGTTGTAAACCGCGACTGCCAGCTTCTTCTTGGTCTGTTCCTGCCCGATCACGTACTCGTCGAGGAAGGTTTTTACTTCCTGCGGTTTGGGGAGCTGGTTAGGAGTCGTGGTCGGCGGTGTGGCGGCGCGGTCATCCTCCAGAATGGAGTTGCAGACCGCGACGCACTCATCGCAAATATAGGCGCGAGGATAATCGCTGGGGGATGAAATAAGCTTGGCCACCGCGTCCTGCGACTTGTGGCAGAACGAACAGCGTAAAATCTCTTCGGTGCCGCTCCGGCTTTTCACTCGGCTTAGCTCCTTGTCCAGCCCGGTTTCCCCCGGTTCCAGATCATCCCGGGTCAGCGGAGGAAATGGTTTTTCGCCGCGACCGCAGGAAAGTGATCGGCGAAAGGCCGATCATACCCTTTATCTCGTCTTATAGATGATATCGTCTATGATTCCGTATTCCTTAGCCTGCTGGGCGTTCATGATGAAGTCCCGCTCCACATCCTTTTCTACCTTTTCCAGCTTCTGACCGCTATGTTTCGCAAGTAACTGGTTGGTAATCTCCCGCATCCTCAAGATTTCGCGGGCATGGATGTCGATGTCGGTGGCCTGACCGGAAAGGCCGCCCATGGACGGCTGGTGGATGAGGATGCGCGAATTGGGCAAGGCCAGACGTTTCTTGGGCTCCCCCGCGGCCAACAAAAGCGCCGCCATACTGGCGGCCTGGCCGATACAGATGGTGGTCACATCGTTCTTTACGTACTGCATGGTGTCGTAGATGGCCATACCGGCGGTAATCGAACCACCCGGAGAGTTGATGTAAAGCTGGATGTCCTTCTCCGGATCTTCCTGAGCCAGAAACAGCATCTGCGCAATCACCAGGTTGGCGATGTTGTCGTCAATCGGCGTGCCGATGAAAATAATGTTGTCCCGCAGCAGCCGGGAATAGATGTCATAGGCGCGCTCACCTCGCCCGGTCTGTTCGATGACCATGGGTACCAGCATCATCTGTGGTTCTTTCACATGCACCTTCCACACTCCTGCCCCAACCAGCCTTGAACCAGTGGGGGAGGGTCGAAATGGTCCGCCTCAAGCGGACTGGTGATACAGAAAATCGAGGGTCTTTTCGCTGCGGATTCTTGTCCGAATTCTATCGAGCGCCCCATCCCGTGTCAAACGAGCCCGGATGGCTTCGGGCGTCTGTTTTGACTGCCTGGCGAGGGCCTCGATCTCCCGATCAATCTCCGCATCGCTGACCTCGATCTTTTCCTCCTCGGCGATTTTTTCCAGCAACAGCGACGCTTTGACTTCCTGCACCGCCTGCTCGCGCTGTCCGACGCGCAGCCGGTTCAAATCCATCTTCTTGAGATCTTCGGGACGCATGCCCTGGGCGGCCAGCGCGCGCAGACCACGCTCCAGCCGGATATCAATCTGCCGTTCGACCAGGGCTTCGGGGACTTCGAAGTCGTTGCGCTTGACCAGCTCGGCAACCAGCTTGTCCTTGGCCTCGTGCTCGGCGGCGTGTTTGCGCTCGGCTTCCATGCCCTCGCGGATGCGCTGCTTCACGTCGTCCAGGTCGGCGAACTCGCCCAGTTCCTTGGCGAATTGATCATTCAACTCGGGAAGGGCCTTTTGCTTCAGGGAGTGGACCTTCACGTTGTAGGTGAAACTCTTGCCCGCAAGGCGCTTGTCCGATGAGTCTTGAGGATAGGTCACCTCGAAGGTGCGCTGGTCGCCCGCGGCGGCCCCGCGCAGGTTCTCGGTGAACTCGGACATGGTGTTCTTGCCGGCGATCTCGACCATGATCTCATCCATGTGAACCGGCTTGCCTTCGCCGTCTTTGGGCTGACCGTCGAGCGAAACCTGGGCGAAGTCGCCATCGGCCAGCGACCGGCCTTCGATGGACGAAAAGGTCGCATGCTGTTCGCGCAGGCTGTTCAAGGATTCGGCTACCTCTTCGTCGGTGACCGCAACGCTGGGCTTGTCGGCCCGCAGCTCCTTGTAGCCTTCCGCTTTGATCTCAGGCAACACCTCGAAGGTGGCTTTGAAGCGCAGGGGCTCTCCGTCGTGCACGTGCAGATCGGTAACCCGGGGTTGAGAAACAGGCGTCAAGCGCAGCTTGTCAGCTTCCTGGCGAAAGTAGCGCGGGACCAGAGCTTCCACGACGTCGCTCTTGATGTCTTCGGCGAAACGCTGCTTGATAATGGACGCGGGCACGTGCCCACGCCGGAACCCGGGCAGGCGGGCCACCTTACGATATTTCTCGATCAGGGTCTCGGTTTCGCGCGTCACTTCCGCGGCCGGAATCTCGACCTGGATCTCCCGCTTCGTGCTGCTGTTGATTTCGGTGGGGCTCACGTTTCGCCTTTCGCGGTCCGGGCCGGATTCAGGGGAGAACAGGGCCGAATCCGCGCGGCATCAGCTTTGAGTGTAAAGACTGAGGGAGAGTAACGTCAAACGGGGGAAGGCAGCAGGACGGTCGTTGGTCGTTGGCCGAGTTGGGACAACCTAGTGGCCGGGAGTGGGAGTAAACTGTGCCCTTCGTTTGGCCAACGACGAACGACCAACGACCAATGACTGGCAACTGGCTTGCCCAACTGAACCGTGAAGTGATCGCCTGCACGCGCTGCCCGCGGCTGGTGGCTTATCGGGAGCAGATCGCACGCGAGAAGCGGCGCGCCTACCGTGACTGGGACTATTGGGGAAAGCCTGTCCCGGGTTTCGGCGATCCCAATGCCCGCGTGCTGGTGCTGGCACTCGCTCCCGGCGCTCACGGCTCGAACCGTACCGGGCGCCCGTTTACCGGGGACGCATCGGGGAACTTCATGTATCCCGTGCTGCATGAGACCGGGTTTGGCAATCAGCCCAACGCCACGCATCGCAACGATGGGCTGATGCTGAAGGATATTTACATCACCGCCGCGGCGCGTTGCGCTCCGCCGCAGAACAAGCCACTCCCCGCCGAGCTGGCCAATTGCGCTTCGTATCTGGAGCGGGAAATCGACGGGCTCAAGAAGCTGAGGGTAGTGGTTGCCCTGGGCAGGATTGGCTTCGATGCGTATCTGAATTACCTCAAGCGCCGGGGCCGGATTGCGAGCAAGAAGCCCTACGGCTTCGGACACGGCGTCAAGTACGAAATGCCGGATGGCAGGATACTGCTGGCGTCCTACCATCCGTCGAACCAGAACACCCAGACCGGGAAACTTACGCGGAAGATGTTGGTGCAGATCTTTAAAGAAGCCGCGCGCCTGGCCGATAGGTGATCTGGGACGGCTGCTGCCGGCGCCGGGCCGGAATACCTCTAATTAAGGTAAATCTCCTTGAATCGCGACCCGGGGCGGCACCGCCCCACCGATTCTTGATTTCGTCGTTCAGCTAGAATGGTTTGGGCGAGGCCACGCGTGCAACCATCCATCCGCGGTGGATTTCGATTCATCCTCGTGGTCGCATGGCTTTGTGCTGGTGCAGCTGCCCAGCAAAGCACCTCAACTTCCAGTTCCAGCCAGCCCGGCATCCAGGACAACAGCTTTCTGGTGGAAGAAGCCTACAACCAGAACTTCGGGGTGGTGCAACACATCTCGAGCTTCACTCGTTTCTGGAACAGCAAAGACTGGGTCTACAGCTTTACCCAGGAATGGCCGGTGCCTGGGGATGAGCGTCACCAGCTCAGTTACACCCTGGTTGCGCTGCACGCCGGGGCGTTCCCTGGTTCCGGCGCTGGAATCGGCGACGTCCTGCTCAACTATCGCTATCAGCTGGTGGGAGACGGGAACGCGCGCGTGGCATTTGCGCCCCGCGTCACCGCGATTTTTCCAACCGGAGACGTGGTTGAGGGGCGTGGCACCGGAGGTTTCGGCCTGCAGACCAGTCTGCCGCTGAGCGTGGTCCTGGTCCCCAAGTTGGTGAGCCACTGGAATGCGGGCGCCACCTTTGTTCCTCACTCTCAGGACGCTTCCCATGACCGCGCCTTCACCGCCGGTTACAACTTCGGCCAGAGCTTCATCTGGCTTGCTTATCCCAAGTTTAATGTCCTGCTGGAAACGGTTTTTTCCAGCGCGCAATCCGTGGTGGCCCGCGATAAGACGGAATGGTCGAACGCGATTTACCTGAACCCCGGCATCCGCTGGGCCTACAACTTCAAGAACGGCTTGCAGATTGTTCCTGGCATCGGCGTGCCCCTTGGGGTTGGTCCCAGTGCCGGGGAAAAGGCAGTCTTCCTTTACCTCAGCTTCGAACATCCCTTCCGCAAGCTGGAGAAGCAGTGAGTTCGTAAATCCTGAGGGAGATCGTTTTGCAGGCTTGCATTGGGGAGAAAACCAGTTCTCAGCTCTCAGTTCCCAGTTCCCAGCGCACGCTCAAAATCCCAGGAAGACGGGCTCGGGCTCCAGATGGATGCCCCAGATTTCTGCGACGCGCTGCTGGATTTGGTCTTTCAACGCCAGCACTTCGGCAGCGGTGGCGTCGCCACGGTTGACAATGGCAAGGGCGTGCTTGCGGGAGATACCCACCCGGCCGCTGGTATAGCCCTTGCTGAAGCCGGAATGCTCGACCAGCCATGCGGCTGAGATCTTTCTTTGAGCATCAAGCGCGGGGTAGCTGGGGATCTGCAGGTTCTTGGCGGCGGCGCGGCGGCTCAAGTCTTCGTGCTCGGCCGCGGACAACACTGGATTCTTGAAGAAAGAGCCGGCGCTGCGGCAATCCTCGTCGCCGGGGGTGATCAGCATGGCTTTGCGGGAGCGGATCTGGCGGACAGCCTCCCGGGTCTCGGCCAGTGTGGGCAGCGCGCTCCAGCCGGCGAAGTATTTCTTGAGGTCGGCGTACTCGCCGCGCGATTCGCCACCCTGCTTCAAGGCAAAGTCCACTCGCAGAATGATGTAGCGTCCACGCTCAGTGGTGTTGAAAATGCTCGTCCGATAGCTGAAGCGACAATCGTCTTTGAGCAGCTCGCGTTCCTCTCCTTGCTTGAGGTCGAGGACTTGCACAGCGTCGATGGTCTCGGCGACTTCTTGCCCGTAAGCACCCACATTTTGCACGGGAGTGCCACCCACGCTGCCCGGTATGCCGCTGAGGCACTCAACGCCGGCACAATTGTGGGCGACAGCCATGGCGACGAAGCGGTCCCAGTCCTCGCCGGCCGCGACTTCGAAGACGACGGACCCGCGGTCGTGGCGGTGGTTGATCCCGCTGAGAGCGATTTTCAACGCCAGCCCGGGCCAGCCGGCATCGGATACGACCAGATTGCTTCCCCCTCCCAGCACGAAAAGAGGCAGCTCCTGGGAGCGCGCAAAGTCGACCGCATCGCGCACCTCGGTGGCAGTTCTTGCCTCGATGAAGTAGCGGGCCGGCCCGCCGACTTTCAGGGTGGTGAGCGGCGCCAGGGGGACGTTTTGCAGGATGAGCATGCGCTGCCAACAATATATATGAGGGCAAACGGGAGACGCAGCAAGCTGCGTCTCTACAGGGGAGACTTAGAAGCGAAACAAGTAGGACGCCTTGATGAAGAAATTCCGGCCATCGTTGATGAAGCGGGTGCCGTGCAACAGGTTCCCATCGGAATCTGCCTGTAGCGGCGACAGCAGGTTTTCCAGATTGCTGTTGTAGCCGACGTACACGGCGGTGCTGGGATGCACCAGGTAGGTGATCAGAAAATCCGCGTTGAAACCTTTTGCGGTCTGGAGCGAGGTGAACGCGGGATTCGTCAGCACACTGGCGTACTGTCCAATGAAGCGGAACGACAGCTTGCGGTTGACCTGGTAATTCCATTTGGAGCGGATGATGTCGTCATTCAATCCGCCGATTGCTCCCGTGCGACTGTGCAGGCGGAACAGAAGATAAGTGTTGTCGATGCGCAGAGACTTGTTCGGGCGCAAGGTGAGCGTGGTGGCAATGCTGGTGCGTCCCGCCAGGAAGGGAATCAGGGGGAACGGGCCCGGGATCACCGGCGGGTCATAATTCACGCGGGTGCCGAAGCGATAGTCGAAATGAAATGAGACCGGCCGGTAATAGCTGGTATCAAATGCAAATTCGGTGGTGTGACGAACGTATTGCTGGTTGCTGGTAAGCACCGAGAAGTCCTTGGGCCGCAGCAGTTCCATCTCCTTGGCGTACAGGACGGTCAGAAAAGTCTGGCCGGTCAGTTCCATCTTCATCGCGGGGATGTACCCCGACCCGAGATAATTCCCCTCGTGGTCGAGGATGTGGTAGACCTCTATCTGCGGCCCCCAGGAGATCAAACGCTTTCCCTCCGGGCGGAAAAGATACTGCACCCGCTCGTAGAAATTGTGGATGTCGGGCTGCGGATCGAACCCGGTTAAGGTCCGAAAATCATTGCTGCGGTCGCTGTAATCCATGAAGATGTTCAGCTGACGCCCGTCGCGCTCCAACGTGGCTTCGGCGGCAGGGCCGGCTTGATAAGCGCCGGTGGTCAGGAAGTTTGAGTCCACCACGTTAAGTGTGGAGCTGACCACACCCTGAAAGGTCGCGACCCAGTTGCTGTTCAGCTTGAAGCGCCCGTCAATACCCCCGACACGATTGAAGTAGCCATCGCGTTCGCGGTCGACATAGATCACGCCAAGCGTGGACTGACTGCCGAGATCGCGGCTGATGCGGGCAATCGCGAACAGGGCATGTTTGTCGGCCAAGGGATCATTCCGCGGCACCTCCTGCCCGGGCGCGGCGTCGTCCGCCACCAGCATGCCTACCGCCCACGGCCCATCTTTGCCGGTGAGCCGCACTCCCCACTTAGGCTCCTCAATGCGCCGGGTGAAAACCAGGTTGATGGGCGTCTGGAAATAATTGGAGTTCTCCAGGAAAAATGGACGCTTCTCCGGGAAAAACACCTCGAACCGCTGGTTCACCGTGACCTGCGGTTCATCCGATTCGACCTGGCTGAAGTCAGGATTGGCGGTGGCGTCGAGAACGAACTTATCTTTCAGAACCACTTTGGCGTCGAGGCCCACCTGTCCATAGGCGTCACGTTGCGTGTACGTGGGGTTGAAAGGATCGCGCAGGTCGAGTTCTTTGAAAGAGCGGAAGATGCCATAGGGGATGAGTTGCAGGTTGCGGCCGGGCGAAATTTTTTCCAGTCCGGTGGCTTGCCCCTCCTGGTTCAGGCGACCAGTAATGCGGCTGGAATACTGCGGCCAGAATGTGTCTTCGTTATTACGGGGGATTCCCCGGTTGAGCAGGATTCCCCAGGTTTGGGGATCCGTAGAGGAGAAACGCAAGCTGCGAAAGGGGATGGCGAACCAAACTACAAAGCCACGGTCCGTGACTTTGGCCTCTGAATCCCAGACCGTGTCGAAAGAAAAATCGAAACCCTGGCCTTCGGTCCAAAGGCCGTCGGCCTGCACACCGAGGGGATTGGAAAGAAAGGTATAGGCGCGGCGATGGTCATTGAAGGTGTCGAGCATGATCTCGACTGAGTCGTCATCAATAAGGTCGTCGCGGCGCGAGAGCCGGGCGCGGAGTTTCTGAGGCTCGTTGTCGAAGCAGATGAAGATGGCATAGAGATTCTTGCTGTCGTATCCGAGGTAAGCCTCAGTCCGTTGAGAAACGGGCTGGCCGTCTCTCGGAATGCGCTGGATGAAGGCGTCGACCTTGGCCAGCTTGCCTTCCCAGGCGGGGCTGGGCGACATATCCAGAAACTCTTCGAGCTTGGGAGGGGTGCTAACCCGGGGGATGTGGATCTGCCCAAAGTTGGGCGGAGCGGCGCAAAGCGGCAGAGGGGCGCCCAGGAGTGACGCCGCAACTACCCAGAACAGCTTGCACCGCCAATCCTGTACCAGAAGTTCCTCCGTGGATGCCAGTCTACTTGCAGGTTTGTTTAGACGGAAGTTGCCGCTGAAAGTTACTCCGCACAACGCGCGAACAGGAAAAGCCAACCGCCCCGGACCACGGGCATTTGTAAATTACTTCTGGGGAGGTTTGGCCAGCACGAACGATTTCACCACAATATTGTTCGGCTGCACTCCGGCGGGAATCATGGTGAGCAGGGAGTACTCGCTGGGCTCCAGCCGGGTGGATTTCCGCTTCTGGATCACGGTGATGTCGCCGGACTCGGAATTCAGCACCAGCAGGTAGTTCTGGCTCTGGGAGAGCGCCAGTCCGTCCGGGTGGCTGCCCACGGGGAGCGACGCGATCACTTTGCCGATGTCGATGTCGTACACGGCGATCATGTTAGAGCCGAAGTTGCTGACGTACAGGCGCGAGTTGTCGGCGGTAACCACGCCGCGCGCCGGATGGGTGCCGATCAGATAACTGCCCCCGACTTCATTGGTTGTGGTCTCGATGATAGAGATGTTGTCGGAATCGAAGTTGCACACCAGCAGTTCTCCGCCGTCTGGTTTCAGGACAAGGTCGGTCGGCGTTTTGCCCACGTCGAGCAAGGCCAGCAGTTTGTCGTTCTTCAGGTCAATGGAGGCCACTTGCGCGGACCCGGTGCAGGCGACAAAAGCTTTGCTGTTATCAGGCAGGATGGCGATGTCTTCCGGGTGCTGGCAAACAGGAATGGTGCTGCGCACCCGGAGTTGGGCGGTGTCCATCAGAGATACGGTGTTGTCGCCGCGGTTGCTGACGACCACGGTCGTGCCATCGGGGGAGACCCTTGCCAGGCCCGGCGACGCGCCCACGCGGACGTTCGCGATCACAACCCTCGTCTCCAGATCGATCACGGACACATTGGCGGAACCGGAATTGGCGACGTAGGCGCGCTTGCCATCGGAAGAGACGTCAATGAAGTAGGGCTTGCCGTGGACGCCGATGGTGGCCACCACGACGTTGCGTTCCGCGTCGATCACGCTGACGTTGTTGGAGCCGCTGTTGACCACGTAGATTTCGTTTTTCTTGCTGTTGGCGGCGAGTCCGGTGGGTTCGCTGCCAACCTTGATAGTCTTGGCCGGCTCGAAGGTCCGCAGGTCAATCACCGTGACCGTGTTGCTCTTGCCGTTGGTGACGTAGGCGTATTCCCGGTAGGCGGGACCGTAGTCGGGAAGCTGGCGCTGGTGAAAATACCACCAGCCGAGGCCGCCTGCGACGGGGAGCAGGACAACGATGAGGAGAAATCTTCTCAAGTGAGTGGGCTGGCGGACGTCTCGGCGGGGGGTCGTGCTTGGAGCGGCGCAGGTGTGTGGCTTCCAATGGCAGGCACCGTCCGCCCTACGACCGGCGCGATCTGCCGCACCTGGGACATCAGTTCATCAAACTGCTCAGGATAAAGCGATTGCATGCCGTCGGAGAGCGCTTTGTCGGGTTGGTGGTGGACTTCGACGATCAGCCCGTCGGCGCCGACCGCGACCGCGGCCCGCGACAGCGGTGTGACCTTGTTGCGCTTGCCGGTTCCGTGGCTCGGGTCCACCACGATCGGCAGGTGGCTGAGCCGCTGCACGGCCGGGACTACGCTCAGGTCCAAGGTGTTGCGGGTGTGGTCGGCGAAGGTGCGCACGCCGCGCTCGCACAGGATCACGTTGTAGTTGCCCTCGCTCATCACGTACTCGGCGGCCATAAGGAATTCTTCCACCGTGGCCGACATGCCGCGCTTCAGCAATACCGGTTTCTTTGTTCGCCCGGCGCGTTTCAGCAGAGAAAAATTCTGCATGTTGCGAGCGCCGATCTGGATGACGTCGGCGTACTCCTCGACCAGTTCCAGCGACTCGTTGTCGATGGCCTCGGTGACAATCTTCATCCCGAATTTGTCTCGGATCTCGGCCATGATGCGCAGGCCCTCTTCGCCCAGGCCCTGGAAGGAGTACGGAGAGGTGCGCGGCTTGTAGGCCCCGCCGCGGAAAAACTGGGCGCCGGCGCGGCAAACGCGCTCGGCCACGGTGAATGCCTGCTCGCGATTTTCGATCGCGCAAGGTCCGGCGATGATGGCCAGCCCGCGCCCGCCGATGCTCGCGTCGGTGCCGGGGAAGGTGATGACCGTGTTTTCCTCTTTAAGGTCCCGGCTGACCAGCTTGTAGGGCTTGCTGACGCGGATCAGTTCCTGTACGCCCGGCATCTCTTCCAGGGTGCCGGGTTCGACTTCACCCTTGTTTCCGGTAATGCCGATGGCAGTTCGCTGCGCCCCGGGCAGGGCGTGGGCGCGGTAGCCCATGGATTCGATCTTCTGACAAACGGCGCGCACCTGGTCTTCGGTGGCGTGCGCCTGCATCACAACCAGCATGTCCCCACCTCGAGAAACAGCAAGTTTATCGTCTGGAGCGCCTATGCGGCAAACGCGACAAAGCTAACCGCAAAGGACGCTAAGCTTTCGCAAAGTGCGCAAAGGCGTTACTTCGACTCCGCTCAGGGCAGGATCCGCCGGCCGGCCACCAGAGACGCTGGCTATCGCTATACTGCTGCCGTGCCACCTTCGATTGCTCAGGAACAGGACATCCTGAAGCTCCCGCCGCCTTTGTGGGAGCATTGCGTCGCCCTCGCAAATGTGTTATGTTTAACATGTTTAACAGCCATGCTGGGCATTCGACTTGAACCCGAATTGGAAGAAAAGTTGGAGTCTCTGGCCAAGGAGACCGGCCGCAGCAAGAGCTACTACGCTCGCGAGGCCATCCGGCAGTACTTGGAAGATCGCGAGGATTATCTGAAAGGCATCGCCGCGCTGGAGCGGCGCGAACCCACCATCACGCTCGAAGAGTTGGAGCGGCGGCTTGGCTTGGACGATTGAGATTACCCGCACCGCCGAAAAACAAATCAAAAGGCTCGGCCACGTCGCTCAAACCTCCATCATTCGCTTCCTGCGTGAGCGGGTGCAGCCTGCGGACAATCCCAGGCAGTGGGGTAAGCCACTCCATGGTGACAAAGGCGGACTGTGGCGATACCGCGTCGGCGACTACCGCCTGATTTGCGACATTCAGGATGAGAAGATTACGGTGCTGCTGCTCAGGGTAGGGCATCGCAAGGACGTTTACCGCTGACGGCTCCTACTAGGGGGCCGCGCCTCACAAGCCTCTCATATTACGGTTCGTTGTAGAATCAACGTCTATCCAGTACTAATCAACGATCATATCTATGCCGCAGGAAGACAAAACCGCAACCGTCCGCGACGAGCGCTACGATCCGCAGCGGGTCGAGAGCAAGTGGTTCGAGCGCTGGCAGCAGGATACGTCGCTCTACGCGGCTGAGCCCGCCTCGACCAAGCCGAAGTATTACGTGCTGGAAATGCTGCCTTATCCATCGGGGGCGCTGCACATGGGGCACGTGCGCAATTACTCCATTGGGGACGCGCTTGCCCGTTACATGTGGATGAATGGGTACAACGTACTGCATCCCATGGGGTGGGATTCGTTCGGTTTGCCGGCGGAGAATGCGGCCATCGCGCACAACACGCCGCCGCGAGAGTGGACACAACGCAACATCGCCAACATGAAGGCGCAGATGAAGCGCCTGGGCTTTGCGTATGACTGGTCGCGCGAGGTCACCACTTGCCTGCCTGAGTACTACCGGTGGAACCAGTGGTTCTTTCTGAAGCTCTATGAGCGCGGGCTGGCGTATCGCAAGAAGAGCAAGGTGAACTGGTGTCCGAAGTGCGCTACGGTGCTGGCCAACGAGCAGGTGGCGGGCGGCTTTTGTTGGCGGCACGAGGATACGCTGGTCGAGCAGCGCGACCTGGAGCAATGGTTCTTGCGCATCACGAATTACGCCGAGGAGTTGCTGCGCGATCTCGACAAGCTCGAGGGCTGGCCGGACAAAGTGCGCACCATGCAGCGCAACTGGATTGGGCGCAGCGAGGGCACGCTGGTAGATTTCGATCTCGGGGGCACAGTCGGCCCGGCCGGTTCCACGATCACCGTCTTTACCACGCGCGTGGACACCATCTACGGCGCGACCTCGGTGCAACTGGCGCCGGAACATCCGCTGGTGGCGGATTTCACCGCGAACAATCCTGAGTTGCGCGCCAAGGTGGATCAACTTAAGGCCGAGCAGCGCAAGGCCAAAGAAGCGGGTGACATCGGCGAGATCGAGAAGCACGGCGTCTTCACCGGCCGCTACGCCAAGAATCCGTATAACGGCGAGCCGCTTCCCATCTGGGTGGCCAACTACATCGTGATGGACTACGGCACCGGCGCCATCATGAGCGTGCCGGCGCATGACGAGCGCGACTACGAGTTTGCGAAGAAGTACGGTTTGCCGATTCGCGTGGTCATCGTGCCCAGCTCCAGCGATCCGGAAGAAACCGTGGCCGAGCCGCAGTTGCCATTCACCACCTACGACGGCATGGTGGTCAACTCGGATGAGTTCAGTGGACTGGATTGCGTGGACGCGATCCGGAAGATGTCCGAGCATGCCGAGAAGAAGGGCTTCGGCAAGGCGACGGTGACGTATCGCTTGAAAGACTGGGGCATCTCGCGGCAGCGCTACTGGGGCACGCCCATCCCCATGCTCTACTGCGAGAAGGACGGGATTGTGCCCGTGCCGGAAAAAGAACTGCCGGTAATCTTGCCAGAGAACGTTGACATCACTTTGACCGGGGGCTCGCCTTTGGGCCGCGTGCCGGAGTTCGTCAACGCCACGTGCCCGAAGTGCGGTGGTCCCGCGCGGCGGGAGACCGATACCATGGACACGTTTGTGGACTCGTCTTGGTATTTCTACCGCTACGCCGACGCGCGCAACGACCAGGCGCCGTTTGACAGCAATGTGGTCGGGTACTGGTTCCCGATTGATCAGTACATCGGCGGGGTGGAACATGCGATTCTCCACCTTATTTATTCGCGCTTCTGGACCAAGTTCATGCGTGACATGGGACTGGTGCGGAACGACGAACCGGTCGAGCGCCTCTTCACCCAGGGTATGGTGATCAAGGACGGCGCCAAGATGTCCAAGAGCCTGGGGAATGTGGTCACGCCCGATGAGATGGTGGCGCGCTACGGCGCCGACGCCGCGCGCCTCTACAGCTTGTTTGCGGCGCCTCCCGATCGCGATCTGGACTGGCAGGACAGTGGGATCGAGGGCATCCATCGATTCCTGGGACGTGTGTACCGATTAGTTAGCAAACATTCGACGCGGATGGCGAAGAACACAGCGAGAAGCGTTTGGGAGGAGCGGCTAACCATTGTGGGGGCGCCTGGCCTAGAGAGGGACGTACAACGCAAGCTGTTTCAGACAGTGCGCCGTGTCACTGAGGATTTCAAGGGTCGTTGGCATTTCAATACGTCAATTGCCGCGAATATGGAACTGGTCAACCAACTCTATTTGGCGTTGGAGCATGAAGTCGGGGAAGGAGTCACACTCGAGGTCGAGAGCGGACCGCCACTTCCGACACTTGATCCGGAGTTCTCGCGAGGAGTCTTCGCATATCTCGTCCTGCTGCTGGCGCCGTTCGCGCCTTACCTGGCGCATGAGCTATGGGAGATGCTCGGCGAAAAGGACAACCTGTTGCGCGCGCCTTGGCCGAAGTACGATCCTGCTCTGGCGAAGGAAGAGGAGATTGAGATTCCGGTGCAGGTCAACGGGAAGGTGCGGGGCCGGATCGTGGTTCCGGCCGATGCCGACGACGGGTTTGTGCGCGACCGGGTGGCGGACGACGAGAAGGTCAGGGCGGCCATCGCGGGCAAGCAGGTGGTGAAAGTGATCATCGTGCCCGGCAAGCTGGTGAGCATCGTGGTGCGATGAGGTTTTGGGAGCTACGAAAAGAAAGGTACCTCAGCGGCTGAAGCCGCGTGATTTCAGCCGCGGTCATCGCAGCGCTGAAGCGCTGCGCCACCCAAAATCAGGGTGTGCGAAGCAAGACTCTATACTACTGGTGTTAGGTCGAGACTAGGTGCAGAATCGAGACGCACGGGAGCAATCGATGAACTCGATTCGTAGGTCCAACCCAGCTCTACTCATTGCGACGGCAGTGCTGTGCCTCGGCTGGCCGGTTGTGGCGCAAACGCAAGGCGGCTCTGACACATCCACGAGTGATGCCAACAAGTCGTGGAGCACGACGAGCGAACAGCAGAGCACGTCGGGAAATCTGAACCCGACACGGAGCAGTGAAAAGCACACAAAAGCAAACGGACGCACCGTTGATACGCAAACGCTGGAGCGGGTTGGGATGGATGGGCAGTATGTGCCCTATCTCGATGTGGAGAGGGAATCGGTCAAGGTCGACGCGACCACGACGCGCACCATCGAGCGCACCTACGGCAGGGATCCCGACGGCAGGAAGACGCTGGTGCAGGTGACGGAAGAAGAGCAGCGCACTCTGCCCGGCGGCGGACAGAAGGTTGTGCGCAACGTGTCCAGTCCTGACCTGAACGGAGGATTGCAGTTGGTGCGGCGCGAGATCCAGGACACCAAGCAGACCAGCGCCAACACGCAAGAGACCAGGACTACGGTGCTGAGCCCCGACATCAATAATAATGGAGGCCTCAAGCCGTCCATGCAGATTGAAGAGCGGCAGACCAGAAGCAGCGATCATGCGGTGGAGTTCAAGAAGTCAACGTTGCTGCCCGATGGCGCCGGCAATTTGCAGGTGATGGAGGTGCGGCAGGGGACCATTAAAGAAGAAGGCGGCCAGGGGCGCACCAAGGAGGAAAGCGTGCTGCGGCCGGACGCCGACGGAAAGCTGGCGGTAATGGAGCGGACGGTGAGCAAGGAAGCAGAAAACGCTCCGGGAGAGAAACGCGAGACGGTTGAGACTTATTCGACTGCAGTCCCGGGGGCAGCGGCGGACGGCAGTCTGCACTTGACCCAGCGAGTTACAACCGTGAGCCGCAAGCGTGCCGACGGTGGACAGCTGACCGAGCAGCAAGTGGAGCAACGAAATCCCGGGAACCCTGGGGACAGTCCGCGAGTCACGCAAAAAGTAATCGACATCGTGCGCCCGGGGATCAGCGGCCCAGCTAACGAGAAGAGAACCACGCTGTCGCTGGATTCAACCGGGTCGCTGGGGGTGGTGTGGGTGGACACGGGGAAGACGGACAATCCGGCGGCGATTCAGGTGGACACGAAGACGACGACTCCGGGCACTACTTCAGCGCCGGCTCAGCCGCATTAGCGGCAAAGGCCCTAAACCGCGGAGGACGCAAAGAACGCAAAGAAGACGGAAAGTACCTCAGCGGCTGAAGCCGCGCTGGGCCCCGGAGCGGATATCGCAGCGCTGAAGCGCTGCGCCACCCAAGACCTTGGTGCTTCCCCGATCTGTGCTGAGAAGCTATCAGCCATATCACAGATGGCTGTTCGGGATAGGTGGTGTAACTTCCGAATTCGCCGTAATCCATTCCCTACCTGCTTCTAGAACCGCCCACAATCCGAAGCGGTGTGTGGTGATGGCTCGGGCCACGTTCCGGCAGCGCCCTTCCACACGCGGGATCCGGGCGCCTGCTTCTGACCGCCGCCGCCCGGAGCTTCTACAACAACCCCAACGGCTGGGGCTCGATGTCTCCACCATCGCAGCCCATCCCCGGGCGGCCTGTGCCCTTGAGCGATTCCTTAAGAATCGTAGCCGGGGCCGCCAGGCGACCCGCACTCTTTCCACAGCTTTTCCCAATTCCAGATCCCGGCCGTCACCTCGGTCGGCAACGGGAATCCGAGCTGATGCGCGAGCATACACACCTGCCCGCGATGGTGGGCTTCGTGAGAAAGCATGTAGCACAGCATTTCCAGGCCAACCGGCCAAGGCCGAGCCCAGCCGTCTCTGCGAAACTTCTCGACGCGGCCCCCACAACCGCCGAGCGCTTCAGCGAGCATCTCCGCGCAGCGAGCGGCGCTCTCGGCCAATCCCGCACGGGCCTGCTGCGGCGTGCAGTTCGCGCGGTTGAGCTGACGTGGAACCTTCAGGTGCGGAGCTGTAAGCCTGACCCACTTGGTGCGGACATTGTGCATGTGCGTGAAGATCGCCGCAATGGGGCGGACTTTGTTTTTGCCGGGCGGTTTGGCTCTCCAGGCGGCAGGGTCAAGATGTTCGATCAGAATCTGGTTCATGCGATCATTGGCGGCAAAGATCTGGACTGCGGCTCGGCCGAGTTGAGTGTGAACCTTGTGTTGACGCGTGGTCACGGCTCCCTACTCCTCGACCTATAATACTTCCGGGCCGTCGGCAACGCGGAAGTGATCAGACTGAGCGATTGAGCCGGACTACCGTTGTAAGATCGCCATTTCACCAGTAACGCTCAAGCAGCTTGTTTATGACATGACTTGAGGTTTCCCGACCTTGCGGCTACTAAGGGTCGTGAATCCTCAAGCCAGCGGCAGGGTGAAGTAGAACACCGAGCCGTGGCCGCGCTGGCTGGTGACTCCGATCTGGCCGCCGTGGGCTTCCGCGATCGCCTTGGCGATGGCCAATCCCATTCCCGTGCCTTGGATCTGCATTCGCTGATTCTGTCCCCGGTAAAACTTGTCGAAGATCAATGACTGTTCGAAGTCGTCGATGCCGGGGCCGCGGTCGGCAACGCTGGTCATGAGCATGCGATTCCTGACTTCTCCGGTGATGTGAATGGGCGAGTCGGGCGGGGAATACTTGGCCGCGTTTTCCAGCAAGTGGGTCAGGACCTCGGTGATGCGCGCTACGTCCATGCGGGCGGGCGGCAGGTCGGCGGCGATGTGGACCTCGACCGGATGCTGGCCCAGAAGTTGTTTGCATTCCTTGAGGGCGTGCTCGACCACGTCCTGGATGCGAAGCGCTTCCAGGTGAAGCTCAACCTTGTTGGCGTCGAGCTGGGCCATCTCGGCAGCTTCTCCGACCAGCCGGTTCAGGCGGTCGCTCTCCTCGTTGATGACCGTGAGCAACTCCCGGCGCTGTTCGTCCTCGAGAGCAGGGTTGGAGAGCATGGAAGTGGCAGAGGCCTTGATGGCGGTGAGCGGCGTGCGAAATTCGTGAGTTACGGAATCGAGCAGCACGGAGCGCAGTTGCTCACTCTCGCGGGCGGCTTCGGCGCGGCCCAGCTTTTCAATGGCGCCAACACGCTCCACCGCGGTGGCGATGAGGCTGCTCATGGCCTCCAGGGTCTCGCGGGAGAAGATCGCTCCAGAGATGCCGAAGCTGCCGACCACCCGCACCCCCATGCGCAAGGGAACGAAGGAAAGTTGATTCTGCGGATCGAACTTGGGTTCACCGCGGCCGCTCACCACTTGCAGATCGTGGGTCTCCAACCCGTGAATGTCAGATCCCGAGCGGTAGACGTCCGGGCGAGTGGGCAACCACATCGCGGCGGCTTTTAGTCCGAAGGAATCCACGATGTAGCGCGGAATGGCATTCAGGAGTTCGGCCAGTCTGTCGGTGGAGAGCAGTTGCTGGCTGAAGGCATAGAGGCGTTCGACTTCGCGGCGGCGCTCGTGGGCATTGTGAGCTTCGCGGCGAGCGCGCTCGGAGAGTTGGCTGGCAATCACCGCAGTGACGAGGAAGGCGAACAGGGCCGCCCAGTTCTGGGGATCGGCGATGGTGAATGTGCCCAGCGGCGGCAGGAAGTAGTAGTTGAATGCGAGCGTGGCCACGACCGCCATGAAGACGGCATAGCGCAGGCCCCAGACCGTCGAGACCACCAGCACCGCCAGAAGAAAGGTGAGCGCAACCGTGGTCGGGTTTACCCTGATCATCTGCCGATAGGCGAGCACGATCACCAAGACCGCTGCGGCCGATACCAGATAGCGCACCGCCTTTTGCGCAGGCTGTGTCACGCAGGCGATTGTAGCCGACATCGACAATCCCGGTCTGTATCAACGACAATAGGCGCGAATGCCGAAGACCCCCGAGCAATGGCTGGAACAAGCGGAGCCCTCCAAAAAGGGAGGTGTGTTCAAACTCTTTCTGGGCTATGCCCCGGGAGTGGGGAAAACCTACAGCATGTTGAGCGAGGCCATGCGCCGCCACAGCCGGGGCGAGGATGTTGTCATCGGTGTAGTCGAAACCCATGGACGCAAGGCAGTCGCCGACTTGGCCGGCCAGATCGAGACTGTCCCCCGCAAAAAGCTGGAATACAAGGGTGCGCTCTTCGACGAAATGGACGTGGATGCGATCCTGGCTCGGAAGCCGCAGGTGGTGCTGGTGGATGAGCTGGCGCACACCAACGTGGAAGGCAGCAAACACCGCAAGCGCTACGAAGATGTTTTCGAACTTCTGGATGCGGGTATTGACGTGCTGTCCACCATGAACATCCAGCACGTGGAAAGCATTACGCCCATGGTGCAGAGCATTGCCGGGATCACGGTGCGGGAGACGGTTCCGGACTGGGTGCTGAAGCGGGTGGATGAAGTCGTGATGTCGGATCTGACTCCGGAGGCGCTGCAGGCCCGCATGCGCCGCGGCGACATTTATCCGCTGGAGAGAATCGAGCGCGCACTCGGAAATTTCTTTCGGCCAGGGAACCTGATTCCCCTGCGGGAATTGGCTCTGCGCCAGGTGGCACAGGCGGTGGACCGCAGCTTGGAATCGTATCTGGAGAAAGAGCAGACGGGCCGGGCGGTGGCGGTGCGGGAGCGCATTGTGGTGTGCATCAGCTCCAATCCTGCGGCTCAGTATCTGATCGCGCGGGGAGCGCGCATGGCGCAGGCCATGGATGGCGAACTCTACGTGGTGTACGTGGACATGGGGCAGGACGGCAGCGAGGCCAACCAGAAGAGTCTGGCGGCCAACATCCATTTTGCGGAGAACGTGGGCGCCGTTGTGGCTCGGGTCACCGGCAACAGTGTGGCGGAAGCGGTAGCGCAATTCGTCCGGGAGAAGCACGTTACCCAAGTGGTGTTTGGCCGTTCGGCGACCAAGGGCTGGAGACGATACTTTTATCTTTCGGCGATCCACAAGTTTTTGCGGGATTCTCCCGCGGTGGACGTGCACATCGTCACCCAGGAGCCATCGTGACCACTGCTACGACCGAGCACCGCCGCATTCTGGTGGTGGACGACGAGACCCAGATCACGCGAGTGCTGCGCACCAGCCTTTCCAGCCAGGGCTACGACATTCGCGTGGCCAACGACGGCGAGACCGCACTGGAGATCATGAAGGACTGGACACCCGATTTGGTAATTACCGATCTTTCCATGCCCAACATGGATGGGTTGGAACTGTGCCGGCGGCTTCGTCCCAAGGCCAAGTTTCCCATCATTGTTCTTTCCGTGCGCGGGGAGGAGAGAACCAAAGTTCAAGCGCTCGATGCCGGGGCCGACGATTACGTCACCAAGCCCTTCAGCATCGAGGAGTTGCTGGCGCGGGTGCGCGCTAATTTGCGTCGTGCCCCGGCGGCGTCGGGCGAGCTACCCACGCTGATCGAAGCGGGGGATTTTCGCATTGATCTGGCCGCCCACAAAGTGACGGTTCGCGGCCGCGAAGTGCACCTGACGCCCAAAGAGTTCGACCTGCTGGTGTATCTGGCGGGCAACCCGGGAAAGGTGATCACACACCGCGCGCTGCTGAGCGCGGTCTGGGGCGGGCAGAGCACGGAGCAAGTGGAGTATCTGCGAGTTTTTGTGGGCCAACTGCGCAGAAAGCTGGAGCCTGAAGCCTCGTCTCCGCGGTACATTGTCACCGAGCCCTGGGTCGGGTATCGCTTCGAACCCGGCGAATAGCCCCCTTCTCTTGAGCCTCCCGCCTTTTACGAACATTCTACGAACTCTTTATTCAATCCTTACGACTCCGGTTATCCAATGACTTGAGGTTGGGCAAGCAAGGAACGCACTGCCCAAGCAAGCCCAGCCCAAGGAGTACGGGAATGGTCGTGGTTGCGATCGTTAACTTCGTTCTGTTGCTGCTGAATTTCCTCATCGGACTGCGCAAGGAACGTAAAGCGGGAGGCTGAGATGGCAAGTTCGTTGAATATCAGACAACTCACGGCGCGGCTGGGGAACCTGTTACAGCGGGTACCGGAAGTTCAGGAGGAGACCCAGAATGACATCCTCGAAAGCGGCGACTTCCACATCGACCTTCGATCCCGCACAGTCACGGTTCGCGGCCAGGAGATACACCTCACCTCGGAAGAGTTCGACATGCTGGTGTTTCTAGCCGGGCATCCGAGGAGGGTGGTCACCCCACGCACTCTGCTGAGCACGCGATGGGGAGACCATGAGGTGCGGCAAACGCAATTCCTGCGAGTGCTGACGGCCTTGCGGCAAAAGATTGAGTCAGCCGCCGGGCGGGCGGGTTACATCCGCACCGAGCCGTGGATATTCTACCGATTTGATCCTGGCCGGTAGCTGGTCCCTGGGACAAGACCGCAATCCTTATGAACATTTTATGAACTGCTTACCCGATTTTTATGGACGGGCCTGTCCAATGAAAACGTAACAACCCCAGACGACACCTAGTCGCAGAGCGCCGAGATGAACATTCTTTTGGGACTGATTTGTGTGGCCAGCGTGGCTTTCCTTCTACGCTTCCTGGTGGCGTTGCGGGTTGAATGCCGGCGTCCGCGTGGCGGAAGCGTGACGGTGCACATGACAAGCCAACCTTCAGCCGCGATGCGTGAAATCACAAGCCGCCAGCGAGGTAAGACAGCACTCGTGATGACGTTCCGATCAAGCGCAACCCGATCCACTGGAGAACGAGCTATGCGAATCGTAGTAGCAGTGATTGCAACTGCCCTATGTGCCTTGCCGCTCCGAGCACAGGAAACGACTAACCAGTCGAACGCAGCCAGCGCGGAAGAGGTGCGCGAACTCCGCCAATTGGTTCAAGAACTGCAAACGAAAGTCGAGCGCCTGGAAAAGAGCACGCAGCCACCCGCGGTTCCACAAAACACACCCAGCGGCGGAGTGCAGGCCGCAGCGGTTGCTCCGCACGATGCGCTGCTTCAGGAAACGAAAGCGGAGTTGCAGCCGCAGGCCGCCACTCCGAAGAAGCTGCAGAAAGCGGAACCGTTCGCCTTCGCGGACTGGACCTGGTTAAACGGCACCCCTCGCACGAAGCAGCCCGCATTCGACAGCAAGTTCTTCACGCCGGAAATCCGCGCGGACGTGGACTACATCTACGATCTCAATCATCCCAAAGATGACACGATCGGCGGGTCCAGCGAAGTCTTTCGGGCGAATGAATTCCAGCTGACGCAGCTCGGCGTAGGCGGCGATTTTCACTATGACAACGTCCAGGCAAGGTTGATGACGCAGTTCGGCATGTATTCGCAGACGACGCCACGGAATGACGCCAGCCCTTCGCGTGGCCAGTGGAACCTCGACAATGCCTATCGCTACATTTCGGAAGCCTATGGGGGTTATCACATCAACGCGATGAACGGTATCAATGTACAGGCCGGGATCTTCATGTCGTACGTCGGCCTGTTCAGCTACTATAACTTTGACAACTGGGCCTATCAGCCATCTTATGTTTCTTCCAACACGCCGTGGTTCTTCAACGGAATGCGGGTCCAGATATTCCCCACTGAGCACTTGAAGATCGAACCTTGGTTTGTGAACGGATGGCAGGCGTACGGGCGGTTCAACAACCGGCCGGGCGTGGGAGGACAGATTCTGTGGCGCCCGAATAGCTGGCTATCAGTTCTTGGGAATCAGTACGCCCTGGGCGCCGATGCGCTGGGTCAGCCAGGACGCATTCGCTATCACACTGACGACAGCGTTCAGGTCAAGTACTACGACAACCCCGAAACGTTCATCAGTAAAGCCGCCTTTTCACTGACCGGGGACCTGGGATGCGAGCATGGCGGCGGCGTGAGTTGCGCCGGCAATTCGGTGAAGATTATTGACGGGCAAAAAGTCATCTGGCCCAAGCAGAGCTTCGTCGGCTTCATGGCTTACAACCGGCTGTGGTTCGCGAAAGACAAGTACGGCTTGACTCTAGGCGGCGGCAAGATCAACAACCCCGGGCGTTATCTGGTGCTCTTGCCCCCGATCAACGGCGCGACGGCAACCTCGGGAACACCGTACTTCACCGAAAATCCGGGCGACCCGTACAAGGCTTGGGATGCGTCCGCGACGTTCGACTACATGCCCAGCCAGTACATTACATTCCGCTGGGAGTTCAACCATCGAGCGGCAAACGTGCCGTATTTCTCGGGATCCGGCGGCGTTACACCTCCCGGGGGCAATACCGGCGCCCCTGGTTCGCTGGTGCCGGGTTGGGTTCCGGACCTGCGCACAGACGAAAACCGGATGAATTTTGCAGTTCTGGTGAAATTCTAGGAGATCGAGTATGCAGGACATGGTTTTCATAGCAATCACGATCGTGTTCTTCACGCTGTCGATTGGATACGTGCTGTTTTGCGAGCACGTGAAGTGAGGACGCTATGACCCCGGAATCGATCATCATGCTTGTGGTGAGCGGACTAACCATGGTGTACCTGATCTACGCACTGCTGCGTCCGGAGAAGTTCTGACATGACCGTCAATGGATGGCTACAAATACTGCTGTTCCTGGCGCTGATCTTTGCCGTCACCAAGCCGATGGGCGTGTTCATGGCGCGCGTGTTCAGCCGCGAACGGACGTTCATGGACCCGGTGCTGCGTCCGGTCGAGCGCTTGCTCTATCGCATCACCGGGGTGGATGAAGATCATGAAATGCGCTGGACCGAGTATGCGATCGCGATGCTGCTTTTCAGCGTGGTTTCGATGATCGTGTTGTACCTCATGGAGCGGCTACAGGGATTCCTGCCCTTCAATCCGCAGAAATTCGGTGCGGTCACCCCGGTTCACTTGGCTTTCAACACGGCAGCTTCGTTTACGACTAACACCAACTGGCAGGCGTATGCGGGTGAATCGACCATGAGCTACTTCACCCAGATGGCCGGCCTGGCGTACCACAACTTCGCTTCGGCGGCCGTGGGCATCGCGCTGGCCATTGCCTTCATCCGCGGCATCGCGCGGCGGCAGATGGAGACGATTGGTAATTTCTGGGTGGATTTGGTTCGCAGTTGCCTGTGGGTGCTGTTGCCGTTTTGCGTGGTCGGAGCGTTGTTGCTGGTTTCCCAAGGCGTGGTGCAGAATCTTCGCCCGTACGACAAGGCCGCGTTGGTCGAACCGCAGCAGGTCCAGACAACGGGTGCGGATGGCAAAACTGTGACCACCACCGTCACCGAGCAAACCATCGCGCAGGGTCCGGTCGCTTCGCAGGAGATCATCAAAGAGTTTGGCACCAACGGTGGCGGCTTCTTCAATGCGAACAGTGCGCATCCATTCGAGAATCCGACACCTTTCTCCAATCTCATAGAATTGTTCTCGATTTTCACAATCGGCGCCGGACTCACTTATACGCTTGGGCGGATGACCGGCTCGCAACGCCACGGCTGGGCTGTTTGGTCGGCCATGGCGATCCTGTTTCTGGCCGGGGTAACGGTGGCGTACTGGGCCGAAGCGCGCGGCAATCCGCTGATGGCTGGCACAGATCAGCACGCAAGCGCCGTGCAGGCGGGCGGCAACATGGAGGGCAAAGAGGTCCGCTTCGGCATTGCGAACTCCGCTCTGTTCGCCACGGTGACCACCGACGCGAGTTGCGGTGCGATCAACGGCTGGCACGATTCCTACACCCCGCTCGGCGGTATGGTCCCATTGGTCAACATCATGTTGAGCGAGGTCATCTTCGGCGGAGTCGGGGCCGGTATGTACGGCATGTTGATCTATGTCGTGCTTGCCGTGTTTATCGCCGGTCTGATGGTCGGCCGAACGCCGGAATATTTGGGGAAAAAGATAGAAGCCTATGACGTGAAGATGGCCATGCTAGTCGCACTGGTTTTCCCTCTGGTCATTCTGACCTTTACCGCGATTTCGAGTGTGAAAGGTTTTGGCACCTCCAGTATCGCTAATCCTGGGCCGCATGGTTTGAGCGAGATGCTGTACGCGTTTACGTCGGGTGCCGGCAACAATGGCTCGGCGTTCGGAGGACTGAACGCAAACACCCTCTGGTACAACACGACGATGGGGCTGACCATGCTGGCCGGCCGGTTCCTGATGATCATTCCGATGCTGGCCATCGCCGGCAACCTGGCGCGCAAGAAGTATGTTCCGCCGTCACTCGGTACTTTCCCGGTGACGACGCCTCTTTTCACCGTGCTCTTGATCGGCGTGATCCTGATCGTTGGGGCGCTGACGTTTTTTCCGGCACTCAGTCTTGGTCCCATCCTGGAGCACCTGCTTATGGCTGCGGGCAAGACCTTCTAAGGACTCTGCTATGGCAAGGAAGAAGAAAGCTATTTGGGAATGGAAGATCGTCCGGCGGGCGATCTGGGATGCCTTGCTGAAACTGAATCCGCGCAAGATGATGGGGAACCCCGTCATGTTCGTGGTGGAGATCGGCAGTGTCATCACGACTGTGCTGCTGTTCAAAGGCGGTACGGCGTTCAAATTCAATCTCCAGATCACGCTTTGGCTGTGGTTCACGGTGCTGTTTGCGAACTTTGCCGAGGCCATGGCTGAAGGCCGTGGCAAAGCCCAGGCTGACACGCTGCGCAAGGCACGCTCGGAGACGGTGGCCAATCGGCTCCTAAGAACCGGTGAGATTGAAAAGGTACCCAGCTCGAAGCTGCGAGCCGGTGATCTCGTGCTGGTTTCCGCCGGCGAATTCATCCCCTCTGATGGCGAGATCGAAGAAGGGATTGCCTCGGTGGACGAGTCCGCTATCACCGGCGAGTCTGCGCCTGTGATTCGTGAGGCCGGAGGCGACCGCTCGGCCGTCACCGGAGGCACGCGTGTCCTGTCCGACCAGATCAAAGTCCGCATCACCTCGAATCCTGGCGAAACCTTCTTGGATCGCATGATCGCGCTGGTGGAAGGAGCCGAGCGCCAGAAAACTCCGAACGAGATCGCTTTGAACATTCTGCTCGCCGGCCTGACCATCATATTTCTGCTCGCGGTGGTGACCCTCCAGCCGTTTGCCATCTACTCGGGTTCGCCACAGACGGTGTTCGTCCTGGTGTCGTTGCTCGTCTGTCTGATCCCCACCACCATCGGCGGCCTTCTGTCGGCGATTGGCATCGCGGGCATGGACCGGCTGGTGCAGCACAACGTACTCGCGATGTCCGGCCGGGCGGTCGAAGCTGCTGGTGACGTGAACACACTGCTGCTCGACAAGACCGGCACCATCACTTTGGGCAACCGTCAGGCCGCAGAGTTCATTCCCGCTCGCGGCATCACCGAAGCCCAAATGGCCGACGCTTCGCAACTCTCATCGCTGTCGGATGAGACTCCCGAAGGTCGTTCCATCGTGGTCCTGGCCAAGGAACGCTACGGACTGCGCGGCCGAGACCTGGCAGTGCACGAAGCTGTATTCGTCCCCTTCACTGCGCAGACCCGCATGTCGGGAGTGAATCTCGATGGCCGGGAAATTCGCAAAGGCGCCGTAGATGCGATCAGCAAGTACCTGGAGCAGCATGGCACCGTGCTGCCTAAAGAAATCCAGTCTTCCGTGGAGACCATTGCACGCTCTGGCGGTACGCCCCTGGTTGTGGCAGAAAACCGTCGTGCCCTGGGGGTGATTCACCTGAAAGACATTGTCAAGGGCGGCATGCGCGACCGCTTCGTCCATCTGCGTGCCATGGGAATCAAGACGGTGATGATCACCGGAGATAATCCACTCACCGCTGCCGCGATTGCCCGCGAAGCCGGCGTCGATGATTTTCTCGCCCAAGCGACTCCCAAGGACAAGATGGACCTGATTCGGCGCGAGCAGGCAGACGGCAAGCTGGTCGCAATGACCGGCGACGGCACCAACGATGCCCCCGCCCTCGCTCAGGCCGACGTCGGAGTGGCAATGAACACCGGTACCCAGGCCGCTAAAGAAGCCGGCAACATGGTGGACCTGGACTCCAATCCCACGAAACTGATTGAGATCGTGGAGATCGGCAAGCAGTTGCTGATGACCCGCGGTTCGCTGACTACCTTCTCGATCGCAAATGACGTGGCGAAGTACTTTGCCATCATCCCTGCCATGTTCGCGGCCACATTTCCGGTCTTGAACGCGCTCAATATCATGCATCTGCGCACGCCGGAATCGGCGGTACTGTCGGCAGTGATTTTCAACGCGCTGATCATCATCGCCTTGATTCCACTGGCGCTGCGGGGCGTGAAATACCGTGCCATGGGAGCGGCGGCGCTGCTGCGGCGTAACCTTTGGATCTATGGTTTTGGCGGAATCATCATCCCGTTCCTGGGAATCAAGCTCATTGACATGCTGATCACCCGGGTTGGGCTGGCATAGAAGGATTTGACCATGAAGAAGAATTTCATTACCGCGTTTCTCATGACCATCGCGACCACAGTTCTGCTGGGAATCATTTACCCGCTGGTGGTGACCGGGCTTGCCCAGGTTCTGTTTCCCAGGCAGGCCAATGGGCAGCTCATCAAGAAAGACGGCAAGGTTATCGGGTCACGCATTATCGGCCAAGCCTTCAGCGGCCCGGGCTATTTCCACTCTCGACCCTCCGCAGTCGGCTACGACGCTACCAATTCCAACGGATCGCAGTTGGGACCCACCAATCACCAGTTGATTGAGCGGGTGAAGGGGGACGTGGCCACGCTGCAGGCGGAGAATCCAGGTCAGCCGGTACCGATCGATCTGGTGACCGCCTCCGCTTCCGGACTCGATCCCGAAATCTCTCCGGCGGCAGCGGAGTTCCAGGTGCGTCGCATAGCGCGGGCGCGCGGATTGTCTGCAGATGAAGTCCGCCGCCTGGTGCAGCAGCACACACAGCTGCGGCAGTTCGGATTCCTGGGAGAGCCGAGAGTGAATGTGCTGGAGCTGAACCTTAGCCTGGACGCAATCAGATCTGGCGCATCCCGAGCCACCAACTAGAGCCTCTGCGCAACTCCGGGGGCCCATTCCGGCCCACTCCGAGCGGATTGCCCATCGCCCTGCAACCTGGACCAGCAGGCCACCGTTTCAGTAAGCCTGGAATCGGCTACTGCCACCCCAGGCGCGAATTTTGCATCTAGGTGGTTAGCCTCAGGGCGGCACGCTGGATTTACAATGCATCCAAGTAAGCACCGGGGCGTACTCTCAATCCAGGAGGAGGGTACTGACGCTGAGACTTGGCCGAATCTTCGACAATGGCCTCAGACACATGCCGCCATCTGTCGCGCCGGGTTCGGCGGGGCTTTGACTGCACCCCTATGCGCCTCAGGTGTTTCCCGAAGTTCGCGATTCCGGCGAGCAGTGCTCAAGAGACCTCCTCTGAGTTGCTTGGCAATCCGGCTTTGGGATGCAGGGTGCGCCACCCGAAGCCTGCAAGGACAATCAACAGACGTCTTCGTCCAGTTCTTACCCCCACCCGAGACCATCTTTGGGCAGGAAGCACAACCAGTATCTGAACCTTTCTAGTTAAGTAAGGAGCAGGCGAATGAAGAATTTGATCGTGGGAGCTGCTGTGCTGGTTCTGTTCGCCGGGCAGCTTGCCGCTCAGCAGAGCAATAACCAGGCGCAAGCGGACTCAACGGACACCGCTGCCCTGCAACAAAAGATCAGGGATCTGGAAGACCGCCTGATCGCGCTGGAAGGGCAAGTGCGCATGCTGAAGAGTGCGCAGGCCCCTTCCGCGCCCGCGCCGGGGGCGGAGGCATCCGCAGAAACTCCCGCGCAGGCCCCGGCGCCAGCTCCAACCCCAGTCACCAGCGTGACCAGCGCCGGCGGCCAATTGCCGGTGTACGGCGGCGCCTCGGCCGCGGCCAAGGCCCTGAATCCCGATATCAGCGTGATTGGGGATTTCATCGGCGCAGCCGGCGGGAACCCGTCCCTGCCGTTGGCCACTCTGCAGCCATTTCCTTCGTTGCAGATGCACGAATCCGAGGTTGGCCTGCAGGCCATCATTGACCCCTACGCTCGCGGGGACTTCTTCATTTCTTTCGGAGAGGAAGGTGTGAATCTGGAAGAGGGCTTCATCACCTTTACCGCCCTGCCGGGGAACTTTGTCGCCAAGGTTGGCAAAATGCGCTCTGCTTTCGGCAAGGTGAACACGTTGCACAATCACGTGCTGCCCTGGATTGACCGGCCGCTGGTTACCACAAACCTGGTGGGGGACGAGGATGGCATTGACGATGCCGGCGTTTCGGTTGAGCACATTCTGCCGGCGCCGAAAGGCCTCTTCCTGGATCTCACGGGACAGGTGTTTCGCGGTGATTCGGGCGACGTGTTTCGCGCATCGAAGCGAAGCGACGTGAGCACGGTGGATCACCTGCGGGCCTACAAAGACATTACGGAATCTACGAACCTCGACATTGGGTTTTCCTATGCCCGGGGACACAGCGCGGACAAGGTTGGTTCGCTAATCCCTTTGAGCAGCGACTTCATCACGAATCTGTACGGCGTGGATGCCACCCTGCGTTGGAAACCGCTGCGCCGTTCCATCTATCATTCTTTCGTGGCGCGCAGCGAATTCATCTGGAGCCAGCGCCAGCAGTTTCCCAGCGAGCAGCGTGCCTTCGGCTTCTACACCTCGGCGGAATATCAATTGGGACGGCGTTGGTTTTTGGGTGGGCGCTATGACCGCTCCGACCGCGCCCAATTTGCTAACCTGACAGACGAGGGAGGCTCAGTCCTGCTCACCTACTGGCCCAGCGAGTTCAGCCAGATTCGAGGCCAGTACCGCTTCACCAAGTACGCGGAAAACATTGACGCCCACGAACTGTTAATGCAGGTAATTTTCTCATTAGGCGCGCACGGAGCCCATCCTTTCTAGGAGAATGGAATGAAGAAAATGTGCAGATGCTCTCGCTTCCTGCTGGTAGTTGTCGCCGCTGTATTGGTGTGGGCCGGGTTGTCCCCGGTCCCTGCGGAGGCGAAGAAGCTTAATGTGGTCACTTCCACCACCGACATGGCGGCGCTGACCCAGGAAGTCGGCGGAGACAAGGTCACGGTGGAGGCCATCGCCAAGGGGTACCAGGATCCGCATTTCGTGGAAGCCAAACCCAGCTTTCTGCTGAAGCTGCGCAACGCTGATCTGCTGGTAGTGGTGGGTCTGCAATTGGAGATCGGCTGGCTGCCGCCGCTGATCAATCAATGCGGCAATGCCCGCATCCAGGTAGGCGCGCCCGGATATCTGGATGCTTCGCAATTTGCCGAAATCCTGGAAAAGCCGACGGGAGAGGTGACCCGCGCCATGGGCGACGTCCATCCCCTAGGGAATCCGCACTACTGGCTGGATCCGGACAACGGGCGCCGGATCGCCCGTGGCATCGCGGAGAAGCTGAGCGAACTGGATGCGGGGGACGCCTCGTACTTCCAGCAGCAACTTCAGGACTTCGAAAAGCGCCTGGCCACGGCAGAGCAGAAATGGGAAGCGGAGATGAAGCCGTATCAGGGGCGCAAAGTGGTGACCTACCACAATTCATTTCCCAACTTCGCCCGGCACTTTCATTTGAACGTGATCGGCTACGTGGAACCGCGCCCGGGCATTCCCCCTACGCCCAGCCACACCATCGAACTTATCGGGCTGATGAAGCGCGAGAATTGCAAGATCATCCTGGTGGAACCCTACTTTGACTTGAAGACTCCGAACAGCGTGGCCAGCAACACTGGCGGCAAGGTGGTGGTGTATCTGCCTTCGGTGGGCGGCGAAAAACAAGTAACCAACTATTTCCAGTTGTTCGATTACGATATTGATTTGCTGACCAAGGCCTTTCAGGCGACTCAGTAAGCAAAGGAGAGACATGGAGATTCTGCCGTTTTTGCTGTGGCCATTCATAGCCAGCCTGATTCTGACCGGCATTCACGCCTACCTGGGCGTGCACGTCGTGGAGCGCGGCGTAATCTTTGTGGACCTGGCGCTGGCGCAGATTGCCGCATTGGGAGCGACCATCGCCATCCTGGTCGGAATGGACCCGCACGGTGGGGGCGCGTATTGGCTCAGCCTCGGCTTCACCTTCGTCGGCGCCGGGATCTTCGCCTTCGCGCGTACCCGGCGCGGGCACATTCCGCAGGAGGCGTTCATCGGCATCGCCTACGCCGTGGCTTCGGCGACAGCGATTCTGGCCATGAGCAAGGCCACCGGCGAGACCGAGCACCTGAAGGATATGCTGGTGGGCAACATCCTGGCGGTGGACCGGCACGAAGTCGTCAAGACCGCCATTCTTTACGGCGCCATCGGCTTGTTCCATTACATTTTCCGGCGCAGATTCTTGCTGATCTCGACCAACCCTGCCGAAGCCGAGGCACAGGGCATGAGCATTCGCTTCTGGGACTTTCTCTTCTACGCCTCCTTCGGTTTCGTGGTGACATCGTCGGTCGCGATTGCCGGCGTGCTGCTGGTGTTCTGCTATCTGATCGTGCCGTCCGTGGGAGCGATGCTGTTTGCCGATCGGGTGGGACGGCGGCTGGCGATTGGCTGGACGATGGGTACGCTGGTGTCGGCTCTGGGCGTGTATTTCTCCGTGCTGCTAGACCTGCCGACAGGCGCGACCATCGTATGCACCTTTGGTGCGGTGTTGGTGGTGATGTTCTTCATTCACCTGTTCTTCTTCCATGGGAGAAAGGCTCACCCCCTGGAAGGAGCCGTTTCATCGCACGGTGCGAGAGAATCGCTGGTGGAGCGAACTCGTTAGCGCGAAGGGCTACACAGAACACGCCCGTTCATTGTGCCCAGAAGCGCGGGCCAGTGACAGCAGTGCTAGTCCTCCGGTGTGGCCCCTCGTCACTGCTAAGGTTCCTAAGAGGTTGACATCCCCGCTGCGTCTGTCAGAATTCCTGAAACACCAACTAGTCGCAACAAAAAGTGGGGAGGATTTCAGGTGACTTCGCTCAAGCGTATTCTGGCGGTCGTACTCTGCCTCGTGGTTTCTGCTTTGCCCATGCTCGGTGCTCCACCGGATGCCCCGCAGCACGCCGGTCAAATCAACGCGCTGATTCCGGCGGCAACCCGCAATGCGCAGCCAGCCAAGGCCAAAGACGACTTGCAATGGAACGACCTGCTGCAGACAGCGCACACCGGCCGCCTGCGGGCAGGGCTGGCCGACGGGTCCATTCTCAGCGTGGGTTCGGACAGCCAACTGCGCGTGGTGCAGCACGACGCGGCATCGCAGCAGACTTCGCTGGAAATGAACTATGGCAAGCTGCGCAGCCGGGTCGTCAAGATCACCCAACCGGGCGGCAAATATGAGGTGAAGACGCCCAACGCGGTCATTGGCGTGGTCGGCACCGATTTCTATGTGGGATACCAGGGAAACCGGACCACCGTGATTTGCTACAGCGGCGTGGTCAAGGTGACGGCATTGGCGGGAGCGGCGGCAGCCATCACTCTGAATGCGGGGCAGATGGTGGAGATCACCAGCGAAGCTCCGCCTTCGGGATATCAGCCGCAGACCACCCCGCAGGGGGTGCAGGAAGCCAGCATGCAGGACACCGATGTCCCCGATGTGGGGCCGGTGGTGGCGCAAGGGCATCTGCTGCGCAATCTGATCATCGGGCTTGGAGTGGCGGCCACGGGATGGGCGATCGGCATAACGCAGTTGAAGACGAATCCTTCTGCCCCACCGCCGGTAACAAAGGGCAAGTGTCCGCCCATCAGCCCTAACTGCGGGTGATGCCCGGCGTTTACCTGGCAGCGTCGGAGGGGTTCTCGGCGACGTGCATAGGGCTTCGCTCGCCGTTGCGCCGACCCTTATAATCGTCGGCGACCGCCTGTTTCCATGACCTCTCTGATGCAGCGCTGGTGGGGACGGCTGAGCCGGATATCCATCCGGCAGATCGACCTCATCATTGCCGTGGCGGTCACTTTCACCGCCCTGTTGCTGTTCGATTTCGCCGGGCTTTTGGGCAGCCCCATCGCGGCCTTCCTGTTTCTGCAGAACGTGGAACTGCGCTCTCTGGACATGCGTTTTGTGGTGCGCGGGCAGCGTCCCCAGGACCCCCGCATCGTGATCGTCGGCATTGACGAGCAGACTCTCCAGAAAATCAGGGCCTTCCCGCTGCCCCGCAGTTCTTATGTGAGCCTGGTCAACCAGTTGAGTGCGGGTGGGGCGCGCGTGATTGCCTTCGACGCCACTTTCCCCACGCCGGAAAGCCAGCCCACGCTGGAGGCGCTGGAGAAGTTGCAACAGGAAGTGGAACACTCGGCTTCGCCTGCGGTTCTCAATCGCATCAAGAAGGTTGCGGCTGAGAGCGACGAAGATTCGATGTTTGCCGCATCGCTGAAGCAGGCGGGCAACGTGGTACTCGGGCACTTGTTTCTGGCGCGGGCGGGTGATCCCAAGCTGGCCGAGGAATACTTCAACATTGCGTGGGCCAAGTCGTTTCCGCAGGTGTTTCCCGTCTATTCCAAAGATGGCCAAAAGTTCGACTTGGGAGAAGTGTGGGCGCAGAAGGGCGGCGTGGTGGCCCATGGAGTGGAAGCCAACATCGCCAAACTGGCGGAAGCGGCTGCCTCGTATGGCTTCATTGATATCAATCCCGACTCCGATGGCACCCTGCGTCACGCCCTCCTCATGATTCGTTACCAGGACCAGGATTACTTTCCCTCGCTGGCGCTGCAGGTCGTGCGCGAGTACGAGAAAATTCCGGACCAGGACATCGCGGCCTATATCGCGTCAGACGGGCTGGAGCGCATCAAGTTCGGACGCCACGTCCTTTGGCCCTCTCCCGATGCCACGGCCCTGATCAACTACACCGGGCCTTACGGCACGTATCCGCACTATTCCATGTGGGACGTGATGACGGGAGCCGTCCCGCCGCAAACCTTCAAAGACAAGATTGTGCTGGTGGGGGCCACGGCGAAAGCGATCGGCGACATCCGGAACACACCCTTTCAGAAGCGGGACAGCGTGTACATGGGAGTGGAAGTCCACGCCAATATCATTGACAACCTGCTGCACAGCGACGAAAAGGGCCGTGGCTTCCTGGTCCGGGGCTTCAAGGAAGAGATGACGGATCTCGCCTTCATTCTTCTCTTCGGGCTGGGCTTCGGGTTCTGGTTCAGCCGTACCCGGCCGTTCTACGCCACCGTCTCACTGCTGATTGCCTTGGCCGGATTCGCGGGATTTCTGTATTTCAGTTTCGTTCACTCCGGACTTTGGCTCAGTTTCATGATCCCTGCCGGAACCCTGGTGGCCAACTACGCCGCCATCACGACCTTCCGGATGATCTTCGAGGAACGGGACAAGCGGATGATCCGCAAGACCTTCTCGCAGTACATGCCGCCGGGCGTGATCTCGTTGATTGAAAAAGATCCGCAGAAGTACATCCGTCCGGGCGGCGAGAGCAAAGAACTCACCGTCATGTTCTCCGACATTCGCGACTTCACCACCATGTCGGAGGGCATGACGCCGGACGAACTGGTGCAACTGCTGAACCAATACCTGGGCGAGATGACGGATGTGCTCTTCCGCCATCTGGGGACACTGGACAAGTACATCGGCGACGCCATCATGGCCTTCTGGGGATCGCCGTATCCCCAGCAGGACCACGCCCTGCGCGCGTGCCAGTGTGCAGTGGAGATGCTTCAGGCCCTGGAGAAACTCAACGCCAAACTGGTGGCCGCAGGGCGGCGGGAGATGGCGATCGGAATCGGCATCAACACGGGAGAGGTCAATGTCGGAACCATGGGCTCGGTGAAGCGGCTGGCCTGGACGGTGATGGGTGACAACGTCAATCTCGCTTCCCGCCTGGAAGGCATGACCAAGCAATTCCGTACCCGCATTGTGATCAGCGAAACCACCTACCGTGAGGTGGCCGAGCATTTTGTTTGCCGCGATCTCGACAAGATTCGCGTCAAAGGCAAACTGCATCCGGTGAACGTCTACGAAATCATGGCTGTGGCGGCGGACCGTCCCAAATTCGAGGCACTGCTGGAGCGCTTTGAGCACGGCATGGATGCCTATCGCAATCAGAATTGGCTGGAGGCGGCGGGAAGGTTTGGGGAGCTGCTCTCGGACTATCCCGAGGATGGGCCCACGCAGATTTTCCTGCAGCGGGCGCTGGAATTCCTGGAGAATGCGCCGGAATCGGATTGGGATGGGGTGTATGTGATGAAGTCGAAGTAGCAGACTGCGCCGTACCATCCCTGGCAACTTCACTGTATGCGGAGTCGTCGCTAACTCACGATCTCAAAACTGGATGGTGCATTGCGGTTCAAAGGCAGGCTGAGTCTGGCGCCCTTGAAGCTGGGAAGAAGCTTGGCAGTCGTCGCTGATGCAGGTGCTATCTCTTCGTCGGATGGTTGGGCAGGATGATTGATCAGGTGTGCCTTGATGTCGTCCGGTAGTCGCTTCCACGACGGAGCAAAATTCAGAATAATGCAGTCGCGTCGCTTCTCGCTGGGATTGCCATGCGTGCCGTGCAGCAGTCTGTAATCGATGGCCACTGCATCGCCGGCCTTGAGGCAGAGTGTCACTTGATCCGACAAATTGTCCATGGCTATGTGATCCGGTTCAAGATCTTCGGCGGTGTGGCCGTGCGCTTCAGGGAGAGCTGCGTGTATGGGTGCGCTTTTCAGGTGCGAGCCTGGCAGGATTCGGAGCGCGCCATTGTACACACTGGTATCCGTTAAATAGCACAGGAGCGCGACCTGGGGAGCGGCTCGCCGGTAGCTTACGGGATGGTCCCAGCACCACCAGTCCTGATGCCACCATAGGGCTGGACTGTGTGCTTCCTTGATGCTGACGTATCCGGAAATCCATTTGAGATCGTCGGCGCGCAAGGCGTCACTCAGGATCTGCACCCGGTCGTCAAATCTGAGAACCAAGTCTACGATGTCATCATTCCATCGCAGCGGCAGCAAGGTGTTATGGGGACGTGTACATGCCGGATGGCGGGGAAGGGTAAGGGCCGATTCGACCGAAGTCCGAATCCTTTCCACTTCATGGATGTCCAGGAACTCGGTCAGCACAACGAAGCCTTCACGGGCAAAGTCTTGGGCAGGAGGTTGTTGGCAGAGAGACGAGTCGCACGATTTGCTAAACGCCATTCTTCGATCTCCGGATCCAGCAGAGGGACCAAGAATCCATTTCAGCCGCCCCCGTCAGCCAGCCTGAGCTACGGCGCAGCCATCAGCCCGGGTCGCGCATCGTGTCGCGCCTGCCGGATGTCCTTCAAGTCTCCCAGAACAATGATGGCAGTGTCGCCCTGCACTGTCAGGCTCTCGGGAGGATTCACCCATAGCTTGCGCGAACTGGTTCCCGCTGACTGCTTGACCGCCAGCACCAGCAAGTTGTACTTGCTGTTCATCTTCAGGGCGCCCAGGGTGGTACCCACCCAATGCGAAGACTCCGCAATCTCAATCTCTTCTACTCGTAGGGTTTGCGACTGTTCCTTCAACATGAGGTCGAGGAAGCCGACGACATCGGGGCGGATGGCTTCGCTGGCCATTCGCAATCCCCCAATGCGGCTGGGGGAAACTGTGGCGTTTGCGCCGGCGCGCAACATGCGGTCGGAGAACTTCTGCTCGGCGGAGCGGGCGACAATCCGCATCCCGGGGAATCTCTGCCGCGCCACCACCGTCACTACCAGGTTGTCTTTGTCGTGCGGCAGCGCTGTGATCAGGCCCTTAGCGCGTTCAATGCCGGCCTTCTCCAGAATTTCTTCCTCGGTGGCGTCGCCGACCACGTAAAGCATGTTGTTGAACAGGTCGGGATGAAGTTCCCGCCACTTCTTGATCATGTCTTCGCTGATCTCGACGGCCACGTAAGTGGTGCCGGTTTTGTGGAGTTCTTCGACGGCGTGCCGGCCGGTGTCTCCCAAGCCGCAGACGACATAGTGTCCCTTGAGTTCGTTGATTTTTTTCTGCATTCTGCGTCTCCAGAAGGGATTGGTGGCTTCGACCTCCACAATGAACGCCGCCACCACGGAGAAAACATACACCGTGACCGCAACGCCGAACAAAACCACAAAGATATTGAAGACGCGGAGCGCGGGATTGTTCGCGGTCTCGACGACTTCCCCGTAGCCCACCCCGGCTACGGTGATCACGGCCATGTAGAGCGCTTGCAGGAAACCGACGGAGGACCCGCCCAGCAGGCGATAGCCGGTGGAACTGATGACAATGAGGCCCAGGAGCAGAATCCCAGCCTTCATGAGCCGTTTGCGAAGCATCAGCGTCGCCACTCTGCAATCAGGTTTGCCACCAAACCACTCCAGCCGGTCTGATGGCTGGCCCCCAGGCCTTGGCCCGTGTCCCCGTGGTAGTACTCATTGAACATCAGGCAGTCCCGCCAATGCGGGTCTTCCTGGAATTTGCGATAGGGGCCGAAGCAGGGCCGGTGGCCGTTTTCATCGCGCCGGAACAAGCCAATCATGCGGTCGGCGATCTCAGACGCCATGGCGCCTGGGCCGATGAGTTGGCCGTTGCTGCCGGCGGTCCGCACCGCGAATTCCGGTCCCAGAGCGCGACTGAATTTCAGCAGCGAACGAATCAGCAGGTAGGAGGTGGGGAACCACACCGGCCCGCGCCAGTTGGAATTCCCTCCCTTGATCTTCACGTCGGACTCGCCGGGCTCGTATCCCACGCAGTTGCCGACATAACAGTACGGTTGGTGGGCGTGGTAGCGGGAGAGACTGCGAATGCCGTGCGGCGACAGGAATTCCTCGGGATCCCACAAGTGCCCCAGAATCCGGGCAAACTGGCTGGGATCGGCGATGGAAAGCACGTAGCGCTGGCCATCCACCGAATAGCAGGTATTCCCCACCAGTTCGGGGCGGTTCTTGACGAACCACTCCACGTTGGCGAGAAATTCCGGATGAGGATCGAGATCTTCCCGTTCCATGACTTCGATGGCGTAGAGCGGAATCAGGCCGACCATGGAGCGCAGCCGGAACTTGTGAAATTCGCCGTTGGGATAACGCAGCACATCGTAGAAGAAACCGTCCTTCTCATCCCACAACTCGTAATCCCGGCCACCCATTTTCTTCATGGCCGCGCCGATGTAGACGAAGTGCTCGAAGAACTTGGTGGCCAGAATCTCGTATGCCGGATTGACGGTGGCCAGCTCCAACGCCGCCCGCATCAGGTAGAGGCAGAAAAAGCCCATCCAGCCGGTGGCGTCGGACTGCTCCAGGATGGCGCCCCCGGGCAGTTTTTCACTGCGGTCCACCACGGTGATGTTGTCCAGCCCGAGGAATCCGCCCTCAAAAACGTTGTTACCCTGGCTGTCCACCCGGTTGACCCACCAGGAAAAGTTCATCAGCATCTTGTGCAGACACTTTTCCAGGAAGACCATGTCGCCCTTGCCGGTGCGAAACTTGTCGTTTTGATAGACCCGCCACACCGACCAGGCGTGGACCGGCGGATTCAAGTCAGAGAACTCCCATTCGTAGGCCGGGATCTGCCCGTTGGGATGCTGGAACTGTTCGAACAACAGCACCCAGAGGTTCTCCTTGGCAAACTCCGGATCCACCAGGGAAAGGGTGGTGCACTGGAAAGCCAGGTCCCAGGCGGCAAACCAAGGGAACTCCCACTTGTCGGGCATGGACAGCACGCGCATGGAATTCAGGTGCCGCCAGTGCACATTGCGAATCTTCTTGCGCGACTCGGGCGGAGGAAAGCGGGGATTGTCTCCATCCAGCCAACGGTTGACGTCGAAGAGGTAGATTTGTTTTCCCCACAACATGCCGGCGAAGGCGCGCCGCTGAATCACTTTTTCTTCTTCTGTAGCTTTGGCGGGATGGATGGCTGCGTAAAACTCGTCGGCTTCCTCCTTGCGCTGCTGGATGATCTTGTCCACCTCCAGAAGCGGAGCGGAGCTCTCTTCCGGGGTCAAACGCAGGTGAAGTTTTATCGAACCGCCGGCCGGCACCTGGTACTTGTAATGGACGCACGCCTTGGTGCCTACCTGGAGCGGATTGACGCATTCCTCGCCGTGAATGATGAGGCGGTGAAAGGCGTCCTTGACGAAGGGCGAACGACTCATGGCGTGAGGCCCGAATACGCGGGGGCCGTTGGTTTCGTTGTCGGTAAACAGCGCCTCGCCGCCGTTGGGAGCATAGAGATAACGCTTCCCCAGGGCGTAGCGGAACTGCAGGTTGCGCAGCGGGTCGGCGTCGGAGTCATCGGCTACCAACGTAAGGTGCTGACTGCCCGCATGGTGCCGCTGAATGATCGGCGGACGGTTGGGAGGATCGGTCCAGCCCCAGGTGTTGCGGAACCACAGGTGGGGCATGAGGTGGAGTTCGGCGGCTTCCGGGCCCCGGTTGAAGGCTTCGATGCGGATGCAGATATCTTCGGAGGAGGCCTTGGCGTATTCCACGAATACGTCGAAATAGCGGTCGTCGTCGAAGATGCCGGTGTCGAGCAGTTCGTACTCAGTTCCGGTGGGGCGGCGCCGGTTCTCGTCGATCAACTGGGAATAGGGGTACTCCCGCTGCGGATATTTGTAGAGCATCCGCATGTAACTGTGGGTGGGAGTGTTGTCGAGGTAGAACCAGTACTCCTTGACGTCCTCGCCGCGGTTGCCTTCCTGGGGAGTCAGGCCGAACATGCGCTCCTTGAGGATAGGGTCGCGTCCATTCCACAGGGCGAGGGCAAAGACCAGCAACTGGTAGCGGTCGCAGATGCCGGCGATGCCGTCCTCTCCCCAGCGGTAGGCCCGGCTGCGCGCCATGTCGTGCGGGAAGTAGGCCCAGGCGTTGCCGTCGGCGCTGTAGTCTTCGCGGGCCCCACCCCAGGAGCGCTCGCTGACGTAGGGTCCCCACTTGCGCCAGGGTGGCACGGGTCCGCTGACAGGTTCGGCCAGGCGCTGGTGTTCAGCGGTTTTGGCGTCAGCCTTGGGACTGGCGGGGCGGGCACTCCGGGTCTTGGGATTGGGCAATCGATCTCCTCCGCGTGAGCGTGCCACCCACAGCCATCGGGTCACGCCGTGAAATCCGGAATTGTATCCGAAGTTTCGCAACTCGGGTCACCTAGTTTTTTGTGGCGGCGTTGGCAGGCTGGATCGCTCCGTCTGGACAAAAAAGCGCGGTACAGCGTGCCGCTTGCGAGTACACTCTCTGCCGGTCCGGTGCAGGACCCGAGAGGTGCCATGACGCGACCGAGCGAGATGCGTGGGGACGCAGCGTTGCCCAAGTTGTCGTACCGGGCGCATCCCCACTTGTACGAGATCAACACCTGGGTGTGGCTGGAGCAACTTTCGGCAAAATACGGGCGCCGCTTGCGGCTGAAAGAGGTTCCCGACGACGAGTGGGACGGTCTGGCGGCCCTGGGATTCGATTTTGTTTACCTGATGGGGGTTTGGCGACGCAGCGTAGTGGGACGGCGGGTTTTTCGCACCAATCCCCGCAGCTTCCCGGAGTTCGACGGCGCTTTGCCGGGCTGGAAGATGGCCGACGTGGTCGGCTCTCCCTACTCCATCCAGGACTACAGCCCCGATCCGCGCATTGGGACGGTGGAGGACCTGGACACGGTGCATCACAAACTTCGGGCGCGAGGGATGGGGCTGATCCTGGACTTCGTTCCCAACCATACCGGTTTTGACCACGCCTTTGTGGAGCAGCATCCCGACTACTACATCCTGGGGAGCGAAGACGACTTTCGGCGCGATCCCGCCGCCTTTTATCTGACGGAACATGGCGACGAGGTCTGTTTCGTGGCCTGCGGCAAGGACCCGTACTTCGCGCCCTGGACCGACGTGGCCCAACTCAACCACTTCAACCCAGCCTGCCGCCAGGCGCTCATCGGTATGCTGAAAAGCATTGCCCAACATTGCGATGGCGTGCGCTGCGACATGGCCATGCTGGATACGAATGAAGTTTTCAGCCAAACCTGGGGACGTTTCCTGCAGAAGTGGCCGGTGCCGCCAACCGAGTTCTGGACGGAAGCAGTGGCTGCGGTCCCGGGATTGATTTGGATGGCGGAAGTGTACTGGGATCTGGAGTGGAAAATGCAGCAGCTCGGATTCCAGTTCACTTACGACAAACGGCTGTATGACCGGCTAAGCGGGGGCTCTCCGGCAGAAGTGCGAGGTCATCTGTGCGCTGATACGGGCTATCAGAACAAACTGGTGCGCTTTCTGGAAAACCATGATGAGAACCGCTGCTCCGCAGTTTTTCCCCGGGAGCGCATTCCCTCGCTTGCGCTTCTGGTTTCGACCTTGCCGGGAATGCGGTTTTTTCATCACGGGCAATTTGAAGGCGCCAAGATTCACGTACCCATGCCGCTGGCGCGGGATGCCGGGGAACTTCCGGACCAAGCCTTGCGCCAGATCTATGAGAAGGTACTGCGCATCGCCTCCGCGGACACCTTCCACGCGGGAGAATGGAAGCTGCTGGAAGTGCAATCTGCGGGCGACGACAGTTTCGAAGACTTGGCAGCCTACCGTTGGCAGCTCGGGAAAGACGTCAGGCTGATCGTTATCAATCTTGGCGGGCGGACTGCCCAGGGGCGAGTGCAGCAGGCGGAGCCAGTTGGTGAGTTGGCGAAGTGCGTCTATCACGACGCATTGGATGACCAGGGGTACGTGTGGGATCGGGCAACCGTCGCCGGTGAGGGGTTATACGTACGGTTGGGGCCGTATCAGGCCCATGCGTTTAGCCTGTCCGAAGGCCGGGGCTGACCAGCGTGCTGATCTTTCGCCCCTAAAGGGGCTGACTGACTCATTTGCCACGTTCACCCACGGCTTGCGCCGTGGGCTTTATTCTTGCGCCGCTTCGCGGCTGACGGCGGTGGTGGGTCCGCTACGTTAGCCAGGATCTCGTTGGCGCCAGGTGCTAACGGCCCAGCAACTCGCTGACCCGCTGCATCTGCGCCGCAAACTTCGGCGCGGAGTACGCCGACGGATTCTGCAACTGCTGGAACAGGCCGTCAATGGCGGCGCGCACTTCCGCGCCGTTGGCTGGCTTCACGTTCTGGTTGTAGGCCGTGAACAGGGAATCCAGAGTCATAGCGGCCTGCTCCGCCGCTCGTTCGTCCTCGTTCGCGATAGACGCGCCGTCGCGAGCTACACGCCGAAGCAAGCGCAGGGTGAGGGCCGCATCGTAGTTCTGGGCTTCGACTTGCTTGCCCAACTGATCGGCGAGGGCGGCGGCCCGGTCGGCGCTGGCGCCAATTTCCTCACGGTTCCCGTTAAGCTGGTTCATCAGGTTCGCCAGGCGCGTAATTTCCTCGTTGAATTGCCGCGCGGCATCGGGGCTGATTTCTTCGACCAGCGCGCGGAAAATGACCTCGCGGGACTGGTTCCAGGGAGGATTGCCCGGGCGGTGTCCGGCATAGCCACGCTCCTGCCGCCAGCTATCCAGCGCCGGAGTCAGGCTGTGATGACAGGCGAAGCAGTCCAGTTCGGCATACTCGGGCCATGCGCCCTTGGCGTCTTTAGCGCGCCGGGACACGCGATTCAGGGACGCGCGGAGCTGCACCGCCTCCCCCACACCCCAAGCTTGCACCTGCCGCCAGGCGCCGGTTTCGTAGCTTTGCGGCATCTTCCAGTGCCGCGGCATGACTGAGGTGAACAAGGCGAGCTCGAAGGTCAAGTCGGGATGGCCGGCGGCGATCATCTCGTGATCCACGAACTTCTCCGCCGTGCCCAGATGGCAGGTCAGGCACTTTTCGGTGCGTCCGGTGAGGTTGCGGGTGTCATACATGCCCAGCGCGACCGATTTTTCGTGGGGCCAGTCTCGTTGGGTGTGTGGGCCCAGCCAGCCGGAGGCGGGTCCATGGCACGACTCGCAACTCACACCGTCATCCGGTTCGAAAATCTGCACCCGTTGTTCCGACGGGACATAGAGAGAGTGGCAGACCAGGCACCTGGCTGCCTGATCGGGGCGGCCGATGTTCAGGATTCGGCCGATGCGCAACGACACCGGGTTGGACAGCACGGAAAAAGCCCGGGCGTGCTTGTCCTGTGCGATCCAGATGCTGTATTCGTTCTGGAAAATACGGGTCACCGTCTTTGGCTGCACGCTTCCGTGACAACTGCTGGCGGCGCATCCGCCCGGGCCAACGTATTTGCCGGTAACCGTTCCCGCAGTCTCCGCCGGGCCTGCCGCCAGCGCAGGGGTGATCAGCAGCAAAGCCCAAATTCCTATCAAGGGTATTCGCCAATTTTTTGCCATAGCTTCGTTCTACGTGGTGCCAACAGCCAAAGTTTGCCGAGGGTGACAGCTTATACGCCAGATTGGGTCAGAAATCAACAAAGAGCATCGTGTCCTCTGGACAAGGGAAATGTTTTGCTATAGCATTCGCGCTCTTGCCGTCCATTAATCCGTCCTGTGCGGGGAAGTGGTCTGAACGGAGCTTGGCTGACGTGTTCGACGAACTGAGGGCCATCCAGCGGGAGTTCGGCTACCTGCCTGCCGACCAGCTACAGGCATTGTCAGGGAAGATCAACGTTCCCTTAAGCCAGATCCACGCGGTGGCCAGCTTCTATCCCCACTTCCATCTGACGCCGCCGCCCAAGGTTGACTGCCGGGTGTGTGCCGACATGACCTGCCATTTGCGGGGGGGAGACCAGCTGAAGTCTGGCCTCGAAGCGGCTTTCCGTGGGGACCAGCAGAGTCTTTCCATCCGTGACGTTTCCTGCCTGGGGCGGTGTGACGAAGCGCCCGCCGTCATGATCAACGATGTCATCTACTCGCATGTGAGTGGCCCACAAGCGGTTTCCATGGTGCAGGACGCACTTGCGGGGAAACCTTTGCCGGAAGCCCTCCACCACAAGCCGCGGGTGCCCGTGGCCATGGATCCCTACAACGGGACCGGTGAGTACGCTGTGGTCCGGCGCTTCCTTGAGACCCAGAATTGGCAAGACATTATCGCTGCGCTGAAGGCGAGCGGCCTGCGGGGAATGGGCGGCGCCGGCTTCAAGACAGGCCTGAAGTGGGAGATCGTCCGCAATGCGCCCGGCACAGCCAAGTACATTGTCTGCAACGCCGACGAAAGTGAGCCGGGCACCATCAAGGACCGCTTCATCATGGAGAATGTGCCCCACCTGGTGATCGAGGGCATGATCATGGCCGGGTTAGTCACTGGGGCCAAGGAGGGAATTCTCTACATTCGCCACGAGTACGAGTACCCCAAAGAAGTCCTGCAGGAGGAGCTCGACCGCTGTTACCAGCATTGCTTGCTGGGAAAGAACATTCTAGGCAGCGGTGTGGCCTTTGACCTGAAGATTTTCGTCAGCCCCGGGGGCTACATCTGCGGCGAAGAGAGCGCGCTGCTGGAAGCCATTGAAGGGAAGCGAGCGGAGCCGCGCAACAAGCCTCCGTTCCCCGGCACCAACGGTCTGTGGAACCAGCCCACGGTGATCAACAATGTGGAGACCTTTTGCCTGGCTACAGTCATTTTGGCCCGGGGTGTGGACTGGTATAAGGCTCAGGGGAAGGGCGGATCGCTGGGATCGAAATTCGTGGGCATCAGCGGGGATGTGAACCGCCCGGGAATTTTCGAAGTTCCCATGGGCATCAGTTATCAGGAACTGATTTTCCAGCATGCCGGCGGCATTATCGACGGCAAGAAACTTCTGGGCTTTGCGCCCTCCGGCCCTTCTTCGGGATACCTGCCTGCCTCGATGACTAACCTGCCTCTGGACTGGGACGCGGTGGCGAAGGTGGGGTCGATGGTGGGTTCAGGGGCGATCGTGGTTTGCGCCGAAGGCCGCTGCATGCTCGACATGGCGCTGAACTCGGTGCGCTTCTTCCGCAACGAGTCCTGCGGCAAATGCGTACCCTGCCGCATGGGTTCACAGAAGATGGTGGAGATGCTGAAAGGCTGGACCGAAGGCAGGGCCGGCGAGCACGACCTGCAATTGCTGAAGGAGTTGTCCGATGCCATGCGCTTGAGCTCCATTTGTGGGCTGGGGCAAGTGGTGCCTGTTCCCATCGTGTCGGTGCTGACGCATTTCCGCGAAGTGGTGGACGACCACGTGCTGCGCCGGCGCTGCCCGGCAGGCGTTTGCTTCAGTGAATCAGCGAGGCGCGCATGAGCCCCGACGGAACGGCCGGCAAGCCGGTACCGCAAGTCCAGCTGACCATCGACGGCGTCGCGGTTTCCGTCCCGCAGGGGACCACCATCTTCGATGCGGCCCGGGTCAACGGCATCCCCATCCCCACACTCTGCCACCAGCAGAACGAGAATCCCATCGGCGTGTGCCGCGTCTGTGTCGTCGAGGCCGGACCGAAGTTCGCCGCCTCCTGTATTCGCCAGGCCGAGCAGGGAATGGTCGTGAAGACCAATACCGAGTCGGTGGTGGGCGTGCGCAAAACGCTGGTCGAATTGCTGATGTCCGACCACCCCTCGCCTTGCGCGCGGCAGCAACACTCCGGGGATTGCGAATTGGAGCGCATGGCGGAGCAAGCCGGGGTCAAGCAGCCACGCTTCCCGCAAAAGGTCACGCCGCGCGGCAAAGATGAGTCTTCCATCGCCATCGCGGTGGACCATGAAGCTTGCATCCTGTGCGAGCGCTGCATTCGCGGTTGTGACGACATCCGCCACAACATGGTGTTAGCCCGGAGGGGCAAGGGTTACCAGGCGGGCATCGCTTTTGACAACAATCTGCCGATGGGAAGTTCGTCGTGCGTCTCCTGCGGCGAGTGCATGGTTTCCTGTCCCACGGGCGCGCTTACCAATCGCGCGGTAGTGGGGACCAAGCTGACCGGCCAGGCGGTTCCTCCGGAGGCGTTGCTCGGTCTGCCGATTTTCAAGAATGTTTCCGGTACGTTCCTGGAACTTAACTCCCACGCCGTGGTGGAACGCCGTTTCCGCGCGGGCGACATCATTTGCCGGGAAGGCGACTTTGGCGCCACCGCTTTCTACATCGTGGAAGGGAAGGTGGACGTTTACCTTTCCAGCCCGATTGCCCACGTCAAGACCCAGGACAGCGGACAAGGTTTCCTGAGCAAACTCAAGAGTCTGCTGGCGCCGCGCGCCCACGACCGGCGGACGGAGGAAGTGGATCGTCCTTTTATTCCGATCGATGCTTCCGTCGATCTCCCCTACGACAACCCGATTGCCGAACTGGGCCCGGGTGAGCTGTTCGGGGAAATGACCTGCATGAGTTATTACCCGCGTTCCGCCACGGTGCGGGCCAAGACCGACTGCACCATGCTGGAGATGTTGCGCAACGTGCTCGACATCATGCAGCGCAACAAGAACTTCCGCGAGCAACTGGACCGAACCTACAGGAAGCGAGCGTTGGACTCGCACCTGCGCAGCGTTCCGGTGCTGGCTTCGTTGACGCCGGAGTTCATCAACCACCTGCGGGAGCACGTAGAACTGGTGCGTTTCGCGCCGGGACAGGTGATCTGCCGCCAGGGCGAGCCGGGCGACAGCTTCTATCTGGTGCGGCTGGGGTTCGTTAAGGTGTCAGAACATCGCCCCGGCGGCGACATGGTGCTGGCTTACCTGGCGCGGGGCGGCTACTTCGGGGAGATCGCGTTGCTCGGCGGCATTGCCCGCACGGCCACGTGCACCGCGCTCGATCACGTAGAAGTCGTCCGCATTCCGGGAGAAGACTTCCAGCTCATGCTGGACAAGTTCCCGGCCATCCGGCAGAAGCTGGAGGCAGCAGCGGCGGAACGCATTGAGGCTAACCGGCAGCGGGCCATGCAAGTGGCCAACGTTCCGGTGGAGCAGTTCCTGAACCAGGGATTGATGGAAGCGCAGAGCCTGCTCATCCTCGACCTGGAGCGCTGCACGCGTTGTGATCAGTGCGTACGCGCCTGTGCCGACGCGCATGACGGAGTGAGCCGGCTGATCCGCGAGGGCCTGCGTTTCGACAAGTACCTGGTGGCCACTTCCTGCCGCCAGTGCCGTGACCCGCTGTGCATGGTCGGTTGCCCGGTCGGTTCCATCCGGCGGCGCAATTCGCTCGAGGTCATCATCGAGGACTGGTGTATCGGCTGCAGCCAGTGTGCCAACAATTGCCCATACGGCAACATCAATATGCATCCTTTCCCGGTGGAGCAGGATGACCCCACCTATCCCGGACGCAGGATTGCCAGCGTCAAAGTGAAGGCCACGTCGTGCGACCTGTGCCTCGACCACGAGGAGCCCAGTTGCGTGTACGCTTGCCCGCATGACGCCGCGCACCGGGTGAATCCGCCGGAGTTCTTTGCCGGCTTGCTCAAGCAGCGCAGTTCCGGGATGAAGGGATAGAGCGTGCGCATCGACGAGACACACCGCAAATGGTTCATCGGCAGCCTGATCGCGCTGGCCGTGGCGCTGGTGGTGTACATCCCGTACAGCCGCAGTTCGCCCCAGGGGCCAACCGGCGGAAGTGTCATGGGCCTGGTTTACGGCAGCGTGGGCTCGGCGTTCATGCTGTTTGCCGGACTGCTGGGGTTGCGCAAGAAGTTCCCCATCTGGCGTATCGGGCGGGCGCAGGCGTGGATGCGCGGACATCTCTGGCTCGGCTTTCTCGCCTTCCCCATCATTCTGTTCCATGCCGGGTTCCACTTCGGCGGCGGGTTGACGACTACGCTGATGTGGCTGTTCATCGTGGTGTTCGTGAGCGGCATCTTCGGCGCGGTGCTGCAGCACTACATGCCGCGGCTTACCTTGGAGCGCGTCCCGATGGAAACCATTTACGAGCAGATCGAGCGGGTGCGCGGGCAACTGATGGATGAGGCGGCGAAGTTGGTCGAGGAGGTCGTCGATGCTCTCGCCGGCAATCTGGAGAAGGCCACTGCTGAGGAGCGCGCATGCTCCGCCAGTGCCGGCACGATGGGCGGGCTGACGGTTGCCTCCGGGTTGCAGGTGGACGAGGAAGCCGCGGTCGAGTTGCGCGGATTCTTCACTCGCGAGATTCAACCGTTCCTGGAGCACGCGGGTTCGCGCGGGCCAGCTCTCGGTGATCGCAACCGCTCGCAGGGAATGTTCCGGCAGTTGCGTGTGCTGCTTCCCGCCAACGTGCATTCGACCGTCGACGACCTGGAAAATGTCTGCGAGGAGAAGCGGCAACTCGACCAGCAAAGCCGCTACCACAAGATTCTGCACGGATGGTTGCTGGTGCACATTCCGATTTCCTATGCGCTGCTGCTGCTGGGGGCAGTGCACGCCGTGTTTGCCCTGCGCTACTAACTCGGAGTCGGTGCGATGCTGCGACGTACACGGACAACCAAGACGCTGGCCAAGCGGATGGACTTGCAGTATTTCGCCAAGCCGCATCCCTTGCGACGCTGGCGCTTGTGGCTCTCGGTGGCGATCCCGGTGGTCGCACTGGTGTGGATCGTCTCGCAGCAGGCGACCGGCGAGAAGGCTTACAGCAGCGGACCGTTGGCCTCGTCGCACGCGGTGTTTGGCAAGAAGTGCGAGGTTTGCCACGAAAGCACGCTGGGATTTTTCAGCAAGCAAGTCAGCGACAAGAAGTGTCTGGCCTGCCATGACGCCCCGGCGCATCACGAGGAGAAAGCCAGCTTCACCCCCGCGTGCGGCGCCTGCCACGTGGAACACAAGGGGTCGCTGCGGCTGGCGAGCACCATGGATGCGGGCTGCACCCAGTGTCACGCCAACCTTGGCGACCACATCAAGGGCACGACACAGTATGTGAAGGACGTCGCAGATTTTGACAATCAGCATCCCGAGTTTGCCGCGCTGCGGCCGGGGATGTCCGATCCCGGCAAGGTCAAGCTGAATCACTACAAACATCTGGTGCCCAATCTGGCCGGACCCCATGGGCCGGTGCAGCTCGATTGTCACGACTGCCATCGTCCGGCGGGGATGGAAGGCGCCTGGCCCTACGCGGGCGCCGAAGTGAAGATGGTCTCAGCGACGATCGGGAGCCAGGCCAAGTCCGCTGACCGCGCCTACATGGCGCCCATCCGGTACGCCGAGCAGTGCGAAGGCTGCCACGTGAAGGACCTGCAGTTCGACAAGCGTTTCGATGAGGCCGTCCCGCACGATCGCCCCGACGTCGTGCAGGCCTTCCTCTATCGCAAGTACGACGAGTATTTCTCCACCCACCCCAACGCGCTGGCGGAACCGATTGCGCCGGAGCGGATGCTGCCGGGCAAGTTCTATCCCCCACCGCCGGTGCCGCACAACCGCCAGGAATGGATCACGCTGCAGGTGATGCTGTCGGACCGCATCCTGTGGGGCAAGGGATGCAAGCTCTGCCACACCATGATTCAGCCGGACGACCCGCAGCAACTGCCCACGGTGGCCAAGTCAAACATCCCGGTGCGCTGGCTGCCGCATGCCGAGTTCGACCACGACTCCCACCGCCTGCTGGCGTGCGATTCCTGCCACGTCAAGAGCCGCAACAGCCAGGACACCGCCGACGTCCTGGTCCCCGGCATCGCTTCCTGCCGCACCTGCCACAAGCAAGCCGGCCCGCAAGTGGACGCCGCCAACGGCCGCTGCTCCGAGTGCCACGAGTACCACGACTGGACGAAGGAAAAGCCGGTCAAGGGTAAGTACACCATTACCGGGTTGCGGGGCGGGGGCAAGAGCGGGGAGTAGGGTCAGTAGAGCTTGAAAGTCACTTCCACGTTGATCTGGACGGGCACAGGCTGGCCATTCAAGGTGCTCGGCTTGAATCTCCACTTCTTCGCTGCCTTGATGGCCTCTTCATCGAGTCCATAACCTATAGAACGTGCCACGCGAATGTCGCGAGGGAGGCCGTTGGCGTCCACCACCAGCCACAGCACCACGAGGCCTGCGATTTTCTTCTTGCGGGCTTCCTTGGAATATTTTGGATTGGGAGCTTTGATGGTGCGCGGCGGGGTAGCGCACGGAGGAGGATTCTTATCGCTGCACACTTTTGCCAAGCCCGGTGGGACCGCCCGAGAGCCCGGCGGATTCGATGCTGGCGTGACTTGAGCTTGTGCTGCCGAAGCCGGTGCCGAGGGACCGGAGTTCGGGGTTGGGGAAGAGGGATTGTCCTGGGCAGAGACAACCGCAGCGAGCAGCGGGAAGCCCAGCAGGACGGCAGTAACAAGGCGGCACATGGCGCTGTCCCCTAGTTCATGCTTCTCCGCCACTACCGACCGGAGAGAGTCTATATGTGTAACGGCGCAAGTAGCCCGCTTCCACCGTGCCAGTAGTATAGATCGGGGTGCCCCATTTCTGGCGGTCTTGGCGAGAAGTGGGGCTTGTCGCTAACATCACCCGAAATCTTCATCTTCAAGACTGGTGCCGAAAGCTCATCCACCGCCATTGATCCGGTCCTTCCACCAATCGACGGTTCACCGGAGGTGTAAATAAAGTCCCCACTTCTCGCACAAAACGCGAGAACTGGGGCACCCCCATTTTGGTGAAGACCATTTGCTAGCCTTCAAGATCAGACGTGGGCCATCCGCCCGAAACAAGTTAAGCAGTCCAAAGACGGTCCACATCAGACCAGCCAGAAACCACATCACAACTACAAAGCGGGTTTTCACCATCTCCCGCCTCCCGGTGGAATTGTACCTGCCGGGCGGTTTATGAGATAGCTATACCGCACGGCTAGCGGCCTCTATCGCGGCTTTAATCGCATTCAATGTTGCATGGGTCTCGCGGGCGATTTTGCCTTTTGCGATTAAGTTGAGGAGTTTGGCTTTCACGGTCGACGTCGAGTAATAGTGACTGATTTCCATCTTGGTTGACAGATCGCCAAGCCTTTGGAACGTCGTTTCCACCCTGTAATCGTTGAGGATTTTGCTTATGCCGAAGGTGTCCTCTGGCAACACGGTGACGATCTTCTGCAGCGGGATGATTTCGATGTCCTTCTCGATGCACATGTGCTTGCCGCCCGAAAGATGACATTGATACGACGCGCCCGGTTCGCGGATGGTCTTGCCAGCAAGAAGATCGACCTTGAACACGCGAGGATGGAACTCGGGGATCTTCGTAAGATCCATGTTGAACGACCACACTGCTTCCAAAGGCGCGTTAATGATAACTTCCTGCTTGGATCGAAACGGTGGTGGCAAGCGTGCCTCCAAATCAATGAGGTGGGTTCCGCCCGAAGTGACGTCGCACAAGACTAACTCAGCCCTCACATGTGCGCAGCATGATTTTCATGCACCCGAGCCGAACCATTCCGAGGAAATTCTCGATGTGGTACTCGTAGCGCGTGACCAGCCTGCGGAACCACTGCAACCAGGAGTTCTACTTGGCGGGTGGCCTGGCCTTCGTCCGGAGCGACCGGCAAGAACAGCGGGGTGCCCCGTTCTTTCGCGCTTTGGCCGGGTACAATCACTCTCCGCCACGACCACCCTAGCGGGTGCCGGCGACCTCGACAGTAGCAGCAGCCATGCGGGGCTTAATCCCTCTGCCGATTCCGCTGCCTTCTGCAATTCTCAGGTCGTAATCATTCTGAAGATTGAGCCAGAACTGTGCGGGCAGGCCGAAGTACTTCCCCAGGCGAATGGCAGTGTCGGCACTGATGGCCCGGTCTCCGCGGACAACTTCATAGATGCCGGGGAAATTGAGGGCCTTCGCCAGCGCAAGATTGCGGTCCGATACCCCCGGACCGCCGGACCCTTCGACTCCGCTCAGGGCAGGCTAGGGCGTCTGTCCCTACGTGATTTTCGCGGGCTCCGCGGTTCGGGACGGCAAAGACGTTTCTTGATCTGGCCATGGGGGCTCCGTTCCTACATGGCCCGGGAAAGCTGCGCTGCGGTCACGACGATCCTGGCGGGTCTGCGGGAGCGCGGTTTCTTGCGAATCACGATCTCTATATCGCGATCCAGGGCGTTCAGAAAATGCATCAGGCGCTCCACCGAGAAGCCATGCAACTGGTAGTTGATCAAAGCGGAGATCTTCGGCTGGTTGATGCCCAGCAGGCGGGCGGCTGCCGACTGCGAAAGGCGCCGCTCCCTGAAGATATGCTGGATAGCAACGGCCAGGCGGACCTTGGTCTGCCTCTCGCCGGCATCACGGAGTCCGAGGTCGGCAAACACGTTCCCCGAACTGGGCGCCACCGCCTCACGATTTCGGTGATTTGCCATAGCGTGCCTCGTAATCCTCGCTGGCGGTCCTTAACCTTCGAGCGATCAGTTCGACGTCCGGGTGTGCGGTTTTTGCGCCTTTCGGTGACTTTTTCTGGAATGCGTGCAGCACATAGACGGCCTGCGCAAACTTAACGGTGTACACCGCCCGGTAAGTGTCCCCCCGGAAGTCCTCGACGATCTCCAGCACTCCCGGCCCCTCTCCCTTCCACGGCTTGGCGTGCGGGTGTTTCCCGCCAAACTGCGCGACACTCAGGGCGACGCCCATGGCGTCCTTTACCGCTTCGGGGAATTCCACCAGATCGCTCTTCGCTGACCCCACCCAAAATAGCGGCTTTTCACCAGGAACACGTCCGGGTCGTGTCATCGTCATTATCCCAGTTTTAGGATAAAACGTCCATAGCTATTAAGGGCGGAGCCCCAGGCCAATTGTAGGTTTGAGTCGGGGCGGGGAATGTGACGGCTGAACCCAGAACCTCTTTGGATTGAGGAAAAGTGATGGGTGGTTGGGTAGTGTGGTAAACCCCTGTGCCGTCCCTGAAGGAGCCGGCCAACCCCGGACTTACGTCCGGGCTATCTTCTGCCGCCGCTTCGCGGCTGGGGCTTGGAGAACCCGTGTCGCGCTGGCGTATAGCCGCTGACACTACTCTCCCTGGGTAGTATCATTTCCCCGTGCCGCCTCTTCTCCACGACGACACCTTTCGCCGGCTTTGTCGCGGGCGCGACCTGCTAGCCGACGAATACCAGTCACGGGTCCTGCTCGGGCAGGCGGCGCGTGAGGCCTGTCTCTCGGAATTTCATTTCCATCGCCTCTTTCGCGCCACTTTCGGCGAGACCCCGCATGATTTTCTGACGCGCCTGCGCATGGACCGCGCCCGGCAGATGCTCGCCTCCGAGCGCAGCGTCACCGAAGTCTGCTTCGAGGTCGGCTACGGAAGTTTGGGATCGTTTTCCAGCAAGTTCCGCGCCCAGTTCGGCCGCAGTCCCGCCGCATTTCAGCGCGAGGTCCGCCGCATCTTCGGATACAACGCTCCCTGGCGCGTGCTGATGGTGCCGGGATGCTTTGTACAGGCCTGGGCGATCGAATAGAAGAGCAGCGAATAGAAGAGCATCGAATAGCAAGAATCGAGAAGCATTGCCTGCCCCGAGTTCGCTACTCTCTCCCGCGAAGGAGAACCATCATGATCCAAAAGATGTCACACGCAACCATTTATGTGCTCGACCAGGACCAGGCCAAGGACTTCTACGTTGGCAAGCTGGGTTTTGAAGTCAAGGTGGACCAATCGCTGCCCAACGGCTTCCGCTGGCTGACCGTCGCGCCCAAAGGGCAGACTGAGCTGGAAATTATCCTGATGAAGGTCGGCAGCGGCACCAACTTCATCAAGATGAAGGGCGGCGGCGCGGGAAAGAGTGACGCGCAAGACATCGACGCGATGGCTGCACTGCTGAAGAAGGGTTTGTTCAATGCCGGCGCCTTCTACACCGCCGATTGCCGCAAGACCTTCGAAGAACTCAAGGCCAAAGGCGTGGAGTTTGTCTCTGAACCGAAAGACCAGTTCTACGGCGTGGAATCGGTGTTCAAAGATCCGTTCGGGAACTGGTTCAGCTTGACCCAGCCGAAGAACTACTGATTACAATTTGAGTTGTGAGTCATGAGTCTTGAGCAATGCTCGCCACACTCTTCTGTGATCTGCGTCCTTGACAGACATTAGCTAAAAAAGTAATCATCGAAGCAAGCTATTCTCATGAAGATATAGACAAGGCAACTAACTCCCGTGTTTCACGGATTTTGCCTCTAAGTTCTTTGACATCAAAGATCGTTTCTCTAAGCCCTTTGTCTTCAAAGATCGCATAGGGGGGAGGGGGGTACCCTCGGGGAGCCGGTGCGGCGCAGATTGCGGTCCGATGCACCCGGACCCGCCGGACGGCCGAGGGCGGCTGTCCCCACGTGGTCTTGGTGGCCGGCGAGACGCCGGCGCTACGGCTTGTGGACGTCGGCTTGCTTCAGATCCTGCGCGGGTCCGGGCGGGTCGTCGGTTACCGTAAACAATTTGCCGTCGCGCATGAACATGCGCTCCATCTCTTTGCGGTTGAAGGGGCGGGCGCCACGGCGTCCGAGGACTGCGAGTTGGTTGCCGCTTTCGTCGACGGCGCGGTCGCGATCGATTCCCTTGGAGACGGCCAGGGCCGGACCCTTGGTATGGGCGGTGGCGATCAGCTTGGGCGTAGGACGCGGGCTGAAACCGATAAAGCCCGGGGTGTCCACGGGCGTCAGCAGTTCGACCACGCGCAAGCCGTTGTGGCCGTCGGCCACGAAGGCGAAAGCGCTGGCGGAAACCATTCCGATCTTCACGTCGTTGACGTCATTCATGACGCCATTGGCGTTGAAGACCTGGTCAATTTTGGGCTGCTCGGGATGTTCGATATCCACGATGACTAGACCCTGCTTGCCTCCGGAAACATAAGCGTAGGTGCGGGCGACGTAGACATTGCGGGCGTCGGGCAACTGCACCAGGGCTCCCTGGACGGGCACAGGTTGAGCCAGGTTGGTGATGTCGAGAACTTTCAGGCCGTCGTGGTCGACGACGAA
>JAIQET010000024.1 GCA_020073645.1 Terriglobia bacterium | reverse complement strand
GTGCGGCGCTCGAACAACTTCATCCGCTCAAAACCAAAACGCCCGGCTTGCTGCGGGAGTTCCCCAAGGCTTTTCACCAGGGGCTCGGCAGCGGGATCCAGGTTTACGAAGACCAGGTTGGACCACTGTTCGGCGCGTACGGGAACCAGCGCAAATTCCTCCGGCTTGAAGTCCTGCACACCTTCCACTTCCGGAGCGCTGATCAGCGCGCCGTCGAGTCCGTAGGTCCATCCGTGATAGCCGCAGCGGAAGAGCTTGCGCGAGCCGCAACCCTCAGCGGGCGGGCCGGCGCGGTGGCGGCAAACATTGTAGAAGCCGCGGAGGTCGCCCTGGGCGCCGCGCACCAGCAGCAAGGGTTCGCCGAAAATTTGCGCGGTGAAGAAGTCGCCGGGCTTGGCCAGTTGATCGGCGTGTCCGACAACCTGCCAGGTGCGGGCAAAGATCTTGTCTCTCTCTTCCGCGAAAACCGCAGGGTCGGTGTAGAAGGGAGCAGGAACCGACCAGGCGCGGGAGATGTCGGAGTCGATGTGCGGCATGGGCGTTATGGCTAGCGAGACATTGTAAGGCAGGGACAGGGATGCCTGTCGCTGGCAATGGCGCGGGAATTACTTCCGTTTGCACTCTTGGATTCGCGGCGACCGAGGGCTGCGGTAGGTTGAAATTTGGCATGACGCAATAGACTAAAGATGAGCGCGTTTTGTACTGGCCCGAAGCCAGGAAGGCGCCGGCAGTGGTTTTGCCTGCGCTGGCATACAGTCATGACCGTACCGATGACGTCAGCTGATGCTTTTCCCGCAAGATGGGGTTCGGTGCGCGTTCCTTATCGGGGTCGGGGAGTCTCACCCAACAGTTCCAAACTGACACAAGTTGTCAGGCTGGCGACAAAATCTGACACAGAATAGCGCAGGAGGGAGCCCCAGGGTGGTGAGAGGGTGGTGACGATCGAGGGCGTACCCATTGAAAACAAACGAAGTACAATAATGTGACCAATGACCTTGGTAACTTCAGGCAGTGGCCGCTAAAATGCGAACATAGTCAGCAATTGGGTCTACTGAGACCACATTCGATATCTGGAGAAGAGGGAAAACGAGATGCGGAAACAGAAGGGTTTCTCACTGATTGAGCTGCTGATTGTGGTGGCGATCATCCTGATCATCGCTGCAATCGCGATTCCGAACCTGCTGCGGGCGCGTATTGCTGCTAACGAGTCGTCTGCGGTCAGTTCGATCCGTACCATCAACACTGCCGAGGTAGCCTACCAAACCAGTAATCCCACGGTCGGCTATGCGGCGATCCTGTCCGACCTCGGGCCGGGTGCTGGAGTTTATGTGTGCCCCGCAGTTGTGGGTGTCAATGCGGCTTGCTTGATTGACGGTACGCTGGCAAATAACGGCAACCCAGCGGCCAGCGGCAAGAGCGGTTATACCTTCGCGGCCGCAGGTGCAGCCGGCGCCGTTGGAGCGGTCAACGTTCTGTACACCGCTGGTGCGGCTCCTCTGAGCTATAACCAGACCGGCGTGCGTCTTTTCTGTTCGAATGAGGACAGTGTTATTCACGCCGATGCTAATGCTGGATCGTCTACGACACCGCCTTCTGACGCATCGACCTGCGCAGGATACACGGTCCTGAACTAACGAAGTTTGGCGAAGTACCTGGGGGAGGGTACAAAGCCGGGAGCACCGGATGGCGACATCCGGTGCTCTTGTTTTTCTTGAATCTTGAGAGTCCGGAACACGGTCCATCAAGCCTAACCGCAGACGCAGAGCGTCCCAGCAAGATCTCGAACTCACCCCTAATGGAACTGTCTCAAAGCGAGATGCTCCTCAGCAATTTTTGTCGGTTTCAAGCGACAAATTCTGTCGGTAAAGGGCGGAAGTGTGCTTCCCGGACCCTAACAATAGTCGCCAAGTGATTGACTTATATACCTATTTATCCGTTCCGGCACAGTGTGGGAGGGATTCAAGAACTGGCCCGGGAAGTGCTAGAAGGTTAGTGTGAGGAAGGAACGGATGAAACGGAGCAGAGGGTTTTCGCTGATCGAGTTGCTGATCGTGGTGGCGATTATTCTCATCATCGCCGCGATCGCCATCCCTAACCTGTTGCGTGCAAAGATCGCCGCCGACGAAGCGTCGGCCACCAACTCAATCCGCAGCATCAACACGGCCGAGTTTGCCTACAACGCATCGTTCCCCAGCAGTGGCTATGCAAACTCACTGGACAATCTAGGGGGTATTTCTCCCTGCACGCCTTCCGCGGCGGCCGCATGCCTTATTGACAATGTGCTCGCAACTGCGATCGTGGGTTCCGCAGGCAAGAGCGGCTACGTGTTCGCCGCGACCGGGCTGGTCCCTAACGGTGCGGCGAATCTTTCGTTCGTCTCTGCCGCTTCTCCCATCGACTATAACCGGAGTGGCGTGCGCAACTTTTGTTCGACCGAAGATGGAGTGATCCGCTGGGATGCGGGGGCTCCCGGCAGTGTGCCGGTCAACAGCCTGGCGGCCTGCCGAGCGTTCAACGTCATGGAGTAGGGGACAAGGCTGTGGTTCAGAGAAACAAGTCCCCTGAGCCAATTCCAGCTTGGTAATTTTTTCTCCTCGCATTGACTCTTGACCGAGGAATGACTTCCGTAACCGCCGCAAACACTCCCAACTGCTCTCATCTTGCTTATAATTTCCTGGGAAGTCTGGTGAGTTCCTGTTCTATGACTGCGATAGAAATCCTGGGCCTGGAAAAAACCTACAACGTGGGCTTTTGGCGCAAGCGGCCAAAGTGCGCCTTGCGTCCCCTGCATATGCAGGTGGAGGAGGGCGAAATCTTCGGTTTTCTGGGACCGAACGGCGCGGGCAAAACCACAACCCTCAAGCTGCTGATGGGACTGGTGTTCCCCACCAGTGGGTCGGCACGAATCCTGGGGATGGAGACCCATGATCCGCGCATGAGGGCGCAGATCGGATTCTTGCCGGAGCAGCCTTACTTCTACGATTACCTCACCGCCCGCGAACTGCTGGAATATTACGCTGGTCTGTCGGGCGTGCCCGCCAAGGAGCGAAGCCGGAGATCCCAGGAAATGCTGGAGCGCGTGGGGCTGCACGATGCTGGCGGCCTGCAGTTAAGAAAATTTTCCAAGGGCATGTTGCAGCGCGTGGGAATCGCCCAGGCCATCCTGCATGAACCCAAAGTCGTGTTCTTTGACGAACCCATGTCGGGGCTTGACCCGATGGGCCGGCGCGAAGTACGCGACCTGATGGACCAGTTGCGCCAGGAAGGCAAGACGGTGTTTTTTTCCACACACATTCTGTCGGATGCCGAAGCGCTCTGCGACCGGGTGGCGATTATCCACCTGGGGGAATTGCGGGGCATCGGCTCGGTGGCGGACCTGACGTCGAGCGCGCAGAACCGCGTGGAACTGATCTGGCAGGGCCCCTCCGTGCCGTCTTCTTTGCGGGCGCTGGGTGCCGAGCCTCACATCGCCGGCAGCACGGTACGAGCCACCCTGTTGGAAGCCAACCAGGATGCGGCGATTGAGGCCTTGCGGCGGGAGCGGCTACGGCTGATCTCGGTGGTCCCGGTGCGCGCTTCCCTGGAAGACTACTTCGTGCAGAAGCTGAAGCCAACTGAGGCGGTCGCTGGGGGAAGGCAATGAACTCGCGGATTGGCTTGATCGCGTCGAACACGTTCCGCGAGGCGGTGCGCGATCGCGTGCTTTACAACCTGATCGCGTTTGCGCTGCTGATGTCGGGAGCCGCTATCCTCGTGGGACAAATTTCCATCGATATCGAACGACTGGTGGTCATTAACCTGGGGCTGACCGCGGTTTCGCTGTTTGGCATCGTGATCGCCATTTTCATCGGCATCGGCTTGGTGTCCAAGGAAATTGAGCGGCGGACGCTGTACACGGTTTTGTCCCGTCCGGTGCGGCGCTGGGAGTTCATCGCCGGCAAGTTCATGGGACTGGCGGGAACTCTGGTGGTGAACGCGTTCTTCATGGCGATTGGGGTGTTCGCCGCGCTCTTGTATGTATCGCACCATTTCCAGGCGTCAGACCGATGGCTGCTGGTGGCGCTGTACTTCATCATTCTGCAGTTCCTGATCATCACCTCCCTGGCGCTTTTCTTTTCGTCGTTCTCTTCCCCGCTGATGGCAGCGGTGTTTGCTTTTGCGCTGTTCGTGATCGGCACCTTTGCCGAGGATCTGCGGGGGTTCGGGGCCATGGCCAAGGGAGTCGTACGCTGGCTGGCCACCGGTGCGGCATATCTGGTGCCAAACTTCTCGGCGCTCAATGTGATCAGTTCGGTGGCGCACCAGCGGCCGGTTTCCGGGCAACTGATCCTCTACAACACGGCGTACGCATTGATCTACACCCTCATGGCTGTTTGCGGCGCGGTGTTGATTTTCGAGCGCCGGAACCTGAAATGAAAGCCTCGCGGCAAACCACGCTGATCGCAAGCATCCTCCTGGTGGCCTGCCTGGGTGGCTCCGTGCTCCTGTTGCGGGGTCTGGACCGGGTGCGATCCGGAGCTACGCTGGAGGAAGTTCTCTATGTTCCATCGCCGCAAGCCTTGAAGCGCATGAGTCTCGGCTACGATGGGCTGCTGGCAGACATCTACTGGACTCGCGCAGTGCAATACTTCGGCACCAAGTTCCACGCCGGAGCGGAACACTACGATCTGCTGGCTCCGCTGCTGGAAATCACGACGAATCTCGATCCGCACCTGATTGTGGCCTACCAGTACGGTGGCAACTTTCTGGCGCCGAAACCGCCACACGGCGCCGGCATGCCACAGCGGGCGATCCAACTGATGGAGTATGGCATTCGCAACAATCCTGACGACTGGCACCTTTACTACCAGTTGGGATTCATTTACTACATGGATCTGAAGGATTATGGGCACGCCGCTGACGCGTTTGCTCGTGGCTCGAGAGTGCCGAATGCGCATCCCTGGCTAAAGCTGCTGTCGGGTTTTATGGCCGAACGCGCGGGCGACATCAACACCGCCCGCATGATGTGGACCACCACTTTCGAAACCACGTACGACAAGTCGATCAAGGCCAACGCGGCGGCCCATCTCAGGGCCCTTCAGGTGGATGAAGATGTCACCAAACTCGAGGGCGCAGTCGCCCGCTACAAGGAAAGAAGCGGACACTTGCCGTCCAGCTTTGGCGACCTCACAGCAGCCGGAATGCTGCGCGGAACTCCAAGAGACCCGCTGGGCAATCTCTACAAGCTGACTTCCGATGGCCGGGTGGAGTTGCAATCACCTGATGATTTTCCGTTCGTCGAGAAAGGCACTCCGCCCGGATATGTTCCGCCCAGGGTACCGAAGTTGCTGCCGACCGACTAAAGAACCAAACCCCTAATTAGCAGAGATCGCTGAGCAGGCCGCGTAGATCGCGGAGAAGGACGCTCGGAGTTTTTCTAAGAAATCCGCACGGCACCTACCCGCCTGAGGCATAATCTTGCCACTCCGTGGACGACGGACCTACTAGCGAGGGAGGCCGCATGAGCTTCAGACGAAGCAGTCTGGCCCTGGGCGCCTGCCTGTTGTTTATTTCAATCGCGAGCCTTACCCTGCCGGCTCAAACCGAACCCTCTGGGCAAACGCCTCCGCCCGGTCAGCCAGCGCAGAGCTCACCGGCAACGGCTGGTACCGAGCAGCCAGCGAAGGAGTTCACCCTGCCGCCCGACAAGTATCAAAAAGCGGTGGAGTACTCGCGCGCGAAATACACCCACTATTTCGTAAACGCGCTTTACGGAATCCTGGTACTAGTGCTGGTTTTGGCGTGGAAGCTGGGCCCGAAGTATCGCGACTGGGCGGAGAAGGCTTCCGCGCGGCGTTTTGTGCAGCTGATCGTCTACGCGCCGCTGATGCTGCTGACCATCTCCGCGCTCTCGGCGCCGAGTGATGTGTGGGACGAGTGGCTCGCCCGGAAATATGGGCTTTCGGTGCAGAGTTGGGGTTCATGGGCGGGAGACTGGCTCAAGGGCATGGTCCTGTCGCTGGTGATCTTCACCGTCCTGGTGTGGATTCTGTACGGCGTGATCCGGCGGAGCCCACGCCGGTGGTGGTTTTATTTCTGGCTGGCATCGCTGCCGGTGCTGCTGTTCGTACTGTTTATTGGGCCGGTGGTGATCGAGCCGATGTTCTTCAAGTTCACACCTCTCCAACCCAAGCATCCGGAGCTGGTGGCAGAGATCGAAAAAATTGTGCATCGCGGAGGCATGGAGATCGCTCCCCACCGCATGTACGAGATGAACGCGAGCACTAAGTTGACGGGGCTGAATGCGTCGGTCAGCGGTTTTGGCTCGTCCAAGCGGGTGGAAGTCTGGGACACCACGCTGGCCAAAGCAACCACCCCGGAAATTCTGATCGTGTTTGGACACGAAATGGGACATTACGTCCTGCACCACATTCCAAAAGAAATTGCGATTGAAGCCTTTCTTCTGCTTATCTTGCTGTACTTGGGATTCCGTGCGGCGAATTGGTTGCTGGCGCGACGCGGAATATCGTGGGGGATTCGTGATGTCGGCGATTGGGCGTCGTTGCCAGCGCTGGTGCTGGTGCTCACGGTGCTGACTTTCCTGGCTACGCCCGCATTCAACTCGGTGAGCCGGTATTTTGAACACGAGGCCGACCGCTACGCGCTGGAGGTAACACACGGTGTGGTATCGGACGCGAGGGACGCTGCCATCCATTACTTTCAGATCAGCGGCGCTATCAACCTTGCCGATCCCGATCCCAGTCCGTTCATTGTGTTCTGGTTCTTCGATCATCCTTCGCGGCCGCAGCGCATTCACTTCATTCTGACCTATGATCCCTGGAGGCCGGGAGAATCCCCGCGGTACTTAAAGTAGAACCAGTTCTAAATGCCTTCGACCGCGGAACAAAGATTGAGCCTTGGCCGCACCCTGCGCCAGTGGTGGCACGAGGGATTGGGGCGCGAGGGATGTTTGCGGACGCTGCGGCGGTTAGTTGCGGCGCTGTGGGAGTTTGCGCGGGAGTCCATGCCGGAGCAGCGCCGGCGGCGCTATGGCGACGTGGAGTACGACTGGGACCATCGGGTAGATACCACCAGCGCCACTGTGGGATGGCGCGACCGCCTGCTTGGCAAGTTTCTTTCTCCATATCAGGCCACAGAACCGGCGCTGTTCCGCGAAATGCTTGAGAGCCTGAAGATCGACTTCAGCGAATTCACCTTTGTGGATCTGGGCTCGGGCAAAGGACGCGTCTTGCTGATGGCCGCGGACTTCCCTTTCCGTCGCATCGTAGGAGTGGAATTGCTGCCCGGGCTGCATCGGGTGGCGCAGGGGAATATCAGCAAGTACAAGAGCGATTCGCAGAGATGCTTCGCGGTGGAGGCGGTGTGCGGCGATGCGCGGGAGTTTGCTTTTCCGCCCGAACCGACCGTGCTTTATCTTTTCAATCCCTTACCGGAGGCGGGACTGGTTGAGGTGGTAGCCCGGCTGGAGCAATCGTTAGGCGAAAATCCGAGACCGGTTTATGTGCTGTATCACAATCCGCTTCTGGAAAGCGTGTTCTCCAGCAGCACCCTCTTGAGGAAAATCGGCGGTACGCAGCAGTATTCAATTTACGCCTCTGGAGGAATGCGACTTGAACGGCTGCCTTGACTGCTCTTCCTCGCAGCCTTTCGGATGTCGGTTCAGCAGTTCACAGTTCCCGGTTCTCAGTTCGCCGACGGCTCTTGCTATTCGTAAGCGGAAGGTTAGAATAGGTTTAATTGGGTTCTGAGCGAAGCTCCCCGCAACGGCGCGCAAAATCCCGACTGATAACACTGTGAACCTAATTTCCATTGTGCAGAAGTTTGTCGTTCTGCTGCTGGCGGTGCCGCTGGCTGCCAGCTCCGTCGACGTCCATGAGATAGCCCAGAAGGTGGACGCACGGTACAACCATTTGCGGTCCCTGGAGGCGCAGTTCACGGAAATCTACCGCGGAGCAGGGATGGAACGGACCGAATCAGGGACGTTATGGCTGAAAAAACCCGGCAAGATGCGCTGGGAATACCGTTCTCCCAGGGAGAAGCTGTTCCTGAGCGACGGCAAGGATGCCTGGTTTTACGTTCCGGGGGACCGCCAGGTGCGAAAGGGTCCGGTAAAGAAGTTGGATGATCTTCGGTCGCCCCTGGCGTTCCTCTTGGGTAAGACCCGACTGGAAAAGGAATTGCAGGGATTGTCCCTGGCCCCGGATGTGTCCCCTTGGAGGGCGGGAAACCTGGTCTTGAGGGGCATACCTAAGGCTATGGCGGACCGCCTCAGCCAGGTTTTGATGGAGATCACGCCGGACAGCAGGATTGCCCGCATCCTCATCGAAGAAGTAGATGGCTCTACGACCGAATACCAGTTCAGTGATCAGGAAGAAGATCTGGCCGTGGCGGACCAACGCTTCCGCTTCTCGCCGCCGCCGGGCGTGGAAGTGATCGAGGGCGATTTTGGGCAGTACAAACCATAGGTAAGATGTTTAGTTTGTTATGTTTGAAAGTTTATTGTGTTGGGCACTGGACAGTCGGCAGCGGGCCTGTTACTGCCGATATGCTTTCGCAGGCTATTAACAAATGATGAACCGTCTTGAATGCTAGACTTGGGTGGGCGGAACGGTAGTCAGACCAGGGTATGGGCGAGTTTCTCGTAAAAGCGGCTGACGAGCGCGGGCACCTGCTGCAACAGGTGGAGAACGGGTTCTCGGAGGCCGAGATTCGTGACCGCTTCGTGCAGCAGGGCTACCTGGTGTACTGGGTCAAGCCGCGAGGGGTTTTCTCTGCTGGCGGGATCAAGCTGGGCCGAAGGCGGGTCAAACCGAGCAGCTTCCTGATCTTTAACCAGCAGTTCCTCACCCTGATCAAGGCGGGGCTGCCGATCTTGAACTCGCTGGACCTGCTGATCAAGCGACAGCGGGACGCTTATCTGCTGCAGTTGCTGGAAAATGTGCGCGAGCGGGTCAAGAGTGGGGAGTCGCTTTCGGAGGCCTTTGCGGCGCAGGGGACGTTTCCCAAGATCTACACCACCACGCTGATGGCGGGCGAGAAGAGCGGCAACATGGAAGAGGTTCTAAGCCGCTACATCTCGTTCCAGCGGCTGGCTTTGACCTTCAAGAAGAAGCTGGCGGTTTCGTTGGTGTATCCGGCACTGCTGGTGACGGTAGTGCTGTGCATGCTGGTGTTCCTGGTGACCTACGTAGTGCCGCAGTTCGCCAAGCTGTTCGAGAACCTGAATGCGCAGTTGCCGGCGATCACGGTGTTCATGCTGGCGGTGGGCAACAACGCGCAGAAGTACGCACCGATCGCGCTGGTGGTCCTGACCGTCGCGGTTTTTTCGCTTTGGCGCTGGAAGAACACGGACAAGGGAGCGGAGCGGATGGACGGTGTTGTTCTGCGGCTCCCGGTCTTGGGTCCAATCTGGCTGAAGTACCAGGTGGCCAACTTCTCACGCATGCTGTCGACGCTTCTGACCGGAGGCCTGCCGCTGGTGCCGGCGCTGGAAACCGCGGGTGCGTCGATGAGCAGCCGGCGCATCCTGAACGGGGTTGCGGCAGCAGCGGTGCGGGTGCGGGAAGGCCGGCCTCTGGCCAAGAGCCTGGAAGAGCAGAAAATGTTTCCCGATCTTTCGGTGGAGATGATCGAGGTCGGAGAGTCTACCGGCGCGTTGCCGGCCATGCTTAATTCGGTGGCAGAATTTTACGAAGAAGATGTGCAGACCGCGCTGGGTGCGGCCATGGCGTTGATCGAACCTGTCATCCTGATCATCATGGCGCTATTCGTGGGCGGGGTGCTGATATCGTTGTATCTGCCCATCTTCACCCTGGGATCGAGCATCCACTAGAGGAAAAACGGCCCCGGGCTCTGTAAGGTAGATTGGAATGGCAAGAATGGCGGAAAAGAAATCAGTGTTCGTGAACGGCGAGAATGGGGGGCGGGTGACCGCGGCCCATGCCGACGACCTGGAAAAAGCGCAAGATGTAGCGCGGCGTTATCGCTGCGAGTTCGTGGACCTGCACAACTTCTCGCTGCACCACGATCTGTTCGACAAGATCCCGGTGGAGCTAATGTTCCGCTACAACTTCGTCCCGCTGGAGGAAACGCGGGAGGGTAAACTGGCCATCGCCATCGCCGATCCCAGCCAGTTGATGATGATCGACGAGATCAGCCTGCTGCTGGGCAAGCGCATCGTCACCAAGGTTTCCACGCTGGCGCAGATCAGCGAAATTCTCAAGAAGACGGAACAGTCCAAGCGCGTGCTGGAAGAAGCCAGCGAAGGCTTCACGCTGGACGTGATCCGGGAAGAAGAGGGGGGAGGCGACGAGAGTATCTCGATCGACCGGCTGACCGCGCAAGGCGATATCAGCCCCATCATCCGCCTGGTGGATACCACCATCTTCACCGCACTGCAGCGGCGCGCCAGCGACATTCACATCGAAACCCGCGACGACTCGGTGGGCATCAAGTTCCGCATTGACGGCGTGCTCACCCAGGCCATGCCGCCCATCGCCAGGGAGCATCACTCCACCATCATCTCGCGCATCAAGGTGATGAGCGAGTTGGACATCTCCGAGCGGCGAGTGCCGCAGGACGGCCGTTTCCGGGTGAAGTACGGTCAGCCCGAGCGCCCCATCGACTTCCGCGTCTCCATCATGCCTTCGATTCACGGCGAAGACGCGGTGCTGCGTGTGCTCGACAAAGAGTCGATGAGTGAGAAGTTCCATAAGCTCACTCTCGACGTGGTCGGCTTCGACGAAGAAGACCTGCGGAAATTCCGCCGCTACATCAAAGAACCATACGGCATGGTGCTGGTCACGGGACCGACGGGCAGCGGCAAAACCACCACGCTCTACGCGGCGGTCAATGAGATCAAAACCGAGGAAGACAAGATCATCACCATCGAGGATCCGGTGGAGTACCAGATCCGCGGAGTCACCCAGATCCCGGTCAACGAGAAGAAGGGCCTGACCTTTGCCCGCGGTCTGCGCTCGATTTTGCGCCACGACCCGGACAAGATCATGGTGGGCGAAATCCGCGACACCGAGACGGCGCAGATCGCGATCCAATCCGCCCTCACCGGTCACCTGGTGTTCACCACGGTGCACGCCAACAACGTGGTGGACGTGATCGGCCGGTTCCTGAATATGGGCGTCGAGCCCTACAACTTTGTTTCCGCGCTGAACTGCATCCTGGCGCAGCGCCTGGTTCGGGTCATCTGCGACTCCTGCCGGACGGTCGTGCATTATCCACCGGAAGTGCTCGAGGCCAGCGGACTGGACCCGAACCAGTGGTCACAGGTGCCGTTTTACGAAGGCCAGGGTTGCATCGAGTGCGCGGGCACCGGATTCCGCGGGCGAACCGCCATCCACGAGTTGCTCGACCTGAGCGACCGCATCCGGGAGATGATCCTGGCCAAGAAACCGACCTCGGAGATCCGTCGCGCCGCGCGTGAAGAGGGCATGCGCTTCCTGCGGGAATCCGCCCTGGACAAGGTAAGAACGGGCCTGACCACGCTGAAGGAGATCAATAAAGTCACCTTCATCGAAACCGGGCGATAGCCGAGGTGCAGAGCCAGGCGAGACACCACCGAGACGCAGCAAGCTGCGCCTCTACCTGAGAGAAATACGGCAGAAGGTCACCCTTCGCAGTGCCCTTCCAGATATTGCATTTCCCTCGTAATCGAGTTTTGATGGTTAGAACGATGAACACGAAATTCAAGTCCGGATCAAAGCCCAAGCTGGCCTGCGAAATCGCACCCGACCGGGTGCTGGCAGGCCGGGTGGCGGACAACGGCGGGATCGTGGAGATGTGCGCCTCGCACGAACTGGCGCCGGGCAGCGTGGTGCCGGACCTGATCGAGCCCAACCTGCGCGAGCACGGGTCCGTGCACCAGACCATTCGCGAAGTCCTGGGCAGCGTAGGCGGGCGCTCACACGACGTGGTGGCGGTGCTACCCGATGCCGCGGTGCGTGTAGCGCTGCTCGATTTTGAAGAGCTTCCTCCCAACCGGGAGGAAGCGGAGGGCGTGGTGCGCTTCCGGCTGAAGAAATCGCTGCCGTTTGATGTGGATAAAGCGAAGGTCTCCTATCAGGCGCAACCTTCCGGCAGCGGCGTACGTGTGATTGCGGCGGTGGCGCTGACCAGCGTGGTGGAGGACTACGAGTCGGCGTTCCGCGAAGCCGGATACAGCCCGGGGATCGTGCTGCCTTCGATGCTGGCGGCGTTGGGAGCGGCGGACGCGGGTCGGCCCACCCTGGTGGTGAAAGTGGATGCCCGCACCACCAGCATTGCGATCCTGGAGAACCAGCAGTTGCTGCTGTTCCGCACGCTGGAGAACACCCGCGGCGTGACCATCACCGGCGAGCAACTGGCGGAGGAAGTCTATCCTTCCGTAGTGTTTTTCCAGGACACGTATCACTTGAACATCGATCAGATATTTGTAGCCGGCCTGCCGGAATCCGGCGGAGCTGCGCCGGCGCTGCGGGCCCAGACCGGGGCCGAGGTGCAGGAACTGGTTTCCGCTTCGCAGTTGGGTGCGAGTGTGGGTTCGGTTCCGCGGTGGAGAATGGCCGGGGTGGTGGGGGCCCTGCTTTGCTAAACATGCGCGTGGAGATCAATCTCGCGACCCAGCCGTATGAAGATCAGTGGCGGTTCTGGTTGCGCTGGGGCGGAGCGGTAGCCGGACTGGGGATTCTCACCCTACTGCTGCTGTACGGCGCTATCGCAGGGTTGCTCACGGCACGGCAAGATCGCAACTTGATCCGCCAGCGGCAGGAGCAGATTGCGGAACGCGACCGCGAGAAAGCGCAGGCGGAAGCGCTGCTGAGCCGGCCGGAGAATCGCAGCACACGGGACCGTTCCCAGTTCCTCAATGATCTGTTCCAGCGCAAGACGTTCTCGTGGACCAGGGTGTTTGAAGACCTGGAACGGATCATGCCGGCGCGCCTGCACGTGATGTCGATCCGCCCGGAACTAGCGCCCGACAACCAACTCACTATCAAGCTGATTGTCGCAGGCGACTCGCGAGAACACGCGCTGGCGCTGGTTGAGAAGATGGAGGACTCGCAGCGGTTTCAGCAGACTCGCATCGAGCAGGAGCGGACTGTGACCGGACAAGGTGACAGTGTGCAATTCGACATCAGCGCTGTCTACGTGCCGGAAGCAGCCAGCGCCAGCACACCCAAACCCGGGAGCAGACCGTAATGCCAGACCTCAGAGATACTCGGCAAAAGGTGAAGATCACGCTGGCCGTCCTGGTGCTGCTGGATGTGGCGGCCGCGGCCCTGCTGCTCTCTCCGTTGGTCGGTTCGGAGAGGTCTCGCACGGAGGAAATGAAGCAGCTCTGGAAGGAGTTGCAGGGGAGAACCCGCGAGGTGGAACCGCTGCGCGGTATGGACAAGAAAATCGAGGCGGCACACCAGCAGATCGAGGAATTCTACAAGGACCGGCTACCGGGCCAGGATTCGGCGATTTCGGCAGAAGTGGGAAAACTGGCGTCTCAGAGCGGGGTCAAGATCGGCCAGGTCACGTACAAGCTAAAGGACCCCGAACCGGTGGGATTGCGTCCTGTTGTGATCGATGCCGACCTCTCGGGCGACTACCTGCAGGTGGTTCGCTTCATCAACGCCTTGGAGCGAGACAATTTGCTGTTCATTATCGACAGTGTGGAACTGGGCGGTGCGCAGGGTGGCACCGTCCGCTTGCAGATGAGACTGGAAACGTATTTGAAGACAGGGGCCTAGGTGAAAGTCGGAGCGGAAAATCGGACCAAGCTGATCTTGGCGCTGGTGCTGGCCGGACTGGCGATTGTGCTGGTGGGGCGGTTCCTGTGGACCTCCCTCGGTTCGCCGGCGCCGTCCGCAACTGCGGCGGCGAGTACGCCCGCCACACCAACGGTCACGACGGCTTCGCGGTCCCAGGCTCGCGGGAAAAAGGTGGATACAACGCCGCGCTCACTCGACCCGACCCTGCGATTCGACTGGCTGAAGGCCAGTGAAGATACCAAGTACGAGGGCACGGGACGGAACATCTTCCAGGCCGGAGTGGAGATACCGGAGTCCGAGGGGACAGGAGCCACGGATCATGCCAAAGTGGAGCCACCCCAGCCGACGGGACCCCCTCCGCCCCCGCCTATCAATCTGAAGTTTTTTGGCTTTGCCAACCGGGTGGGTGAGCCGAAGAAGATTTTCCTTTCGCAGGGCGATGATATTTTTGTCGCTGCCGAAGGCGACATTGTCGACCGGCGATACAAGGTCCTGCACATCACGCCTCAGTCCGTGGAGATCGAGGACGTGCTCAACAACAACCGGCAGAGCATTCCGCTGACCCAGGGGTGATTTTGCAATTGGGTAATCTTGTAATTTGGGAATTCCTGGCGCGCATCGACATCTCAAAATTGCACGATCACCAAGTTAGGCAGTTCTTATCATGAAGTTGACCACGAAATCTCGTCGTGGGCCGTGCGCGGAGGGCCAGCGCGGATACATCATGATCATCCTGATGTTATTCGTAGCCATGCTGGCGATTGCAGCGGCAGCCATCGCTCCCAGCGTTGTGTTTGAGGTCAAGCGGGACCGCGAGGAGGAACTGGTTCATCGTGGGGTGCAGTACGCGCGCGCGGTGCGCCACTACGTCAAGAAATTCGGCCGTTATCCGACCCGCATCGAGGACCTGGAGAACACCAACAACCTGCGCTTCCTGCGTAAGCGCTACAAGGACCCCATCACCGGGAAGGACTTCAAGCTGCTTCACCTGGGAGAAGTGCAACTAACGTTCGCACCTGGGATTGCCGGGGCCCAGGCGATCGGACTCAATCCTGCAAGTCTGCAGCAGGTTACCCAAGGCCCAGTGCGGGGCCTGAGCGGACCTTCCGGGCCGGAGACCCAGGCAACCGAGGGTGAGGACATAGCTCCCGCAGCGCAGGATCCCAACGAGCAGCAGCCGGGCAACCAGGTCTTCGGCGGAGGGCCGATCGTAGGAGTGGCGAGCACAAGCAAAGAAAAGACGATCCGAGTGTTCAACAAGAAGGAACACTATTACCAGTGGCAGTTCATCTACGACCCAAGCACGGACCGCGGGGGCCTGCTCAATACTCCGGCGCAGCCGCCGCTGCAAGGGGGAACCACGGGCGGGCAACCGGGTGGCATTCCGGGCCAGCCCACACCCCCGAGCACACCGCAAGCCTTACAGCCTCCGCAGTAGCAGGTTCACGGCCAGCCGAGCAACGAAAAGCAAAAGCCCCATCGCCGGGCGATGAGGCGTTCTGATTTCTGTGTTTCCTTGGTGATTACACGCTGAAAGAGGACCCGCAGCCGCAGGTGCTCTTCACGTTGGGATTCTCGAACTTGAAGCCGGCGCCTTCGAGCGTCTCGACGTAATCCACGACGCAGCCGTTCAGATACATGACCGAGGTGGCGTCGACAAAAACCTTCAGACCATCCATGTCGAACACCTTGTCCATCAGGCCGGAGCTGTTTTCAAATGACATGGAGTAGGAGAAGCCGGAGCAGCCGCCGCCGACAACCCCGACCCGCAAGCCGCCAGGGACAGGATTCTGTTGCGCCATGATTTCCTTGACCTTCGCAACCGCATTGGGGGTCAGGGTGACGGGAGCCGTTTTGGGCTTCACATCCGGGGTGGTTGTCGTTGCCATTTGTATCTCCTTGAAACTATTAGTACGGGGATTATAACAAAGCCGTCCTCACGTCTGGGAGTAGCTTACCACGCCTCAGCCGAATCCTCACACTCTAATAGATGACCCGGGGAACCCCAGGGTCGCAGAGGTAAACAAAACGCTTGCGTTTTCAATTCCGGGCTATAATCTGCTTGAGCCCTTACCCCGAGCCGGCGGTGGGCAGGACCCCACCCTCTGGAGACGTGGGAGTGGCTTAAAGATCAGCACCCGAGGTGGCCCATGTCGTCGCCCATGGTATGGCTGCTCATTAGCTGGGGAGTTCTCACTGGGATCCTGGTGATCCTCCTGATCTACCGCAGCACGCTCACGATGCACGAAGATGATCAGTTGTTCCTGGACGAGTCCGAATCCCACATGCAGGCGGAGCAGGCCGAGATCATGCACAAGGTGAACCAGATTTCTCCCTATGTGAAAGTGCTCGGGGTTGTCTCCGGTCTCATGATCCTGGTGATAGCGGGGATGGCCATCTACCAGGGCCTGAACCAGGTGCAGTGATCGGCTGACATCATCGGTTGACCAGTGGTGGCCGGTGGATCCCGCGTGAGTATTTTCTATGTTCATTGTGTTCCTGGTGTAACGCCTCCCAGTACGGGAGGCGTTGTGCTGTCTGAGACCTCGGCCCTTTTCCTATATATCTTGCATCACCCGGAGGTCCGTATGAAGGTTGGCAAGCCCTTCCTGTGTGTCTGGCTGCTGGTTTGTAGCTGCCTGCCAGCGCTGGCCGGTTCCGGCCCGGATGATCGTCCGATCACCGATCCGCAGTCGATTGCATCGGCGATGCATGCCGGTGCGCGGCCAATTCCGATCGATGATCTGTACTACACGCGTTCGGTATCCAGCGCCGCCTGGTCTCCGGACGGGAAGCAAGTGCTGTTCACCACCGACATGTCGGGGCGGCAGAATTTGTGGAAGGTCAACGCGGGCGGAGGATGGCCCATTCAGCTCACGCAATCGGATGATCGCCAGTACAGTGGCGCCTGGTCGCCGGACGGCAACTGGATCGTGTTCCAGCAGGACAAAGCCGGAAATGAACTTTGGGACTTGTACGCCGTGCCCGGCAATGGGGGCGAGGTCATCAACCTCACCAATACAGCTGATGTCCGCGAGGAAAATCCGCTGTGGTCGCGTGACGGTAGCACGACAGCGCTGAGCCGGAAACCGAAGGACGGCAGGGTATACAACATCGCGCTGCTCGACTGGAAGACGAGGAAGGTTCGTCAACTGACCAACGAAGCTACGACGAATCATTCCTGGAACGCCTTGGCCTGGAGCCGCGACGGCGCCACTTTATTCGCCAACCGTGTCGAAGTTGCTTTCACCGACGCCGATGTCTACGCCATCGATGTGGCCAGCGGCAAGAGCGAGAACCTGACTGCCCACAAGGGAAACATCCTCTACACGGCTTCCTCGCTATCGCCGGACGGGACAACGCTCCTGGTCACGTCCAATGAGAAAGGTGGCTATCAGAATGTCGCGCTGCTCGACATCGCGACGAAGAAGTTATCCTGGGCCACGGATACCAAGTGGGAAGCCAATTCCGGCGACTTTTCTCCAGACGGTAAATGGTTCACTTACGTCATCAACGAAGACGGGAGAAGCGACGCGTACCTGGCGGATCGCGGCAGCCTGCGGGCCGAGAAGATTGACGTGCCGGGAGGACTGAACACGTTCTCCGGCAATCCCGCCTTTTCTCCCGGCGGTGATCGCCTGATGGTTTCGCACGAGAGTTCGGTGCAACCCGGAGACCTCTGGGTGTACGACATCGCCCATCGCCATGCGACGCAACTAACATTTTCCGCCGTTGCCAGCCTGACAATCACTCCCATCGCGCCAGCCCAGATCGTGCACTATAAGACCTTCGACGGAAAGACGGTCAGTGCTCTGCTGTGGGTGCCGTTCAATCTGAAGCGGGATGGAACCAATCCCGCCTTGGTTCTGCCCCATGGAGGACCTACGGGCCAGACGGTGGAGTACTTCAGTCCGCGGATTGCTGCACTGGTGTCGCGCGGTTACATCTGCATCGCACCCAACGTGCGGGGCTCTACCGGGTACGGGATGGAGTTTCAGAAAGCCAACTACCAGGACCTCGGCGGAGGAGACTTGCAGGACGAAGTCTATGCCGCCAAGTTCCTTGAGGCTACTGGCTACGTCAATGCCAAGAAGATCGGCATCACCGGCGGTTCCTATGGCGGCTATATGACGCTGATGGCAGTCGGCAAAACCCCGGACACCTGGGCAGCCGGAGTAGAGCTATTTGGGATTATCAACTGGCTGACCATGCTGCAGCATGAAGACCCCGAACTGCAGGAGTACGAGAAGAGCCTTTTGGGCGATCCGGAGAAGGACCGCAAAGTGTACGACGCCACTTCGCCGATTAGCTTCATCCATAACGTCAAGGCACCTCTGTTGGTACTGCAGGGCGAGAACGATCCCCGCGTACCCAAGGAGGAGGCGGAGCAGGTTGTCGGCCTGCTCAAGAAGGACGGCAAGGTGGTGGACGCGCACTATTACTCGAATGAAGGTCATGGCTTCGAGAAGCGCGAGAACCAGATTGATGCCATACGGAGGACAGTGGAGTGGTTTGATAAGTACCTGAGAGGGCAATGACAGCGCTGTTCCCGAAACAGCTCAACCAAAGAGAAAACCGAATCGAGTGAAACTCGTAGGGGTTGAGCCATGGCGAGGCCCACCTCTACAATTGGATTGCTTGCCCGATTCGAAGCCCATCGCGGTCGTTGGCGGGGGTCCGGCCGGGGCGTTGGCTGCGGCGACGCTCGCCCGCGCGGGGCTTGCCGTTGTTGTTTTCGACGAAAAGCTGGCGTGGGAAAAACCGTGCGGCGGCGGCATCACCCACAAGGCGCTGGTGGCATGGCCTTTCCTGCGCGACACGCAGGTGGAACGCAATTGGGTCAGCGACTGCGAACTGATCAGCCCGTCGGGGCGACGAGTCTCCTTCCACCTCAGCCAGCCGATCGCCGTTTTTTCCCGTTGCGTGCTGAACGGACTGCTGCAGCAGAAGGCGGAGGAAGCGGGAGCGAAGATCGTCCGCGATCATGTGCTCGGCCTCGAGCGCTCCGCCGGACGCTGGCAGGTACAAACCAGCACGGGTCGGTGGGACGCCGCTTACGTGGTGATCGCTGCCGGGGCGCGCAATCGTTTTCGCACGCAATTCTCCAAGCCCTTTGCCGGTGATGACCTGATGATCACGGCCGGCTACTACATCCCAGGACACAGCCAGCTGATGCAAATCCAGTTTCTCGCCGGGCTGCACGGGTATCTCTGGATTTTTCCTCGGGCGGATCATTTCTCCGCGGGGATCTGCGGCAAGCTCAAAGATCAGAGTGCGGCGGAGCTGCGCCGGCTGCTGGAGCAGTGGCTGGAGAAATCTGGGCTGAGGTTTGCGAACGCCAAGTTTTTCTCCCACGTTCTGCCGTCGTTGCGGGCTGCAACGTTACGCGACACTCCGGTGTGTGGCGAGGGCTGGGCCCTGATCGGAGATGCTGCCGGCTTCGTCGATCCGATTACCGGCGAAGGCCTGTACTACGCGATGCGATCAGCGGAATTGCTGTCGCAGGCGCTGCTGGCGGAGCAGCCCGTGAGGTATGCAGAGTTGTTACGCAAGGATTTCCTGCCCGAACTTCAGATCGCGGCGCGGGTGGCCGACCGCTTTTACAGCGGCCGCTGGATGGGGCAAACGGTGATCGAACGAATGGTGCAATTCACCGCGAAAAGCCCCAGTTTCCGGCAGCTGATGTGCGATCTGTTCGCCGGCACGCAAGGTTACGTGGACCTGCGGCGACGCCTGTATCGCAGTCTTCCTGCCATTCTGGCGGAGAGTCTGGCCAGTGCTTTACGGCTGCCGTCAGGCGGAGCGGGGCTGGAAACTGGTCCACCTCTGGGTGGGGGGTCAGCTTAATTTTCCAGGGCGGCTGCGCCGTCCCCCTCGGTATAGGTTCAGGATGCGCCGGCCCGGGCTTCGGCGAACTGTTTCCTGTCGAGGGTGGCCTGCTTTGCCGCGCTGCTCGCCTCCAGGGTCATGTCCTTCGATCCCAGCTGGACGCCGATCTTCTTGAGGAAATCATTGGGAGGAGTACCGCCGGCGAAGATCCAGACAAAGTCGTTGGGGATCTCCCGCAGCTCGCCCTTGACATCCACGACGACGCTCTCCGGTTTGAACTCGACCGGGCTCGAGTTGAAGACCACGTTGACCTTCCCGCTGCGCATGCAGTCCTCGATACGTTTGGCGTTGCGTTCCTTGATACGGGCGAAGCGCTCCTGCCGATACGAGAGCGTGACCTGGTTGCCGCTTTGGTGCGCCAAGCCCATGGCCGCCTCGACCGCGCTGTCGCCGCCGCCAACCACGAGGATCTTCTTGTTGATGTAGTGGTCCGCCTCGATCAGACGGTACATGACCTTGGGCAGGTCCTCTCCCTTGACCCCGAGTTTGCGCGGCGTCCCGGTCCGGCCCAGTGCCAGGACGACGGCACGCGTGCGGTATTGGTTGTTGACCGTTACCACCGTGAAAATGCCGCCCTCGACCTGCTTGATGTCCTCCACTTTTTCACCGGTAGAAACATTGAAATCTGCGCGATTCAGCACCATGTCCCAAAAGGCAAGCAGGTTTTCCTTGGAGAGCTCGGTCTTCTTGAACTTTCCGTACATGGGGAATTCCACGGGACTGGTCATGACCAATTTCTGCCGGGGATACTTGGCGACCGTGCCGCCAATCTCATCGCGTTCCAGGGTGATGTAGTTGAGCTTGTGCTCGATGGCGCGCAGCGAGGCGCTGATCCCCGCAGGGCCGGCTCCAACGATCAACACATCGTAAACGTCCGGGACCGATTTGGCGGCGCCAACGAGTCTGTTCGCGATGGTATCGACGCAATCGCGCCCCTGGTTGACGGCATTCTTGATCAAGGCCAAGCCGCCCAGTTCGCCGATGATGAACAAGTTCGGGATGTTGGTCTCATACTCGGGCGTCAAGCGCGGCATGTCAGCGCTCATGCTTGGGGTGGCCATCACCATGGTGATCGCGCCCACGGGACAAGCTTCGGCGCACAAACTGTGGCCGATGCACTTGTACCCGTTTACGATCACTGCTTTGCCCCCGATCATGGCCAGCACATCGCCCTCCGGGCAGACACTGGTGCAACCCCCGCAGCCGATGCAGTTGTTGGTGTCAATATGCGGATGCTGGGCTTTGGGTCCCTCGGAAAACAGTTTGCCCTTTTCCACCGCCTCGCGCGCCCGCGCCTCCTTCTTTTTGAGGCTCTTGAGGTAGCCGCGGACGAAGAACAGCGTGACCATGGCGGCGATCGCGAAGGTGATCAGCTTGTCCATGCAGCAATCGATTAGAAATACCCTAGCACGAACTGCAACCCGATATGCACCAATGCAAGGACAGCAAAAGCGTAGCTGAACGGGCGATGCACCACGTGCCAGAGATGAAAAACTTTTTGCGAACGGGAGAGGAACAGAATCCGCTTCGACAGGGACGCCTCTTCCGCGGCCGCTTGCACCGCCCTCTCGAGTTCGCGATGACTTGTCCGGAAAAAACCACCCAGGGTGGTGATGTACTCCATTCCGCTCAAGGCATGACGGCGAAGCCGGGCAACGCGGAACACGCGGGCCACGTCAAGGATCATCATGTACACAATCGCTACCAGGATTGGCAACCGTCTGACGCTTTCCGGGGTGGGAAGACTCAAGAGAGCGTCGAGATCGGCCTCCGGCAGGAGATTCTGGGTAGCGATTTGATGGGCAAGCTGAGTCTGCATTTCCTGCAGTTCTTTTAGAGATAATTCAGCGGTAGAGAGAGTGCGCGGGATCTGTGCATATAGATAGCGGCCGACCACGCCGCTGGCGGACACCGCGAACATGATCCAGAACGCCATGCCTGCGATCCCTTGAAATTTCAAGGAGGAGTGGAAGGCGATGATGAGCGGGGCGGTGAGGCCCATGAGGACGTGGATGTCGAGCCAGTGCCGGGTGCTGCCGATGGTGGCCAGCCAGGGCCAGCGCTTACGAATCGGGTACAGGAAAATGCCCAGGAACAGAAGTACGCCCAGGAAGCCCAGGTACAGGCCAACGGGGCCGCTCGGCCTCAACATGTGGTGCTTAGGCGAAAAAGGACGCTCGGCGGACGACAGCTTGTAGTAGTCAAAGCCATAAAAGAATAGAGCGAGATTCAGGGCAATAGCGATTCCATACAAAGCGTAGAGGCGCAGCCGATGGCGCTTCTCTTTGTCGGGTTTGGAGATCGCCACCGAGGCGATGCGCGCGGTTGCTGTAGCATTGGCGCTCATTTGTTGGCTACCTGTTCCTCCGTGCTTACTGAAAACCTCTTGTAATCCGTAAAACGATGAATGTTCCGCCAATGCTGGCGCGGGGTTTCGACTTCGACCGTGGCCTGCGCGGGGAACCAATACATCTCTTTCGCGTCGTGGAACGAGACGGGAGCATAGTCCACTTCCGAACTCAGCGTGTTCAGGCCGACGTCTTGCAGGCTGTTCTCAATGGAGGCTTCGATCCTGGTAATCACTCCGGTCTGTGGATCAATCAGCGCCGTGCCGGAAAGTTCGAGGGGGTATTCTCGTCCTCGCAACGCCAGGGCGGCCGGAGAGCGGGTGCCGGCAATGTGCTGGAATGCCACTTTGCTCAGCCGGCGGCCATCCACGACCTCATCTTCCAGCGCGGTGAACTGAAAGCTGGCCGCGTAATAAGGATGAAAGACCAGAAACAGTGTGGCGAAGCCGTTGGTCACCAGCAGCGAAGTGTTCTTCTTGTCGGGCTTGGCTTCATGCACCGGCAAGCGCGATTCATCCAGGCTCAACTCCCCGCCAGGATTGGTCAGGATGACCAGATAGTCGTAAGTGGATTCTTCTTTTAATTCGACCTTGGCGTCTTTTCCCAGCTTCTCCTGGGTCACGTGCTCGGTGCACTTCACGTCAGAAAACTGATCGAGGAATGAAGAAACCTGCTTGCTGGTACGAGTGAGAAGACCGTCGAGGTCGTCGGCGGCGCAGGCAAGAGGCGGCGCCAGACAGACCAGTACCAGGACCGCGAGAAGGCAGCGGCCGAACCAAAACACGCCATGGGAACGCGGGATCATTTGTTTTTCGTCTTCGAATCAAACCGGTAGCCCACGGTGAACGACCACTGGTCGTAGCTCAACGAGCCGCGGTTCGCGGTGAAGCCTCCTTGCATGAAATAGTGCGCCCCAAAAGTGGTCTCCACGGTCCCATTCAAAAACCGCGAAACAGTGTTGCTGGTTAACGGGCTGGTGAAATTCTGCTGCCCGGCGAGAAGCTCCAGGCGCAGGTTGTCGTTCAGGTTCCGAGACAGCGAGAACGACTTGTACGATCCGTCGCCGAAGGAGCTGTTGAAGCGCGAGTAGTGGGCATCGGCGCGCAGGCCGAACCAGGGGAGGCGATCGAAGGTCACGCCGTACATCTGGTTCAAAGAACTCCTGGTATCGCCGGTGCGGCTGCTCAATCCCAGGTCGGTGTAAAGCCAAATGTGCTTCACCACTTCGACGCGCGCACCGGCGCTGAATCCCTGGAACAGGTACTTGTCGAGCAAGCCAGTGGAAACCAACGTCGGATCGAAGGTGGGGATGTCCCGGAAATAGTTGTGGTTGAAGTCCAGCTCCACGCGCGGCGTGACCTGGACGCGCAGCGTGAAAAAGTTCCGGCTGAGCCCTGGCCCGGGCGCCGGCACCTGCGTATTTCCCTTCGGGCTATCCGCCTGCAGCGAGTCGTAGATCGACAGGGTCCGCTTGTAGGAGAGAGAGTTCTCGAAAAAGACAAATGGCCGGTTGATCTGAAACTTCAGCAGGCTGACGCCGAGTCCGGAGGTGCTGCTGTAATGAAACGCGTCGAAGCTGCCGCCTTCGAAGTTGATGAAGGCGCCGCCAATCTCCTGGTTGGTGTTGTAGCTCCAGGAAGTGGGATCGGGCGTCGTTCCTGCGAAGATCCCGGTCGTGACTCCTTCTTTGAGGCGCCGCCCGAAGTATCCGCCATCGATGGTGTCCAGGCTCGGGGCCCAGGGCAGGTAGAGGCGACCAAATCCCGCCACCCACGCCGAGTTGGGGTTGTCGTAGGTCATGCTGAGGTGATAAGTGCGATTGATCAGGTCCTGCAAAGTTTGCTGGCCGGCACCGGAGGTCGAGTTCAGACGGCCGCGCCAGTAGCCGCTCAGGTTCCAATAGGTGCCGTTGATGCGCGTGATGTCGGCACGCAAGACCAGACCAAGATCAGAATTTGTAAACCCCGGGCTGCCGTGACTGATGGTGCCCAGGTAGTCGAAACCGATTCGGCCCCGCGCGCGATTCACCGAGGGCAGCGGAGGCTTTGGCACCTCGGCGCGAGCCTCTTCCTCCAGCGGATCGCCTTCGGTGAAGGTCACGACCGCAGGGTATTTCCGCGTAGTGCTCAGGGCGCGCTGTTGCACCAGCGCGGCTGCGTCACCGGAGGAGAGGTACGCCAAGTCTCCGGGCTTTACCGGTCGCTTGGGGGTGTGAATGTCGGTAACGGCAGAAGTCTCCGCAAGCCCGGTGATTTCGAGTTCGGCGACCACATGCGGGTCCGAGGGATCGACGCTGGTTCCCTGTTGTGCGGGCAGGTCGGTGTCCTTGATCTCCAACTTCATGCCCTCGGTGAGCCCAGAACTCCGTCCGCCGTCGAGGTAGGCGACGCCTTCCGCGACATATTTCACTTTGAAGACGGTGCGGAGGTTGGGATCCGCCGCGCGCAGCAACAACACCGGTTGCTCCGCATCGCTGGCGGCGCCCGCCGGGGTTTCCGGACTGGCAGAAGTCGCCTCCGCCGTCTCGACCGGCGCTGACTCAGGCGCACTGGCGACCGCGCCTTGTTCCGTGGAACCCTTGGGTGAGAGAGAGGGAGGGCCTGGCGGAACAAGGGCGGTCGTGGGGTGAACTGCAGTGGAACCGGAAGCGTCCTGGGGGACGGGCTGAGTTGATGGCACGGGTGGCAAGGCTACAGCGGTCTGGCTGCGGTTGGCAGCGCGTGGCTCGGGCGCGGGCGTGCTCGCCACCACAGGGGCAGGCTGGGACTTGGCTGATGCGACTTCTGCTTTCGCTTGCGGCGCCGGGACGACGGCAGTCGCCGCGGGAGTCACGGTCGCGGAAGCAGGCCCGGAAAATCCTGAATTCGCTTGTGCCGCGGTGCCGCTCGCCTGCGAAGAACCGGCGGATGCGGGGTCAAGACCAGCGTTGGTTGTTCCATTGAGAGGTGGAACTTTGCCGGCGCCCGGCGATCCAAGACTGGGAAATACAGTTCCCTGCTGCAAGCTGCCGAAGTTGGGATGCGCGGCGGTGGGCCGTGAAGACGACGCACTTGCAGTCGTGGCCGTCCCGCTATTGGCCGGCTGATCTTGAGGAAACGCGATCGGCGGCTGCGACGGAGGCGGCGCAGGCACCGGGGTGGAGTCACTCGTGGCCACTGGCGGAGGAGCCTTGGGCTCCCGGCGAAACACTCCGATAAGACCGCCGGACGCGGCGGCGGCGGGAGTGTTGCGACGGGTGCTGGAAGGCGCATTCACTGCGCTCACGGTCAGGGTGATGACCGTGCCGTTCGACTTCAGCGCGTACGGGGCCATCTCGTCGAGGTCCAAGACCACACGGGTGATGGGCGGTTCGGCGCTGTTCAGGCCCATGCGCACGGTGCGCACGCCGTTATAGTTAACGGGAATATGGCGCTGCCTGGCCCCGGACAAGGTGTTCGGCAACTCGAGCACCAGGCGGTCGGGGTGGCTGGCGGTAATCACCGAGGCAGTGACTGGGGCGCTGAGCGTGACTTCAACCCGCACACTCTTGCCGTCGCGCGCCACTTTCACGTCTTGCACAGTCGCTGTACCTGCAGTCGTGCTTTGTCCCAACGCCAGAGACACCAGCAGGAAGAGAGTCCCGAATTGTTTCTGTACTGCCGTCATTCCCTGTCGTCACTCGCTGGCGCTCCACTTGCCGCCGGAATCTTGTGTTCGCACTTCTGACTCAGCACGTAAAGGGCCTTGTCGCAGGTCTAACCGCCGCCCTGGCCAGTGGGGTGGCACTGGTAACAATTGATGCTGTTGTAGACGTAACCCTTCACGCCCTGGTGCTGCTGGTCAGTCTGCGCCTTGGGGTGCGAGTGGCAACCGGTGCAGGTGAAGATCGAATAATCGGTCGAGTTGGTATGGCAGTCGGTGCACGTTGAGATCCCATTATGCGGAGTCGGGAACCAGGTGTGATTGAACGTAGCGTCCGTCCACACCTTGGTGTCGTGGCAGGTCTGGCACGTCGTCGGGAACCCGGCTGCGGCGTGATTGGGATTGGTGGTGGCGTTGTAATCCGCCTTGTGGCACCCGTAGCAATCCGTGGGAAGCGTGGTGTAGTTGTTGTTGACGTGGCAATCCGCGCACTGCCGTGGCGGGACAGTGTGCGAGCCGGTCAAGGGGAACGTCGTGGTGTTGTGGTCGAACTTGCCGTCGGTCCAGACTACCGTGTCGTGGCACAGTTCGCAGGTCGTCGGGAAACCGGCAGAGATATGGTCCACCGGGCTCTTGGCGTTGTTGTAGTCGTTCAGGTGACAACTGACGCAGGTCGTGGTGTTCAGCTGGTAGTTGTTGTTGACGTGGCAATCCGCGCACTGCCGCGGCGGGACCGTGTGCGCGCCGGTCAAGGCAAATCCGGTCGTGGTGTGATTGAAAGTCGCGCCGCTCCAGGAGGTCGTGCTGTGGCAGGACTCGCACGTCGTCGGGAAGCCGGCTGCCACATGGTTTGGATCGGTCGTGCCCTGGTAATCCTTCAAGTGGCAACTGACGCAAGTCGTGCTGGACAGATTGTAGTTATTGTTGATGTGACAGTCCGTGCACTGGCGCGGTGGCACGGTGTGGGCTCCCGTCAAAGTGAAACCGGTGGTGGAGTGATCGAACTTGCCGTTGGCCCAGGCTACCGTGTCATGGCACTGCTCGCAGGTCGTCGGGAACCCAGCCGAAATGTGGTTCACCGGCGAGATGGCTCCGTTGTAATCGGCCTGGTGGCAGCCTACGCAAGCCGTATTCGTCAGGTTGTAGTTATTGTTGACGTGGCAGTCGGTGCACTGCCGCGGCGGCACCGTGTGCGCGCCAGTCAGCGGGAATCCAGTGCTGGAGTGATTGAAGGTCGCGCCCGACCATGTCGAGGTGCTATGGCACTGCTCACAGGTCTGCGGGAAGTTTGCGGTCACGTGGTTGGGATTGGTCGTGCCCTGGTAATCCTTCAGGTGGCAACTCACGCACGTCGCAGTGGTCAGGTTGTAATTGTTGTTGATGTGGCAATCGGTGCACTGCCGCGGCGGAACGGTGTGCGCCCCAGTCAAGGGGAAAGCGGACTTGGAGTGGTCAAACTGCGCCGGCTGCCAGGCCGTAGTGGTATGACACATCTCGCAACTCTGGCTGAACCCCGCCTGCATGTGGTTCGGATTGGTCGCGTTTTGAAAATCCTTCAAGTGACAGGACACGCACGTGGTGCTGGTCAGGTTGTAATTATTGTTGATGTGGCAGTCGCTGCACTGCCGGGGCGGAACCGAGTGCGCGCCCGTCAACGGGAAATTGACCGTAGAGTGGTCAAAGGTCGCGGGGCTCCAGGACGCCGTGGTGTGGCAGGTCTGGCAGGTTTGCGGGAAGCCGCCCTGCATGTGCGGCGGGTTGGTCGTGCCCTGGAAATCCTTCAGGTGACAGCCGACGCAAGCCGTGGTGGTCAGGTTGTAATTGTTGTTGACGTGGCAATCGGTGCACTGACGCGGCGGAACGGCGTGCGCGAAGGTCAGCGGAAATCCGGTCGCTGCGTGATCAAACTTCGCATTCAGCCAGTTGTCCATCCCGTGGCAAAGTTCGCAGCTCGTCGAAAACTGCCCCGTGATGTGGTTCGGACTCGTCGCCTGCTGGTAATCCTTGGCGTGGCACGAATAGCACTGTGTCGACAGTCCCTGGAACTGCCCGGTGGCGGCGCCTTTGTGGCAGGAGTCGCAGTCCACGGCGGCATGGGCTCCCACCAGCGGGAAGCGGTTCTGGTGCTGCTTGATCTGCTGGATCGAGACCTGCCATCCCTTCACGGTATGGCACTGCTCGCAACTGGCCCCGAACTGGCGCTTGTGAATGTCGGCGTGGCAATCGGCGCACCGGGTGCCGGTGTTGGAGAATACCGGCTTGGTGTGACACTGAGTGCAGGCCACGCCCTCATGCAAGCCCCGCAGCGGAAACCTGGTCTGGTTGTGATCAAACTCCGGAAAGGCGCGGATGGGTTTCCACCCATTCGCCGTGTGACAGTTCTGGCAGGGGATGTTCAGAGGTCCGTGCGGACTGCGACTGGTGGAGTAAGCCTGAGCCTGCCCGCCTGCCGGCGCGCCCGCAGGCAGCAGCAGAAACGAGAGAACCAGGTTTGCCAGGATCGTCGAAACCAACGTGCCCCACCCCAAAGCGGATTCGACCCAACCACAAATGCAGTAAGAATGAAAAAGTAATGAAGACGAAGGGGACGGCTGAAATTAGTTATGCAATTCGACGCCCAGTTAGGGTAATTGGTTGTGCACTCAATCGAAAGTTACGCAAGTGAGTGTTCAATGGGCCAATGCGCGCTACGTTCAAATTTCTGGCAGGTTCAGCATGTACTTCTGAGTACATGTAACTTCTTCGAACGTTCGCAGAATTTACGCACGACATTTCCCGTTCAAATTTCTTAACGTGTACAGAAATTTGTGCACGAAAACTGAGCAGCCTGAGGGATATGGCGGGAACCCCCGTCTGGCAGGCACTTTGGCCACTTCAGTCGTGGCGCTGATTTCCCAGTAGGGAATGAACAAAGCTCCCTGGATGGTTGGTCCGTGACAGGTGGCGCAGTCCTTCGGAGTCGGCTTGTAGAAGAGTACGGTTTTGCCCTCGACCACGCGGGTCAATGTGTGGCAGCGCTCGCAGCGCACGTTGCGATGCACCCCCTGCAGCGCGAATTGAGTGCGCTTGTCATGATCAAACAGCGACGGCTTCCACTTCGCGCTGTTGTGGCAATCGGCGCAAGCGGTCACCCCGTTTTTCGCGAACTGCTTGCCGTGGACATCTTCATGGCACTCCTCGCACTTGGTGGGCGCGGCCTTGAAATCCACGTTGATCAACCTGGTTTCCAGGTTAGGTGGCTTATGGCAGTCCATGCAGGCTGTGGCGCGATGGGCGCCGATCAGCGGGAAGGAGGTATTGGAATGGTCAAAGCCTGAGAGCTCCTTCCAGGATTTCGTGGTGTGGCACGCCTCGCACCCGGCCGCTTTGCCACCGGCTCGCGCCTGCAGCATACGCTCCTTGAACTGTCCCTTGTGCGGATCGGCATGGCAGGTGACGCAGGAAAGACTGTCCCAATGATAGAGGACCGCCGGCTTGGGCTCGACGTCGGAATACTCTTTGTGGCAGTCGCCGCACGGAACGGCGATATGGCCTCCGGTTAGTACGAAATGGGTTTCCTTGTGCCGCGCCAGGGTGAAGGTGGATGGGCGGAATCCCTGCAGGTTATGGCAACGATCACAAGCGTTGAGGTACGGCGCCGCGACAAACTGGCCGGCATGCTGATCCTTGTGGCAATCGGTGCAATGCTGGAACTTGATCTTGAACAGCGTGTCTTTGCCCTTGGGAATATGGCATTGATCGCACTGCACGGTGGCGTGTTTCCCTTCCAGCGGGTAAGCCGACGACGCGTGGTCGTTCACCGTGAACTTGGCGGGCTTGAAGCCCTCTACCGTATGGCAAGAGGCGCACTCACTACCTCCGGGGCGCTTGGCGAATTGCCCGTTGTGCGGATCAGGCTTGTGACAATCCATGCACTTCTCGAAGGCCAGCGGCTTCTTGAAGTCTCCGCCAGCGTGGCATTGCACACACTCTACCGTCGTGTGCTTGCCCAGCAAGGGATACTTGGTCTTCGAGTGATCGAATCGCTCGTTGACCGCTTCGGTGGAAACCTTCTTCCACCCGATGGTGTTGTGGCAGGCCTGGCAGCCCTGGACGAAACTTCCGTGGTGCGGATCGGAGTGGCAATCCGAGCACTTGCCGAAGGCGATGCCGGTGTAGCGGGGCTTAGTGTCCGGCCCCGGGGTGTGACATTTCTGGCAAGCCACCTGGGCGTGTAGTCCAGTCAGGGGATAGCGCGTCTTCGAATGATCAAACTGGCCGACAGTTACCGTTTTCCAGTCGTTGTAGGTGTGGCACTGGAGACAGTTCGCGCCCAAGCGGCCCTGGTGCTGGTCCTGGTGACAGGTGGTACAGTTCGGGGAAACCCCCAGGAAAGTTCTCGTCAGATCCTTGACCTTGATCGCCGAGCGCTCGGACGGAGCCACGTGTGCCGCGGTGTGGCACTTGCTGCAGGCCAGGCCGGCGTGCTTGCCCTCGAGCGCGTATCCGGTTTGCTTATGGTCGAAGGTATTTGGGTCCCACTTGATGAGGGGAAAGTCTTCCCCGTTGTGCTCGGAGTGGCAGCGCACGCATTCCTGGCTGGAGCCTGCGGCGATGTGATAGGAAGCATGCAGGCCCTTATGGGCGGCCAGGCGCGAAGCAATCTCGGTGTGGCAATCGAGGCATTTGAAGTTGGCTGCTCCCGCACCCAGCTTGTGACAACTGGCGCAGTTGGTGGCGCCGCTCAAGGACTGGTGCGGGCGGGAAAGAGGTCCCGGCGAAATCTGCGCTGGCGCCGGGGTGAGCCCCAGCAGCAAGCCTATGACCACGGCGACGAGCAGCCGCGGTTGCGCTGCCCGCATCGGGAAGACAGGTCCAAGGCTCCCCGCCAGTACCGACCGTCTGAATTGGCCCCAACCGCCTGACTTCAGATAGTGCAACAGGTCACGCCCCCTCGCCGAACAGAGGCCCTTCGTTTTGCTGCGTCGCGATGGCACGAAGTGAGTTCCTGGAGTGTAGCAATGAGAGCTCCGATGCAAAAGTCACCGAAAGTGCACCCTCGGGTTGTCCTGACACCCAATTTGGGAATTGCGGTCTTCCGCACCTTTAGCAATCGGGCAACCATCCGACGTGAGGACCATCACACATCTATGTGACTAGACTTCGGGAATAGCATCGGACGAGCCCTCTTCCACTAAACTTGCAGCATAGCGTCTGCGCTGCTCGGGTCAGCGCAGGAGAAACGAGCACGTGTTCAAGAAACTGTACCCAGACTCATGGCTGCGGGCTTCTGACCTGGCCTCGTTCCAGCGCCAGGAATCGATCTTCATCGTTCTGAATCTGGCCCTGCTGGCGGTACTCCTGCTGCTGCATGTCTGCTTCGCCTCGTACTGGGGAACGCCTACGCGGGCGCTGGTGGTCGTGTTGGGCGTGGGCTTTCTGCTGAAAGCGCTGGAATTAGTCTGGGTGCAGAGGATGTCGCGGACACCGAGCCCGACCGCGCTGGTGCTGCTGACCTGGGCTTCGATCCTGGTGAATCTGGTGCTGGCCGTAGTGCTGACATTTGTAGCGGACCACCAAGACAGTCCCTATTTTGTCCTCTTTATTATGCCGATCGTCGAGGCCGCCTTCCGCTTCCACCTATTGACGGTGGTGGGTGTGGTGGCCATCGCCGATTTCTACAACTTCCTGTGGGTGTGGCACTACTTCCAGCACCATCCCCCGGCAGACATGGGAGAGTATTTTGAAGCTGGGATCGCCTCGCTCACCTTTCTGATTGTGGGCGTGCTGGTGTGGCACCTGGTGAGCGACCTGCGGCGGAAGGAGATGCGTCTGGCAAGCAACTTGCTTGAGCTGGAAGGTACGCGGGAGAAATTGCTGCAGGAGGAAAAGCTGGCCGCTGTGGGACGACTGTCCAGTGCTATCGCGCACGAGATCCGCAATCCAGTCTCGATGATTGCCAGTTCGCTGGCGACGGCCAAGCAACTCTCGGGGCCGGAGCGCGAGGAGATGTTCGAGATCGCGTCCGAGGAAGCCGCAAGGCTTGTGACCCTCACCACCGATTTTCTCGCCTATGCGCGGCCGCGCCCGCCTAAGCTTCTGCCCAGCCCGGTAACCGACACCGTGGCTTACGTGGCGGATGCCTGCCGGGCGCACGCCAGCCAGAAGGGTGTGCAGCTCCGGGTGGAGGCGCCGGAAACGGTCGTGGCAGCAGCGGATACCGGGCAACTGCAGCAAGCCCTGATCAACCTGGTGATGAATGCGGTGGAGGCTTCTCCGGCGAACGGGACGGTTTGGCTGCGAGTGCAGAACGGCCATGAGCGGGTATGCATTGACATCGAAAACCGTGGCGCTCCGATTCCCGAGCCGACGCGTTCGCGGATCTTCGAACCGTTCTTCACCACGAGGCCGCTGGGCAGCGGGCTTGGCCTGGCAATTGCACGTAACATCGCACGCGCCCATGGCGGCGACCTGACGCTGGCCGCGAACGGGCCCGAGGGGATTTGTTTTTCGCTGACCTTGCCGGTCACCAACGGGCATCTGTAGAAATAAGGGACCTAGATGGCAAGAATTCTGATCGTCGATGACGAACCCAACATGCGGCGCATCCTGGCTTCGAACCTTCGCCAGGACAAGCACGAGATATGGGAAGCGTCGGGTGTGGATGAGGCCCGGCGCAGCCTCGCCGCCAACGATTACGAGGTGGTCTTCACCGACCAGAAGATGCCGGACGGTGAAGGGCTCGCGGTATTGGCGGCCGCGCGCGAGGCCGACCCCACCCTTTCAGTGATTTTCCTGACCGCTGTAGCCAGCATCGAACTCGCCGTCGAGAGTATGCGGCACGGGGCCTTTGACTTCCTCACCAAGCCGTTTCAGCCGGAAGTGATCCGGGCCACGGCGCGGCGCGCCTGGGAGCGCACTCGCCTGCTGCGCGAGAACGAACGGCTCAAGGACGCGGTTGTGCGCCTGGAGGGCGCCTCCGAAATCTCCGGCGAGAGCGCGGCCATTCGCGACGTGCGTGAAAAGATTGCCCGGGTCGCCCCCACCAACGCCACTGTGCTGATCACCGGCGAAACCGGCACCGGCAAAGAACTGGTGGCCCGCGCCATCCATCGCAACAGCCCCCGAGCCGCCAGGCCCTTCGTAGCCGTGAATTGCGCCGCCTTCACGGAGACCCTACTGGAAAGCGAACTGTTTGGCCACGAAAAGGGTGCATTCACCGGCGCGGACCGCACGCGCCAGGGCCTGTTTGAGGCCGCCCACGAAGGCACGCTCTTCCTGGATGAGGCAGGCGAGATGTCGCCGGCGGCGCAAGCCAAGCTGCTGCGGATTCTAACCGACGGCCAACTGCTGCGCGTCGGCTCAACCCGCCCGCGCACGGTGGACGTCCGGGTTTTGGTGGCCACGCACCGCAACCTCGAGCAGCGGGTACGCGAGGGTCTCTTCCGCGAAGACCTCTTCTATCGCCTGGCAGTGGTGCCCATTCATCTGGCGCCCTTGCGCGAACGGCGTGAGGATATCCCCGGGCTTTGTGACATGTTTTCCCGGCAAGTCGCCATGGAGCTCAAGCTGCCGGCAAGAAAGATCAGCCCGCAAGCCGTGGAGGCACTGCAGCGCTACGCGTTTCCAGGAAATGTCCGCGAGCTCAGGAACTTGATCGAGCGTGCTTACATCCTCTCCGAGCACGGTGAGATCGGGGTGGAGGACTTTCCTGTGCCCCAAGGCGCCGCCATGGCTGCCGTGGCTCACGGCAACGGTCACAGCGCCGTCCAGCCGGTTGCGGGTTCGGTGGGCGACTCCTTCGATCTGACCGCTCTCCTGGAGCAAACCGAGAAGGAACTCATCGTGCGCACACTCACCGCCACGGGTGGAGCGCAGGCCGAGGCCGCGCGGCGCATGGGACTGTCCCGCAGTGCCCTCGCTTATAAGCTGAACAAGTACGGAATCAGAGCGACCGGAGAGTAATTCCGCGTCGAAACGCAATAAGAAACCATCCGTCTTCCGCCGCGTCGCGGACCCATTGTCGCCAACTCAAAGACTGTCAGGGGGCAATCCAGGGGGGACCTACGCGCTTACGTGCTCCCGAGTTCGCCTGGGCAGACACACTTAACATGCAGAAATAATAAGCGTTCCATCCGGAGGAGAATGGGGACCATGACCACTCTCCGGCAGTTGCTGCATGAGAGTCGCGGCGTGATCGTCCTGTTCCCTCGGCCATGTCAGATCCACTCTCCCGAAGTTCGCTCTGCACCTCCAGCGACGACCATCTCGAATCCGGCGGCGCGGAGGTAAAATGACGTGCTGTTTGGATGTTTGTGGTGTCGTTGGTCTATCTGTTGAACGTGGCTCACTGAGGGCGCAGGCGAGGGAGCAAAGCACCGTGACTACAGCGGAAAAGCACAAGAGCGACAGTGTCGGCAAATACCTGGCTGTTCAGGCAAACCGGTCATGAGTACTCGGCCAGGTAGTGTGGGGCTTTTGGTCGTTGCGGGCGTGCTGCTGTTGCTGACGCCGGCCAGGGCCCGCTCCCATCCTCATCTCCATTATGGCGAGAGCTTCTCGATCGACTTGGATGAGCCCTATGATCGGGTGCTCCAGGTCATCCAGGCAGTGAGCGAAGACGGCATCATCCGGGGCACGTCAGAGTACCGCGGCACCAGTGAAGTGCAGGGCGCGAGTCCTGCCAAGACCTGCAGTGCCTTCAAGACCCCGCCTGCTCCCGGAACAGTGCTCTACAAGGTGCGCGCGCAAACCATCGCGCCCGAACATTTCTATGATTCCAACGACATGGGCACATTGGCGGTGCGTTATGTCGTAAACGCACTCGGTCCCAAAACCACTCGGCTTACCATTGATGCCGTCTTTCAGGAAGACAACCACCATCATTTCCACCCTTCGGATGGCACCGTGGAAAATGCCGAGTTTCTTGCCATCTCGGACGAGATCAAGGACATCGAGGATCGAGAGGCCAAGCAGCGTCAGGACGCGGCGAACGCCGAACAAGCACAGAAGCTGAGCCAGCTTCAGGCCGAACTGGACCAGGAGCGGGAGCAACTGAAGGCCGTCAACGCCAAAGAGCAAGAATTCCAGAGCAAGATACAAGCGCTGCAAGCAGGTAAACCGGGCCGCGTCAGGACCGCGAGCGCAGATCTCAAAGCGGAGCCCTACAACCAGTCCGAGACGTTGCAATTGCTCTCGCAGGGTGCGGCGGTGACGGTCCTGCTGCAGACTCGATCCTGGTACCGAGTGCAGGTAGCCAGCGGAGAGCAGGGGTGGGTTTACCGGTTGATGTTGGAGGTGGGCCAGTGAAGCCGATCCGGTCTGCCATGGCACTGGCGCTGCTGCTCGCGTCCGCTCTTCTCAGTTGGGGCGTGGACCTGAAAGAAGCACAGGAACGCGAGTTCCCGGTCTCAACCGCGGCAGCCAAAGCAGCGTTACAGAACCTCGGGGCGTACACCGGAAGCCGGTTGCCGTCGCTGGAGGGCTTCGTCAAGCTGGAGGGAGTTCCCGTCCAGGAATACCAACGTCCTTATTATGAGTTCAAGATCGAACTGGTGCCGGCGGCCTCCGGGGGAACTGTGATTCGGGTGAAGGCCAACGTTTCCGCCTGGTACGTGGCTCCGAATGCCGAGCCTGGTTATCGAGCCCTGGATTCGAATGGACGATTGGAAAGCGATCTTCTCGACCGTTTGAGCGAGTACCTGAAAGACAAAGCCGCCGACGCCGCGACTCTGGCCCAGTGGATCGCCACTGCTCACGCTCAGCGCCTCGGCGCGGAAAGCCGCCTGGCGGAACTGCAGGACCAACTGCAAAAAGTGCAGGCGTCAAAAAGCCAAACCCCGGAACAGGAGTTTGTTTCTGTGACCACGCCGCGTGTGTCAGCCCTGAGCGCGCCCAATGAAAGCGCGTCGGTGCTCCTGCGCGCCCAGGTGGACGATGAATTCCAGGTCCTGGAGCATCGCGGGGCATGGTTGCGCGTGGAACTCGACAACGCCCACAGTGGCTGGGTCAAGCGCGCGCAAGTACAGCCCGGTACGCCGGTCGCGACCAACGATGCGCAGAGCAAACCGCGCGCGAGTGCGCCGGGTTTCACCATCATCCGCGAGATGGCTTCTGATTTTTCCGGCGAGTGGCCCCGCTTAAAAGGCAAGAAAGCGCTTTACCTGTGGGCCCGGCCGGATGGCACCGTCCTCAATCTTCCCACTGGAAACCGGTTGCAATTTGTGCAGACCGTATTTCTGGAGCGTTACCGTGAGGCAGCCCACAGCTCGCAGCATTCAGTGGATGGCATCGTGGTCATCTTCGTAGATGAGCGCGGCGCGGTCGCGGCCGCTGCGCTGGACGATATTCGTCTGTGGGCAGAAGGATCGCTCACCCAATCGGCATTCCTGAAAAAATGTTCGCTGGATCCGCCGACTGCCTTTCAGAATCCGAGTTCAACGCACGCGACGCTGCAACAAACTACACTTCATCCGTAACCGTATGTCTTGTTGATGACGCTCGGCCAAGCGCTTATGGTGGGCCTCTTTTCTAGCCGCCGGCATGCGCTGTGTAGGGACCATGGCAGTCACGAACGGTTAGGTTTGTTTCAGGCCTGGGATCGGCTCGGGCCCGCTCCAACGCTTCGCCATCTTCGCTCACCAATCGCTGCCCTGGGAGGAGTTCGAGGTCGGGACGCCCAGCGGTTTGGTCAGGCCGAAACCGCTGGGTCGCAGGACAGGACGCTACTTGCACTTCAAGTGGAGAAGGTGATGCTGTCCTGGGCTCGCTCGCTCGCCCGCCTTGTTGATGGCGCGGCAAAAGGCCTCGGCCAAGAACGACCCAGCGAGACGAGCGGCCGGGCAAAGCAACGAGGGGAATCGCTACTGCGTGGTGCGACTGGAACAGCTTTATTGGAGGACTTTACCTTCGAGGACGGGAGCGCTTTGGGCGGTGCCTCGCGCGCCAAGCTTGGCCGGGCCGGACCGGATTTCGGCTTCACAGATCTTGCAGCCGACCTTCTCGGCCTCGACTTGCGCGGCATGAAGCCTGCTTCTGGCCAGGGTACCGTTGCCGGCGGCGGCATCCACCTCGGCAGCGGCCAGGGAGAGATGGAACTTGGCCAGCCAGTCGGTGCCGCGAATCGACTGCGCGCGGCTGACACTCTGCTGGGCCTCGCTGATCTTGCCCAGTCGGAGATAAGCCCGGGCTTGGATGGCATGCGCCTCCATCTCGTCGGCGCCGCGCTGCTCTGAGGCCAGTTCCTTAATGGACTCCTGCACGGAGTCGTCAAACTGTTCGGGATGCCCCTCGTAGAGGGCCACTTGAGCCAGCAGGACGCGATCCCAGGCGGCATCGCCTTTGGCCCCGATGTCACGGTTGGTTTCCAGCGCTTCCTGCAGGATGCGACGTGCCGTTGAAAAATCGTGTTTGCCGATGCGAGCCTTGGCCAGCGAGACCTGAACCGCGGCCATGGTGGACCGATCGCCCATCTCCTTAAAAGCCTCGATCCCTTCCTCGTAAAGTGCTACCGCGCGATCCAACTCGCCTTGGACTCGCAGAACATCGGCGAGGTTGGTTTTGGCCAGCGCGTTCCCATTCTTGTCACCCGCAGCCTGTCGAACCCGCAGCAGTTCTTCGAAGATTTTCCCCGCGGCCCGGAAATCTCCCCGTTGGTAGAGCAGCCCGCCAAGGTTATTCATAATGGCGTACTCGTTATCTTTGCGGCCGGTTTGGCGAAAGATCGCCAGAGCCTCCCGGTAGAGGCTTTCTGCCTGCGAGAGGTCGGCTTGAGCGCGGTAGACCTCGCCCAGGTTGGTCAGGACCGCCCCGACTCCGTTTTCGTCCCCAACCTGGTGGAACCCAGCACGGGCCTGCTCCAGTTTTTCGCGGGCTCCAGCCAGATCGCCTTGCTTCTGCAGAACAATTCCCAGGTCGTTGAGCGCAGTAGCGGTTCCGTCCGGGTCCCGTGCTTCTTTGAAAATCTTCTCCGCCGCGGAGAACGCCTCGAGGGCCTCCTGCCATCGTGACTGGTCATCGAGAGCCCACCCTTGTACCAGCTTGGCGCGAGCCAGCAACAGGCGGGCACCGGCAGACTGCGACTTCTGGGCGGCTTGCTCGGCCAGCGCTTGCTGCCGCTTGTAGTCGCCGCTTTGCGCCGCCACAGACGCCTCTGCCAGATCGATCCTGGGATCATTTCCCTGCGGAGGCCGAAGCGACCGAAGGTTGGACAGCGTAGCCAAAGCGTCTTTGAGGTCGCCTGCAAAGGTCTGAGCAGCGGCCAGCTTCAGACCTGATTCGAGATCATCGGGATAGTCTTGGCAGAGATGGCGGTACACTCCGACGGCGCCTGCCCAGTCATGGTTCAGTTCGTAATAGCGGCCTTGGATCTCCATGCGCTCATCTTCGGGCAGTCCATTCGACAAAGAGAGCGCCTTCTGTGCAGACGCCAGCGCGCGCGCATCGTAGCCCAGGGCAGACCAGGCTTGGGCCAGGGCGGCATGGCCGAGCGCGAAATCGGGTTCAATCGCGAGGCTCTTCTGCAGCAGTTCGCTCGCCGGCAGGTTCTCGGAAACCCGCAGGCGCGACAAGCCTTCCGAGTAGAGCCGCGCTGCTTCTGGAGAGGAAGGCAGCACGGTGCGCCAGTCCACATCGCCCTCGGGCGGAACCGTGGTTCCGAGTTTGGTCCGCATTTCCCGACCGGCTCGAGCCACCAGATCGAAGATTTCCGTTTGTTTGCCGCTCACGGCGATGCTGGTCAGGGTTTCCCCGGAGATTGCTTCCTGAAGCCGGAGATCCATCCGCACCTGCCCCGAGTTTCTGTCGCCGAGAGCGACGTAGGAGCCGGCGATCACGTAGTCGCTGCCCAGACGTATGCGGAGCTCGCGCAGGGTATCACGGGCGTAGCTGTCTTTCTCTTTCAGGCCCAGGTCGGACTTGGCGCGAGCCACGACCTCCTCAGGAACGATCCGAACTTTGTCCCCGCTGGCGAGCTCGGTCGCCAGCATTTGCGTAATCGCCGTCGAAAGCCAGTCGGCATCCCGACGAGATGAGAGATTCTTGAATCCAAGTACCGCAATCGAAGAGCGAAAGTTTTCGTTTCTCTGCGGCGGACTGATGGCACTCGCCTTATGCATTCGGCGACTGGCTCCATCCACCATGAAGAGACCGATGGCGAGGAGTGCTGCCAGCGCGGCCGCAATTTGCCACTTCCGACGCTTGTACAGGAGCGCGAATGCCCCAGGCAGAGAAGGCGCAAGCGCAATGCTCGCTGGATGAGCAGCTTCCGCCACGGGCTCGTCCGGCGGAGCCGCCTCTGGCTCCAGGACGCCGATGAACCTGTATCCTTTGCGGGGGTAGGTTTCGATGTAGCGGGGCTGTTGCGGATCCTCGTTCAGGGCCCGGCGTAGCTTTTTCACCGCGCTGTTCAGACTTCGTTCAAAATCCACAAAAACATTACCCGACCAGAGACGCTGGCGCAGCTCTTCGCGGGTCACCAGTTCGCCCGGGCGTTCCAGCAGCAGGAGGAGCACCTCCAGAGGCTGTCCGGAAAGTTTGATCTTGAATCCGTGCTTACGAACTTCCGCGGTCCGCCGGTCCACTTCATAGGGACCAAAGCGCACGAAAACGCCGGGTTGTTGGTTGCGACTTTCCACCGGGATATCAGCAGGCAGGCTACTGCGATGGCACCACGCCCCGACCCAGTTTACCGAGTCTGCTTGGGGTAATTGTCAAGATTTTGTAATGCCCCGCCCCACCGGGCCACTTGCGGCGGCTCCTGTTAGATGCCTGATCACATCCGCTTCTCGCGCCGGAGCCCGTCATTAAGTCTAGCGGAACGAGATAGATACCCGGTCACATAAGTTCCACAAACCATTCGCTTGCGGCCGCAGATTGAGTTCTGTAGTAATGCGCCCACGCCGGGCCACACTGGTTCCCGACCAGCTGGCAGGAGATAGGGTCAATGCAATTCAGCGCAGTTCCAAGACGAAGGATGGCTCGTTCCGCGGCGATCTTGCTCGGGGTCTTATTGGCTATGAGCGTGGCGGCGAGGCTGGCCGGAGAACAGACGGGGAGTGCTACCAAGTCCTCCGTGGACGGCGCTGCGGATCCCTTCGAGGGACCCATCAGCTTCGAGCCGAACCAGGGCCAGGTTGATCAGCCGGTCCAGTTCATCGCCCGCGGCCCTGGGTACACGCTCTGCCTGACCCATGAAGCTGCGCTGCTGTCGTTTGAAACATGGGCATCGCCGGCGGGCGCGGGGACCCAGTCGTTTGCGGTGAAGCTGGTGGGGGCCAACTCCTCTCCCGCGCTTGTACCCAGGAACGAATTGCCGACGAAGAGCAGCTATTTTTTCGGTTCCGATCCGAAGAACTGGCGCACCGGGATTCCGAATTTTGCGCGAGTGCAGTTCCGGGATGTGTATCCCGGGATTGATATCAGCTATCACGGCACACACGGACGGCTTGAGTACGACTTCGTGATCGCCTCCGGCGCCATGCCCAGCCAGATCGCGATGGCGCTCTCCGGAGCCGGCAACCCGCTGCTCGATGCGCAAGGGAATCTGCTGCTGAGGACGGGACAAATCGAAATCAGGTTCCAGAAGCCAACGGCTTACCAGAACCTGGAGGGAGTCAGGCGCCCGGTGAGCGCGCGATACGTCGTTCGTGGGAAACAGATCAAGTTCGTGGTGGGTACATACGATCCGTCCAAGCCGCTGGTGATTAATCCCGTACTGAGCTACGCGGTTCACCCTAAGGCGCGGAATGCGTCGGTAGTGCCAAGCAGGTAGTTCGGCGGCCTCCGATTGGCGACCCCAGGTCCAGGGAGGATTGATGAATTCCAGATTGCTGAAGCTGCACCCGCTGCCGAAGTCGAGCGGCGGCGCTGGTAGAGCGATTTGAGGAGAGGGCAAATGAAGAAGCATTCCATCGCAATCTTGCTTGTTCTGACCATGTGTGCGGTTCCGCTGTTTTCCCGGCAACGGGCCGTGGATCTTACCGAGCGCGTTGCCCGTCACCGGGCGGTGCAAGAGGTCTATTGGCAGCACCGCATTTGGCCGAAGGAGAACCCAGGCGCAAAGCCGTCGCTGGGCGCGGTCATCTCCCCGGAGCAGTTGCAGGCAAAAGCGGAAGACGCGCTGCGCCTCACCACGGCGCTCGAAAGGGTTTGGCATACCTCCATCAGCGGCCAGCAACTGCAGGCCGAGATGGTACGCATGGCCCGCGATACCAAGGACCCCAGTCTTCTCCGCGAATTGTTTGCCGCGCTCGACAATGATCCGCGATTGATCGCGGAAATTCTGGCGCGACCAGCGCTCGCCGAACGGCTGGCGCGGAACTTCTACGAGCACGACGCGCGGTTTGATTCGAAGACGCAGCCGTTTGCGCAGTGGTGGAACAAGACGAGATCGAAGTATGCCGCGCAGGTCGCGGAAGCCGACTTCGCCTACGTGCTGCCGGACATCAACAGCGCGAACGCCGCCCCGGATTCCTGGTCTCCGACGCACGACCTTCCCGGGGGAGACAACGGGATGACGGCCGTCTGGACCGGGGCCGAGATGATTGTCTGGGGCGGGGGTCCGACTTTGTCTCCTGTCTACACCGGTTCCCGTTACGACCCAGCCACCGATACCTGGCACAGCACCAACAACTCTGCAGTGCCGTTCGGAAAGACCGGGCACACCGCAGTGTGGACCGGAACCGAGATGATCATCTGGGGCGGCTGCGACCTGCTTCGCGATCAGCATCATTGCGACAACGCCACCGGCCAGCGCTACAACCCGCTGACCGATAGCTGGACCCAAACCTCGTTGAACGGCGTTCCTCACACCCGTATGAACCACACCGCGGTGTGGACGGGAACAGAAATGATCGTGTGGGGTGGCTGCTCGTTCATCAACGACATCTGCCTTCCTTCTCAGGTGGGAACCGGCGGCGGGCGCTACAACCCTTCCACCGATACCTGGATACTGACCAACACCGCAAATGCCCCTTCGGCCCGCCAGGCTCACACCATGGTCTGGACCGGCTCGCAAGCGATTGTTTGGGGAGGATTCAGCGATTCTGCCCCACTGAACACCGGTGCAGTTTACAATCCATCCAACGATACTTGGACGGTAACTGCGGCCGTTTCCGCCGGGCTTGCCCGCTACTATCACACCGCGGTGTGGAGCGGGACCGAGATGATCATGTGGGGCGGCACGAATACGACCGTAACCTTCAACAACGGAGCCCGCTACAACCCCGCCACCAACAAGTGGAGAGCGGTCGCTGCCACTGGCGCTCCCAGCGCACGTTCTTTGCATACCGCGGTGTGGTCAGGGACAGAAATGATTTTGTGGGGTGGCGTGAACGAATTCACCCCGACCAACACGGGCGGCCGCTATAACCCTGCGACCAACACCTGGAAGGCAACCAGCACAGTAAATCCACCGGTTGGCCGCTCCGGGCATCCGGTCTCGGTCTGGACTGGATCGCAGATGATCGTCTGGGGCGGATTCGACAAAACCGGCGGCCGTTACAACCCGGCTTCTGACAGCTGGACTTCGACCAATGCAGTGCCGGCGGCCAGCGGTCGTGATCTGCACAGCGGCGTATGGACCGGAACCGAGATGATCGTGTGGGGCGGCGAAGATGCCACTGTCGTCGGAGGCACCAACACCGGCGCGCGGTACAACCTGGCGCTGGACACCTGGACACCTACTTCACTTACCGGGGCGCCGAGCGGAAGGCTCCTCCATACCGCGGTGTGGACGGGCGCCGAGATGATCATCTGGGGAGGCCAATCCGGCAATGTTCCGTTCAAGACAGGTGCAAGGTACAACCCAGTCACCGACAAGTGGACCAGAACAACCACCGTCGGAGCGCCTCCGGTGCGGGGCACTCACACCGCGGTGTGGACGGGTACCGAGATGATTGTTTGGGGTGGTTCGGGACTTTCGCTGTGGCTGAACAACGGCAGCCGCTACAACCCATCGACGGACAAATGGACCCCCGTTTCCACCACTGGGGCTCCGTCCGGGCGCGAACTGCAAGCCGCAGTTTGGACTGGCTCCGAGATGATCGTCTGGGGCGGTGCGGGCGCTACCTTTGATACCAACACGGGAGGACGTTACAACCCGGCCACCAATACCTGGAAAGCAACCTCTACGACCAAAGCTCCCAGCGCCCGCGATTGGACGGCTTCGGCATGGACGGGATCGAAGATGCTGGTCTGGGGCGGTCAGACCTATAACGGCGTCTACACCTACCACAATGACGGCGGCCTCTATGACCCCGCAACCGACACCTGGACGCCTACCAGCCTGACCGGAGCTCCCACGGGGCGCGGATGGTTCGGCTATGTATGGACCGGTACGGACATGATCGTCTGGGCCGGATGCGGCGCCAACGCCGGCTTCTGCAGCGGCTCGTTTGGGGACGGTGGGCGCTATAATCCCACTACTGACCTATGGGTTCCGATCAGTACTGTCTCCGCCCCAGCCGCCCGCCACCAATTCCCGGCGGTCTGGACGGGCTCGCAAATGATCGTGTGGGGAGGTGGAGACTGGACCGGCTTCTTCCTCGCAACCACGGGAGGTGTGTACACGCCGGGGCCGTAATTGAGCGGGGATCCTGTTTGAGAGGAGCTGCACCATCCTCTCGACAGGATCTCCGTCACTGAAAGCGTTGGGCCAGAGAGCACGAAAAGTTTTTTGCGAACTGAAATTGACAATTCAGGCAAATCAGCTTTGAGAGTTTCTACAAGAATGGAGACAACGAAACTATGTTCAAGTTCAAACTTTACAAGGGCACCAGCCGACTCTGCACTCTAGTTCTCGCCGTCTGGCTTGCGGGCGCCACCTGCGCATCCGCACAGACGCTCACAACTCTATACAGCTTTGGTTCCCGCCCGGGCGACGGAGTCGACCCGCAAGCCGGCGTCGTGTTCGACAAGGCCGGCAATCTCTATGGAAGCACCGCGGTTGGTGGCGTCTCCGGCGCCAACGGCATCGTTTTCGAACTGTCGCCTTCAGGTGGAGGTTCCTGGACTGAGGCCATACCCACCCGCTTCCAGGGAAACCCCGACGGAAAGATTCCGGAATGCCGTCTGATCGTGACCTCGACGGGAAAACTTTTCGGAACAACCCTGGAGGGGGGCACAAGCGATCTGGGCACTGCGTTCGAGTTGGTCCCGCCGGCGTCGTCTGGCGGCAGCTGGAAAAAACAAGTGATCTACAGCTTCGGAAGCTTTTCTGGCGACGGGGTGAACCCGAACGCTGGCCTGTTGGCCGCAAGCCCGGGCTTCTACGGCGTGACTTTTGCTGGTGGCGCAAATGGCAAGGGAGCGGTCTTTCAGTTGACGCCGCCGACCGCTTCTGGAAACCCATGGACTGAAACCATCCTGTACAGCTTTGCCGCTTCCGGCGACGCCGCATTTCCCTCGAGCGAGCTGGTCAGGGATAAGAACGGCAATCTCTACGGAACCACCACGCTCGGCGGCGCCAATAACCTGGGCGCAGTGTACGAGGTGTCGCCGCCCGCTGCTGTGGGTAACTCCTGGACCGAGACGGTCATATTCTCTTTCAGCGGAACCGATGGAACTCTTCCCGCTGGCCGTTTGCTACTCGACGCCAGCGGCACGCTCTATGGAACGACGGATGGAGGAGGTGCGGGCCAGGAAGGCACTGTGTTCCAACTCGTTCCCCCGGCGGCGCAGGGTGACCCTTGGACCGAGACCGTGCTGTACAGCTTTTCAGGCGGCTCTGACGGAAGCAATCCTACAGCCGGCGTAGTCATGAACAAGAAGGGAAGGCTCTTTGGGACCACGCAACACGGCGGCAACGGCATGCCAAAAGTCAGTGGTGGTGTCGTGTTTGCACTCGATCCCCCGGCAGTGCCGGGCGGCGCATGGACCGAGACTGTTCTCTATTCCTTTGGCGGCCCCGACGGCTTTCTGCCCACCTCGCTTCTGACACTGCGGAAGGACGGTATCTATGGAACGACCGCCCAGGGGGGGCTGTTCGGAACGGGGACGGTGTTTGTGTTGACCCCTTAACAGCTCGCGACCGGGTGCGCGCACGCCGGGTCCGAAATCGGAGCGGCGGGTCTTGTCAACGTTCTTGGAACAGACAGCCTGAGGTTTACACGAATGGTTAGGTTGTTGCCGGGTTATTCAAGCCCGAAGCCCGGCTAGATGACCGAATTTCTGTTCCATAGGCTGCCGGGACTCAATCTCAGCCAGCAAGAATCCTGACGGCCATCTCGCGGGTGAGTGGGTACAATTCCAGGGGCACTCCGATTCCTGCTGTGCCGCAGTATCCGACTCGGGAAGCGGAAAGATTCGAAGATTCCGGCGGATGGATGGTGAGCGCGGCAGGATTCGAACCTGCGACCCATGCCTTAAAAGGGCATTGCTCTGCCAACTGAGCTACGCGCCCACTTTCTCTCAATCTAACACAAACTTTACTGGACGGGATTGCTCTGGAAACCTGGAATGGCGGACCGAACAAGGCGGCCCAGTCGCTGAGGCAGGTGCGGGCGCGGTTTGGTTTCCGAAACTTCTTTTGTTCCTAGGCGTAGTCGATGGGATGCTGTTCCAGCCAGTGCTCATCGCGCACCCGGCCGATGTTCTTCAAGGCGCCAGAAGCGACGCTCGCGGTTAGGCGGCGGCTTTCCCAAGCAACACCTACGCCAAAGCCGATGGCGCCACCCAGCAAACCGTACGCGAACGCCCTTCCCGCAGACATGTGCCGGTTCCCCGGATAGCTGCCCAGCAAGGCGAGGCATGCCCCGATGGCTGCGGGTCTCAACGCCTGCCGCGCTGAGCCATTGAGAAAGGGAGCAAGAGGTCTTCCCTCGAGAAACTCCTCCTCGCCGGAACGCGCTCCCTCCAGCCCGGAGTTCACAAGTTTCCTTCCGTAATCAACATTCGAGCCTAGCCAATTGTGTGAATTCATTTTCTGCCTCAGCCTCCTGTTCGGGCGGGCTGTGTCTAAGCGGCCGACACCCTTGATGCCATTTTCGATTCGATCAGGTCGAGCAACTCCTCGAGGGTTACCCCTCCATCGAGCATCTGAATGAGGGTCTCCACGCTGAGGCCGACTTCCTCTCCAGCCTGTGCGAGTCTTTCGATTGCCTCATACACGCAGACTTCCCGGGACTCGTGCAGACGGGTGAAGAAGTCATCCAAGGTGTCTCGCCGGCGCCTCTGGCGATCGCTGGTCGACATACGTCAACCTCGATTCAGAAACAAATTATCAGCTATGCGGCACGAAAGCCGTGATGTCCATCACCAGCCTTGGGGCGGCACCTGTGGTTGGCATGACGGCACATCCCAAATATTCAAATCTAAACTGATCCAACTGGACGCGCAGTGACGGCTGACTCCCGTGAAAGTGATAACAGACTGCGCGACCGCACGTGTTATCACTACGCAACGTGCCGCCCCTCACAGATTCCCCTGTCCAATTTGCACTAACTTGAAGTTGTTCTCCCGGATGGGCACCATGCCCCTTGCTGTGCTCCTCGGCCCCGTCGTTCTTGTCAAGTTCTGTTGTGTTGGCGTGTAGCAGCGTCCCGAAATTTCGGGCGATGAGTGCTGAGCAGGTCAACAGCAGCGGTCTGCAGTGCCACTCCGGATGCGAACAATCCCAGAGCCGATCATCTGGCCGCCAGCGCGAGCTTCCCGCGTAATCGGCTAGATGAGGAATTGTAAGTCGCATGGTGGAAGGGATCCAGTCACCCGCACAAGCAACCTACTGGTTAATCTCGGGGCGAACCCTGTTCCTGGTGATTCACCTTCTAGGTTTGGCGTGCTTCGCCTACATCATTGCCAGGCGCCTGACACCGCTCCTTCGAGGGGAAAGCGATTTTCGTTTTGACCGGCCCTGGCTTCGGTTAGGACGAGTCTTTAAGTTCTGGCTGGGGCAGTGGAGACACCCGCGCTACAAGACCGCAGGAATAATGCACATTCTTATTTTCGCGGGTTTTGTTCTCCTGGCGACTCGCGCCTTCTCGCTGGTACTGGGTATCTCCGACAGTCTGGTGATGCCGGGCGCCATCGGCCACCTCTACGACATAGTCAAGGACTACGCCGCGACCATTGTCTTTCTCTGTATGGTGATCGCGGCGGCGCGCCGCCTGGTTTTCAAACCCGCCCGCTACGCAGTGCCGGCACGGTACGGCAAACCCCACACGGCGGACGCCATCTTCCTCTTAGCGCTGATCGCTCTCCTGATGGTGGCCGACAGCGTGTTTGCGGCCAGTAAGGCGGCCTTTCAGACACGGCTGGGGCAACCCGTTGAATTTCTGGCGGTCCTGTCGCTGCCGTGGATGTGGAAGAGTGTCTTTCTTTCAGTTCCCTTGTCGACACTCCAGCAGCTTCATCTTGGCGGCTTCCTTGCGCACGATCTGACCTTCTTCTTTCTACTGTGCTACCGGCCCTTTGGCATTCAGTTCCACGTAGAAACCTCCTTATTTACTGTTTTCTTCGCAAAGTTGGACCGCGGAACTTTGAAGCCGGTGAGGTGGGGCGTTCCCGACGAGCATCTCGACCAGGTGAAATCGTTCGGAGTGAAGACATTCGAGGACTTCACCTGGAAGCACATGCTGGATTTCTATTCCTGCGCCGACTGCGGGCGGTGTTCCGATAACTGCCCGGCCAACGCGGTGGGGAGGCCGCTGTCGCCGCGGTTCCTCACCATCAAGGCCAGAGACTACGCCTTCCAGCACTATCCGATGTTCGGCAATTCGGGCAATGGCAAGGCCCTGATCGGCAGCGTTTATTCCGAGGATGAAATCTGGTCGTGTACCACCTGCGGTGCTTGTGAGGAAGAATGCCCGCTGCTGGTTGAGTACATCGACAAGATCGTCGATTTGCGGCGAGGCATGGTGGATGAAGGCAACGTACCCCAGTCGCTGCAAAAGCCTCTGAAGGCGCTGGAGAGCCGCGGCAATCCCTACGGCAAGATGGAGAAGAAAAAGGCCGACTGGGCCAAAGCCAAAGAGTTCCAGCAGACCTGCGACGTCAAGATCCTGGACGGTAAGAACGGAGCCGACACGCTCTACTTTGTCGACAGCATCACCTCCTACGACGACCGCATGCAGGCGATCGGTCGTGCCACGGCGAAGATTCTCGACCACGTGGGAGCGAACTTCGGAATCCTGGGCGCCACGGAGAAAGACAGCGGGCATGAAGTCCGGCGCTTCGGCGAAGAGACGCTGTTCATGGCCCTGCGCGACCACAATGTGGAGGCCATCAAAGAGTCCGGAGTCCAGCGCATTGTCACCGCCGATCCTCACGCCTACAACGCCCTGAAACACGACTACCAGGATGTGCCGCCGGTAGAACACATCAGCCAGGTGATCGCCAGCGAGGTGAAGACCGGCAAGATTAGATTCAATCCGGTCGACAACAACAACGTCTACACCTACCACGATCCCTGCTACCTGGGGCGGCACAACCAGATCTACGACGATCCCCGGGATGTGCTCGATGCGATCCCCGGCTTGAAGAGAGTCGAAATGACGCGGTCCCGCGACCGCTCGTTTTGCTGCGGCGGCGGCGGGCTGATGCTGTTCTACGAGCCGAAAGAAGACCAGCGAATCGGTGTAAAGAGAGTCCAGATGGCCGCGGAGTCCGGGGCCAATGTGATCGTGACCGCCTGCCCGTTCTGCATGGTCAATATAGAAGATGCAATCAAAGTGGCAGGCCTGGAAGGAAAGATGACTGCCATCGACCTGACGGAACTGGTAGACCAACAGATCGCGCGTGAAATCCCGAAGGAATGTGAAACCGCAGTTCTTGGAGGTTGAACGTGGAAATCCTAGTCTGCGCAAGAAGAGTGCCGGACACTTCAGAAAACGAGATCGAACTCAATAGCGCGGGAAACGACATCGAACGCGACGACCTGGTTTATTCGATCAACGAATGGGACAACTACGCGGTCGAAGAGGCCCTTCAGATCGTCGCCCGAGTCGGTGGAAACGTCACCGTAGTTACGGTGGGTGGCGAAGACGACGAAGAGATTCTGCGGCGAGAGATGGCCATGGGCGCGAACCATGGCGTCCTCATCTCCGACGACGCCTTCCGCGGATCGGACGGCCGCGGCCTCGCCACCATCCTGGCGGTCTTCGTGCGCAAGGGCCCCTACGACCTGATCCTGACCGGAGTCCAGGCCGAAGACGGCGGCGCCCAGGTCGGCGGAATGCTGGCCGCGTTGCTCGACTATCCCTTCGCGTCCCTGGTCAACTCCGTCGAAGTCCTCGACGGCAAGCTGAAGGTCAGCCGGGAAATCGCCGGCGGCAACAAGGAGATCAACGAGATCGATCTCCCCTGCGTGCTCTCGATCCAGACCGGCATCAACGAACCGCGTTATGTCGGCATGCGGGGTATCCGCCAAGTGGCTTCCATTCCTATTCCAACCCCCAGCGCGTCGGACCTGGGGATCGATCCCGCCACAGTCGGCCAGGCCGCCGCGAAAGTGAAACGGGTGGACTACTTCGTGCCTGCGCTGGGCAAGGGAGCCGAGATGCTCCAGGGCAGCCGGGAAGAAAACATCGACAAACTTCTTGAGTTGGTGGCAGCCAAAGGAGGGTTGAAATAATGGCTCGCATCTTTGCCTACATCGTACACAAGGTCGGCGTGGCCGATGATTCCGCCACCGAACTGGTAGCCGCGGCCAAGAAGATCGATCCCGCTGCGTCCCCTACCGCCATTGTCACCGGTTGCGGTGCGGACCTTGATGCTGTCTGCAGCACCCTCCGCTCTTCCTACAGTGAGGTCTGGAAGATCGCCCATGAAACCCTCGCCTACCCCAACGCTGAATTGATCCGCAAGGCATTGGTGAAGGTCCTCCCGCAGGGCAGCATCTTGCTCGTCGCCCATGAACATTTCGGAATCGATCTGGCCCCCGGGCTTTCCATCAAGCTGAACTCAACGTTTGTCTCTGATGTGCTTGTTATTGAAGGAGTTGACGGAGTCACTCTTAGAGTGGTTCGGCAGGAATTCGGCGGCCAGGTGAGCACACATGTGCGCTGCGATATCTCTTCGGGCGCAGTGATCACTGTCCGTCCCGGCGCATTCAAGCCGCTGGAAAGCGCTCCCGCCAGCGGGTCGGTAGTCGACAAGTCATCCGAGATTGGTGTCTTGGTCGCGCGACGGCGCTATCTCGAGACGGTGGTCGCCGAGGCCGGTGATGTGGATATCACCAAGCACAGCGTTCTGGTTTCCATCGGCCGCGGCATCCAGGAAAAAGACAATGTGGCCATCGCCCAGGAACTGGCCGACGCGCTCGGCGCAGCGGTGAGCTGCTCGCGACCGGTGGTCGACGCCAAGTGGCTGGAGAAATCCCGCCAGGTGGGCACCTCCGGAAAAACCGTCAAGCCCAAGGTCTATCTGGCATGCGGCATCAGTGGCGCATTCCAGCACCTTGCCGGCATCAAAGGAAACCCCTTCATCGTCGCCATTAACAAGAACCCCAAGGCCCCGATCTTCCAGGTGGCTGATGTCGGAATTGTCGATGACCTCCTGGAGTTCTTGCCCGAATTCACCAACAAAGTCCGCGAAATGCGGACCGTTTCAGCAAAGTGAGGACGCCGCCAATGATTACGCCGAAAACTCTGAAGCTAAGTTTGAAGTCGCTCCGGGATTTTGCGAAGAAGAAACTTCCCGACGAAACCCTGATCGAACTGGATGAGAAAGACGAATGTCCGCTGGAAATCGTCCGGCACATGTGCCACCCGGACAAACTGGGCATTCAACTTCTGTTTATTCCCGAAGAGTTCGGCGGGATGGGCGGTGGCGCCTTCGATGTGTACTGCATTTGCGAAGAGATGGCCAACATCGACCTGGGCGTTGCCACGGCGGTGCTGGCCACGTTTCTGGGCAGCGATCCGATCACGGTCGGCGCCACCCCGGAGCAGAAGAAGCTCTGGCTGAGCCGCATCGCGGACGAGGGATTGCTGTTTGCCTACGGCGCCACGGAACCAGAGGCCGGCAGCGATCTGGGAGCTTTGAAGACCACCGCAGACCGGGTCATGCAGGACAGCAAAGTTGTCGGTTACAAGATCAACGGTAACAAGCAGTGGATCAGCAACGGCGGAGTGGCTGATGCGTACTCGGTCTTAGCGAACGCACCCGGCGGGCCCACTTGGTTCGTCGTGGAGAAGGGCACAAAGGGTTTCACTCACGACGAACCGGAAGACAAGCACGGCATTCGTCTCAGCAACACGGCGGCCCTGGCTTTCAACGACGTCTTTGTCGATGCCGACCGGCTCATCGGCGGAGTTGAAGGCCAGGGTTTGACTCAAGCGCAAGCCGTGTTCGGCTACACGCGCTTGATGGTAGCGGCGTTTGGCCTCGGGGCCGGATGGGCCGCGCTCGATCGCGCGATTCCCTATTCCACCAAGCGGATCCAGGCCGGGGCGCCGCTGTCGGAAAAGCAGGGATACACCCACAAGCTGATCGTGCCGCACGTCACTCACCTCGAAGCCGCCCGCGCCTACATCGAAGAAACCGCCGAGCGCATCGACGCGGGCAGCGAAGGCAGCTTGAACACCGAAGGCGCCATCGCCAAGTACATGGCGTCGGAAGCGGGCAATGCGGCCGCCGAAGCCAGCATCCAGGCGCTGGGCGGCTACGGTTACACCCATGAATACATGGTGGAGAAGATCAGCCGCGACGTTCGCATTACCACCATTTACGAAGGCACCTCCGAGATCATGGAGATGACTATCAGCCGCGACCGCTGGCAGTACCACCTGAAGACGCGCGGGCAGCATTATCACGACGAAGCGCGCAAGTTCGAGGCGCTGCACGCGCAGCATCCGGAAGTGGGTGCAAACATCGCGGCTCTGAGTTTGCATGCACTGGCGGAAGTCATGGAAAAAGCCCGCATCGGGCGTCTCACGCGCTATCAGCACATTCTCCTGCGCCTGGGCGAGTTGATTGCCTACGCCGAGTGCGCCGGCAGTTTGTCTCGCCGCGCCGCGCTGATGGCGGATGGCAAGCTCAATGAAAAAGCCAATCGCCGTTTCGACGCGACAGCCCTGGCGGCGCTGAGCCGGGTCTTTGCCCGCGAGGCCGCGCTCAAGGTTGCCGAAGAAGGTCTGCGCCTGGTCGTCGGCGCCGGTGGCGTGAGCGATGCCGAGATGACCGCGTTTGAAACCAGTTTGGGACTGCCCGCCATCCATCGCACGCAGGCCGGTCTGATTGCGGACATGGATTACATAGCCGACGTCCTTTACAACCGCGCGGCCAAGCGCTCGGAGCTAGCCGCTTAACGTTCAGCAATGTCTGACCGGCATCCGGCTCTTTCTCAGGAGGGCCGGGGTCCCTTTCATAAAAGCAGGAGCGTCATCATGGAAACTACCGCACATCGAGCCATAGCGATTGTGGGGGCGGGGGCCGTTCTGCCCGATGCCCCGAACGTTGCCGCTTTCTGGGAAAACGTAAAGAGCGCCCGGTACAGCATCAGCGAGGTTTCGCCGGACCGTTGGGACCCAGCGCTTTACTACGATGCCGATCCCAAGGCACCGGACAAGACCTACTCCAAGATCGGCGGCTGGGTGCGCGAGTTCGTATGGGATCCGATGAAGTGGCACCTGCCGATTCCGCCGCGCGTTGTCGATGCTATGGACGGCGCCCAGAAATGGGCGATCGCGGCCACCCGCGAAGCCCTGGAAGACTACGGCTATCCTAATCGCCCCCTGGACCTCGATCGCACCGCTGTGATCCTGGGCAATGCCATGGCCGGCGAGAAACATTACCTCACCTCCTTGCGCGTGTACTTCCCGGAATATGCCAAGGACTTGGCTGAAAGCGCCAGTTTCGCCGCGCTGCCGGAAGCGGTCCGCCACGATATTACCCGCGAGATGCACGACCGGATTGCAAAGCACCTCCCCGAAATTACGGAAGACAGCATGCCCGGCGAACTGGCTAACTGCATTGCCGGCCGCATTGCCAATCTCTACAACTTCCACGGTCCCAACTACATTGTGGATGCAGCCTGCGCCTCGGCCATGGCGGCGATCAGTTCGGCGGTGGAGGGACTGATCCAGAACGATTTTGACGTGGCGATCACCGGCGGCATCGACCGCAACATGGGCGCCCCCACCTTCGTCAAGTTCTGCAAGATCGGAGCGCTCTCGGCGACCGGCAGTCGTCCGTATGCCGAAGGCGCCGATGGGTTCGTCATGGGCGAAGGGGCCGCCATTTTCTTGCTTAAGCGCCTGGCCGATGCCGAGCGCGACGGAGACAAGATTTACGCCGTGCTGCGCGGCATCGGCGGGTCCAGCGACGGCAAGGGAAAGGGCATTACCGCGCCCAATCCGATCGGCCCGAAACTGGCAATCGAGCGTGGTTGGCAAAATGCCGGCTTGTCGCCCGCCACCGCAATGTTGTTTGAAGGCCACGGCACATCCACCCGCGTGGGCGACCTCGTCGAGCTGCAAAGCATGGTGGATCTACTCGGCGGTTTCCATCTCCCTTCCCACTCCGTGGCGCTCGGCTCGGTCAAATCGAACATTGGGCATCTCAAAGGCGCTGCCGGCGCCGCTGGATTGCTGAAAACTGCCCTGGCGCTGCGTGACAAAGTGCTGCCGCCGAGCGTGCATTGCGAGCGTCCCAACCCCGACATCGACTTTACCCACTCCCCGCTTTACGTCAATACCGAACTGAAGCCGTGGACGATTCCGGCGGATGGCACGCGGCGCGCCGGTTTGAGCGCCTTTGGTTTTGGCGGCACCAACTTCCACGCCGTGCTCGAGGAATACATTCCCCACAAGCTGACCGGCAACGGTAAGCGAACGGTCGCGGTCGGTGACATACCGCCCGCCGTGATGAACGAGGCAAGCATGAATGCGAAAGCTGTTTCCCGCACTTCTACATCCTCTTATAAGGCACCGCTGCGCGGCGCACTGGTGATCGGCGCCACTTCACAAGCTGCACTGGCGGAGCGTCTCCGTGCGGTACAGAGGGCCGCTCAGGCCGGGCACGCATTGGCACCAGCCGCACCCGCTGAATCAGATCTGCGGGCGCCGGAGCGCCTGGCCATCGACTACGTCGATGCCGCCGACCTGGCGGCCAAGTCAGCCAGCGCGCTCAAGGCTCTGGCCGCCAACCAACCGGCGATGTGGAAAGCGCTGCGTGCCCAAGGCATCTTCCGCGGCCAAGGTCCTGCGCCCAAGGTGGCGTTCCTCTATACCGGCCAGGGTTCGCAGTACGTGAACATGCTGAAGCCAATTCGCGCTGCGGAACCGATCGTAGCCGAAACCTTTGCGGAAGCCGATCGCATCATGACTCCTCTGCTGGGCAAGCCGCTCACCGAATTCATCTACGTTGACCCGGACGACCCCAAGGCGGTTGCCAAGGCGGACGATGATCTGCGCCAAACCGAGATCACGCAGCCGGCAGTATTGGCGATCGATATGGCGATGACCCGGCTGTTAGCGGCTTACGGCATCACGCCTGATTTCACCATGGGGCACAGTCTGGGCGAATACGGCGCCCTGATTGCCTCTGGCGCGATTCCCTTCGCGGATGCTCTGGAGGCCGTCAGCGCCCGCGGCCGCGGAATGACCCAGGTGGCAGTGGAGGACAAGGGTTTGATGGCCGCCGTCTTTGCGCCGCTAGGGGAAATCGAGCGAACCCTGAAAACGATTGACGGGTACGTCGTGATCGCCAACATCAACAGCGAGCATCAGGCAGTCATCGGTGGCGCCAGCCAGGCAGTCGCGCAAGCCATGGAGGTTTTCCAAAAAGCCGGCTTCGAAGTGGCAGCTTTGCCGGTCAGCCATGCTTTCCACACCTCGATTGTGGCGGCGGCGAGCGAACCGCTGCGGGGAGTGCTCCAGCGCCTGCATCTGGAATCGCCGCGCGTGCCCATCGTGGCGAATGTCAGCGGCGAGTTCTATCCCATGGGGCCGGATGTCGTACCTCAAATGTTGGAGATTCTGGCGCAGCAAGTTGCCGCACCCGTGCAATTTGTGAAGGGCCTGCGCACCCTCTATGACGCGGGCGCCCGCGTCTTTGTTGAAGTCGGCCCGAAGAAAGCGTTGCAGGGATTTGCCGAGGACGTGCTGGGCGACCGCGGCGACGCGGTTTCATTTTTCACCAACCATCCAAAAAACGGTGACATCCCATCGTTCAACCAGGCGCTGTGCGGACTCTATGCGGCGGGATTGGGCCGCGGCCAGGCCGAAGTCTCGCGCGAGTCTGCGGTCAAGCCCGTGACCTCCGTGTCCGCTCCTCCTTCCCCGGCAGAAACGGCGAAGCCGATTCCGTTTGCAGCCTCCGCCCCAGTCGCTCCAACCACGTCGGCAGCCCCGGTGAATGGCGATCGTTATGCGGAACTCGGTCGCTTCTTTGCCGAGGTTCTCGAGCGTGGGCAGCAGATCTACCAGGGCCAGAAGAAGACCCCAACCGAAGCCCCGGTAGTGATCACCGGCGCGGCTCTGGGCCTGCCCGGAACCGAGCACATTTTCGATGATGGCAACATTGCCCGCATCCTGCGGGGCGATCAATTCATCGACTCGATCCCGACTCGCTTCCGCCAAGCCATGCTCGACAAACACATCACGCGCCTGATGAAGAGTGACAACGGAGGGCCCACCTTCGAGTCCATCAACAATCTGGCGGATGTCATCAAGCTGGCGGCCCGTGGAAATGCCTTCGATCTGGAAAAGGAATTCGGGGCATCCGCTGATCGCGTGGGCGCCCTCGACCGCGTCACCCAACTGGCGATCGCGGCGGGCATTGACGCGCTGCGTGATGCCGGCATCCCGCTGGTCATGCGCTATAAGACCACCAGCAAAGGTACGCAGTTGCCCGATCGCTGGGGATTGCCCGACGCCATGCGCGACGATACCGGCGTGATTTTTGGCTCTGCCTTCCCCGGCCTCGACTCGTTCGCGGATGAGATGGCGCGCTACTACACGGACCACGCCCGCCGCGAGCAGTTGGCCATGCTAGAGAGTGTGCGCACACGCGTGGCAGAGAGCAATGGACATTCCGTCCTGGTGCAGGAGATCGACCGGCGCATCGAGGAGTTGCGCGTCACCATCGAAAAAGAGCCGTATGTCTTCGAGCGGCGCTTCTTACTCAGAGTCTTGTCCATGGGACATTCACAATTCGCCGAATTCATCGGTGCCCGCGGTCCCAACACGCAAATCAACTCCGCCTGCGCCACCACCACACAGGCCGTGGCACTGGCGGAAGACTGGATCCGTGCTGGGCGGTGCAGCCGAGTAATCGTGATCTCCGCCGACGACGTAACCTCCGACCATCTGCTCGATTGGATGGGCGCCGG
>JAIQET010000095.1 GCA_020073645.1 Terriglobia bacterium | reverse complement strand
CTGCTGGAGCGCTACCAGCACATCTTTTACATTCCCCGGCGCACCCTGGCCCGGGGTGAGCACCTGTTCCGGCGCTATGGCGCAGCCACTATTTTTGTGGCCCGCTTTATCGCGGGGATGCGGATCATTGCCGGTCCTCTGGCCGGTGTCCTGCGCATGGACTGGCGCAAGTTCGCCATCTACAACTTCCTGGGCGCCGCGCTCTGGGTCAGCGTGATTTCATCGGTCGGATATTTCTTCGGCAAGTATTGGGACAATCTGATGCGGGTCGTGCACGATCTCAACCTCGCGCTGCTGGTAGGGGCGGTCGCGGTCGTGGTTTTCCTCTGGTGGAGATGGCGAAAAAGCACCCAGGAATCGGATATGAACTGACGCCGCGTTGTTCATCCATCACGGCGGTCGCCCGAGCTTCCTGATAGCCTAGTCCTGGTTGCTCTCCGAGCTGCGGATGAACGCCTACGCCAAACGCGTGCTGATCCTGATTGTGGGCTGGGGGTTCATCCTGCTGGGAATTGCGGGCCTGTTCCTGCCCATCCTGCAGGGCGTGCTGTTCCTCGTAATCGGCCTGATTATCCTCTCGTCAGAATACGTGTGGGCGCATCACCTGCTGGCCAGGCTGCGAAAGCATTTTCCGAAAATCAGCCGTATCGCCGACGAAGCAGCGGTGAAAGCAGGGAATTGGTTGCGGCGCCTCTCTGGGCAACGGCAGGCGGATTGATGCTGCCTCGGCAGGGTGCTACCCTCGAAATCAGCAACCCTTTAAGGACATGCCCACTCCGCTAAGAGCCGCCGAGCCCATACCGGTCTCCGACGAGCGTCGGTTCGGGCATCTGCTCCACTTGGAAATTCCCGAGGTGTGGGTACGCTTCCTGCTGGCGATTGCGGGGCTGGTACTGGCCTTTGGCGCAGCGCTGTTTTCGACGGTTTCGCGGGAGTCGGGCAATCTTTGGGCCACGCTCATCCTGGCCTCTGCGGCGCTGTTTCTGGCGGCCATGGTGGGCTTGACCACCGTGCCCTACCTGGCGCGGCGGGTGGCTGCGGCTCGCATCCGCGATGCTCTCGATTACGAGGTCACCTGGGTTGGAATCGTCTATATAGCCGCGATCCTGCTGATCGGGCTCGCCGCCCTCAACACCGGCAACAACCTGCTCTACATCGTGGTGGCTGCGATGCTGGCGGCCATTCTGGTCTCCGGCTTTGCCTCGGCCATGGTATTGCGCGAGCTCGAACTGGATGTCCGCCTGCCCGAGCACGTGTTCGCCGGGCGGGCGACCATCGGAAGGATCGCGGTGCGCAACCCACGGCGGTGGCTGCCCTCGTTCTCCATCAGCGTGGTGTCGTTCAAGAAGAAAACCGAAAGCAGGCATTGGCGGTGGATGCCTTCGACGTTCACGTTCCCGCCGGGGCGCCCGCCGGAGCGGCAGTGGATCCAGTTGCCCGATCGCCAGCTTCGCCGGGTTGCCGACAAGCCGGTGCCGCCAGACATCTTTCAGGGATCGGCTTACTTCCCCTACATTGCTGCCGGCGAGGAGTTGATTGCAGAACTCGAGCTGAGTTTTGCGCGTCGCGGACGGTACCAGCAGGAAAGCTTTGGCATGGCCACGCGTTTTCCGTTCGCCTTCCTGACCAAGACGCGGCGAGTGTCGCTGGCACGGGAAATTCTGGTCTATCCGCCGGTGGAGCCTCCCGACGAATTTTTCGAGATCCTGCCCATGATCACCGGGGAATTTGAAACTTTCGCGCGCGGCCGCGGTTACGACTTGTATCGCATCCGGGAATACATGCCGGAGGATTCGGCGCGCCACGTGGACTGGAAGGCCACCGCCAAGTCGGGATCGCTCAAAGTGCGCGAGTTCAGCCGCGAGGACGAACGCAAACTGCGCATTGTCTTCGACAACCCTGCGCCTGGGACGGTGCCCGAGAAGGCTTACGAGAACGCGGTAGCACTCGCGGCCTCGCTGGGCTGGCACTTCGCTGAGGAGAATACTGAAGTTTCTTTTGTTGCTCAGGGATACAGCGGCGTGCCGGACATCTACCAGTTCCTTGCATACCTGGCTACGGTCGAACCCGAGGCTGGCCCCCCGGTGCTCGAAAGCTTGCAGATTTCCGACGACTACAACGTCATTCTAACGACCCGCCCGCATGGCACCATTCCGACGGCGCTGTGGGCATGTTCTTACTTTGTGTTCATCGGAAGCCGGGCATGAGGCATCAAGTTGTTCATTCCGTGCTGTGCAGCAAAACGGCCGTCATTCGCATCAGAACGTATATCCGCTACTCCGTCTGGACAACCATTCCCCATGAGTGAGGTCTTATGAGCCGCAAACATCGGCAGTTCCTGAACGCAGTTCGGTCATTGGCTGTCATCGTTGTCGCTGGGTCCCTGCTTGCTTGGGCGAAGAGGGCCCCGGAGATTCCTGCCGGAACCAGCATCCAGGTTCGCATCATCGACAAACTCAGCAGCGAAGAGAGTGAAGCCGGAGACAGCTTTCACGGCACGCTGGAAGAACCTATCACGGTCGACGGGAAGGAGCTTTACCCGAAGGGGGCCGACGTCAGCGGGCGCGTTAGCGACGTGCATCGCTCGGGCCGGCTTAGCGAACCGGGAGAACTCGATTTGGTTCTGACCACGGTGACCTCGGGCAATCTCAGTTCGTCGCTGGCGGTGGAACCGCTGGTGATCAAGGGCGAGTCGCACACCAAGAGTAACGTCACCAAGATCGGCGGCGGCGCTGCCCTGGGCGCAGTCATTGGCGCGATCGCGGGTGGCGGGAAGGGCGCGGCGATCGGCGCCGGAGTGGGCGGGGCAGCCGGTACCGGTGCAGCCGCCGCCACGGGAAAAAAGCCGGCCACAGTCGAACCCGAAGCTGTGCTCTCCTTTACGACGGTCTCTTCGTCCAGCGCAGCCGGGGAGCCGGCTGCCACCCATCGCCCGGCCGAAAACGATCGCGACCGCGATAATCCTCCCGACCAAAAGGATGTTCCAAATTCACCCAACCAAGCTGGGGCCACGGCGGAGTCGAACGACTCTAATGCCCTGTTCACCTTGCGGGATCGTCGGGTAATTCGGGACTGCGCCAGCAATCACGCCTCGGACTTTCCGCCGGGCACAACCGAGCGGCCGGAACTGCCCTCCGGCTCAGAGCGTCAACTCCAGAGGGGACAGACCTTGCCAGCCGAGATCGCCAAGCAGGTCAAGTCCTTGCCGCTGTCCTGCGTGCAACAGCTTCCGGTGTTGTCCGGGGACCTGGACCGGGTGGTTTATAACGGACGAGTCCTGCTTATTAACAGCAAGAACTACGTTCTCGACATGTTCTATCTGGACGAAAACGACTAGTTCAGGCTGGCTTGCCGGGGGCAGGGTAGTTTCTTCCTGCCCCCAATTGACTCTTTCCCCATACTCCATTTCGTCATATACTCCCGCCGAAGTGCGCCTTTGCTGGGGTAGGGCCGCAACATCTGGGCCCCTAGGGGTGGCAAATGCATATTTACGACTTGATTAAAGGCCAGGACACATACCGGGCAGACGCCAGGCAGAGCGTGCTGGATGTGGCCAAGGCCATGGTGGAGCGCAACATCGGAGCGGTGCCGGTGGTGCGCGATGGCATTCTGGTGGGGATCTTTTCCGAGCGTGACATGATGAAGCGCGTGGTGGTTGAAGGGCGCGACCCGCGCACCACCTCCATTGATCAAGTGATGACCGCGGATCCCCTCACCGTCAACTCAGACGAGGACGTGGAAAACGGCCTCCTGTTGATGCGGCGCCACGGCTTCCGCCATCTGCTGGTGTGTGAAGGCAAACAGCTCAAAGGGGTGGTTTCACTGCGCGACCTGATGTTGCACCACCTGAGCGAAAAAGACGATGAAGTGCGAATGATGCGGGCCTATATCCAGGCAACGCCAGAAATGTAGGACGACCCGGTTGGGGAACAAGTCCGAAACCCCCTTTCGGCAAATTCCCGGAATGGCTCGCGGTGGTAACCTGCGGGATAGGCGCATCCAGCCTGAGCCAGCCGCCTGCCCCGAGCCAAGTCCTCCAGAACACAGCCACTTGCATAATTCCAGAAGTAACTGTTACCGGAGGTTACTTTGGTTCATTGACCATCGGGCAGGAACTGTTAAGGTTTTCAATCAGGAGGAGACCGGAGCGGTGTACTCTGCCAACCGCGAGGTCCGCGGCTGGCAAGAAGCGGCCCTGTTACCCCCATGCAGATCGATAGCGCTCTGTGGATTGCTCACCCGGTGCTGCAACTCGCGGTCGCGGCGACGATGTTGTCGCGCAGGCTGCACCGCACCTTCCCGGTGTTCTTCGCCTATCTGGTCTGGCAGATTCTGGTCTTTTCCATTTTGTTTCCCATCCATCTGTGGGGAACTTACCCGGAATATTTTTACTCGTTTTGGATTGCCGACGCGATCAGCCTGGCTTTGGGGTTCAAGATCATTCACGAAATTTTCCTCGACGTGTTCCGTCCCTACCACACGTTGAAGGACCTCGGCTCGGTGCTGTTCAAATGGGCCGCGCTGGTGATGTTGCTGGTGGCAGGCGTGGTGGCGGCCTCGAGCTCGACTACCGACCAGGGCCCCCTGGTACAGGCGATTTTCACCGTGCAGCGCTGCGTCCGCGTCATGCAATGTGGCCTCATCCTGTTCCTCCTGGTCTTCTCCGGGTATTTGGGGGTTTCCTGGCGCCAGCAGAGCTTCGGGATTGCCCTGGGCTTCGGTGGCTTTGCCTTCGTGGAATTGGCAATGGTTGCGCTGAATATCGCGGGGAGGGCCACACCAGCTGGAGTGAACCTCACCAACGCGGTAGCCTACAACTGCGCCATCCTGGTCTGGTTCGGCTATGCCCTGCTGAATTCCAGATCTCGCGACACATCCGCCAACCTGCTGATGTCGCAACGATGGGACCAGAGCCTCACCGATCTCCAACATCCCTTACCGAGCGACTCCCTGATCCCGATGTTTGAAGGCATGGTGGATCGGGCATTCTCCCGCACCAACGGAGGCCCCGCCCATTCGGAACCCGAAGCCGGGGTTGCGGCTGCGGTCGCGGCCGGATCGGGGCCTGCAAGTTCCCCGTCCCCGGCCGGCGAATCTCCTATGACTTCTCCGCGTCGCCCCGCTTCCTAGCGGGTCCGCAATTGCTCCGCGCGATTATTCCAAGAGATATTTCTCCAATTGCTCCGGATCTTGCAGACGCGGCCCGCGAAGAATTGTCATGAATGAAAGAGGCTTGCGCCCTTGGCCTTCGTGATTTTGTGTGGCAGCACATTCCCGCTACGGGATACTCCTCAATCGTCCTACCTAAGGTGTTTCCAAGTGACTGAAAAATCGGGAGAAACAGACGTTTCATTAGTTTCGTTTGGCGGCTGACCAAAGCGAGAGCGCAGGCTGGTTACAAAAAAGTCCGCTTGGAAAACTTGAGAATGCCCTTATAATGCGCGCCGTGAGGGTTTCCGCTCCCAGGGGACCCGCACGCAAGGAGAACAGTCCATGAAACGTGCGATCAGGATGTTATTCCTGATGGTAGGGTTGGTTTGCACGTACGTCGCGGTTGCCGCGCCGATGCTTCCCGCACCGGAAGGCGGGCCGATGCCGTTCTGCAACCCGAAGAGCAACTGCCCAAAGTAGTTGCGGGCAGCCCACCATGTGGGGTGTTCTAAATTTGCCGCTTTGTGCGGCTTAGGTTTTCTGGGGCTGGCAGATTGCGCAATGCAATGCCAGCCCTTTTTTGTTGGCGGAGTGCTGCGGCGGAGCTCAGCGAGTGTGGCGCAAAGCTGCGCGCAGGTTTCGGCTTAACTCCTCGGCATCGGACACCGGCGGCTGGCAAGTGAACCCCGAGCAGATGATTGCCGCGGTTTTTTCTTCCTTGACTACGGGCAGGTGGGGAATGGTTTCCGCCAGGGTTGGCGGAAGATTCTGCGCAACGGCTTCGTTCGCAGCCAGCTTGAGCACGGCTTTCCCGAAGGCGAATGGAGCAACCGCCGCAGCGTGAAGTTCGCCGGCTCGCGCGTCGTTGCCAATGATCACCACCTGTGTGTGCGATTCCGACAAATGCACCGCGGCAATGCCATAGGTCGCGGCGAAGATCCCGTACTTTTCCGCAAGTCCTGCCAGAACTTCGATGGTCTGCTCGGCCTTGTCGCGATACGCCTGATCGTTGGTATAGGCGTGAAGCCGCAGCAAGGCGATCGCGGCCACGGGATTTCCCGCCGGAGTCGGAGAGTCCTGGAAGGGCTTGCGGCGCGTACCCAGCACGCCCAGCGTTTTCTGATCCGGCGCAGTCGGTTTTTCCGTGTCGAAGAATCCACCGGATGTCGGATCGAAAAAACGCTCGATCATCGCGTCCGCAATACGGCGCGCGAAATTGAAATAGCTGAGATCACCCGTGGCCTCGTAGGCGTCCAGGCAAGCGACCGCAGTGAAGGCGTAATCATCGAGCAGGCCGGCGATGTCGCGGCGTTCGGCGTGCGGGTCGGAATAGGCAATCACGTGCAGCAAACCACGCCCAGGCCGCCAGCCGTCCGCCAGAATGCGATCGAGCGAGCGCAGCCCGAAATGCCGCGCTCCTTCCAACCCCAGTGCCTTGGCCGCCTCCAGGTATGCCGACACGCACATCGCGTTCCAACCCACATACATAGTTTTGTCCACGTAGGGCGTGGGACGCTTCAGCCGGGCCGCGTACATCTTCTTCTTTGCCGATTCCAGTAACTCGCGGACTCGCTCCGGCGCCAGGCTCAGCCGCTTGCCAATCTCTTCCATCGCGGCCCGCACATACAGCACATTCTTCGCCGAGTTGTGATGCATCTCGCCGACTTCGTTGATGTCGTAATGCAGGCTGGCCACGGCGGCTTCTTCTTCACTCAAGACCGCGCGCGTTTGCTCCAGAGTCCAAGTGAAGTAGTCGCCATCGTCGTCCATGGAGTAGTCCGCGTCCTGGGAGGCATAGAAGCCTCCGTGCTCGCGGTTGCTGAGCCACTCATCCATCCAGCGAATGATGTCGCGGGCTACGGCGGCGAAATATTCCGTGCCCGTCGCCTGGTAGGCGTGGACGTAATTCTTCAGCAGTTCCGAGTTGTCGTAGCACATCTTCTCGAAGTGCGGAACCACCCAGCGCTCGTCCACCGAGTAGCGATGGAAGCCTCCAGCGAGCTGGTCGTACACCCCGCCGCGAGCCATCTTCTCCAGCGTGGTAACGAACACGTGCAAAAGTCGCTCGTCTCCTGAGCGCCCGTACTGGTCGATCAGCAGGTCGAGAATGGACGGGTGCGGGAACTTGGGTGCGTTGCCAAAGCCGCCATTGGCCGCATCAAACATGCTCAGCGCCGATTCCACGATGGTGTCAATTACCTTGGGAGAGAACTGCGTGCCGCGTCCGGCGAACGACTCGGCGTTGGAAATCGCGCTCTCCACCAGCTTGGCCTGCTCGACTACTTCGCCATGCTTTTCGCGATACGCGCCCGAGATGGCCAGCAGCACCCTTTTGAAACTGGGGCGTCCATAGCCGTCTTCGGGAGGGAAGTAGGTGCCGCCGTAAAACGGTTTGCCGTCGGGCGTGAGGAAAGCGGTGAGCGGCCAGCCCCCCTGTCCGCTGATCGAACTCACCGCCACCTGGTAGCGGCTGTCGATATCGGGACGCTCATCGCGGTCTACCTTCACGGCGATGAAACGCTCGTTCACGATCTGCGCAATCTCCGGACTGTCGTAGGACTCCCGGTCCATCACATGACACCAGTGGCACCACACCGCGCCAATATCGAGCAGAATGGGCTTGTTCTCCCGCTGCGCCTCGGCAAAAGCTTCTTCGCCCCACTCGTGCCAGCGAATGGGTTGGTGCATGGCCGAGCGCAAGTAGGCGGAGGAGGCCTTGGCGAGGGCGTTGAGAGTGTTGATCATGGCTATTTCCAGTTGAGAATCGAGCGGTCGAGCGTCCAAGGGTCCAGATTCTGCCCTCACCGCACTAGAGGGCGCGACTTTGAACAGTCACAATAAAGGGATCTATCAGATCTCCCACCACCAGTTTGATCCGTAAACGGTAATTCCCATTTCTCGCCACATTACCTTCTCCCACATCACACGGCGCGGTTCACCACCATACTTTGACTTTTCGTTTAGCTTGTTGAAGACAGCTTCGGTAATGAGCGAGGAATGTCCGGCTTCTTTGGCCGCTGATAGCTTTGCGGCATAGTTAGCAGCGCGTCCCACCCACACTAGGTCGTTTGAACCTCGAATCCCCGTTCTGGCCACGAACAAAGCACTGGTGTCGATGCCCACCGCCTGCTTCAAGTTGAACGACGTGTCCGGATATGCTTTCTTGACAGCAGGACCGATGACCTTCTTGACTGCCCAGTTAATCTTGAGGGCTGAACGAGCGGCATTACTGTTTTTGCTATCGCCGAGATAAACCGCCATGACCCTGTCGCCATCGAAGGCCGTAATTTCGCCGTCGTTGTCACGAATAATGCGACAAGCAGCGACCAGGTATGCCTTGTAGATCTCAGCCGCAAAATAGTCCTTGTAACTATCGACGAGCTCTGTCGAATCCGCGAGGTCAGCATACAGAACCGTACCCTCTATCTGCACAGCATCGTTCCCGAGCTCCACATCCTCAGAGTCGGGCACAATCTGGCCGTTCCTCTTCTCCCACCTTGTGGCAAAGATGGTGTCGACTTCGGCACGGATTTCCTTCGCAGTAGCCATGATCTACCAGTTTACCTTGGGCCGATGCTGCGGACGATCTTAAACACTCTCGCACAAGCATCTTGTAATCGTGAGCTCAGCGGTCGCGGGCCGGCCCTTGCATAGTCCAGCCAAGTGACACCGAGAAGATCGGTGGGAACGCGGATGTCCAGACCCCTCGGTTTAATGATAAATACACGCTCCCTGCCGAGCGTGCCCATGAAGAGCCCGAGCTCGAAAATGACGTTGTCGCGAGGGGACGGCTTGGATTTACCCCTGGAAACCGTTATGTCATCAGACGTAAGAACCAGCGCTGCAAAGTCGGCCTCTTGCGCCAAGGTTACTAAATTTTCAATGGATGTACGGGATGCCTGAAACACACCCTCACTCCAGAGGCGCGGTACTAGAGGTTTCCGCTCTAAACGTCCGTACACTGCATTTGCCACGGCCAAACTCTCCGAGGAAGAACCGATAAACAATACCGGCTTGTCGTGGGGCTTACGAAGCAGTTGGTTTCGTTCCTTGAGCCTTTTCGCGATCTCGACCGCTATTCGCCGCCACAGCCGAGGGTGTTTTTCGGCAATTCTTGAAAAATGGTGTTCTGGTACTCTGAGCGTAACCGTTGGCTCCTTAGCAATTACCGTCGCACTCCGCTTTGCCAACGCGTCGGCCAGCGCCATCTCGCCTATATGCGTGCCCGCCACACGCGATGCTACGTAGCGGCCGTTGACCTCGATGGATACTTCTCCCGCGACGATGAGAAAGATATCGTTGTCAGGCGACCCCTGCTCTATCAGAACGTCCCTTGAGCTGTATGCTCGCAGTTCACCGACACTCGCCAAAGACCTCGCAAGCTCTCCGTCTCCCGAAATTAGAACTTGGGACTTCAGCGCCTCGAGGAGACGGCGTCGACCGTAACGCCCTGAGAACTTCGTTGAGCCATCGTTTTCGGCACGCTTCGCCATACTAGGGTCACAAGGGAGGCGTTGGAAATTGTCGTTCAGGAACCAGCAGCAGCAAATATACCCGAGCTACCTGCTTAAGGTACTACCTGCCTGCGTCATGTGGTTACCTAAGAGCATGCGTAGTCTAGAAGCAATCGCAATGGCGCTACTCCCACCGCTTGAGTTCATCATCCGGGAGAGGCTCAAAGAAAGAGGGAAGAATTTCCAGTTTGCCGCGCAATACGCCCGGCTGGCGCTTTCCATGCCTGCGGGTCACAGGAACCAGCCGGACCACCAGCTCCGAGCCGCGGGCGATGATGACTTCTTCTCCGCGGCAAGCCTGCTCAATCAGGCGGGGGAGGCTTTTCTTGGCCTTTTGGATGGTGATCGTGGGCATATTAGCCATATTAGCTCAGCCAAGGCGGAGACCGGATCAGCCCTTCTTCTTTGCCGCCTATTCGAGCAACCTTCGCACAACCGAATAGTACAAATCCACCGCATCGCTCAGTTGCTTCTTCTCCACATACTCGCCCTCGGTGTGCGCCACGTGAATCGATCCTGGCCCGACCAGCAGCGGTTCGCCCCAATTGCTGAGCGCGGGGATGTCGGTGGTGAAGGCGGCGACCATGGTGGGCAGGCCATCGAGCGTGCGCAGGCGGACGAAGGGGAT
>JAIQET010000023.1 GCA_020073645.1 Terriglobia bacterium | reverse complement strand
GCGGTGGCGTACGAGGCTCTGCTGGGCAGGATCACACCGATCATGCCGCGTTTTTCCGCCACCATCGTGGAGCCGAAGCCGCAGACTTTGTTGGCACGCTACCGGCTGGGATTGACGGATCTCTTCGCGGGTCCGGAATCGCTGCGCGAGCACCTGGCGGCGCATACCCTTTCAAAGGATGTGCAGACGGCTTTCGACAGCGCGGGGACAAATCTGGAGAAATCTCTTGCGGCCATTCGTGATTCGCTGGCTCGCCTGGACAAGACCCTGGTGGAGGCCGCCAACAACGCCGGTTCGAAGATGCAGTACCAGCTCGAGCAACTGCGCTTGCGTGCCGCCCGTGCCGAGCTGCGCCACAGCGAAGTCCTCGCCCGCCACGCCGAGCTGCTGAGCAACGCCCTCTTTCCCAACAAGACCCTGCAGGAGCGCGAAATCGGCGGCATCTATTTTGTGGCGCGCCACGGCCTCGATCTGCTTCGCCAGCTCTACGACACCATCCATATTGAGTGCCTGGACCACCAGGTGATTACTCTGAATTGAATCATTGAGAGATTGAGGCGTTGAGGGATTGAACGACGGGAACTGATTCCGAGAACCCTTTCTCAGGCGAAAGCGAGAGTCAGGGCGAAAAGGGCTCTGTCGTCCCTGAAGGGACTCGCCGCGCCGCATTGGGCTAACCCCGGGCTCACGCCCGGGGCTATATTCTGCCGCCGCTCGGCGGCTGGATTGCTGCCACGCCCAATCTTTCCTCCAACTCCTCCAGCGACTCCACACGCGGCAGGCCGTTTTCTCGATATGCCCCAGACACATCGAATAGCGTGGCCTGCATGCCGATTCCGGTGGCGCCAAGATAATCGACCGAGTAGACATCTCCGACATACAAGCTGTCGTCGGGCGAGGCTTGCATCTCGCGCAACGCGGCGTGGAAGATGGCGGGATGGGGCTTTTCGTGTCCCACCAGGCCGGAATCGGTGATGGTCAGAAAACAATCGGCAATATTGCTGCGCTCAAGAACAGTGGCGATCTTGCCGTCCGCGTTGGAGATTACGCCAATGCGGTAGCGCTTCCCGATGCGCTCTAAGGCCTCGCGCGTGCCCGGACGCACCTCGCCCCAGTTGGCGGAGATGCGGGTGGCGGCTACCAGCTGGTCGCGGAGAGCTTCATCCGGGGCGCCAAGCTCTTCGAGCAGATGCGTGTAAAACAAGTACCAGAAGCTGTGGTCAGCCTTGCCGCTTTGCTGCAGGGCGTCGAATTCCTGCTTGGTTCGGCGCTCGATGGAATGCAGTTGTTGCTGGCTGGGGAACAGCTTCCGCTCGTGCAACGGAGCATAAATGATCTGCCGGTTGGGGAAGAGAAGGGTGTTGCCGACATCAAAGAAGACAGTCTTGGGCTTGCGGGGCATACAAGAGATTGTAAATGCCCGGCACTGGCCGGGAGGCTTGGTGGGCAGGTTGGGTGGTTGGCGGCGCGGGACTAGTTCTGTGGAGCGGCCGAGCCGGAGGGCAGGCCGCTCCATGGTGGATCACTGGCCGGTGCCGGTCAATTGAATCTTCTGCGGGCTGCTGGTGGCGCTGTCGGTGATGGTGATGACTCCCATTCTGGTTCCGGTGGCTCTGGGCCGGAACTGTACGGAGAGGTTGCAGCTTCCGTTGGGGGCGACCGTCGAGGCGCACTTGTTCTTGACCAGAAAATCTCCGCTGACGGTGACGCTGGAAATGGCGAGATCGCTGGCGCTGGTGTTGGTCAGCTTGACCGCCTGCGGCGGGCTGGTCGTGCCCACGGACTGGGCGGCGAACGTGAGAGCGGTGGGAGAAAGCGTGACCGGAAGAGATGCTCCGGCGTTCAGCAGAATACTGACGGCCCCGCCTTTCTGGTTATCTGCCGCAGCTATGTCGAGATACCCGTCGTCGTCGAGGTCAGCCACTGCAAAGCCACGGGGACTTGAGCCAACGGCGTAGTCCGCCGGACCAACAAATGTGCCGTCACCATTCCCCTGGGTGACTGAGACAATGTTTACCGCACCCGCACCGGTAAAGTCCGGAAAGCCGTCCTTGTTAAAGTCAGCAATGGCTGAAACACCGATGAAGGTGCCCGACAGCACCATAGAGGGAGACTGAAACGTGCCGTCTCCTTTGCCCAGCGCCAGGAGAATGCCGCCAAAGATGTTCACGGCCAGGTCTAGCTTGCCGTCGTTGTTCACATCACCTAACACGAATGTCAGGGGCTGTGCACTGAGAGGATAATGTTTCACCGCTTGAAACGTGCCGTCACCGTCGTTAAGGAGCACACCTATGCTTTTGCTAGATGCATTATCAATTACTAAATCGGGTGCTCCGTCGCCATTCAGATCTCCGGTTGCGATGTAGTTCACCGATACACCTGCCGGATATAGCTGTGGTGATTGGAAGGTGCCATCGCCGTTGCCGAATACGATTGCGACATTACCGGCGAATCCTGTGTTCCCCACCGTGAGCGCGACATCGAGCTTGCCATCTCGGTTGAAATCAGCGACAGTTACAGCGACAACAGGACTAGATAGCAGGGTATCCAACGGCGATTGAAGCGTGCCGTTAGCATTGCCCAGTAGTGTAACGAGTGTTCCGTCATCGCAAGTAACTAGAACGTCCGGAACGCCGTCACCATTGAGATCCCCCGTGAGAATCGATATGCCACCTGAGTGGTTGATTGGATAATTCACTGCCTTTGCGAAGATTCCGTTGCCGGTGCCCAGCAGTACACTGACGTCGCTGAAATCCTGGTCCAGAACCGCCAGATCTGGCAGACCGTCCCGGTTGAAATCAGCCACCGCCACAGCTACAGGGTTGCTGTCAGTGCGATAGTTCACGGCCGGCCTGAACTCTGGCTGTATGGCAAGAGCCATGGAACTGGCGGCCAGCAAAACAACGATCTGAGCAAGCTGCATTAGGTGTACTCTCATACCGCAACTCCTCAATTAGGCAATTTCTTCTTCTGCTATCTCGAAACCGTCATAGCGAATTGAAATGCGTCGATGTCCAACAGTTTGGCCGCCGCCTCTGTGTTGATGATTTGGAAAAACGGCTGCAGCGCGCCCGCTGGGATGGTGGTTGTTACCGTGCTCCCATACTGGCTGCCGTCTATCCAGATGACCTGCTCCCAGCGGCGGACGGTTGTCAAGATGAAAAACTTTGCACTTCCGCACGGGAAAAAGAACCGCGAAAGCAGCGTCGCGGTCTTGACGGCACCGGCCATGACGATTCTGGAGGGGGCCAAGGAAACTGAGGCGTCCATTCGGCGGCTGACTTCGCGCGCGGAAAAGGTTAATATCCAACCTTTCAGCTAGGCTGTGACTTTAGCGTTTCAGGCGGCGAACACAACCGCGCCCATGGTCCTGTCCCTTACTTCGCTATCGGCCTGTGGTCTCTGCCTCGTATGCTGGGCGCTATCGGCTGCCCCTTTGCAGGCATACTGGCTGTTCTTGCTGGACCTCGACGACAAGAAGGGCAACATCTACAACATTCTGTGGGTGCTGGTGTTCGGCTTTGCCACGCTCAACATCCTGGGACTGGTAGCCAGGCGTTTTGAGCCCTCCCGCAGAAGTCTCAATTTCGGCGAGATGCTCGCCATCCTGGTGGTGGTGGTTTCGTTCATTCTGCTGGGTTGGGAGATGCTTTACGTCTTCAATATCTTGCCCATCAAGCTGGCGCCCCGCTGACGTTGGGTTTGCGGTATCATTTCCATCATGGCGAAGAGCGCTCCCGCGTTCGAAGTGACTTGCCCGTGCTGCAGCGCGGTGCTGAAGGTGGACCCCGCGGAGAAGGCGGTGATCGCCCATACCGCGGCGGTCAAACCACGAACCTTCAACGATATGGAGGAAGCGGCCCGGGCCATGAAGGAACAGGACAGCCGCCGCGAGTCCATATTTCGCCAATCGGTGGAAGCCCAGAAGCACGCCTCCGACCTGCTGGAAAAGAAATTCCAGGAGGCCATCAAGAAAGCCAAGGAAACTCCCGACACCGGGAAGCCCATCCGCGACTTCGACCTGGATTAATTTTGACCGATTTTTCCTCAGCAATTCACAGGACGGACGACCTGTCGGCTCCCATACAATGACGCGCGATGCCCGACGTCCCCTTGCTTTTGGGCCATCGCGGGGCACGCGTGTACGCGTCTGCTCCTGAAAATACCTTTGCCTCTTTTGATCTGGCCCTGGAGCAGGGCTGCGACGGGTTCGAGTTTGACGTGCGCGGCACTGCCGACCGAAGGCTGGTGGTTTGCCACGACCCGAAAGCCGGCCGCGTCATCATCTCCCGTGCCACCCGCCCGCAGTTGCCTTCTCTGCCACGCCTGGAAGATGTCCTGGCGCGCTACGGCCGTCGCGTTTTTCTCGACATTGAGCTCAAGGTAAAAGGCCTGGAGTCGGCAGTGCTTGACGCGATACGCAACCAGCCGCCGGAACGGGGATATATGGTTTCTTCTTTCTCGCCGGCTGTGGTGCTGGAACTGAAAGCGCGCTGCGCGCTGGTACCGCTGGGAATCATCAGCGAGCGGGCCTCGCAACTCCGCCAGTGGCGCGAATTGCCGGTCGACTACGTAATTGCTCACCAGTTGCTGCTCGACCGGAAGCTGGTGGAGGAGGTCCACGCCGCCGGGAGAAAACTTTTCGCCTGGACAGTGAATGATGTGAAATCCATGCGCAGGCTCGCGGACTGGGGAGTGGATGCCATCATCTCTGACGACCCCAAGCTACTGGTGGGCACGCTGCGGCCCGCCATGCCCGGGCAAAACTCAGCATCGGATTAAAAAGGCGCTTGGTGAGGAGTGGTGCGGGCGACCGACGACTTCAGTCCGCGGCGGCTTCCAGCATCAAGTCAACGCGGGTGGGCTTGCGGAGAAACGCGGCTCGCTCGGTCTCGAAGGCTTCCAGTTCGGCCGCCGCCTGGTGTTCGTTCCATCCCATCACGGTGCCGATGCGCATGGCCGCATCCCGGCTGCAGGCCTCCGACCAGCAGCCTCCGAGGGCGACGGGAACGCGGCGCAGCAGGACGTCCGCCAAGGTGACGGCGCCCTGGTGGGTGAACGCATCTACTGCCTCGGCCACGATGTGCGGGGTGTGGGGGCACAAGGAAGCACGCATCTTTGCACTGGTGGCGGCGGTGCTGGCAATGGCCTTTGAGCGTCCGCCGTGCCATTCCACAATGGCTTGCGCCGAACCTGCGCCAATTCCCCCGGCCTGGGAAATTTCAGTGACCCAGCCATCCAGCAGGGCATCCAGACTTTCCTCCGGTGCGGTGACCAGTGTTGGCGCAGTCCTGGAACCCAGCCCAAGCTTGGCCACACACTGCCGGGCCAACTCCGCTGCTGTGGTCAGCTTGCCGCCCACTACGGAAATCATGTGCGCGGCCCCGTCGCTGGTGTGGTCGTGCAAATAGTGCTTGCGGCTTACGTCGGAGGGACGGGTTTTGGGCGAGAAGGGAAGCGGCCGCACCCCGGCGAAAGAATAGCGGATGTCGTGCAGCGATACGCGCGCTCCCGGAAACAGGTGCAGCAGCGAGCGCAGCAGATACTCCATTTCGTTGGTCGAGGGCTCGGCCTTGGCGGGATCGCCGTTGTCGGGAATTTCCGTCGTTCCCACCAGCACCTGATCGTTCCAGGGAATGACGAAGATCGGGCGTCCATCGGTCGCTTCGGTGTAGACCGCTGCGTCGGGTGCGCCGGCAAAGCGCGGCAGCACCAGGTGAGAGCCGCGAACCCCGCCCAACATGGGCTGGCCGGTGTTGATCCGGGAGCGCTGGCATACGCGGTCTGCCCACGGCCCGGTGGCGTTGATAATCCAGCTTGCCTCGACGCGGTCTTCTTTTCCGCTCAGCCGGTCGTGCAGCAAAACTCCCTTGGCGCGTCCATGGAAGACATCCACCGCCAACACCTGGGTATGATTGCGGGCCACGGCACCGGCTGCGACGGCTTCCATCAGCCATTCGGCCACCAGGCGCTCGGGAAATTCACATTGCGCATCCTCGAAACTGAATAGCGACCAGCGTCGGCCAGAATCGAGCACGCGCTCCAGCCTGCGCTCATCCTCCTGCGATGCGTTCGCTCCCAGAGGCTTGCCACCCAGGCGCCGGTACAGCCACAGTCCGGTGCGTATGCTGAGCGCGCTGCGGCGGCTCTTGGAATCGAGGGCCAGCAGGAAATTTACCGGGTGAACCAGGTGGGAACGCTCGCGCAGCAGTCGCTGCCGCTCACGCAGGGACTCGCGGACCAGTCCGATCTCACCGTGTTCGAGATAACGCAGGCCGCCGTGCATCATGCGAGTCGAGCGACTGGTGGTGCCGGCGGCGAAATCGTGCTGCTCCACTAACAGGGTGCGCCGCCCGGCGCGGGCACATTCGCGCGCAATGGCCACGCCGTTGATGCCACCGCCGATCACGACCACCTGAAAGTGCTGGCCTTCCAGCGGTCGCCGGGTTGTGCCGGGGAGGTTCATGTGCTTGATTTAGATGCGAGCGACGACACGTGGGCGCCCGCGGGGCACCCCACCCGTAAGTCTGCTTCAAACTGGCGTTTTGGGGAAGATAACCTTAGTCCACCCGCAGGTTACCCCCTGGAATTCAAAACTGTCCGGGGAAGACCGCGGGAAATCAACGCCTAACTGTTATCCATTCTAAAGCTCTAATAGATACGCGTAAGTAACTGAAACAAAACTTGATAGCCCATGTCGCCGGCCGAAGCAATTTCGACTGCTCATGTTGCCGCGAGATTGGGCCGCTGGCGGGCCCGTTTCGCGCACTCTTGATTAGCCGTCATTGCCCCTGATCGCACTGCTCATTTACAGTGTTTGGGCTGATGCCCACCACGGGAGAGCGTTTCGAACGCGCCGTTGCGATCATGGCCCGCCTGCGGGCGCCGGGCGGCTGTCCCTGGGACCGCGAGCAGACGTTTGACTCTATCAAGGCCTACACCCTCGAAGAGACCTATGAAGTCCTGGAAGCCATCGACAACCGCGACTGGCAGGAGTTGACGGGTGAGTTAGGCGACCTGCTGTTGCAGGTGCTGTTCTATGCGCAGATGGCCAAGGAACAGGGCACGTTCTCTGTGGACGAAGTGCTGGATCGGCTCTCCAATAAACTCGTGGATCGCCATCCCCACGTGTTCGGGGACGTGAAGGCGGAAACTCCTGCCGATGTTCTGCGGAATTGGGAAGCGCTGAAAGCGGAGGAAAAGAAGAAGCGACTGGAGGCAGGTGGGGGCAAGGCGGCCAAAGCGGAAAGCGATCGCGAGTCGGTGCTGGCCGGCGTTTCCGGCGCCATTCCGGCCCTGCTCGAAGCCTACAAGCTGAGTTCGCGGGCGGCCCATGTAGGGTTTGACTGGCCCAACGTGGAGGGATTGTTCGAGAAGCTCCGCGAAGAAACCGAAGAACTGCGGGAGCAACTCCAGGAATTTCCCGCACCCGGCCCGCAGCCCCAGGCGCGCGGTGTAGCCGGCTCGGGACGACAGCCGGTGCCGCAGGACTTGCGCGATCGCCTCGAGGACGAGGTCGGAGACCTGTTCTTCGTGCTGGTCAACATCGCCCGCTATCTTTCGCTCGACCCGGAGTCGGCGCTGAGAAAGACGAACCGAAAATTCAAACGGCGCTTCCAATGGATGGAGGAACAATTGCGCGCCTCGGGACGTGGCCCGCAGCAAGCCTCGATGGACGAGCTGGAATCCTTATGGCAACAGGCCAAGCAGCAGGAGCAGGGAAACGGGTGAAGCCGGATTCGATCGTGCTCCGCAAGTGTCACGAGCTTGCCGAAATGCGGGCTTGCGTGGCGCTGCAGAAGGACGTCTGGGGCTTTGCTGACATCGAGTTGGTTCCGTTGCGCCTGTTCGTGGTGGCTGAACGGGTGGGCGGCCAGGTAATGGGAGCGTTTGAGGGCAGCGAACTGGTAGGCTTCGCTTTCGCCATTCCTGGTTGTCGTGCGGGCCATTCGTATCTGTATTCGCACATGCTGGCGGTGCGCAAAGACCATCGCAATGCGGGGCTGGGCCGGCGGCTGAAACTCTTCCAGCGAGAGGATGCACTGGCGCGCGGGTTTGAGCTGATGGAATGGACCTTTGATCCCCTGGAGATCAAGAACGCTTATCTCAACATTGAAAAGCTGGGGGCCATCGCCCGCCGCTACAATGTTAACCAGTACGGAATTACCTCGTCGCCCTTGCAGGGTGGCCTGCCCACCGACCGCCTGGTGGCGGAATGGTGGTTGAAGTCGAAGCGGGTGGAGAGCGTGTTGCGCGAGCAACGAAAGCCGCCCTTCAAGACGCTACAGACCGTTTCAGTTCCGGCCCAGGTCTACGAATGGAAAGCCTCGCAGGCGACCCGAGACCGCGCCCAGGAGGTCCAGGACCGCAATCGTCCGGTGTTGCAGAAGGCCTTTGCCGAGGGGCTGGCGGTGCTGGGCTACGAGCGTGACCGGGAGGGAAACGGTACATTCCTCCTGGGAAAGTGGGACGAGCCGTGGGCGTACTAGCTCATTGTTGACTGTTGATTTTTGATTGTTGATTGCGAGCAACGATGCTTTGCACATTCGACATTCAACCATCAAGAATCAATAATTCGTCACGATGAAGATTGAAGCCATCACCCTGCGCGAGATCCAGATGCCGCTCGTCCATTTTTTCGAGACGAGCTTTGGCCGCACTTACAGCCGCCGCATTCTGCTAGTCACAGCTCACTGCGAAGGAGTGGATGGCTGGGGGGAGTGCGTCGCCGGCGAGGATCCTTTCTACAGCGCAGAGTGGACCGAGACCGCCTGGCCGACGATCAAGCACTATCTGGCGCCGGCGGTTCTAGGGCACACCTTGACCGCGGCCCGGGAGAGCGCGGCGTTGATGGCGAGGGTACGCGGCCACCGCATGGCCAAGACAGCGGTGGAGAACGCTCTCTGGGATGCCGAAGCCCGGCAAAAGCAGCAACCCTTGTGGAAGCTGCTGGGGGGCGCACAGCGCGAGATTCCGTGCGGCGTTTCCATCGGTATTCAGGATTCCATCGAGCAACTGCTGGAGAAAATTCAACTCGAAGTGGCCGCGGGATACCGCCGCATTAAAGTCAAGGTCAAACCGGGCTGGGACCTGAACGTGCTGGAGCGAATCCGCGCGCGCTGGCCCGAGATCGTGCTCAGTTGCGACGCCAACTCCGCCTATACCCTTGATCAGGTCGAACACCTACGCAAATTCGACCAGTTCAACCTGCTCATGATCGAGCAGCCTCTGTGGAATGACGATTTTTACTTTCATGCCCGGCTGCAGCGGCAAATCCGGACCTCTATTTGCCTGGATGAATCCATCCGCAGTGCGCGCGAGGCGGCCGCCGCCATCGAGACCGGCGCCTGCCGCATCATCAACATCAAGGTCGGCCGCGTGGGCGGCTTTACCGAAGCCAAGAAGGTGCATGACGTCTGCCGGGAGAACAAAATTCCGGTGTGGTGCGGGGGGATGCTGGAATCCGGGATCGGGCGTTCCCATAACATCGCGCTGTCCACGCTGGAGAACTTTCGCCTGCCAGGAGATGTCTCGGCTTCCAAGCGCTATTGGAAGGAAGACATCATCGAGCCAGAGGTGGAAGTCACGCCGCAGGGCACCATCGTCATCCGCGAAGAACCCGGGACGGGATATCACGTGCGCGAAGACCTGATCGAGAAGATCACGGTACGGAAGGAAACGATCCGCGCCTGACAGGAGAAACGCCGCCGGCTGCGTCTCTACTTCGGGTCCTGGTTCTGCTCGTTCGCCTGGTTCTCTGCCAGGGCGGATTCCTGCTTCTTCAGCAGTTCGACGCCCTGGGCAAAGGTCAGATCAGGGGGCGCGGGGTGGAAGTCAGAGAAGGCTTCATCGGATTTGATGCTGATGCCTTTGAACAGCAGGATCTTGCCCGTGAAGTCAAGGCTCATGTGGCTGATTTCCCAGTGGTCTCCTCCCACATCCGCCTGCTCGACCAAGAAGTGGCCTCCCTTGTCCAGGTGGCCTAGGATTCCCCAGCCGAAGGTGACGTCCTTAAAGAGAGTGCCGTCGATCTTGGCGATCCGGTCTTTGTTGGCGTCGATCAGGACATAGCCCTGCATGCCCGTGAGCACTTGTTCGGTGCGAGTGGGTGGGTCGTACTTCGGGTTGGGACGGAACTTCAGGCGCACCAGTTCGTTGCCCAGCTTGCCCATCCCTGGCACGCCCAGCTGTGTGCCATCCGGTTCGAAGATGAAAGCATCCGGTAGCGCTTTCACGATGCGGTTCACCCGGGCCTCATCGTCCTTTTCTTGCTTGCGCTTGCGCTGCAGGGCTTCGCGATCTTGCGCCAGGTGGTCGAGCCGGCTCAGTTCCGCTTGCCGTATCCCCGGAGCGAGGGGCTTGCCATTGATAGCAATGAGCATTCCTGCCATGGCGTCACGAGTCTCCACCATGAGCTTGGTGGACGAGCCACGTGGGGTTTCCTTGGTATCGCGAAACATGAATTTCGGGCCATCGCCGGAGTGCTTCAGCTCATTGTCTACGGTCTGGCGGACGAGGTCGGCGGGGGAAACGGAGGGGGTTTCGGAAGCCAGAACCGTGGCACCAGCGATTGCGAGCACCGCCAGCGCCCGCACCGTCCAGGCCGATCGAATTGGGATAGGTTTCATGTTGGTTTCCGAGCCGGCTCCTAGTTTAGACGAGAATCGGTCCCATGCTGTTGCCCATGCCAGCGGGGTCTGTTAATACTCCCGCAGCGAAGGCATGCCCGGGCGTCCGCCAGGGCAGACGGCCGCCGGGCGATGACGGCGCTGCAACATATCTGGATGGGGCACGCGCAATTCGCCAAGATGATTTAGAATCCAGTATTCCCGCTTGACGTCCTTTGGTAAGCACGCACAAGGAGGCTCGCTCATGGAAACACCTCGAACGGGGGAGTTCGCACATATCGGCAGGTCGGTCATCATCAAGGGAGAGCTTTCCGGCAGCGAGGACCTCTATGTGGACGGCCGGGTCGAAGGCACCATCGAGCTGCAGGGGAACCGCCTCATCATCGGCCCCAATGGGCAGGTGCGAGCGAACGTCAACGCGAAGGGCGTGGTGGTGGAAGGCAAGCTGGATGGTAACATTCGTGCCAGCGAGCGGGCTGAGTTAAAGAAGTCGGCCGTGGCCGTAGGCGACATTGTCACCCAACGCGTTTCCATCGAGGATGGCGCCTACTTCAAGGGAAAGGTTGACGTTCAGAGGGAAAGCGCCAAGCCTGAAGCCAGAGTGGAGGTGAAGAGCGCAACCGCTCCGGCCAGCAATGTTGTGGCCTCATCCGGCACGTCCGTCTCGGCAGGCAGTGGCTCTCCCGTGAGCTCGGTGGACAAAACTCCGGTAACCGAGCCGAAGAAGTTTTGACCGGCTTCGCTTGGCACGCCGCGCTATAGTTAAGACGCGGGACTTTGTGGAGCCGGACGCCAGGGAATTGTGATGGCATCCGTAACCAACAGCTTCATGAAACTCTTTCGTGGATCATCGGCCGACTCCGGCCCAGCTACCCGGCCTGCCCCGGGAGCACAACGACTGACGCGCCGCTCCAGCGGGCTGGCCGAACTGGCGCGTTCGCTGGCTGCGGAGGAACCGCTCTGCGTTCTCGACCTGGGTTCGACCTCGCCCAGCAACATCCGCTACATGACCGAGCGGGGACACAAGATCTACAGCGAAGACCTCCTGGTGGCGTCCACCGATCCCTCGCTGGTCACCAAGGACGAGCAGGGCAACGTCATTCTCGATAGTAAGAAGTTCCTGGCCGATAACCTGGTGTATCCCGCGGCCCACTTCGACGTGGTGTTGTGCTGGAACCTGCCGGATTACTTGGATGAGAGCCTGGTGAAGCCGGTGGTGGGACGTCTGTGGTCGATGCTCAAACCCGGAGGCATGCTGCTGGCTTTCTTCCATACCAAAGAAGCGGGGCCGGATGCGCCCTGCTACCGCTACCACATCGTGGGTACTGACACGCTGGAGATGCAGCACATCCAGGCCCGCCGTGAGGTGCGCAAAGGGCCCACCGGCGTCGCGCACACTGCCGTGGGGAGTGGCTTCCGCCTGCAGCGGGTATTCAACAACCGGCACATCGAAAACCTGTTCCGCGACTTCGCCTCGATCAAATTCTTTCTGGCCCGCGACAATGTGAGAGAAGTGCTGGTGGTTCGCTAGAGTCAGTACCTAATACCCTATACCCAGTACCCAGTCGGAAACGCAGCAACACCTTCAGCCGTGCCAATGGTTGTCCCCGATGCGTCGGCTAGCCGCTGAGCTGCATTTCTTCCTTTCTCCGCAACCTCTTATCCCTTGGAAGAACCGGACTCTAGTGCCGCTGAGTGGTACCAATCCGCCCGCGTCAAGGGCAGTCCGCTGCGGCCGTTGTTGCTCTTCACCAAAAGGGTCTGATACACATCCAGACGCCCGGTCTGGAAGTAGTGCGCCGAACCCGCCAGGTAGAGCCGCCAGATGCGATACTTGATCTCTCCCGCGAGGCGACGTGCCTCCTCAGCATGGTCTTCCAAACGGCGCAGCCAGTGACTCAACGTCAGGGCGTAGTGTTCGCGCAGGTTCTCCACGTCGCGCACTTCGAAACCTGTGCTCTCTGCGGCATGCAGCATGGCTCCAAGAGGGGCAAGGTCGCTGTCAGGAAAAACGTAAACGTCGGTGAACGTGGGCTGATCGGGCTTCGGCAGGTTGCCGGCGCGTCCGATGCCGTGGTTGAGGAAAACCCCACCCGGTCGCAGCAAACGGAAGGCGCGACTGAAATACTCCGGCAGCCTGGACTCGCCTACATGTTCCACCATGCCGACGCTGACCAGTTTGTCGTACGCGCCAGGTTCGTCCAAGTCACGGTAGTCGAGCAACCGCACTTGGCATCGGTCGGACAACCCGGCTTCTTGAATGCGTTCAGTCGCCAGTTCCAACTGGCGCTGGCTCAAGGTGACGCCCAGGGCGTGGACGCCATACTCGCGCGCGGCGTGGAGAATGAGGCCGCCCCAGCCGCAACCGATGTCGAGCAAGCGCTCGCCTGGCTGGAGGCGCAGCTTGCGGCAGATGTAGTCGAGCTTGTCCCTCTGGGCACTATCGAGATCGCAATCCGGCCGGGCGAAATACCCGCAGGAATACACCATGTCCTGGCCCAGCCAGAGCGCATAGAAGTCGTTCGAGACATCGTAGTGATAGGTGACCGCCTGGCGATCGCGCTCGCGGGAGTGCAAGGAGCCGCGCAGCCTGCTGGCCGGGCGAAGTGCGCGGGAAGGGCTCTGGGAAGGCAGTCCCCAAAGCATGCCGCTTAAGCGTAGCTTTTCCTTCGCGCTCCATTGCTTGTACAGCAAGTAATCAGCGAGCGGAAAGACGCCGGTAATGTCGCCTTCAATGTCAAAGTCGCCATAGACGTAAGCCTCCGCAAGCGTGAGCTGGCTGGGAGCGACCAGAGCTGGGCGCAAGCCTCCCGGATGGTTGATTCGCCAAGTGAAACGCGAGAACTGGCCCGCCTCAGGCGCCCAGTGGCTTGTGTCCCACAGCTCCAGCGCGAAATCTCGCGGATGATAGTCGCGCAGCAACTCCTGCAGGAACCTAAGGGTTTTGTGCGCACTCCGATCTTCAAACTCGCTGGCCCTGAGTCCCATTCGCTTCACCCGGAAACGGCAGGTGCCACGGCGACAAGGTGAGCGTTTCACTCGCGCGGCCGAGGGCAGCATGTCCTCGGAACAGCCGGCAGGATGCCGGACCTGATCTTTTCAGGCACTCAGCCGTTTTCTACCACTACACAAAAGTTTACACCTTCCCAGCGCTGCTCCTGGGGCCAGTAAAAGGTAAAGGCGATTTCGCGCCCGGGAGCTAGTTGGTCGCAAGGAATGTCGGCAGCGTGGACGCCGAGCCCGGTATCGCGGGTGCTGGTGTCGTGCCAGGTCTTCCACTGATCGAAACTCCAGTGCACCACAGCGGACGCGAGCAGCACGATGCGTAACTGCTTGCCTGGGGGCATCGAGCGAACCTTGTTATTGAAGCGCCATCCGAAAAACACAGCCTTTTGTTTCTTTACCAGGTAACGCTCCACGGTTTGCGGCGGGAGATCGAAGATCTTGCCATCGCGCATCGAGCGTCGCAACTTGATGTATTCCGAATGAGCCCACACCAGGGGACAGGCGGAACCCGAGGGCTTCCCGAAGAACAACTCGAGCGCGGGAATGTCGGGCTGGTCCCAGATCTGCTCGGGAATCAGTCGGCAACCTTCCGTGGAAAGTTCCATCACGCTGAGCAGTTGTTCGGCGACGTCCGGCCGGCCCGCTGCCAACTCGTAATGAGCGCGCTCCCCCGCCAGCAAGGGCCAGGGCCGTCCGACACCGGTACCGTCGAAGGGTGAGCCGTCTTCGTGTTCTCCGTAGCCGTCGCCGTTATAGCGATACCAGCAGTAACCCTGAGGCAGTTGCACCCGCAGCAGGGAATCTATGGCCTTGACCGTGTTCACAATCCGGGCATCGTTGGCGGCGCGCAGTCCGAAGCGCACCAGCGCCAGCGAGTCGGGGCTGATGAGATGCGTGGCCTGGGCGAAGCTCTGGTCGGGAGGCCGGTTCTTGATGGGCACAAATCCTTCCAGCGGAGATGCCGCCGCGGCGGTCTCCGGCGGAGCGATGCGGACGTAATAACCCTCGACCCCGAGTTGTAGTGCGAGATCGCCACCGGTGGCGTAGATCCAGCGGTCAATGTTGTCGTTCCACGTGTCGGCGGTCTCGCGCAAGTAGCTGGCGATTTCACACTGCCCCACCGCGTCGGCCAAGTCCGCGGCCGCCAGCAATCCAGAAATCTCTACCGCCAGCGTGAACGGTGAGTAGCCGGAGTCTTCCTCCCAACGGTCCTGCTGTGTGACCGGACCGTTGCGCAGGATGAAACCCGCAGCCCTCTGGATCATTGCCCACCAGCGCTTCGAGTCTCCCAAAATCGTGGGATCTTCGCGGCGCAGAATGTCCACCAGCAGGATGGGGAAGGCGGTCTCGTCCATCTGCACCCCGCCCCAATAAATGCGTCCATCGAGCCACAGGTTCTGCGCCCAGTGGCCGTCCGCCTCCTGCGTGGACTCAAGATAGCGAAGCACGCGCACGGCATCGCTGCTGGCGCCGGCCGCCAGGAACCCGCAAGCGGTCTCGACCAGGTCGCGTGGCCACACCAGGTGATACCCGCCCAGATCTTCGTCACCTTTGTTGAAACCCCAGGGAATGGACAGGCTGGCGATGACTCCGCCCAGGAAATCGGCCGACTCATGGCTGCGCAACACGGCCATGCTGGCGCGATACAAATCGTGTTCGCGCTTGGGCTGGTCCAAGGGCAACAGGCTGTCATGCCAACTCTTCCACTGTTCAACATAGTGGGTGCAAAGTTCGTCATAGCTTTCCAGCAAGCTGGAGTGCGCCTGCTGTCCGGCTTCCGACCAGACACCGCCGAAGCCGAGGGCGAGGATGAATTCGCCCCCGCAGGCGTCCAGGTCGATCTCCCCGGTGAGCGCGACATTCCCGTTCTCCGCCCGGGTGTACTCCCACATCATCTGGTAGTGCTGGGAGAGGTCTTGCCAGCCGTCAGAGAAACCGGCAAAACCCACCGACATCTTGCGCCACGGCACCGAGCAGCCGAAGGCCAGGGCGCAATCATTGCGCTGGGCAAACAGCATGGGGACGCCCTTGTAATCGCCGGCCCAGCCGGTGTTGTCACGTCCGCAGTTGGCCAGGTGCGGAGCCAGCAGCGCGTACAGGCGATAGTCGGAAAGCTTTCCCTGCAGGGGCAGGAAGCGAATCCTCTGCAGCACGACATTGCGCCAGGGATCGCTGAGGATTTCCTTCTCGATGCGATAGCGCCCCTCCTTCTGAATGTTGACCAGTTCGTAGACTGGCACCCCTGGCTCAATAGGGAGATTCTGAAAGATGCAGTCGCGCTTTTCCTCGGAGAAGAAACCGGCGCCATCGGTGACGATGAGCCCCTGGTCGCGGGTGCAGGCCTGATCCACGCGCGGGAAGTAGATCTCGTTCAGGATGCCATGACTCAAGGTGAACCACACCCGGCTGTAGCGGTTCAGCGCGGTGCCGATACCCGTCTTGGCACTTGAGGTCCAACGGGGCGCGATTCCCGGAGCGCCGGGAGCGTATCGTTCGGAGTCACTCACGATGTCGTACCCTCAACTTCGAAGCTGGTACTCGATTCTACTGCGCAGGTTTCGCGCCCCCAGGCAGCGGTGCAGGCTTGCCGAAGCGCGAGTCGTCCTCGACGGGATTGACTTCAATCTTCTCGAAGACGAGCTCTTGTTTGTTTGGGGTGCCACAGTATCGGAATCGATGGCGAAGGCATACATCAGGCCGTTCACCGCTCGATAGTCGTGAAAAACGGACTCGACCTCGAGTTCCTTGCCGTTTGCCACGATCTTGCCCTCCCACTTCACCCCGAGATAGGAAGCGCAATCAATGTAGTCGTAACGCACGCGACCGTTCCTCTCCGTAACCAGGAGCTTGTAGGCATCCTTGCCTTCGACGGGTTCTTTGTCCACCAGTTCCACATGGTTCCCTTTGGCTTGGTAGTCGAGCAGCGGGCCATCGATGTCGGCGCTGCCGGCCAGGTTCTTTAGTTCATCGGCGGACAGCGGTCGCGCTTCCTCCGCACCCGAGACAGACCAGCCCGAGGTACCGTCCGAGGTGCGGATTCTGGTTATTCCGCCCACCGTGACTTCCTCCCGGATTTTTCCCGGACGCTTCATCTCGACCGTGAAGGGTCCCTCCGCATCTGGACCAAAGGAGATGCGGCCCGTCAGCCGCTGCGACTGCACAGCCTTGATCTTGCCGATTCCGCCACGCGCGGTGAGAGACTTGGCGATGATCTCGTCCACCGTCTGGGTGCGGGCTCCGAGCGAACACAGCAGAACGCCGCCGGCAAGGATTTTGGACCATGGCTTCATGACACGGCCTCCCGGAACGATGGGTCAGGATACGAGCAGCAAGACAAGCTTCGCAACCTTACTGTAAAATCATTGGGAAGCGGAAGAGTGTTGAGAGAACCACTCAGCGTCTTTCTAGCTAATTCCTTGGCGGTTTCAGACAGAGACTGCCTCCACCCACATCTGCCGGAGCGGGCATCGCTGGGCGATGGTGTGTGAAGATTCAGGAGACAACGATGGTCAAGATTGCAAAGACAGCCGATCGCAAGAAGGTGATGGATACTTCCAAAAGCACTGATTGCCCCAAGTGCGGCAAGCCGACCCGCATTGTGAAGCGGGTGAAAGACCGGGAACGTGGCATCCCCGGCGGAATCTTTATTTCCTGCTCCGCCTGCGAATTTTTCGAGAAACTCTAAGCCACCGATCAGCCGTCCCGCCCGCAGAGACGCAGCTTGCTGCGTCTCTCTCTGCTTCGCGGGGAATCAGTAGTGCACCACCGGCTGCACCGAAGCCCGGCTGATCTCCCCCAGAATCTCCCGCGCCTCCGCCGCTGGATCCTCCGCCCCGGTGATCGGGCGTCCCACAACGATGTGACTGGCCCCGGCTGCGATGGCTTCTGCGGGCGTGACTACGCGCACCTGATCACCGTAGCCGGCTCCCGCAGGACGCACTCCCGGGGTCACGATGGCGAAATCGTTTCCCAGTTCGTGACGCAACTCGGAAGCCTCGCGGGCCGAGGTGACCACGCCATGACATCCGCTGGCCAGAGCCAGCGCCCCCAGGCGCAACACCTGGTCCACCACCCGGCCGTGCACGCCGAGTCTGTCGAGGTCGTTGTCGGCGAGGCTGGTGAGTACCGTCACCGCCAGCACCATCAGGGCAGGGTTGACACTCTGGGCGGCCTCGGTCGCAGCACGCAGCATGGTGCCGCCGCCGGAGGCGTGCACCGTCAGCATGCTCACGCCCAGTTGCGCGGCTTCGCGGACGGCCGCAGCCACGGTGGTGGGAATGTCGTGATATTTCAAGTCAAGAAAAACGCGGCGCCCGGACGCGATCAGCTCGCGCACCACCTGCGGACCTTCGGCGGTGTAGAGCTGCATACCCACCTTGTAGGTGGAAGCAGACTCGCCCACCGCCGCCACGATCCTTTGGGCCTCGGCCGACGCCGACACGTCCAAGGCGATGATGAGGCGCTGCCGCGCATCGATCATGCCTTGGAGTGTAGAAGATTTGCGATTAATTCGCTACAGGCGGGCGCAACATGGCCACCATCTGCGGGTGGACAATATCCAGACGCACCCGCTGTACCCCCTGCTCTTTGAACTTGAGCACCTGGGCGGCACTGTAGGAGACGTCGATGATGCGGCCGGGAACGATCGGTCCGCGGTCGTTAATCCGCACCGTGACCACCCGCCCGTTGCGCAGGTTGGTCACCCGCACCCAGCTTCCTAGGGGCAACGTGGGGTGGGCGGCGGTTAGGTCGTACATGTTATAAGGCTCACCACTGGCTGTGGCTTTGCCGTCAAAATAGGCTCCGTACCAGGAGGCCGTCCCAATTTGATACGGCTTGGGTGCGCTCGCCTTCTTCACCGGCCTGGTTACGGGTTGGAATATCGCGTTACTTCGGGTGTATCCCGACTCTGAGCTGTTTGGCCCCTGAGCCGCCCCCAGGCTGACGATCGAGAAAATGATCGCCAGTCCATGAGCTATACGTCTTCGCATTCAGTTCACCTCGCATGTTCAAAGTCCAGACCTCGCAGGTCAGACCTTCAGTCAGACCTCCCCACCCACAGTTTGCCTAGGATTTGGAGATGCTACCGGGCGGACGGCGAAGCTGTCAATGCAGAACTTGCGGAAACAAGGTGACCATGTAGTAATCGATGTCTCACGTAACTTATTGTTAATCCTAAGTAATCATGAGCATGTCAATACATTTCAGTAGTTTAAGTATTTATCTATGAGTAAATAATCGTATCCGGGGGCCGTCGGAAATTATTACCCGGCCTTTGAAATGAATAGGTTAGAAGGAATTGTTCACTTCCCCAATGAAAAGAAGCACTTACAGGAATCAGCGCATGACATTTCGGGCTTGGTAACAGCTTACCCTACCTCAGAGGCCAGCCCCCGCCAGCCTATCCGGTTACTCCGCAACCGATAACGGGTCGCGGCTGTGGGGTGTCTAGGTTACTAAGGTCTATCGCGGGGTTGGGGAAAGGAATACAAAACCGCGTCGCTTTCCGATAAATTGCACATATGGGGCAAGCGCCACCCGTAGTTCTGACCATTGCCGGATTTGACCCATCCTCCGGGGCCGGGATCACCGCCGATATCAAGACGATTGCAGCCCATGGTTGTTATGGAGTGGCATGCATCAGCGCCCTGACGGTGCAGTCTACCGCTGGGGTGCGGCGGGTGGAGCCGGTTAACCCTGAGTTGGTGACCGAGACCCTAAAGGAACTGGCCTCGGACCTTGAGATAGCTGCCGTCCACATCGGCATGCTGGGCTCGGGAAGAGTGGTGCGGGCCGTAGCTGACTTTCTGGCGAAAGAAAAATTCCCCGAGGTGGTATTGGATCCCATCCTGAAGTCTTCCTCAGGGGCAAACCTGGTGGATGGTTCCGGTGCGCGGATCTTGGTGGAGAGGCTGCTGCCCCTGGCCACCGTGGTGACCCCCAATGTGGATGAAGCTTCCGCCCTGACCGGGCTGGCCGTGACCAACCCCGAGCAGATGCGAGCGGCGGCCGCCAAGCTGCACGCCATGGGTGCGGCGGCTGTGGTCGTCACGGGTGGACATCTGGAAAAAGCCATCGACCTGTTGAGTTTCACCACCAAGCGCGGCGTGGAGCAGGAAGTCTTCAAGTCGGAGCGGCAGCGATCCAATTCCACTCATGGCACCGGATGTGCCTTTGCTACCGCCATGACGTGCCACCTGGCACTGGGTCGGGGATTGCCAGAAGCCGTACTGCTAGCCAAAGCTTATGTGACCGCCGCCATAGCCAATGCCCATCCTCTGGGACATGGCATCGGGCCAGTCCATCATCTCTACCGCATGCACCAGCAGCGGCGAGCCACCGCGTCGGCGGAAACGGAGCCTGTCAACTAGGAAGCTCAGGGTTGCAGGCGCGGGAAGAAATCAAACTACGCAGCGCCGATAGGAGAAGTGCCTGCGGGATGGGAGAAGGGGGAGGAGTTCTCAATCCCGATTGGTTATTTCTCTGGACCAGACGGTTTTCTCAGCAAGAGCCCGCCTACGAACGCCGCCACGGCCGCCAGCAGCCACTGGACACGGTAGATCTGTACCGCCTGCCATTCCAGCACATTGCGCTCGCTGTAAATAAAGCCGCACGCAAGAGCCGCCAGCGCACAAGCCACGCCGATCAGGAATGCAACCAGGGAAGCGGTCGAAAGACCGAGCCCGTGCTTGATAATGTGGAACTCCAGGTATCGCGTCCAACCGCGGCCCGGTAAGGCCTGAGCCTGGCGAACTGCACCGCACACATGGCAGAAGCGCGCCCCCACCATGAATTCTGTGCCGCAGCCATCGCAGGCCTCGACCATGTTGGGGCCTGCAGCGCCAGGCTGAGCGGCCGGAGGCCGCCAGAACTCGTGCTGCGCGTTATGTGCCACCTCGGACATGGGGACCAACCTCCTAACCTAAGCTCGCAAACCAGCGGCCAAACCTCAAAGCACAACTAACTCCTTGATAAATCTAGCCCTCAAGGGCCGTCACGCGGCCGTTTCCCTATGCTTCTGGCAAGAATTACTCCGTAGTACGGAAAGATTATCGGTGGCCTGATTATAAGGCGCGGTTACTGGCGTCCACGGAGCCCGGAATTGACACTCTTGGTTCGGCGTTTCCCGTGAGCTCATCAGGTACACTGGGGGCAGCCACACCGTCAAAGAGAGACCCTGAAGCTTTGCTCACCCGGCTCACGTGCAGATGTGTTTTGCTCCTGTGCCTGTCGCTCGGCACGGGTGTATTCGCCGGGGAGCCTCCCCAAGCGGGCGAAGCGGCAGGGCACGGCAGCGGGCAACTCACCTTCCGGCCGGCTGACCCGCTAAACCCTTCGGCTTTCGATCATTTCTACAACCTTGACTACGACCGCGCCGTCCAGGAATTCCAGCAGGTGCTGGACCGGCATCCGGATGACCCTTACGCCATCAACCACCTGCTGACCGCGGTTCTGTTCAGGGAACTGTATCGCATGGGCGCTCTGGACACGGGGGATTACGCCAATGACAGCTTCATTGGGAAGGCGCATCGCCCAGCAGACTCCAAGGTGAAGCAGCAGATCAAGGACTTGGTGGAGCAGGCGGAAAAGCTGGAGGAGAAGCGGCTCGGCGCGAATCCCAATGATGTCGACGCGCTGTATGCCCGTGGAGTGACTCGGGCGCAGTTCGCGACCTACACCGCGCTGATCGAGCGGGCGTGGTTTTCGGCGCTGCACAATGCCGTGGGCGCGCGCCGGGACCACGAGCGCGTGCTGGAACTCGCGCCCGCCAATACTGACGCGAAACTCATCGTGGGCGCTCACAATTACGTGATGGGCAGCTTGCCGTGGGGAGTAAAGATGGCGGTAGCCCTGGTTCGGCTGGGCGGCAGCAAAGAAAGAGGGATTCAGTACTTGTATGACTCCGCCAATGGAACCGGAGAAACCAGCGTCGATGCCAAGATCGTGCTCATGTTGTTCCTCCGGCGCGAGCAGCGCTACGCAGAAGCCTTGACCATTACCCGCAGTTTGATCCCGCAGTATCCGCGGAACGTGCTGATGGCGCTTGAAGAGGGGAACCTGCTGCGCGCCCAGGGGCGCAGTCCCGAGGCCGCTGCCGCGTATCGAAAAATCTGGCAGGCAGGGCGGGAAGGGCACTATCCCGGGTTGCACTACGAAATGGCCGCACTCAGTCTGGGCGATCTGCTGCGCAGCCAGAAGGACTACCCCGGCGCCGCGGCAGCCTACGAGCAAGTAAGTGAGGTCGAACATCCTGACCCTGAGCTTCTGCAGAAAGCCAATCTGGGAGCAGGGGAGATGTACGATTTGTTGCAGAAACGCGACTTGGCGGTAAAGAAATATCAGGCGGTCGTGGCGACCAATGCCGACACACCCCCGGCTGACACCGCGCGCAAACTCATGAAGGACGCCTACCGCGAGGAGTAGGTAGAAGGAACTGGGGCGCTGGAATAAGCGTATCCTGAAATAGTGGAGAACAGTTATGTACTGCAACTATTGCGGAAAAGTCATTCAGGATGATGCCAACCTCTGCGCTTATTGTGGCAAGCGCGTGGGGCCGGTGATTGCGCGTCAGCGGCTGGTTCGTCCGCGCACCGGGCGGAAAATCGCCGGAGTGTGTGCGGGCTTCGCTGAGTATTTTGACCTCGACGTCACGCTGGTGCGGCTGGTATGGCTGGTCGCGTCGGTGATGACCCTCATCGGGTCGTTGTCCTATCCCATCGCTTGGATCGTGATGCCGGAGGAACCGGAGAAGCTCCCCGCGCCAACTGGGCAGCCAGTGACCAATCCGTAGGATTTTCCTTTCAGCTAGAATCCCCGGATGACCCGTATCCCCAGCGGTGATGCAGAGATCGCCTACGACGTCCTGGGCAGCGGTCCGCCAGTAGTGCTCCTGCACGCTTTCCCCGCACATCATGCATTGTGGCTTCCGGCGGCGCAGGCGCTGACCACGCGCTACCAGGTGATTCTTCCTGACCTGCGCGGTCACGGCGAATCGGGCGTGGGCGAGGGACCCGCCACGATGGAGAAGCACGCGGCAGATCTGGTTCGCATCCTCGATCATGCCCAGTTGGCGCGCGCCCCGTTCGCGGGAGTTTCCATCGGCGGCTACGTCCTATTTGAGTTTTGGCGGCGCTATCGCGACCGCGTGGCCGCCCTGATTCTCTGCAACACCAAAGCGCAGCCTGACACTCCCGAAGCCCGCGCCGGCCGCTTGCAGGCAGCCGCTGACGTGCTGGAGCGAGGCACCGAGCCATTCATTGACAGCATGCTTCCTAAGCTGATGGGAAAGACCACCCATGCCACGCGTCCAGACCTGGTGGACGGCGCTCGCCAGATGATGCTCAAAATGTCACCCGAGGACATTGCCATGGTGCAGCGCGGCATGGCCGAGCGTCCAGATTCGCGGCCTACGCTCAAGACCATCACCGTCCCCACGCTGCTGGTGACGGGCGATGAAGATAGTCTTACCGGGATTCCAGAAGCAGAACTGATGCGCCAAAATATCCCCGGCGCCCAGATGAAGGTAATTCCGCGGGCGGGACACTTTTCGGTCTGGGAGCAATCGGAAGAAGCCGGCAAGCTGGTCCGGCAGTTCCTTGATGCCGTGTGAACTGAGAACCGAGAACCGGAAACCGAGAACTGCTCTTTGTTACAATTCCTTGGTCATGATTGATACCTTCCTGGTTCCGGAAAAAACCGTGGTCACTGCCAAGGGCGATGGCCCGGCGGTGGACGTGAGCAGCGCTGCCAACAGGATATTTCTGTTGACCCTGAACATCTCGAACATTGTCGAGCAGGAATCGCTGGACTTGAGTATTCAGGGATCGGCGGATGGCGCGGCCTGGGGCGGCAAAGCCATTGCGAGTTTTCCGCAGAAGTTTTATCGCGGCCAGCACCCTTTGCTGCTCGATCTCGGCGGGCATGCGGACGTCAAGTTTGTGCGGGCGCATTGGGAGGTCGGACGCTGGGGACGCGGAACCGAGACGCCGATGTTCCAGTTTCACGTGACTCTGAAGGAAGTGCCCGCGGACATTCTGAAGCAAGCCGCAGCGGACGCAAAGGCGCTGGCGTAAGCAATTGCTGATTCTTGATTGTTGATTGAAACCCCCTGCCGCCATCCCCCGACGTTTCGAAATCAACAATCAAAAGTCAGCCATCAACCATGACTGAGCATTCCACGGTCGTAGTGCGTCCCGCGAGGAGTGTCGCGGGATCACTTCGCCTGCCGGGGGACAAATCCATTTCCCATCGCTACGCGATGCTGGCCGCCATCGCCGAAGGCACCACTCGGCTGGAGAATTTCTCTACTGGGGCAGACTGCGCGAGCACGCTGCAGTGTCTGCGGGACCTTGGGGTGCAATGGGAGCGCGACCAGGACCTCGTCCTGATTCACGGGCGCGGCCCAGTTTTGGAGGCAGCGAAATCACCCCTGGATTGCGGCAACTCCGGATCCACCATGCGCATGTTGAGCGGGATCCTGGCGGGGCAGGAGTTCAGCAGCGAACTTGCCGGGGACGACTCGCTCTCCCAGCGTCCGATGGCTCGCATCATCACCCCGCTGGCTGCCATGGGAGCCACCATCACAGCCGCCAACGGCGGACGGCCTCCCTTGCGCATCACCGGCGGACAACTTAAGGCAATCGATTACCAGATGCCAGTAGCCAGCGCGCAGGTAAAATCTGCGGTCCTGTTTGCCGGATTGTTTGCGGACGGGGAGACGCGGGTGACCGAGCCGGTGCGCACTCGCGACCACGGGGAACTGGCCCTGCGGGGGTTCGGCGCGGAGGTCAAGGGGCAGGGAAACGTGGCCCAGATCGTGGGCGGGCAGAAGTTGCATGGTATCGAGGCAAGCGTTCCAGGCGACATCTCCAGCGCGGCGTTTTTCCTGTGTGCCGCGGCGCTGTTTCCCGGCTCGCAGTTGGTGATAGACCGGCTGCTCCTGAATCCGACGCGGGCACGTCTGCTGGACGTGCTGGCTGCCATGGGCACCCGCCTTTCCGTGACACAACTCGAAGAGCAACACGGTGAACTGGTGGGCACCGTGCAAGTGGAAGGTAGCGATTTGCGAGGGACGACGATTTCCGGCGCCGATACCGCTGCGTTGATTGATGAGATCCCGGTGTTGGCCGCAATCGCGCCCTACACCAAGGAGGGAATCGAGATCCGCGACGCGCGCGAGTTACGGGTCAAAGAGTCCGACCGTATCGCAGCCTTGGCGTTGAACCTGCGCGCCATGGGCGCGCACGTGCAAGAGCGTGAGGACGGGCTGAAGATCCCTGGCGGACAAAAGCTGAATGGAGCGAAGATAGACTCCCTTGGCGATCACCGCATCGCCATGGCGTTCGCGGTGGCGGCGCTCCGCGCAACGGGAGAGACCAGCATCCAGCGGGCGGATGCGGCAGTCATTTCCTATCCGGGGTTCTTTGACGCGCTTGAGAGCGTGGCGCAGCGGTAAACCCGGAATTCACCACAGAATCACGAAGCCACAGAGAACACCGCTCACCTGCAATGCAAAATCCGCAGACGCCTTTCCCGGTGTCTCCGTGGCCCTGTGGTGAAGGTCCGCTATTTTATCTGCTCACTCTTGCCGTCCCACTTGACGTTGCCCGTGGTCTGATTGAAGCGGTCCACATCCTGATTGGTGTAAGTCCGCGATGCCTTTCTGGCCGGGCCGGCCGCTGCGTTCAGTGTCGCCACACCCACGGTGCTCTGAAACGACGCTGGTCCAACCTCGGGGGCACGCCGGCGCTCGGGACTGGGTTGTTCCGGTTGAGCTTCCACCTGGGCTTCGGTGGAAACGACGACCGGGGCCACGACGATGGGGGCGGTACCGGGCCCGTACCAAACCGGCTTGGTGAAGACTCCGACCGGGGGCGGAGTGACAATCGAGAGGGTCGCGTTCGTGGCGCCCGCCACGTTTCCGAAAGTGGCATTGCTGGCGCCTGCCGCGGACGGGGAAACCGTTTCCAGTGTGAACGAGGGTGTGATAACCCGCGGTACAAACGGAATGGCATAGACTCCGTAAACCGTCGGCCAGTCGCTGGCGTACCCGCCAACGATGGTGGCTTGCGCGGCGGCCGATCCCGACAACAGCAGTAGAAGCAGGCAGAGAACCGTGAGTTGACGCATGGAATTTCCTCCTCAGACCGTGGGTGAAGACGTCAGAATCCTGGGGGCCGCTCCCCGGGATGCCTTCAGGGGAAAGGCGGACATGCAGGCGAGCCAGCCCAAGCCTCGGACAAGTGCATAATACACCCGAAACCCGGCTCTGGGAGCGGCTTTTCACGTGCCGACGTAGCGGGCATAGAGACTTCTGGCCACGGCGGTGTCGGTGGTGCCCTTGATAATGGCCCGGCCGTCGGGGAACAGTGTCATCTCGTAGGGCTCGTGGAAGAACTTGAGGACGAAGTCGTTGTGCCGCACCGTCCCGTGGGGTTTCAGCCGTTCTGTCATTTCGGCGAAGTCCAGTGGCCGGTGGCGTTCGTGAATCTGCACCGAGTTGCGGCCGCATAGGGTGATATGCGGGCGTCCTTCCCCGGCAAGATGGAGGAAGTCACGCTGGCCGCAGGCGCGACATGCCGCACGGGGTTGGGCAGCCCCTATCTCCGCACGCTCATTCGTCCAGACATCGAAGGAGAGCAGGGTGCGCCGGACGCGGTCCTCGGCGCCAACCAGCAGTTTCAAAGCCTCGGTAGCCGCGATCGCAGCCGCCAGGTTGACGGCGGAGTTGAGAATGCCTGCGGTTTCACAGGTTTCCACGGCGCCGCGGGGCGCCTCAGGAAAGACACAGGCCAGGCAGGCCGTCTTGCCGGGTAGCACGTTCAAAGTGACTCCGTAGCTGCCCACTGCCGCCGTGTAGATCCAGGGAAGAGAACGGCTCACGGCAAAATCATTCAGCAGATAGCGCGTTTCGAAGTTGTCCGTGCCATCGAGGATCAGTGCCGTGCCTGCGAGCAGGGCCGCAATGTTGGCCGGCGTCAGGTCGGCCACCTGCGGCTCGACCACGATCTGGGAATTGAAGGCCCCTATTTTTCTGGCAGCCGCGATGGCCTTGGGCAGGCATTCCGCAGCATCGGCTTCGTCAAACAGGGACTGACGCTGCAGGTTGCTGGACTCAACATAGTCGCGGTCGATGATCCGCAGAGTTCCCACCCCGGCGCGGGCAAGCAGGGAAGCGATGGCGGAGCCGGTGGCCCCGCAGCCGACGATGGCCACGTGCGCGGCGCCCAGCTTGCGCTGGCCTGCGGCTCCGATGCCGCCAAAAAGCACCTGCCGTGAGTAGCGGTCGTTGAGTTCCAAAGAGATCACCAGTTCCGGACGTACAAACCATTATTATAGGTGGCACACGTTGCAGTGCCGAGTACCGAACGAAAGCGGTCTCTGGGCCCGCCCGTCGCTTGCGGTCTGACAGGGGTTACGTGTCCGGAGGCACGCAGTGTGGCGATGTCTGAATTTTTGAACCAGAATCTAACGATCCGGCGCGGAATACAACATTGCCAGATTCCGATTCATCGAACTGCTTGACCGCTGACCACCGCGTTGAGAGGCTTGCTTGCGACTGAGGGGAGCGTTACTGAGGGCGCTGACTGCGTTGGCGGTGACGGCCGCCATGGGTGTGCCGCCGGCCGCCCACTCGTCCGTCTCGCCGGCCCAGGATCAGTCTCCGTCACAATCCCCGCCAGCGCTGGGCACCATTTCTTCCTACCTGGGGCTTACCGTCCAGGACATACGTTTTGAAGGAGTATCGCCAAGAGACAGCCAGCAACTGCAACGGCTCATCCCGGAGAAAGCGGGGGAACCGCTCGACCGTGGCCGCATTCGGGAAAGTATCCAGACGCTCCACGCCACCGGCCGGTTTTCCGACATATGGGTCGAGGCCGAGCGCACTGGGGATAGCCAGGTGCTGCTCACCTTTGTCACCAGCCCGAATTTCTTCGTGGGCCAAATTCGCGTCCAAGGTCAACCGAATCGCCCGAATGCCAACCAGGTGGTTAACGCCTCCAAGTTGTCGCTGGGAGAGTTATTCACGGAAGACAAACTCAAGCACGCTCTGGACAACATCAAACAGCTCATGGAAGGAAACGGCTACTACCGTTCCACTGTCGCGGTGCAACAGGTCAAACACCCGGAAACCCAGGAAATCGATGTGACGTTCCAGATTACGCCTGGACCACAGGCACGGATTGGTCAGGTCAAGGTGATTGGTAATCCAGGGTACTCCGCGGGGCAGATCCAGGACATTGCCAGGATGCATTCCGCGGACCTGATTTCCGCACAACGGGTGAGCGCCGCGCTCGACCGGCTGCGCAAGAAATATCAAAAGCAGAACCGGCTGCTGGCACAGGTCTCCATCCCGGAGCGCAGCTACCACCCTGAATCCAACAGCGTGGACTATGCCTTTGACATTCAACCAGGTCCCAAGGTGGACATCGTGACCGAAGGCTTCAAGATCAGCAAGGGTGTACTCAAGAAAAACGTGCCGGTGTACGAGGAGAATGCGCTCGACGATGACCTGCTCAACGAAGGTCGCCGCAACTTGTTGAACTACCTGCAGAGCCGCGGCTACTTCGATGCCAAGGTGGGAGTGAAGAAGCACGAAGACACGGAGCACAACGAACTGCGCGTCTTCTACACCATGGACGCGGGTCCGCGGCACAAGCTGGTGAAGATTGACATCCGCGGCAACCAGTACTTCCCCGAAGACCTGCTGCGTTCGCACATGCAGGTACAGCCCTTTGGCCGGTTGTTTGAAAATGGACGTTACAGCCAGGGCCTGCTTAATGGCGATGTGCGAAACCTGGAGAATCTATACGTTACCAACGGGTTTCAGCAGGCGAAAATTACCAGCAACGTGACTGACAATTACGCTGGCCAGCAGAACCGGCTGGCGATCGAGATCACGGTGAACGAAGGTCCGCAGACGCTGGTCGGTGCGTTGCACATTGTGGGTAACCAGGCCATTCCCGGGAGCAGGTTTCCCGCGCTGAATACGGATGCCGGCCAGCCATATTCAGAGTCCAACATTGCCTCCGACCGGGAAATTCTTCTGAATTACTACTTCAACCACGGCTTTCCCGATGCCATTTTCGAAGCATCGGCGAAACCGGCAGGCGAACCCAATCGCATGGATGTGACCTTCACCATTCACGAGGGACAGCAGGTGTTCATTGACCAGGTGCTGGTTTCGGGCCTGGAGCACACCCGTCCCGGCGTGGTGCAGCGCCAACTGCAGGTGAAGTCGGGCGAGCCTTTGAGCCAGATTGACCTGCTAAAAACCCAGCAGAAGCTTTACGATCTGGGCATCTTCAGTCAGGTAGAGACCGCGGTGCAGAATCTCGACGGCGAAGAACGGGAGAAGAACGTGCTGGTCGACGTCCAGGAAGCCAAGCGCTATACGTTTCTCTACGGCTTGGGACTGGAATTCCAGACCGGAACTCCGGCCGTGGGAACCAGTCAACCGCTGGGAGAAACCGGCCTAAGTCCGCGGGTCTCCTTCGAGGTGACGCGGCTGAATTTCCGCGGACTCAATCACACGGTGACGTTCAAGACCCATGTGGGCCGCCTGCAGCAGCGCGCGTTGGTCAGCTACAACGCTCCCGGCCTGTTCAACAGCGAAAACTGGCGGCTCTCGTTCACTAGCTTCTACGACAACACGCTCGATGTCACCACCTTTACCTCGCGGCGTCTGGAAGGATCGGTGCAGGCCGAGCAGACCATCAGCAAAGCCAGCACCATGGATTACCGGTTCGCTTACCGGCAGGTGAAGGCGAGCAACATAGAGATCAGCCCGGACCAGATTCCCCTGCTCTCACGCCCCACCCGCGTTGGCGGTCCCGGCTTCAGCTACATCCGCAACAAGCGCGACAACGATCTGGAGACCACCAAAGGCAACTACACCACCTTGGATGGCAGCGTGGCGTCGGGCTATTTCGGTTCAGAAGCGGACTTCAGCCGCATCCTGATTCAGAATTCCACCTATCATGCTTTCGGCAAGAACCGGCCAGCAGGCAAGAAATTTGTGTTTGCGCGGTCCACGCGTATTGGGATCGAGACGCAGTTCGGTAGCACGTTCGTTCTGGCGCCCGGGCAGCCCTGCCCGCACGGGCAGACTACCTGTACCGTCATCCCTCTTCCCGAACGCTTCTTCTCGGGCGGCGGCAACTCACACCGGGGCTTCGGATTGAACCAGGCTGGCCCCCGCGATCCGGTCACCGGGTTTCCTTTGGGCGGTGCCGCCCTGTTCCTCAACAACCTGGAACTGCGGTTGCCCCCGGTGACCCTGCCCTTCTTCCAGGACAACATCAGCTTCGCCATCTTCCACGATGCCGGCAACGTCTTCACCAACGGGCACGACATGCTGCACAGCCTGCTACGCTGGCGGCAAAAGGATCCGGAGATCTGTCAGCAAGCGCCTCCATCGAGCACCGTGAACCAGTGCAATTACAACTTCATTTCCCACGCCATTGGAGTTGGTGTACGCTACAAGACGCCCATCGGCCCAGTGCGCTTTGATTTCGGCTACAACCTGAATCCGCCCAGGTTTCCGAGTACACAGACCGTGACCAACCCGGCGACGGGGCTGCAAGAAAGCGTTTTTGTCCCGCAGCAGGTGAGCCACTTCAACGTGTTTTTCAGTATCGGACAGACATTCTGATGAACCGCAAACTCTCCACCCTCGCCTGGACGGTTGTTCTGTTGGTGATTTCCGCGCTCCCCGCCCCTGCCGGCGAGGTCATTGACCGTATCGTGGCCACGGTGAATGGCCACATCATTATGCAGAGCGACTGGGAGGACGCGGTCCGTTACGAAGCCTTCACCGCTGGCCGCGACTTGAACCAGGTCACCGCCGAAGAGCGCAAGGCCGCGCTGGACCGGCTCATTGACCAGGAGTTGCTGCACGAGCAGATGCGGGCCTCCGATTTCCCGCACGCCACCGACCAGGAAGTTGGCAAGCGCGTTCAGGAAATCCGGCAGCAATATCCCGGGGCCGAAACTCCCCAGGGTTGGCAGGCTGCGCTGGCGCGCTATGGATTAGCCGAGAATGAGCTCACAAGTCGCGTCGGCCTGCAACTGGACCTAATGCGGCTGGTGGATGCGCGTTTGCGCCCCACGGTGCAGATTGATTCCAAAAGCATCGAGAGCTACTACAACCAGGAGTTGTTGCCGCAGGTTCGCCAATCAGGGGCCAAGGATGTTCCGCTCGCCGAGGTAACGCCCAAAATCAAAGAACTGCTCACCCAGAAAAAGATGAACCAGCTGTTGACCGCCTGGCTGCAGAGTCTGCGGGCGGGCAGTGAGATCCACAGCGACACCGCTGAATCCGCTGCTGGAGGCCGCCCGCAATGACCGAGACCGGCGCCAAGTCGCGTTGGCGCAGGGTTCGGAGGTACCTGCTGTGGGCCCTGGTGGGAGTGCTTCTCCTCTTCGGCGGCCTGGCTTGGTACGCGACTACAGATTCCTTCCAGGCCATGGTGCGCCGGCGCTTGGTGACCGAACTGGAGCGCATCACCGGCGGGCGCGTAGAGCTGGGTGGCTTCCACACCATTCCATTTCGCTTCCGCGTGGATGTGCGCGATCTCACCATTCATGGCCTGGAGCAGCCCACCGATGTTCCCTACGCGCACGTGGACCGCCTGGTCGCACAGGTGAAAATCATCTCGGTCCTGGGAGCAGAGTTTGGCTTCAGCCAGGTGGTGCTGGAGCGCCCGGTAATTCACATCATTGTGTACCCCGACGGCCGCACCAATCAGCCGCAGCCCCAGGTGGCTCGGACCTCGGCAAAGAACCCGGTCGAGCAACTGTTTTCGATGTCCATTAATCGCCTCGAGGTACGGCATGGCGAGTTGCTGTGGAATGACCAGAAGATTCCCCTGGATTTCACCGCCAACGACATCTCGGCGGACATGACCTACTCGCTGTTGCATCGGCATTACACCTGCAATCTGCTGCTGGGCAAGGTGGATACGACACTCCAGAATTATCGGCCCGTAGCGTGGACGGCGGAGGCCCACTTTGTCCTGGGTCAGGACAATGTCGAAATACAAAGTCTGAAGGCGACTTCGGGCCGCTCACATTTGCAGGTCAGCGGCCGGGTGAAGAATTTTCGGGACCCGAAGTTCGAGGGCACCTACGATCTGAGTGTTGATCTCACCGAACTTGCGGCGGTCACACACAGACGCGAAATGCGTCACGGCGTGTTCACGGGGAATGGGCGTGGTACATGGTCCATGCAGGACTTTTCGTCTCAGGGCAAGGTCCTGATAAATGATCTCGACTGGCGCGACGAGTCGTTCAGCCTGGCGAACGCAAGCTTGAGCGCGCAATTTTCCGTGGACCCGCACCGCCTCACGCTGACGCAGATCCAATCGCACTTGCTGGGCGGCAGCGTCAGTGGCGACGCCGACATCACCAACTGGCTGAGCACGCCGCCGGCCAAAGCCGCCAAGGGTAAGCCCCCCGCTGAGCAGCAGAAGGGGACCGTTCGCCTGCGGATCAAGGACGTCTCGATCGCCAGTGCAGCCGCCGCTTTGTCCACACGCAGCTTGCCTTTAGAGCGGATGAACCTGGCGGGCGCAACCAGCGGTACAGTTGCCGCACAGTGGAAGGGTGCACCCCGAAACGTGGAAGCCGAGGTCGCACTCGACGTCGTTCCACCGCTCCGGATTGCCCGCGGACAGATACCTCTGACCGCCCGTGCGCGTGCCACCTACCGCGGGGCTCCGGGAGAATTGCAGGTCGCCGAGTTCAGCGCCGCCACACGGGCTACCCAGGTTCAGGCTTCGGGAACGCTTTCTTCCACGGCCGCCTTGAAGCTCTCGATGACCACTACCGATGTCGGGGAGTGGCAGCCTATCCTGGCTGCCCTCGGTGCGGCCGAACGCATTCCCCTCGCCCTGCATGGACACGCCTCGTTCAATGGTGCGGCAACGGGCAAACTCTCAGACGCAATCATCGCAGGCAACCTGCAAGTCCAGGACTTTGACTCGGTGCTGCCGGCCACCACCCGTGTCCCCGAACGCCAGGTGCACTGGGATTCGCTGGTCACCGACCTCCAGGTCTCGCAGCACAGCTTTGCCGCGCGCAACGGCCGGCTGCGCCACGGAGAAGCCGCCATCCACTTTGATCTCAGCGCCAGTTTGCAGCACGGACGTTTTACCGGCTCCAGCCCATTTACCTCCCGAGTGAACGTGCGCAACGCAGATGCGGCGGAATTGTTGGCGCTGGCCGGGTACGACTATCCCCTCACCGGCACACTGGACCTTCATCTCCAGGCATCGGGTACCTGGGCAGAGCCCCATGGGGAAGGTCGCGTGCTCCTGACCAAAGCGACGATTTATCAGGAGCCGGTGGAGCGCTTCTACTCCGACTTGCGTTTCACTGGCAGCGAGGCCGAACTCAACAACATCCAACTGACCTATCACGAGGCGCGAGTCAGCGGCGGAGCCACCTACGACTCCTCTACCCACGCTTTTCATTTCAACCTCACAGGCAGCGATTTCGATCTCCTTCGCATACCGCCGCTGCAGGCGAGTCGCGTGAAGGTCGAAGGCCGCATGGATTTCACCGCCGTGGGTTCGGGAACGCTGGAAGAGCCCGTGATCAATGCCACGGCCCACCTGCGCGACCTCACCCTGGATCATGAGCGCGCCGGCGACTTTACCATTGACGCCGTCACCCAGGGTGCCGACCTTCGCCTGACCGGACACTCGCAATTCGAGCATGCCGAGCTGAGCATTGATGGCAACATTCATCTGCGTGGAGACTGGCCCTCATCGGTGAACCTGCACTTTAATCATCTCGACGTGGACCCGTTGTTGCGAACCTACCTCCAAGGACGGGTCACGGGGCACTCGGCCGTGGCCGGCGTGCTGCAGTTGCAGGGTCCGCTGCGCATGCCGCGCGAGCTGAATATCGCCGGCAACCTCAGCGATTTTTACGCGGACGTCGAAAACATCAAGGTTCACAACGACGGCCCTGTGCGCTTCTCGGTTTCCAGTCAACTGCTGAAACTTGAACAGTTCCGGCTGGTCGGGGAGGGAACCGACCTGTCGGCGACGGGATCCATTCAGCTCAGCGGCGAGCGCCAGCTTGACTTCCGGGCGCAGGGTAGCGTGAACCTGCAGTTGATTGAGAGCTTGAATCCGGATTTCACCTCTTCCGGCCTGGTGACGGTGGACGTAACCGTGTCGGGTACCGCCAACCGGCCGGTGATGCTGGGGCGGCTGCAAGTCAGCAAGGGCAGTCTTGCCTACTCCGATCTGCCTAGCGCCTTGAGTGACATCAACGGGTCGCTGATCTTCAACCAGGACCGGTTGCAAATTGAGAGTCTCACCGCGCATGTGGGCGGCGGACAGGTGAAGTTCGGCGGCTACGTCACCACCTACAACCGGCAGATCAACTTCGATCTCACCCTGCAGGGACAGGATGTGCGCTTGCGTTACCCGCCCGGGGTCAGTTCCACCACGACGGCCGACCTGCACTGGGTGGGCTCGGCTTCGGCCTCCACGCTTTCGGGAGACATGACGGTCACCAAGCTGGGGATCACCCCCGGGTTTGATTTCGGCGCCTACCTGGAACGCGCAGCGCAGACCAACAGCTTGCCGCAGACCAACCCGCTGCTGAACCGGATAAGGCTCGATGTGCACATCGTGACCACTCCGGAACTGCAGATGCAAACCGCGGTGGTGCGGCTTTCCGGCGATGCCGATCTTCGGCTGCGGGGCAGCGCCGCCAAACCGGTTCTGCTCGGTCGCGCCGATGTCCTCGAGGGCGAGGTGTACATCAATGGCGCCAAGTACCGCTTGGAACGCGGCGATATCAGCTTCACCAATCCCGTAACTACGACGCCGGTGCTGGATTTGCAGGCCGCCACGCGCGTGCGCGACTACGACATCACTCTGAACCTGAATGGCCAGCTCGACAAACTGAACGTCACCTACCGTTCTGAGCCGCCGCTGCCCACCGCCGACATTATCGCGCTGCTCGCCCTCGGGCGCACCCAGGAGGAGTCGGCGTTGCAGCAGGGCGGACAGTCGGCATTCACCCAGGAAGCCTCCAGCGCCATCATCAGCGAGGCCCTCAATGCCACGGTCAGCAGCCGGGTGCAGCGTCTGTTTGGCGTGAGCCGCATCAAGATCGATCCCCAGGGACTGAGCACCGAGACCAGCCCGGTGCGCGGTCCGCAAGTCACCATCGAACAGCAGGTCGCCAATAACCTCACGCTCACCTACAGCACCAATGTCTCCCAGGCTTCCCAGCAGATCATCCAGGTGGAGTACAACATCACGCGCAACATTTCGATCGTCGGCATCCGCGACCAGAACGGCGTGGTCAGCTTCGACGTAAGAATCCGGCGGCGCCACAAATAGATTTTCCGTAGTGCCGGCGTCCCGCTGCCCCTCTCGACCGTTCGCCACCCGGAGGCCCCAGCAGGCTGCGGAAGAGGTGATTTTGGGTGGCGCAGCCTTTCAGCGCTGCGATAACCGCCCCGGAAATCAAGCAAGGCTTTAGCCACTGAGGTGCTTGTTTGTGCTCTCTTCCCCAGCCCCCTTGGGCGCACGCCGGAGCTACAATCTAGACATGCCCGCGGAAGTCCAGCCCGATCGCTTTGTGGCCGAGCGCCAGAAGATGGTGGAGCACCAACTGCGCGACCGTGGCATTCGCGACTTGCGGGTGCTGGATGCTATGGCCCGGGTTCCCCGGCACGAGTTCGTCGCCGCACCGTATTGGGAACAGGCCTACGAAGATCATCCCATCCCCATCGGCCACGGTCAGACCGTATCCCAACCTTACATCGTCGCGGTCACTCTGGATGCGCTCGATCTGCAGCCCTTCGACACCGTGCTGGAGATCGGAACCGGTTCGGGATACCAGACAGCTCTGCTCGCTGAACTCACCGAGCAGGTTTACTCGATGGAGCGGCACGAGGCTCTTGCACACCTCGCCGAAGCCACCCTGCTGCGGCTAGGCTATTCCAATGTGAACGTCATCGTGGGCGACGGCAGCGAGGGGCTGCCCGCGCTGGCGCCTTTCGACGCCGTTGTCGTCTCGGCGGCCGCGCCCCAGATCCCAAAGTCTCTCCTGGAACAGTTGCGGGAAGGCGGGCGCATGGTGATCCCCGTCGGTCCCGCCGACGTGCAGGAACTGCAGTTGGTGCGCAAGCTGCAAGGCCGTCCCGTGGTCGAAACCCTGGAGGGTTGCCGCTTCGTCCCGCTGATCGGTGACCAGGGATACGGTTCGGGCTGGTAAGCGGAAACGATTTCCGCGCCTGATACATCCAAATAGAAGGAGTGTGTTCGAAACCCGTGAGTGTGGCAGCGCGCTGAAGGCAGTAGCGCCGGCGTCTCGCCGGCTGTCGCGGGGGCGTCCTCGCCCCCGCATCCGGGGCAAGGCTCGTCCTGCGATGAGTCCAAGGTCCGACGGTCGACGGCCAGGATGCCGAACGCTGTCAGCATGTCGGCCGAACCAGTTTTGGGCCCCCATGGAATCACGAATGGAGGACAAGAAAATGAAGACGATCAACCGGCTGTACTTGGGCTTGCTGCTCGCGCCCCTTTTGGCTGTTCCGGTATGGGCGCAACAACCTGACACCCAGCAGCCCAACCCCCGCACAACAGCGACCTCCACCGGCCGCTACGACCAGCAGATCCAGCAGCAGGTCACCAAGCTCCTTGGTTCAAAAGACAAATGGAAAGGCATCTCCGCCACCACCGAAGATGGCATTGTCACCCTGCAGGGCTCGGTGAAGCTCTATATCGATAAAGCCGACGTGGCCCGCAAGGTAAACCGGATCGAGCACGCAGAAGGCGTGCGCAACCAGGTCCAGGTCGAGGGCAACGTGGCCGATGCCGAACTGCAAAGCAAGCTGGCCGACAAGCTGCGCTATGACCGCATCGGCTTCGGGATCATGTTCAACAGTTTGGGGCTGAAGGTGGAGAACGGCGTAGTCACGGTGAGCGGCGACGTGCACGATTACCCCAGCCGCGACTCCGCGATTGCGATTGTCGAAACCACACCCGGCGTGAAGGACGTGATTGACGAGATCAATGTCTTACCCACCTCAGGCTTCGACGACGACCTGCGCATCCGCATCGCCCGCGCGATTTACGGCGATTCGACCTTGCGCAAGTACGCCATCGATCCCCAGAAGCCCATCCGCATCATTGTAGACAATGGCCACGTGACGCTTGAGGGCGTGGTGAATAGCCAGCTCGACAAACAGCTCGCAGGGGTCCGTGCCAACTCGGTGCCCAACGTCTTCAGTGTCACCAACAACCTGATGGTGCCAGGCAAGAAAGGGAAGTGATTCGCCTGACAAGGGAAATCAGACGGTCCCGTGGGGCTAGGTCTTGGGAGGCACGGAAGGTGGAACCATCTGCAATCCAGCCGCGGAGCGGCGACAGAACTTAGCCCCGGGCGTGAGCCCGGGGTTGCCAGCGGACCCGCGTGCTCAGTCCCTTCAGGGACGACAGAAGGGCTGTCGTGCGGTGTACGCCGCGGCATGCAAGAGCGAAGATCCGTGGCGCACCGAAGCCACATCCCTTCTGATAGCTTAGAATCTCCCCGTGGCCCTCGTGCACAACCTGCGCATCACTCTGGAGATGATCAAGTGGGAGCACTCCGTGTTTGCGCTCCCCTTTGCCTTGTGCGGCGCCATGCTGGCGGCAAACGGCCTGCCGACCGCGCATCAACTGGCGTGGATTGTTGTCGCCATGGTGGCGGCGCGCTCGGCAGCCATGGCCTTCAACCGCCTCGCCGACGCCTCGATTGACGCCGCCAATCCCCGTACCCGCACCCGCGCCTTACCGTCGGGCACGTTGTCACCGCGTTTCGTGGCGGCGTTCGTCACGGTTTCCTGCGCAGTGTTCGTGCTCGCCGCCTGGCAACTGAACCGCCTGACCCTGCTTCTGTCGCCGGTCGCACTGGCCGTGGTGCTGCTCTACTCCTACACCAAACGCTTCACCCGCTGGTCGCACCTGATGCTGGGATTCGCCCTGGGCATCGCGCCGACGGCTGCCTGGATCGCGGTACGCGGCTCCTTTGATCCACGCATTCTGCTGCTCACCGCCGCCGTGACCTTCTGGGTGGGCGGATTCGACGTGCTCTACGCCTGCCAGGACTTCGAATTCGACCAGCAAGCCGAGCTGCACTCCGTCCCGCGCCATTTCGGTATCGCCCAATCGCTCTGGATCGCCCGCGCCTTGCACGTCCTTATGCTGCTGTTATTGCTGACCCTGGTGCCGACCTTCGCATTGGGCAAGCTGGTGATGGCTGGAGTCGCGGTAGTGGCGCTGCTGCTGGCCTACGAACACTCCCTGGTCTCAGCCCACGATCTCTCCCGGCTGAATGCTGCTTTCTTCACCATGAATGGCGTGATTTCGGTGGTGTTTTTCTGCTTCGTCGCGGCGGACTTGCTGGTGGGAAGGTGAGTAACAACCGACTTTAAGAACGCCGGAGAGAGGCAGACTCGTGGCTATGTAGGTGGTGCGTCCCTCTTGATGGTGTGGGAAATGAAGACATAAATGCGAGCGTCGGGGGCACCGGTCGTTTCGACACTGATTTTGTTTTCGGTACTTAATTCCACGACTGCGACCTGCAATGCATCGCCCGTCGGCAGCTTGACCTCCTTTCCATTCAGAACGACGTGAAATGCCTCTACCTTGTGTTTAGCGCCCTGACCATTTATGACCTGTAGAGAACAACATCCGTCGGGTACCTTCGCGAGTCTGAAAGTCTGAGTTGCAGTCACCGCGTCATGCGAACTGCAAGGCGATCCTTGAGCGCAGACCGTAAACATCTGCATGAATACAAACCCCGTGGTAGGCAGTGAGGGGGTTGTGAGAGGGCGAAACGAGAATAGCTGGCGTTCCAAGAATCGGGGACTGAGCATGGTGTGGACGAGAAGCGCCGTTGGCGCGAGTAGCGCCACAACCCCGGCTACTTGTCGCCATGAACGACCCTTGATTGCATCTCTGATGCTAAGGGCAGCTGCAGCGACCCAGATTGTGGGAAGCAGAGCTCCCAACCAAAGCACCGGCCAAAACGAGTCATTGTTGGCATACAAGACTGCAAAGGCAATCACCGAAACCGGGAGCGCCACGGTTGAAAGCAAGAGGGCGGTGGACATCGCGGTGAAACTCAGTTTGGGGCGCAAAGGCATCATGACCTGAGCAGATATGTGCGATTCTACCGGCTAAGCTGCGCTGCTGGGCCACCGGGTCCACAGGTTGCTGTAAACACGATTACAACAGAGACGACCCCCTGGCGAACGCTCTGCCTAGAGCAGCATTCACGCCGGTTTACTTGAAATACATCCACACCGCAACTGCCAACAACACGACCGCGACGATCCAGAGGGAAGAATCACTCATTCCTGTTTTCTTTGCCATAAACCGGTTCTCCTCAGAAAAGAGTTCCTTGCTTCAACTCCTGAGCGGCCTGCATCACGTGGTCCGGCCTGCCGAGATCACGCCAATAATACTCGTCGGCGCGAAAAGCGAGAATGTTTTCTCCCTGGGCAGCGAGCTGCAGATAGGAGGGAATGATGGAGAAAGCGCCCTCGTCCCTCATCATCGCAAACAGGCGAGGGGAAATGACGTGCATGCCGCAAAAAGCCAGCGCCTGCACCTGCGGTGAAGATCGAACCAATTCACTTTTCTGATCGCTCCCCGATCGCCGCCCGCAAAGCTGACCTTGCTGGTCGAACAGCAGGTATCGAGCCGTCTCCCGGTCCTGCACCGCCAATGTGGCGAGCGCCTGATGTTCAGTATGAAACCTCACCATCTGCCCCAGATCAATGGTGCTGATGACATCAACATTGTGCACAATGAACGGCTCATCACGACCTTTGTCATCCTCTAAGAACAACCAGGCAGCCTTTTTCAGCCCGCCGCCGGTGTCGAGCAAGTCCTCCTCGCGGGAAACTTCAATCCGCATGCCGAAGTTGTCGTTCGCCTTCAGATACTCGACCACCATGTCGGCAAAGTGATGGACGTTGACAATCACTTCGGAAATCCCAAAGGCGTGCAAGCGAGAGAGGGCGATCTCCAGCAGAGTGCGGCCAGCGACTTCCACCAGCGCCTTGGGCCGACTGTCGGTGAGTGGCCGCAAGCGCGTACCCAGGCCGGCGGCCAGAATCATCGCTTTCATTTACCCATCTTCTCCAGCTCCAGATGCCGCACCACCACCTCCACCCCGTTCCGGTCGCGCAGATGTTTCGCCAATTGCTCCGCCAGATACACCGAGCGGTGCTGACCGCCGGTGCAGCCGAAAGACACCATCAAATTTCTGAAGCCGCGACTTTGATAGTTGCTCACGCTGGCATCCACCAGCGACCGGACGCTGGCGAGAAACTGGCCCACGCTCTCTTGCTGATTGAGATAGGCGATGACCGGCTCGTCCTTTCCCGTGAAAGCTTTGAACCGCTCTTCCCGCCCGGGATTTGGAAGGCTGCGCGCATCAAAAAGGAATCCGCCGCCATGTCCGCTCTCGTCTTTGGGCAGTCCTTGATGAAATGAAAAACTGAACACCCGCACTGTCAACTTCTCGGCCTCAGAAGCCAGATCCCGCGTTTTCTCCCGAACCACCATTTCTGAACTCAGCCCCTGCAACCTCTCCGAGTCCACCATGCTCCTGAAGGCGCTCATCAGCGACGGCAGCGCGATCGGCAACTCGACATTGGCCAGCAGCCAGCGTAAGTTGTTCAGCGCGTACGGCACGCTTTGCAGGAAATGAGGCTTGCGCTCATAAAAGCCGCGAAAGCCATACGCCCCCATCGCCTGCATGATGCGCACGTAAACATACGCGTAGTAGTGCTGCATGAACGCTTCGCGCCCACCTTCGACGAACCCGGCAAGGTTGTCGAGATAGTGATCGAGCAATTGCTGACGCAACGCCGGCGGCAGATCGGCTTTGGCATCGTACAAAAGGGAAGCGATGTCGTATTGCAGAGCGCCCTTGCGGCCGCCTTGATAGTCCACGAAAAATGGCTGCCCGTCGCGTAACATGACGTTGCGTGACTGGAAATCCCGATAAAGAAAATAATCACGGCTGGCGTTCAACAGGAACTTGGTCAACCGGCCAAAGTCTTGTTCCAGCGCCTGTTCATTGAAGGGCACACCGGCCAGCCGGAGAAAGTAATACTTGAAATAGTTCAAATCCCAGGCAATGGACTGGCGATCGAAGCTGCCTCGCGGATAGCACACCTTGTAATTCAAATCGCGGCCGGCTTCGACCTGAAAGCGGGGCAGCACTTCCACCACTTTCCGATAGGCTTCCGCCGCCTCGTGCGCAATCTTATCTCCGGCACGATTTCTTGAGAGAAACTCAAAAAGGGTCGTATCCCCCAGGTCTTCTTCCAGATAAGCACCGTGGCTCAAATCTTCCGCATAGATCTCCGGCACCGGCAGACCATGTCGGCGAAAATGCCGGGAAAATTCCAGGAACGCCAAGTTCTCTTCGCGCACGTCGTACAAAACACCAATCGCGCTGAGCTTTTCGCCGGCCAGCCGGAGAATATTCCGCCCCGAACCACCGAGCTGGCCCTGCAGCGCCTGCACCCGCTCGACCGGCGCGTGGAAATGCTGTTCGAAAAGCTGTTTGAGAATGTCCATGAATACTGCACAAAGATAACATTGAACCCACAGCCGTAGCGCCGGCGTCCCGCCGGCCACGGTGAAGTCGGGGATTGCCTCCGGACAACCGCCACGAGGCCAACGCTATCAAAGTTTCAACAGAACCGCGTAAGCGCCCTTGCCTTCTGCGCCCCCGACCGCATAAGCTGGTTCGCCCGTGAGTCCCGAACCTGGCGTTTCGCCGCCCCTCGGTCCCCGTGACCGCGAGAGTTTTTTCGCCGCGCAGCGCAAGAACCGCCACGCCACATGGCGGATGACGGCTCTTTGCGTCCTGACTGCCCTGGCGATGGGCATTCCCCTCACCCTGGTGCTGACGCCGCTGTTCTACGCCGGCACTCTCATCACCGCTGACGTGGTCAGCTACTTCACTCCACTTCCGCCCGGATTCTGGGACACCATGAAAGAGGTGGCCTACCTCGCCGTCCGCGTTGGCGATTACTTGTTCAACAACAAGCCCCTCGATCCGCAACTGCTGGGGATCGGCCTCGGCGTGCTGCTGGTTCCGGGAATGGTGATCGCACTCGCCTTATGGATGGCGATTCTGGCCCTGTTCCGGCGCGCCGGAGTGGGCGGCGCGCTGACTACGCTCAACGCCCGCGAACCCAATCCGCACGATCTGCGCGAACTCCAACTCGCCAACGTGGTGCAGGAAATGGCCATTGCCGCCGGCCTGCCCGCTCCCCGGGTCATGCTGATGGATTCGCCGGGCGCTAACGCCGCCGCCATCGGCAACTCCCCCGCCGATGCTCGCATTGTAGTTTCCCGCCGCCTGCTGGACGACCTGGACCGCGACCAAATGCAGGGCTTGCTGGCCCACCTCATCGGATCGGTGGGCAATGGAGACTTGGGCATCGCATTCGCCGTCACCACTGTCTTTGAAACCTGCGGCCTGCTCGGCACGCTCATCAACGCTCCCTTCGGACCACATGCCCGCGGGACGTTGTGGCGCATCGTTCGTTACGCCTTTGGCCGAGGCGCGAGCGGAACCCCAGCCGAGGCCGAAGGCATCGCCGCCCTGCTGACCGGAGACCTCGATCTGCAATCCGATGACATTGATCGCTTCTTCGACTCAGGCACCCGGCGAGGACCCATCCACAAGTTGCTGGTTTTCGTTTTCTTTCCGATCTTTTTCACCAACGCCGCCATCAAGTTCACCCTGTGGTTTTTCCTCACCGCCCTGCTGGGGCCGTGTATGGCGCTGCTGTGGCGCTCGCGCCGCTATCTGGCCGATGCCAGCGCCGTCCAGTTCACGCGCAACCCGGATGGCCTCGCCGGTGCGCTGCGCAATTTGACCCAGGACGAGACCGCGATTCCCGGCGGGATATGGGCTTCGCACTTGTTCGTAGTCAGCCCCGGCCGGGATACCAGCGTCCGTCAAGACAAACCCACGGGAGAACAGATGCGCCTGGTGGCCCGCGCCTGGGCAGAAAGCGCTCCCGTCGGGCCCGCCAAGTCTGCCTACACTACGGGAGACTACGTGCGCTGCTGTGCCGAACTCATCAGCACCCAGCGAGCTGCAGTAGGCGGAGATGCCACGGCCCTGGCAAGGATGACGGCATTTCACGGCGTCATCTCGACTCTTGTTCCCGGCCCGATTGCTCAGAGCCTGCCCGATCCCGCCGACCTGACCGCCGCGTTGCGCGGGGACCCAGCTGCCATTGCCCGCCTGCAGAACCAGCAGGAAAGCATGAGCCGCCATGGCCAGGGAGTCCAGAAACGGACTGGCTTCCAGGCGGAAAGCATCGTCTCGTTTCATCCTTCCCTGAAACGGCGGCTGCAGCGCCTGGAGCGCATGGGCGCCCACGTGGACTGGGGCGCATCGCAGAAGTGGTCCGCAACCAAAATCATTGGGACCACCATCGCCGTGCTGATCCTGGGGCCGCTCGCGCTGGCCGCGGCCGCACTGATGCTGGTGGTAGTCGCGATGATGATAATGCTCAACCTCTTGTTCCTGGCACTATGGTTGTTCGCCATCCACGCATTATTTGGTTTGCTGGCGCACCGGTGAGCGCCCGGCGAACTCGGAGGGAACTTGGAACTGTCTTACGCCGTGCTCGCGGTGGCGATTGCCGCAGTGCTGCTGGTCGGGATGCTCTACAACGGGCTGGTCGTCCGCCGGAACCGGGTACAAAGCGGATGGGCCGACATCGACGTCCAACTCAAACGCCGCCACGACCTGGTGCCCAACCTGGTGGAATCCGCCCGCGGCTACATCGCTCACGAACGCGAGACGCTGGAGGCGGTCACTCAAGCCCGAACTCAGGCAATCTCTGCCGGCGCCAATGTTGCCGCTCGGGCTTCCGCCGAGATGCAACTGGGCGGCGCAATCGGCAATCTGTTCGCGGTCGCCGAGCGCTATCCTGCGTTGCGCGCGGCGGAAAATATGCAACTGCTCCAGGAGCAACTCACTTCGACTGAGAACCGGATTGCCTTCGCCCGCCAGCACTACAACGACACGGTGCTCGAGTACAACACCGCCGTCGCCAGCTTCCCGCGCAACCTCTTCGCCGGGGCCCTCGGCTTCTCTCCGGCCGCCATGTTCGCGGCCGAGGAATCCGATCGCGCCGTCCCGCAGGCAAACTTCAAACTGTAACCTCGCGATATGCCATAATCGCGCCCATGGATCTCACGATTAGCATTTCTCGTCTGACCATCGTCGCCTGCCTGCTTTCCGGCGCGATGCTGGCAGCACAATCGGTAACCGGCGCAGCTTCCCAGAGCAACACCAGTGACCCGATGGCCCTGGTGAAGCAGGGTCAAGAACTGAATAGTGAAGGGAAGCAAGACGAAGCGCTCGCTCTATACCGCCAGGCGCTGCAGTTGTCCCCGAATCTGTACGAGGCGCACCTGGCGTCAGGCGTAGCCTTGGACCTGAAGGGGGAGTATCAGGAGGCCCGCCAACACTTGAACCGGGCGATTGAGTTGGCCTCGCCTGAAACGAAGGCACAAGCGTTGCGGGCGATGGCAATGTCGTATGCGTTCGAAGGCAATGCCGACGAGGCCGAAAAGTACGAGCAGCAGGTCTTCGACGCGCGCCTGGCCAAGCAGGATTTTGCCGGCGCGGCCGAAATCGCTAACGAACTCGCCCGCATCGATCTTGAGTCAAGCGACTTCGACAGCGCCTTCAAGTGGTACAAGACCGGCTATGACACCGCGCTCCGCAAGCCCGACATGAACGACGCTGAAAAGAATCTGTGGGCTTTCCGCTGGGAGCACGCCCAGGCCCGCATCGCCGCTCGCCGTAGCCAGCGCGAAGAAGCCCAGAAGCACGTGGCCGCCGCCAAATCAGCGCTCGACAAAGCCAACAACCCCGACCAGGCCGTATTCTTTCCCTATCTGACTGGGTACGTCGCCTTCTATGGCGGAGACTACAAGACGGCCATCGCAGACCTGCAGAAAGCCAACCAGCGCGACCCTTTCATCCTGAGCCTGCTCGCACAGGCGTACGAAAAATCAGGAGACCAGGCGCAGGCAATGGAGTACTACCAAAAGGTGCTGACCTCGAACGCGCATAATCCCACGAACGCCTTTGCCCGCCCGCTGGCGAAAAAGAAATTGGGAGGCGTCTAGTGATTCCTTGGTAGCTCGATCTGTGACGCCACAACTTTCCTGCGATATGATCACAGCAATGCTGAACGCGCACCCATCCCAGACCGACGACCCGCGGCTCGAGCCAATTCACGCCAAGGTCCGTGCCGGCCAGCGCCTGGACGCGGACGATGCTCTTACCCTCTACCGCAGCGGCGACATTCTCGCCGTGGGCTGGCTGGCCAACTCGGTGCGTGAGCGCCTCCACGGCAACAAGACCTACTTCAACGTCAACCGCCACATCAATCCCACCAACGTTTGCGTGGCGGCGTGCCGCTTGTGCGCCTTCGGGCGGAAGAAGGACGCCCCTGGCGCATACACCATGGCGCTGGAAGAAGCATTCCAGACCGCAGCTTCCGGCTACACCGATGCGGTGACCGAATTTCACATCGTGGGCGGGCTGCATCCCGACCTGCCGTTCCAGTACTTCCTCGACCTGTGCTCGGGCTTGAAGCAGCGCTTCCCGCAAGTCCACCTGAAGGCCTTCACCATGGTCGAGGTAGCGTATCTGTCCAAACGCGCCAAGCTTTCCATTCGTGAGACTCTGGCGCAGTTGAAGGCCTCGGGCGTAGATTCGCTCCCCGGCGGCGGCGCCGAGATATTCGCTGACCGTGTGCGGCACATCATCTGCGATCACAAGATAGACGGCGACCAGTGGCTGGAGACGGCCCGCACAGCCCACCAACTTGGGCTGAAGTCGAATGCCACCATGCTCTACGGCCACGTGGAGAACGACGAAGACCGGGTGGACCACCTGCTCAAGCTACGCGCCCTGCAGGATGAAACCGGAGGGTTCCAGACCTATATTCCTCTGGCCTTCCATCCAGCCAACACACCCTTGCAGCATCTCTCCACCACCACCGGCATGCTGGACATTCGGCAAATCGCTGTCGGCCGCCTGGTGCTAGACAACTTCCCGCACATCAAGGCGTACTGGCAAATGATGACCCCCAAGATCGCCCAGATCTCGCTCCGCTTTGGAGCGGATGACATTGACGGGACGGTCATTGAAGAAAAGATCTACCACGACGCCGGCGCCACCACCCCGCAAGGCATGCGGCGCCAGGAACTCATCCGCCTGATCAAAGACGCCGGCCGCGAGCCTGTCGAGCGCGATACGCTTTACCGACCCGTCACCCGCACCGAGACCTCGGTCACCGTCGCGGTGTAGGCAATTTCCACCGCGTTAGTCCTCGTAAGTGCGGGGCGCGACATCTGAATAGGGAAACGGATCCCTCTCAAGAACACTCAAGGCGGCGGACACTCAAGTCAACAAGTACTGCCTTAGCTGGCACCATGCGCTCTGCTCCGCCTCCTCCGCTGTATCCGGGACGCCTCGTCACCGCCTCTCCCTCTGGAACTCACCATGGCATGCCTTAACAGCAAATTTGCCCTGGTCTGATAGCCCTTGCCGTACCCCTTGAGCCACTCAACAATATCCGCGTCAAGGCGCATGGTCACCGGTTTCTTGGGCGGACGGTAGAACTTGCCGATCTCGGCGCCGCTCCAATCGACAACTTCCGGGATATCAGAGAAGTCAATATCTTCGTCCTTCCTCGCCGCGATGACGGCGATATCTTTCCTTTGCTCCTTGGTGAGCCTCCTCATAGCTTCTCCTCTCGCGTGCCCCAGCCGCGCGCGCTGAAATAATGCGGATCACTTCCTCTCCATTTTTTTCAAGCCAGGTGTGCACGACCAGCAAGATCGCTCCCGGCCCGATAGCTCCGAGGGTCATCCAACGTTCTTCCTCGTGCGCGGTTTCGTCGCGTTGCGTCAGAGCACAGGGATCGTCGAAGACTCGAACCGCAGTCTCGCGAAGCGAACCTGGTGCTTCCGGAGATTCAGCCGGTTCTTGTCCTCGTCCCATTCAAAGCGCATGGGCGCCGCCGCACACATTGCAAGCATAGCGCGTCCCCAAACGTGTTGTCAATATATATGTACATACACTCCGGGGAGGCCTCTTTCGAACGCACTGCCCTTCATCGCCCCGTGACATGATCGAGACCTCAATCACCGTAGCCGTCTAGTCCCGCTCCGCAAGTGCATACGTCACACCCCCTTCGCCCATGTGTCCATGTGCCCTGGAATTTGTGCTTGCCTTTTCCCGGCGGGTGTAGAATCAGTTTGTAGCAAGGAAGCTTCACGGGCTCCGCTCCCCGTTTCCGAGGCGTGCATGAACGTCCACATCAGCTACAAGATTCCAAAGAATCCTGGCCTCGATAAAGATATCAACCACCTGATTGAGAAGCTGCGCAAACGGCTGCAGGTCTTCCGTCCCGAACTGGTCCACCTGAAGGGTGTGGTGGAGCAGAACTCGCCGCGCGAGGGTACCACCGTTTCCTTGAACCTCCGCCTGCCCTCCGGGCAGATGGCGGTGGAACAGTCGGCGTCCACGCCTTCCGCAGCGGTGAAAGGGGCCTTTGACGATCTGCTGCAACAGATCAACAAGCACAAGGACATGCTGCGCAGTACGCACAAGTGGCCGCGCTGGCGAGGGGTGGCCAATGTCCGGCCCGAGCCGCAGGTCCCGTTTGAGGAGACTATTGCGGCCGTGCAGCCGACTATGGTCTCTTCGGATGACATCCGTTCCTATGTGAACGCCAACTTGGCCCGCCTGGAACTCTTTGTGGAGCGCGAGCTCTACTTCCGCGAGGCCGCGGAGCAGATTCCGCCCGATGCCGTCACCAAAGAAGAGGTAGTGGATGAGGCCGTGGTCCGGGCTTTGGGCGATGGCAGCGAAAAGCCTGAGCGCCTGGCGCTGGAACCCTGGCTTTACCGGCAGGCAATGCGGGCGCTGAACGATCTGACCGCGCGCAGTCAGGAGATGGGTTCGTCGGTTCACCTGGAAGACTCCGCTCGCAGGCCGAATGTGCGGGCCAGCGACGAGGCCGAATTGCAGTTCCACCAGCCGGATGAGACCTTGACCGGGGAGAACGTAATCGCCGACCGCCGCACCGCCACGCCGGAAGACATCGCCTCCTCCGACGAGATGGTCTCCCTGGTGCAATATGCGCTCGGGGCTGCCCGCCATGTCGACCGGGAGGCCTTTATCCTGCACGGCATCGAGGGCTTTTCGGTGGAGGAGATCTCTGCCATTACGGACCGCAAGCCGGATGAGGTGCGCTCTTCCATTGCTGCCGCCCGCGAACATCTGCGCCGCTCGCCGCCCCTTGCCAACCGCTTCAAGGACAAGACGCTCCAGGAGACTGGTAAAGGTTAGCTTGAACTACAGCACTCAGGAGAAATCGTGATGATCACCCGCGAAGGTATCCGTGAGCTGGCTCAATTCCACTTCGACGACGAACCCGGCTGCACGCTGAGCTTCTATTTTCAGCCGCGGACTCCACAGAACAAATCGCATCGGGAAGAGGCGATTCTGGCCAAGGACCTGGTGCGCGGCGCCCTGCGCGAGGCGGAGAAAGGCGGCAAAAACAGCGCCGCGCGGGCCGATCTGCACCGCATTCTGGCCTTGGCAGAAGGCCTGCACGGCAACCAGGCGCGGGCCAAAGCGGTATTCGCCTGCGGCAGCCGCAATTTCTGGCGCGAGTTTGACCTGCCGCCACAACTGCCGGGCACGCAGTTGTTTGTAAACCGGCGTTTCCACCTGAAGCCGCTGGCTTTGCTGCTGGGCGCGCAGCCGCGCGTGGCCGTCGCGTTGGTCAGCCGGCAGCGTGCGCGCTTGTTCGACTTCCGGCTGGACGAGCTCAAAGAACGCGAAGGACTCTTCCATGCGGTGCCGCGGCGCGGCCGTAGCGACGGCTTTAACGGATACGATGCCGGCCACGCCGAGCGCCGGGTGGACGATGAGGCCCTGCATCACTTCAAGTACGTCGCCCAGCGGCTCAAAGACGAAGCCGACAAAGGCGGCTGGGAGAAGCTCATCCTGGGTTGCCAGGACAACCACTGGCCCGAATTCGAGCCCCACCTGCATCCCTACGTGAAGCAACGGCTCCTGGGACGTTTCTCCACCGATGTCTCCACCGCCACCAACGACCACATCCGAGAGCATGCCTCGCGGATCATGCTTGAGGCCACCGCTCAGCGCCGGCTAAGCCTCGTCCGCGAAGTACTCAACCAGGCCAAGAGCAACCACCACGGCGTCACCGGCCTGCGGCGGGTGTTGCGCTCGCTGGAACTGGGGGAGGTGCAAACCCTGCTGATCGGCGATGGCTACAAAGCCCATGCGGTGGAGTGCACGGGTTGCGGTCATCTGGATTGCCACATGGTCCGCCTCTGTCCCGCCTGTGGCCGTGAGACTCGTGAGATGGACGACGTCTGCGATGCCATTATTGCCAACGCCATTCGGCTGGACATCGAGTTGCTCTATGTGAAGGACGACGCCGAGTTCGACCAGGCGGGGAATATCGCCGCCCTGTTGCGCTTCCGCGCCGACCAGACCAGGGGCAACGTCGCAGTGGCTTAGGCTCGCACTTGGATTGGAAGGGCCCGCCCCGCGGGCCTTATTTCTTGCCCCCCTTGCTCTCTCGGCGTCGTCCTGAACCGTGGCTTCAGCCCGGTGAAAGCCCGCCCTGAGCGAAGTCGAAGGGGATTCGGCGTACGATCACGCTTCCTGGCCCCAACCACCCCTGTCAATCAGGAGTAGACACAGCCGCTCATGCTATGCTGGCGGGCGTTTCAGCGCATTCATCTCAGGAGGGTGGCATGAGTTTCTCGCGCCGCGAATTTCTTACCACTGCGGTGGTCGGCTCGCTGTCCCTTGGACTGCGGGGCCAGGAAACCAACGAACAGTCATCCAGAACCGCGGCAAACCCAGCCGGCAAGCGGCCCACCATCATCACCGCCCATAATGGCTACAACTATATCGACGAGGCCTTCAACATGCTGCGTGGCGGCGCCGACACACTGGATGCCGCACTGCGCGTGGTGCGCGGCCCGGAAGACGATCCCCATGACGACAGCGTCGGCCTCGGCGGCCTGCCCAACGAGGACGGCGTGGTCGAACTCGATGCCTGCTGCATGCACGGGCCCACGCGGCGCGCCGGCTCCGTCGGCGGCGTCCGCAACATCAAGAACGTCTCGCTGGTGGCCAAGGCCGTCATGGAGCACAGTGGACACGTCATGCTGGTGGGCGAAGGCGCCGAACGCTTCGCCGTAGCCCAGGGCTTTCCCCGCGAGGATCTGCTGACCGAGCACTCGCGCAAAGTCTGGCTGCTCTACAAGGAGACGCATTCCGACTGGTGGGGACCCGGACTGGCCGATCCCAACTGGAAGAAGCGTTTCGAGGCCCCACCGCGGGTCGGAGAATGGCAGTTACGAATGCAACGTATGGATGTAGTGGCCGCGGAGATCGGGATCCCCCCGGAGATGCGGCGCGACGCCATCCACAAAGTGCTGTTCCCACCTACCGGCACCATCCACTGCTCCGCATTGAACGAGAAGGGCGAAATCTCCGGTTGTACCACCACCAGCGGGCTGGCGTGGAAGGTCCCGGGCCGCGTGGGCGACTCTCCCATCATCGGCGCAGGCTGCTACTCCGACCCGGACGTGGGCTCGGCCGGCGCCACGGGTAGCGGGGAAGAGAATATCAAGGTGGTCGGCGCCCACACCATCATCGAAAACATGCGCCATGGCATGTCGCCGCTCGAAGCCGGGACGGATGCGCTCAAACGCATCGCCCATGCCTACGACAACGATCTGGACCGCCTGCGCTTCATGGACATGACCTACTACGTACTGCGAAAGGACGGCGCCTGGGCCGGCGTATCGCTGTGGGAAGGATACGGGGCTGACCGCAAGCCCCACACCATCGTCGTGCACGACGGCATCAAGCGAGCGGTAAAGACCGTGAACCTGTTCCCCGGCTTCTCCCAGGATTGGCCGCCGACCCCGGGCAGCTATTGAGCGGCAGATTCCACAAATCACTTTTTTCGCCGGGCGCTCGCCGTAATATAGGCAGCGAACGCCTCCGGTTTGTCGGGCGGCGCAATCTCAAACTTCAGGCCCAGAGTATCAGCGCCGGTTTTCTGATAGGTGAAGCGATAGCGCGGCGTCCCCGACACAGCCTCGCTCAACCACGTGAGCGTCTTCCCGTCGAGTGAAGCCGTGGCAGTGTAATGAATCACGTGTCCCTCGCCGTCGAAGAATATGGCTTTCATTGCGCCATTCTCCAGGTAGAGGATGGTCAAATCGTCGTGATGGTACGCAGGCTTGCCGTTGGCAGGTGGATAGTCAGCGTAGTTCTTGCGCACCAGAATGTTTTCCCCAAGATCGAATTGGAACGAGAAACCACCGGTACCTTGGCCGGGTCCCCCGCCTCCTTCCCCAACCCATTCACCCACCAGAAACCGCCATGGCGCCCAGGGATCGGGAGTCTTTGGGTTCTCGGCCGATAGGGCCAGCGCGGTGACCAGGACGATCCAGCAGAGCGCAGGAGCAATTCGCAGCATGGGAGATCCCGGGATATTACCTTCTCTGTCAACCAAACCAGCGACCAACGACTAACGACCAGCGACTGCCCTTACGCGAACCTCACCTTCACATCCGGACCCTTCTCCAGGTGGATGCTGTCGATAAACCGCACTTTGCCGGTGCGCAGGGTCATGATCACCGAGGACGTCCGGGTGCCTTCGCCGAAGAAGCGCACCCCGCGCATCAGCGCCCCGTCGGTCACGCCGGTGGCGGCGAAGATGAGCTGTTTGCCGGGCGCCAGGTCTTCGGCCTCGTAGATTTTCTTGCCGTCCTTGATCCCCATGCGGGCGATGCGCTCTTCCAGTTCCGGCTTATTGATGACCAGCCGTCCCAGCATGTAGCCGTTGAGACAGCGGATAGCCGCTGCGGTGATGACGCCTTCGGGCGCCCCTCCCGAACCCATGACCGCGTGTACCCCTGTGCCGATAACGGCAGAAGCGATACCCGCCGAAAGGTCGCCATCGCCAATCAGCTTGATGCGCGCTCCGGCCGCGCGAATGTCGGCGATAAGCTTTTCGTGGCGCGGACGGTCGAGCACGATCACCACCAGGTCCTCGACGTCGCGGCCCATGCGCTTGGCGATATTCTTCAGGTTGTCGGCCACGGGTGCGTCCATCTCCACCGCGCCCTTGCACGATGGCCCGACGACAATCTTTTCCATGTAACAGTCGGGAGCGTTCAGCAGGCCGCCTTTTTCCGAGGCGGCCAGCACAGTGATCGCCCCAGGTGCTCCAGTGGCGCACAGGTTGGTGCCTTCCAGCGGATCCACAGCAATGTCCACCTCGGGAACGGCTTGGCCGTCTGGAAACTCGCCGCCGACTTTCTCACCGATGTAGAGCATGGGCGCCTCGTCGCGCTCGCCCTCGCCAATCACGATGGTGCCGTGCATGGGCACGGTGTCCATGGTGTGACGCATGGCTTCGGTAGCGACGTGGTCGGCAAACTTGCGGTCGCCCTGGCCCATGGTGTGGGCCGACGCGATGGCGGCATTCTCCACCACGCGCAAGAATTCCAGGGCCAGATCGCTCTCCAGGTTTTCACCGAAACTCTTGGCTTTTGCTTCCGCTCGGGTCTGGGTAGACATAAGGGCCTCCGAAAAAACCGGATTGAACTATAAACCGAAGCCGGGGAAAAGGGGAAGCCGCGGGGACAGCCGCCTGTCTATGCGAGTGTCAGGCCAGGACCGGTCGCACCCTTTCCGGTGCATTTGACGCTTGGGTTACCCCCTCCTCCTATGTGGTCTCTGAAAACAAAGGGGCCGTTTCCCCCCGGTCCCCCAAGGTCTCCACACGGGCTGGACAGCGCCTTCTGCCCCGCTCAGGGCAAGGTCGGGGTTTCGCGGGATTGGCCCGCCTCGCTGGCTGGACAGCCGGGGCGGTTGTCCCCGCGTGGGCGTTGCCAAGGTCCAAGGTCTGACGTCAGGCTTCTGGTACCCTTTTCGGTATGACTAACGAGCGCAAGGAACCCACCTACTTACTCACTGAAAAGCAGGTCGCCGAAAAGAGCGACCTGGCGCGGCGCTTCCTCGAAACCCGCGCGAGCCTGAATGCCAACGTCGACAGGGCCGATAACTTTCTGGTCAAGCGCTTCTATAACATTGATCACAACACCTACCTGGAAGGCGCCATCCCGGCGAAGTACAAAGAGCTGATGGGACTGGTTGTCTCGGCCGGGCTGCGCTGCGATGACTGTATCCACTACCACATCATCCAGTCCTACCGGCTGGGAGTGACGCGGCCTGAGCAGGAGGAAGCGCTGAATGTGGCGCTGGTAGTGGGCGGCAGCATTGTGATTCCCCACCTGCGGCGGGCCTACGCCCTGCTGGAGGAACTCTACCGGTAGAGCGCGGTACAGACGCCGCCATCTGCATCTCCTTGCGGGGCGGTACTGCCACTTAGTAAGTCACGCGCCGGCAACTGTTGTCTTTTCTCGCCTGCCCGGTCTTTTTCCGATTCGGGCGTTTTCCCATGTGCACCGGCCGTACCGTTACCTTCGTGGCATTTGTCCCATTACTTACTTCCGATGTCGGCTTGTGATGCCGGTCACACGGGCTCCGTGCGGGTATCTGCGAGGCTATGCGGGAGGACAAAGTTATGTGGTTCACCAACAATCATCGGTACAACATGCAAGGTCTGAGCGCTACTTTCCTGACAGTAGCCTTACTTATGGGGTTGCTTCTTCTGAGCACCGGCTGCGGTGGCGCCGGGGCGAGCCAGGCCAACAACGGCGGCAACGGCGGCGGGAGCGTGTTGTTCAGTGCGCCTGCGACGACCCCGGTGCAGGTCTGGGTGGGCGCCGAGCCCACCGATCGCATCCTCACCTTCCGGCTCAGCGTGACCTCAATCAAGCTGAAGAACTCGACCGCGGCGGCAGACCTGCTGCCCGGTGCCAGCGACCTGGAATTCACGCGGGTGGAAGATGCATTTGTACCGGTCGCGCTTCCGGATGTGGCTCCGGACACCTACGACCAGTTGGAGATGGTGGTGAGCGGGGCGCGAGTCACGTATCTGGATGCGAATGGCGCAGTCCGGACCAAGGACGTCGCTTCGCCGGATCTGACCAGCCTGCTGACGCTCAATCCGGCGGCCACGGTGGGCGAAATCCCGACAATGCTGACCATTGATGTTGATGTCAACCAAACCGTTCAGCTGGATCCGGTGAACAACCTGGTGACCCTGAATCCTCCGGTGCTTAGTGCGAGGCAGAGCGACATCGCGAGTTCACCCGGACCCGCGCCGTCGGGGATCCATGCCGGGCCGAAGAAACAGGCGATGTTAGCCTCCAACACCGGCCAGGTCGAGCGCCTTGTGGGCCAGGTAGTTTGGGCTGCGAGCGATCAGCTCAGCCTGCAAGTGGGGCAGTCGGGATCGATCCTGGTACTGCACATCGACAGCAACACCATGTTCGACAATGCTACTCCAGACACGGTGAATGGCATGCTGGTGGAAGTTGAGGGCCGGGCCCTGACCGATGGCACGCTGTACGCGAGCGCAGTTGGAGCCCTGTTCCCTGACACGGGAGTAGAAGTGGAAGGCACGCTGGCGGGCAATAATCCGTCGGGCTTGCTGAACCTGGTGGCGGAGGATGGCATTGGGGCGAGCATGACCTCGGCCTTGGTGGGAGCTACCCTCAGCATCGCCGTGGATGGCAGCACTGGCTACGGCATCCATCTCGGGAACGAGGACATGGGCGGCCTCCCGGTACTGTTTGATGAGAGCCATATCGCCGCCGGTCAGCGCATCGAGATCGATAGTGATTTTGCGCTGCAACCGGACTACGCAGGGAATCCGGCCCAGGCCCAGCCTTACATGGTGGAACTACTCCGCCAAACCTTGCAGGGAACGGTGCAGAACTACCAGGCAGGAGACTCGGGGACGGCGGAGTTCGATCTGGTCCTCACCCCCAGCTCTTATCTGGGCATCATAAACGCAGGCACCGGAACCGTACACGTGTACCAGCGGTACACAACGCAGGCCACGGCCGGGATCCAGAACGGAATGAACCTAAGTGTGCGGGGTTTCCTGTTCTGCACCGATCCGACTGATAACGTTCCTCCTGGCACGACGTTGCACTTCGCCATGGTAGCGAGCAGCATCAACAGCAGTAACTGAGCTGTCGAGGGCACGCTCCATGACACAGTGCGGCGAACAACCCTCCCCCAGTAGTTCGCCGGCAAGACCGGGCCCAACGCTAGGTCCGGAGACGAGCGGCTTAGTGGAGTCCACCCGGACTCGGCCGCTCGCCGGTTTTTTGCCAGCGGCGTAGCTCCGAGAAACCGCGGTCAATTTCTTCCGGCTTGATGTTGCAATGGCCGTCATGCTTCACGTATTGCTGCACGAACAGCTTCGCACTTCCGCGCTGGCGAGTGAGCAGCGAATACGCCTCCAGGATCGGGGGTGGAACGACGGGATCGTAGGTGGTGTGGATGGCCAGCAGCGGACGGGTGAGGCGGCCGCTGGGAGTGTAATAGCGCTGCAGGTAATTGAGCGCCCCGGGATCGGCGGCGTAGCGGCGGACTCCGTCGTTGAGCGCATTGTCGTTGGCAGTGCCGGCGTAGATGGTGTTGCGATTATCAAAAGGATTGCCCTCGGCCCGCTGTTGCGCGTCTTTCAGGATATAGGTGGCGAACACCAACCCTGCAGCGAGGTCCTGATTGCTGTGAGCGCCCAGGATGCGGCGCAGCGTAGCAGCGGCCTGAGGTTTGCGATCCAACTCGCCCTGAATGCGCTTGCTTAAGGCATCATCCATCTTGAAATCGGCTGGAACCCTCACGGGAGAGGGAAGTGCGCTGGGGAAATAGTAGTCGAACATGACCCGGCCGTCGAAAGCGTAGCGCTGCATCATTTCTGCGGTGTCGGCGAGCGCTCCACAGAGAGCCAGGCCGCCGTCGTAGGAATCCGGCGACTCTTCGATGGACATCATCGTAAGCAGGCCGCCCATCGAGTGCCCGGTCACATAAGTTTCCTTAGGCGCTCCGTATTTCTTGATGAAGTACTGTCGCAGGGCTTCTGTTTCTGGAACCGCCTGCTCCACCGCCCATCCGCCCTTGGAGTATCCGGACTGCACCAATGCATAACCCGCCTTCACAAAAACTGCGAGTTCCGGCTTAAGCGGTTCTTGCTGGTAAGTCACGGGATCGGGAGTGTAGCCGTGAAAATACACGACCAGGCCGTGGTTCCACTGCTCCGGAACATCAATGCGGAACTGGGCGTGGTTGAGTTCGCCGATTTCGGTTTGGGCATGGGCAAAAAGACAGGCGGCGAACAGGAGGATAAGCCAACAAAAGCGCTTCATCGCGGACCTCGTTTGGCGGACACCCCTCAGATCGCGTCCACCCCGGTGATCTGCTTCCCGATGATCAGGGTGTGGATATCCTGCGTTCCCTCGTAGGTCTTCACCGACTCCAGGTTCATCATGTGGCGCATGATGGGGTAATCATCAGCCACGCCGTTGGCCCCCAGAATGTCGCGTGACAGGCGCGCGCACTCCAGCGCCACCCACACGTTGTTTCTCTTCGCCATGGAGATATGGTAGTGCTCGGCTTTGTCCTGATCTTTCAACCGCCCGACCTGAAGCACCAGCAACTGAGCCTTGGTGATCTCGGTGATCATCCACGCCAGCTTTTCCTGCACCAACTGATGCGACGCGATGGGCTGATCGCGAAATTGCTTGCGCAATTGGGAGTATTGCAGCGCGCAGTCGTAGCACGCCATGGCCGCACCCACGCCGCCCCAGGCAATGCCGTAACGCGCCTGGTTCAGGCACTTCAGCGGGGACTTAAGTCCAGACGATCCCGGCAACAAGTTAGATTCCGGAACCCGTACGTCTTGCAGCGACAGCCCCGAAGTGACCGACGCCCGCAGCGACCATTTGCCGTGAATGTCCTCGGCCTTGAAGCCGGGGCGATTGGTCTCCACCAGGAAGCCGCGAACATTGTCGTTTTCGCCCTCCACCTTGGCCCAGATGACGGCGACATCCGCGATCGAGCCCGAGGTGATCCACATCTTCTCCCCGTTGAGGACGTATTCTTTGCCCACTTTGCGCGCACGCGTGCGCATCCCGCCGGGGTTGGAGCCGAAGTCGGGCTCGGTCAGGCCAAAGCAGCC
>JAIQET010000094.1 GCA_020073645.1 Terriglobia bacterium | reverse complement strand
GCCAGCCTGAGCCTGCGCGGCAGCGGGGCGGGATTCCTGGTGCTGCTGGGATACCTGATCATCCACTTCTTCGAGCACACCGTCACGCCGCACTTTCATTTCGGAGAGGAAACGCACGAGGACGAGTTCGTTCAATCGCACAAGGGCTACTCGGTTCTGATGGGATTGGTGATCCACACGTTTTTCGACGGGATCGCCATCGCGTCTGGCTTCATCGTCTCGGACTGGCTGGGATGGCTCATTTTCACCGCCGTGTTCCTGCACAAGATTCCAGAGGGATTCACGGTGGCTTCCGTGATGCTGGCCAGCGGCCGGAGTCGCGGGATTGCCTGGGGCGCCTCCGTCATTCTGGGTGCGGCCACCCTGGCGGGCGTGCTGGTGATGGCTGCCTTGCGCCACGAGGTGTCGTTTGGCCTTCCATTGTCAGCGGGCGTAACGATCTACGTGGCGGCTTCGGACCTCATACCAGAAGTGAACAAAGAACCCGGCGTGAAGATGGCTTTGCTCGTTTTCGTGGGCGTGGCCTTCTTGTTTGTATTGGACAAGTTTTTCCACATTCACTAATCAGTTCTCGGTTCTCAGTTCACGCCGCGGGCTTTATGGAGGCGGCCAGACCGTTCAACACCCGGTCCAATTCGGCTGCTTTGTCGAGCATTTTCTGACCTCGCTCGGTGCTCACATAGCCGAGGTTCTGGCGATGAGGAGCTCGGTTTCGGCTTCGACCAGCGATCCCCGCGCGCGGCCCAGAAAGAAATGAAATTCCTGCGCGGAGTAGCGAGCTTGTCCTTCGGCGATGTTGGTTGGAACGAATACAGCTGCTTTTCTCAGTTGGCCGGCGAGGGCGTAGACTTCGTCGCGTGGAAAAGTCTTGGTTATCGCGTAAATCTCCATCACAAAGTCCATGGCTTTCTGCCAGGCAATCAATTCTCGATAGGACTGTCCCATGATCCCCTCTAGGCACAATCCTGGCGGTGCGTCTTCCACAAAGCTGTGACATCTGAACACTGAGAACCGAGAACTGGGAACCGGGAACTGCTATCCGCTGTGGCGAATGTGCATCACATCGCCGTCCTGGACGATGTAGTCCTTGCCCTCGAGGCGTAACGTGCCTTTGGCGCGGGCGTTGGCTTCGGAGCCGGCTTCGAGCAGTTGGTCCCAGCGGATGGTTTCGGCACGGATGAAGTGTTTCTCCAGATCAGAATGGATGGCGCCGGCGCCTTCTACCGCGCGCGTGTGAATCGGGATGGTCCAGGCGCGGCACTCATCTTCGCCGGCGGTGAAAAAGGAAATCAGGCCCATGAGGTGGTAGGTAGTCCGAATCAGGCGTACCAGGCCGCTTTCCTTCAGGCCGTAGCTGGCGAGGAACTCAGCGGCGTCAGCGTCGCTCATTTCCGCGAGCTCGGCTTCGACTTTGCCGCAGATGGCGGCGGCTGCGGCGTTGGGGCGCGAAGCCACATCATTCAGCTTGTATTTGCCGACAGCTTCTTCGAGTTCTTTGCCAAGTTCGCCGCTCTCGCTGACGTTCAGCACGTAGAGGATGGGCTTCTCACTGAGGAACATGAATCCGCGCAGCCGCTTCTTGTCCTCGGGCGTCATTTCCATTTCGCGCAGCGGGCGCTCCGATCCGAGGTGCGCGTTGGCGCGCTTGAGCAAGTCGAACTCTTTTTCCAGCTCTGCGGTCTTCATCTTCTTCAGATCTTTTTCCACGCGCTCCAGGCGTTTCTCGATCTGCCCAAGGTCACTTACCATCAGATCGAACTCAACGTTCTTGATGTCGCGCAGGGGATCGATGGGGCCGACGTGAGGAATGGAGGGATCGTCGAAGGCGCGCACCACGTGGGCGAGCGCATCCACGTTGCGCAAGTGGCCGATGTAGGCGGTTTCCTTGAGCGCCTCCTGGCCGATGGCGCCTACGTCCACATACTCCACGGAAGCGTGGGTGAGTTTCTTGGGATGGTAGAGGGCGGCCAGGCGGTCGAGGCGGTCGTCGGGGACCTTGGCCACGCCGATGTGGGCCTCGCGCGGGTTGGAATAGGCGGCCTCGGAGAGATGCGCCTTGGTCAGAATGCGGAACAGAGATGTCTTGCCTACCTGGGGCAGGCCGATGATGCCGGTTTTCATAAGAAAGCTGCTAGCTGCTAGCGATACAAGGACGATCAAAGATGATAACAGGCGGCGTGGAGGCACGGCCGGCTCGTGATATTCTCAGCCTCGCAGTGCTGGCTGGCATCTTGAAATCCCGCCTCGTTCCGCGACCGCTCCGCATAGTTCTCCTGCTTGGTCTCCTGACGGCATGTGCCGTCGCCCAGGTTCAGTTCCAGGTGCTGGATCGCGAAGTGATCGAAGCCCGGCTGGAGGGCTTCTCCCGGAAGAATGACGAGCGGGAAGCGATCCTCAAGCAGATGTTCGTGCAATCCGGCTGCAAGGACGACAAGCTGTCGGAACAAACCGTGAAGAAGAAGCTTCCGCCGAACCTGATTTGTGTTCTGCCGGGAGATACGAACGCCATCATTCTGGTGGGCGCGCATTCCGACCACGTCGAGGTCGGGGACGGCGTGGTGGACAACTGGAGTGGGGCGTCCTTGCTGCCCAGCTTGTATTACAGTCTGAGCAAGGTTCCGCGAAAACATACGTTTGTATTCGTAAACTTCACCGCGGAAGAGAAGGGCCTGGTCGGCTCCGACTTTTATGCCGGCAAGCTGAGCCCCGAGCAACGCTCAAAGATCGAGGCGATGATCAACATGGACACGCTTGGTCTGGGCCCGACCGAAGTCTGGGCAACACATGCCGACACGACTTTGCTGAACGCGCTGGCCGGCGTTGCCAATGCCATGAAGCTGCCGGTTTCCGTGATGAACGTGGATCAAGTGGGTTCCAGCGACTCCGAATCCTTCGCCAAGTACAAAATTCCACGGATCACGATTCATAGCGTCACGCAGCAGACCTGGCCCATTCTGCACTCCAGCAAGGACAAGCTGAATGAGATCAAGAAGGACGATTACTACGCGAGCTATCGTTTGATGATCGGCTATCTGGCGTTTCTGGACACCGATCTGGGAAGGCCAGCCACAGCGCAGGCAAACACGGGCCACTGAGCTGCTACTCCGGCATCCAGGTGGCCGGCGGGACCCATCGACTTCGCTCAGGGCAGCCGCCGGCGCTACGCCTTGAGTGCCTGTGCCGTCAGGTATACCAAAGCCAATCCCAGGAAAAATACTCCACCTTCCAGCCGCGTGGACCACACGTGCAGTGCATCGAACTGCATCCGGGCGGGATGGTCAAGGGCCACGGTGTCGATCTCACCCATGGAGGCGCGGAGGGTTGCCATCTTCGGGGAGATTCCGAATTGCGAGATGACGGTCAGCGCCAGCATGAGGTAGAGCAGAACGTGCCGGCCGGCGAAGGGATGCAGCGCACCCGAGGTAAGGCGGGCGTAGATCATCGAGCAAACCAGAAAGATGAGGCCGGAGACGATGCCCATCCAGTGCAGCGCACTGAGCGAGCGGCTGACGACGTTACCCGCCAGATGACGCGTGGGCAGCACGGTGAAGACTGTGGGCGCAAGCACGAAAGAAAAAAAGATCAACCCGCCTAGCCAAACGACCAGGGATAGCAGCATGAGATAGCGCAGAAAGGACATGGAGAGAATATATCGTGATTCGACGACGTGGTGAAAACAACACAAAAGCCCGTGACCCCGCCACGGGGTATGTATGTAGGTGAGTCTATTTTCCTTCGATTTTCTCCTTCAAGTGCTTCGCGCAGGCTTCAGCTGAGCTTTGTTTGCCGTGGGCCGAGTTCTCCTTGTGTACCGAGTAGGCAAATGCAATCTCGCTGGTCTTCAGGTTGGTCACTTTGACGCTCGCTTCTTCGCGGGAATGCCAGCTTCCCATGATGATTATCTTCGCGGCGCCTGCTTTTTGAGTCTCAGAGGTACCAGTGATTTCAAAATCCGCTTGTTCTCGGGAGTCAACGACCACTAGTGGTACTTTCTTCTTGTCGAGGGCTGCCTTCAGGTATGTTTCAAAGCCGTCCATTGGGGCGATGAAAACCCTTGAGCCAGCCGGAATAGCGTTCGGCTGCTGTGCCAAGCCGACCGTCCCCTGCATCAGCAGGTAGAGCAGAAAAGCGCACACTGCGACCTTGTAAAGCATACGGGCCCTCCTCGATTCTTCCATGACCCATCAACGGTAGGTGCAATTCCTAGTTCTGCTTGCCTTCGATCTTTTCTTTGATGTGCTTGGCGCAGGCTTCACCGGCGCTTTGCTTGCCGCGATATGAATTCCCTTTATTCACGGAGTACGCGAAGACTACGATCCCGGTCTTGATGTTCACAACCTTGATACTGGACTGTTCCCTCGATTGCTGGGAGCCCATGAACAGCATCTTGGCCCAGCCAGCCTTTTCGCTTTCGGATACGCCACTGATTTCGAAATCTGCTTTGTCTCGGTCAGCGACAACTACCACAGGGACATTCTTCTTTTGTAGACCCGCTATTACGTAGGTCTCGAAACCACCCTCCATTTTTGCTACGAAGACTCTGGAACCAGCGGGGACCGTCTTAGATTCCTGCTCAGAGCCAGTGCCCGGCCTTGCGTCACTTTGTGCCGAAGGCTCGATTGACTGAGCGGGTGCTGTACTCGAAGGTTGCTGTGAATATGCGGTCAGAGTTGCAACCCAAATCACCGCCACTAGGCGCAACATTGCCTTTGCATTCGCCATACTGTCTCCTAGATGGATCAAACTACATTACCTCCGCCCAAGACATCAGCCAAACCATCAATTCTTACGATAAACAGTCCAGATGGTCGTTGAACAGGAGAGTTTGAAGGCGGGATTCATTAATTCCCGAAAGGGGAAGACAGGGAGAGCTACACCGGCACCGGCACGCTATCCACAATTTCCTGGATGATCTGCTCGGCCTGTTCGGACTTCTTCAAGGTGGAGGAGGCGGGTGCGTCAGCTACGACACGGTGGGCGAAAACCGGCACCACCAGGGGCTTGAAGTCTTCCGGGACACAGAAATTGCGGCCGTCGAGGAAGGCCATGGCCTGGGCGGCGCGATACAGCATCTGGGAGCCGCGGGGCGAAACGCCCAACGAGAAATGTTCCGACTCGCGGGTCTTGCGGACGATAGCCAGGGTGTAGCTGACCAGGGAGTCATCCACGCGCACCCGGGTGACGGCCTGCTGCATTTCCAACACCTCCGCGCTCGTAAGCACGGGCTGCAGAATTTCCAGTTGGGCGGTGCCCGCCTCGGAGCGGAGGATTTCGCGCTCGGCGTTGCCGTCGGGGTAGCCCATGCGGACCCGCATCAGGAAGCGGTCGAGTTGCGACTCGGGCAAAGGGTAGGTCCCGTGATGCTCCACCGGATTCTGGGTGGCGATGACCAGGAACGGCTGCGGCAGCGGATAGGAGTGAGCATCCACCGTGACCTGGCCTTCGTTCATGGCTTCGAGCAGTGCCGATTGCGTCTTGGGCGTGGTGCGGTTAATTTCGTCGGCCAGCAGGACGTTGCAGAACACCGGGCCGCGCTTGAACTCGAATTGCTGCTCGACAGCGGAGTAAATCGAGATTCCGATCACGTCGGAGGGGAGCATATCGCTGGTGAACTGCACCCGCTGGAAGCTGCAGTCGAGCGCCCGCGCCAGCGCCTGGCCGAGCGTGGTCTTCCCCACGCCGGGAACGCCCTCAATAAGCAGGTGCCCGCGCGCCAGCATAGAAACCAGGGCGAGCCGGATGACGTCGTCTTTGCCACGGATCACCTTGCGGAGAGCCTTCTCCAGGTCGGCTGCGCGATGCAAAACAGCGGTAGCGGTTTCAGGGGGCATTCAGTTGATTCTACTATGCTGAGGTGAGCCAAGGGCGGTTACGGTGGTCATGGGGAAGCACTCAGCATTCAGGAAAACCAGCAATTGGCATTTAGCACTTGGCATTTGGCCATCAAGATCTCTGCCAGGTGCGGAAACCCTGTCAAAGGACCAAGTGCTAAGTGCCAATTGCTAAGTGCTGGTTTGGCTGATTGCTGACTGCTGGTCCTACTGCCCAAACTCCGCCGGTCGCCCGGTCAAGCGCTCGATGCGCTTCGCAATGGGCGGATGGGTCGAGAACAGGTTGCCGAAGCTCATCCCCAGCAACGGCTGAATGATGAACAGGTGAGCAGTCGAGGGCGTGGCCACCATGGGTCGGCGCCGCGAGCAAGCATCCAGTTTCGCCAGCGCGCTCGCAAGCGCATACGGATTGCCGGTGAAATGGGCGCCGGTGGCGTCGGCCTGGTATTCGCGTGAACGCGAGACCGCAAGCTGGATCAGCATGGCGGCGAACGGAGCCAGGATCAGCATGAGCAGGCCGCCACGGCGGTCGTCGCGGTCGCCGAAGAAGAAGCCGAAGCGCGCCAGGAAAGTGACGGCGCCGGCGATCGTGGCTGCAATCGAGCTGATCAGGATGTCCCGGTTGTTGACGTGTCCCAATTCGTGGGCCAGCACGCCTTCCAGTTCTTCGTCGTTGAGCAGGCCGAGGATGCCCTGGGTGACCGCAACCGAAGCATGCTTCGGGTTACGCCCGGTGGCGAAAGCATTGGGCGAGTCGGTGGGAATGACGTAAATCTTCGGCATGGGCAGCCCGATTCGCTGGGTCATGCGCTCGACAACGTCGTAAACACGCGGCAACTCTTCGCGCGTGACTGGCTGGGCGCGGTAAGTAGCGAGCGCGATCTTGTCAGAGTAGAAATACGCGATGAAGTTGGTGACCGCAGCGAAGGCCAGGGCCAAGAGCATGCCGTTCTGGCCGCCAAAGGCGCGGCCAATGACCATGAGCAGCAAGGTCAGCGCGGTTAATAGAAACGCGGTCTTGAAGGTGTTTCCCATAGCAAACTTACTAGATTAGATGATACGCCGGGAGCGGGGGATGCAGGCGCGACCGGGCAGACTGGCCAGGCGGGACCCATCGACTTCGCTCAGGACAGGCGCCGGCGCACCGGCTAGCGCGTCTCGGCAGGTGAGGACACCTGCCCCTACGTGGCCTTGGCGGATTCCCGCTTAATGGCTCGTGACAGCGTCTGGTCGAGGGCGGCTTTGGCCTTCTCGTATTCCTGCTGCGAGATGCGGCCTTGCTTGTGTTCGACCTCGAGTTGGAACAGTTCTTCCTTCAGGGCCTCGAGGAGTAAGCCAGGTCTGGCAGTCGGGGCGGCCTTGGGGACGGGCACAGGTGCGGGTAGATCGACATCGGTCGGGGCGAAATCAGGGACCGCTGCGGTCTTGGAGCGGCCTGCGATGTAGAGCGCTCCCGCAGCCAGGATCACCGCAAATCCGCCGAGGAGATACCAGCGGTATTTTTCCAGCGGATCAGGGGCATCAATGGGCGGGCCGAGTCCTCCGCCGGGACGCGAGTCACGCCCCGCAGTGGCACCGCCACCCTCGGTTGCGCCTCCTCCACTTTCAGCCTGCAGCGCACCGGTGCCGGAAATCTTGAAGGCCAGGGGCTGGCCGAGTTGGGTGTTGGACGCGACCTGGACTACCGAGTCTGACTGTTGTGGGTCCTGCATCGACTGAAACCCGGCGGCCGAGCCAGCGTTGAACTGCATGGTCTTGGGCACCATGACGACGAAATGCTGGGCCGGGTAGAGAGGCTTGGGATCGATATTGGCTTCCCCGGTGTAAGAAACGTGGAAGGCCACCTGGAACTGGGTTTCGCCGGGACGCAGCGGAAAGATGAAGGCGTAGCGGTTCTTCTCTTTTTGCGGCACCGGGGCGGAGTTCACCGGCTGTCCCCCGGCAGTCTTGGCCAGCGAAGTGTCAATTTGCGCGCCCTCGGGCAGATAGAACTCGAAGTTTTGATCGTTCATCTGGGTGCGCGGCGGATCAGAGGTGTTGTTGACCGCGAACAGGCGAATGCCTTGCAGTTCGTTGCCCTGGGCCTGGAACCGCATCACATCGGCAGTGACGCCGATGGCGTCCACCTTCTTTGCAACGTCGTAGACCTCAACTTCGACCGAAGTAGTTCCCGGAGGGGCCATGTGATGGTAGGTCACGCCCTGGTGGATGACGCGGACCAGGTGCGGAGAACTGGCGTCGTCGAGCTTGAGGCTGAACTTGCCGCTGGCGTCGGTCTTGGTGCGGCCCGCCTCCTCCATGCCCTGACCCAGGCTGAGCAGCACCACGTCGTCGCCGGCAGCTGGTTTGCCGGTGGTAGCGTTCTTAGCCGTGCCGGTGAGGGTTTCGGCGGAGGCGAGAGCGGCAAAAAGCAGCGTCAGGATAACGAGGATCCCGGCATGACGGCTCGTCGCAAAACTGCCGAGCTTGGCTCGGCCGGACGGATCAAACACCCGTCTCCACACGGGTCGCGGTGAATTCAAACTCTGGCTCCTTTAGTGTTGCGGATTGCGGATGCGGCAGACGAAGCAGCTTCTTCCAGGCGCGCGATCTCGGCCAGCACAGCGGCTGCTTCCTCCTCCAGGGAGGCTTTCAGCGACAGGTAGTCCGCATCGGGCACTTTGCCGGCCTTGTACTCGAAGTTGAGGTCGCGCAAATTCTCGTATACAGCTTCCTTGCGTTCGCGCAGATAGGAGAGCCGAGTCTTCTCCGGACCCAGGTACAGCTTTCCGGGAAGGTAGAAGACGTACACCAGGGTTCCCAGCGTGATGAGGATGCAGGCCAACGTGGCGACGCTCATACTTCCGTATCCTTCCTGGCTTCTTCGCGGAAGTGCTCCAGTTCGGCGCCGCTGACCGGAGCCACCGAGCCGGCCGGCAGGACCAGCGGGCGGTTTCTCCAGGCGCGCACGATCAGCACCACCGTGGTCAGCCCCAGTACCAGAGCGAGATAGGGCATGATCCAGGCGACCCGGTTGAAGCCGGTGGTGGTGGGCGCCGCCATCACCGTTGTGCCGTATTTCTGTACAAAGGCCTGCAAGGTCAGGTCGTCGCTATCCCCGCGATCGAGCGCCGCCATCAGCTCGCCGCGCATGTTGTCGGAATACTTGCAGCCGACGTGGTTGCACTCCAGCAAGATCTGGCTGCAACCGCAGACGCACATCAGGCGGTGACCGAGGGCATTAAAGCGCGCACCTTCGTCGCCCGCGCCCAGAAAAGTGAAGAGAGCACAACAAAGCAGCACCAACTGAGCTGCGCGCCGGAAAGTACCCTGCCGCGCTCGCATCAATCCGCTCCTACCGGGGCTGCCTGCACTCTTGCGGGTGCCGTGAGACGTACCGGCACGGCATTCGGCACGAGCGCAATGATGGTTCCGAAAACCATCAGCATCCAGCCTGCCCAGATCCACGGCACCATGGGATTCAGGTGAGCCTTGATGATAGGCCGGCCCGTGTCCTGGTTAATGCCCTCATAGACGAGGTAAAGGTCTTTGACCAGCAAAAAGTCTTCTTTCACCGTGGGGTGAATCTGCGGCATGGTCTGGGTTTGCTGGCTGGCTTTGTAGAAACGGCGCTCGGGGTACATGGTGTCGATCTGCTTGCCGTTGCGGAACACGTCGATAATGGCCCACTCGCTGCCGTAGTTCGGTTTGTCTTCCTGGGTGTAGGAGCGGCACACCAGCGTGTACGGGCCAATCTGCATCTTGTCGCCGTAGCCCATCTCCTTTTCCTGGTCGAGATTGAAGGCCGAGCCCAGGAACCCAATGATCACCACGGCCACGCCAAAATGCACGATGTAGCCTCCGTAACGGCGGGTGTTGCGGTGGCACAGATGGACCATCGAGGCCAGCAGATTTTGGCGGGTGTGGCCCGAGATGACGCGGGCGCCGCGGACAAATTCCGAGACCACGGTCAGGGCAACCAGGACGGCCAGCATGGCCGCCATCAGCGCGAAGAAGTAGGAAACATCGGCCCAGGGGCGCACCCCGAAGATCATCATCAGGATACCGACGGCAACCGCGCCAATCGCCGGCCACATAAAGTTTCGCTTGATGCTCTCGGTGGAAGTCTTGCGCCACGCCAGCAGCGGGCCAACCGCGGTGAGCAGCAGCAGCAATAGCGCCACCGGAATCGCCACCTTATTAAAGAAGGGCGGACCGACGGTAACCTTCGTTCCTTGCACCCACTCAGAGAGAATGGGGAAAAGCGTTCCCCACAGCACCGTGAAGCAGAACATCACAAACAGCAGGTTATTGAACAGGAAGCTGGACTCGCGCGAAACGATCGACTCGAGTTTGTGCTCGCTGCGCAGATGGGTCCGGTTCTTCACGTAGAAGAAGGCGCAAGTCGCAAAAATCAGGGCCAGGAAACCGACGAACCAGTTGCCGATCGACGACTGCGCGAAAGCATGCACCGAGCTGACCACGCCGCTGCGTGTCAGGAACGTCCCAAAAATGCAAAGGCCGAAGGTGACGAAGATCAGCCACATGTTCCAGACCTTCAGCATGCCGCGCTTCTCTTGCATCATTACCGAGTGACCACCTGTATCCGAAGATCGGTACGGAGCAGGAACCAGACCAGCACGTTGCCCTCAAGATTGCGAGCTCAGCCGCACACCATGTCGGGAGCACACGGGTCCTCTGTGAATCCATGGGGGGTACCTACTGGGACTGCACGTTGCAAC
>JAIQET010000022.1 GCA_020073645.1 Terriglobia bacterium | reverse complement strand
TCAGAAAAACAGAGAGACGAGGAGACGAAAAAGATCGGCCCTTCGAAACAGGCCGGCCAGACCCCGGTTACTCCATTATTATCGATGCAGGAGCCGCTGGGACTGCCATCCCTGACTTGAAGATGGGCGTCCGCAACTATCTTGCGAACTCACCTCAATATCACCCCGCCGGGCTGGCATACATCGGAAAGAAACATCCCAAGGTCTTAATCATCGGCTCGGGAGCAGGACGCGAGGTGCTCGAAGGCCTCTATTTTGGCGCATCATCCATTACCGCGGTCGAAATCAATCCGATTATTAATGACATCGTCACGCACCGCATGCGCGACCACTGGGGCGGCCTGTTTGAACAACCCGAGGTCAAGGTTGTTACCGAAGATGGCCGCAGCTTTGTCCGCCGGTCGAAGGAGAAATACGACGCGATCATCTCGATTCAGACGATGAGTGATGCCGCCCTCACGTCCGGTGCGCTCAGCCTCAGCGAAACCTACATCCTGACCCGCGAGGCATTTGAAGACTATTGGAACCATCTGACTCCTGACGGCACACTCTTGGTGACGCGCCCGACCTATCAGATCCCCAGGCTGTTTGCCACCACGCGAGAACTGTTCGACCGAGAGGGACTCGGCAGTCCTGCTGCCAATCTTCTTGCATTTCGAGGAGTCGTGGCACCCTTCGGTCACAGGCAGTTTTTGACAGGTTTTCTGTTGCAGAAATCGCCGCTTCAGCGAGAGGAAGTCGACACCATTGCCAAGCGGCTCGGGGTCGGGCAGAAGGAGCAGTGGGGCGATACGGGGCAGCCTGAGATCTATTATTCACCGTTTGGAGCGCCCAGTGACGAGTTCCAGACCCTTCTTGCTGATCTGGCAAAATCCCCAGATCTGAAACGGATCTACTCTTCCTCCACCGAGTTGCTCCGACCGGCGACGGATGACAGGCCTTTCTTCAACCAGAGAAGACGATGGTCGAGAGTGGGACCTGGTGCAATCCGCTCCGTTCTAGGCGCCGGCCAAAAGGGAGACGTTGATGCCCAGCCAGTTGCAGAGGTGACGTTACTGGTCCTGCTAATCCAGGCGGTCGTGGTTGCAGGCGCCATGATTCTGCTTCCACTCGTGCGATTCAGGCGGCAAGGCTTGCAGGCAAACCATCGTTGGGCTTTCCTGACGTACTTTGCCTGCTTGGGATTGGGCTTCATTTTGATCGAAATCGTTCTGTTGCAAAGGCTCTCGCTATTCTTGGGACAGCCGATTTATACGTTTTCAGTGGTTCTGGCTAGCTTACTCATCTTTACGGGGGTGGGCTCTTACCTGGCCAGCCGAATCCAAAACGTGTCCTATCGCACGCTTTCCTGGTTCTTGCTCGCCGTGGTTGGCACGATCTTGGTCACCTTGGTTATTACGCCTCCAGTGCTCTCGTTGACTCTCGGCCTCGCATTACCGTGGCGCGTGACCATAGCGGTCCTACTGGTTGCGCCATTGGGAGTCCTGCTGGGAGTGCCGTTCCCGACCGGACTGCGTCTGGTTGGCAAGGAAGCTTCCCCGCTGGTACCTTGGGCTTGGGCGGTGAACGGCTTCTTTACCGTGATTGGGTCCGTCGGAGCCGTGATCCTGGGGATGGCTCTGGGGTTCAACGCCGTGTTCATCATCGCGGCTCTATGTTACGCGGCGGCGTTTGTCGCCATCAGGACGGGCACAGCACCCAGGATTGCCGTCGACCGGGGTTCTCTTACGCTCACTAAGGTAGCTTGAGAAACGGGGATCCTTCGCCGCAATGGGAAATGGTTGCAGTGACGGGAAACGAAGACTAATGAACCAACCGTTGGTTAGCGTTGTTACACCATTTCGTAACACAGCTCCATATCTCGCCCAGTGCATTGAAAGCGTTCTCGCCCAGACCCATTCTTCATTCGAGTACATTCTTTCGGACAATTGCAGCACGGATGGGTCAGGAGAAATTGCGGAAACTTACGTGCGCCGCGACCCCCGGGTTCGCCTGATTCGGCAGTCCCAGTTGCTCTCGCAGGCCCAGCATTACAACAACGTTCTCACCCAGATTTCCCCTGACAGCCGGTACTGCAAGATCGTGCAAGCCGACGACTACATTTTTCCGCAGTGCCTGCAGTCGATGGTGCAGGCATTTGCGCAGTCTGAGTCGATCGGGCTCGTGAGTTCGTACTGGTTGAAGGGCAACATGCTCCTCGGTTCCGGGTTTCCACATGGAACGTCGCTGCTGCCCGGCAGGGAATTGGCGCGGCTGTTTCTTCGGGCTGGCGTCTACGTTTTCGGTTCCGAGAGCACGGTGATGTACCGGTCCTCCCTGGTGCGAAATTGTCAGCCTTTCTTCGGCGAGTCCCTGCTGCACGCCGACACCGAGAAATGCATGGATATACTGGAGGACTGGGATTTCGGTTTTGTTCCGCAAGTGCTTTCCTTCCTCCGCATGGACAATATCAATGAATCAATCTCTGCCCCGGTTCGGAGCCTTCGGCCCGAATTACTGGATCGGTACATCATCGTGCAGCGCTATGCTCCACGATTTCTGGAGCCGGACGAGGCTGCTGCTCTGAAGCGGGAATCCAAACGAGTGTATTATGAGTTCCTCGCACATGAAGCGCTTCGGTTTCGAGGCTCTGCGTTCTGGAGCTATCACAAGGGGGGACTGAACCCCCTCGGGGAGAAGCTCGATCGGACCTATCTTTCGCTACGTATCGGCAGTGAGCTGCTCTGGCTGTTAGCTAATCCGGGGACGACCGCAGCGCACGCTCTGGACCGTTTGAGGGGCAGAACGAGCGGACAGGGGCTGGGGAATACCGACGCTTTGCAATCGGCGAAAAGGCAAGACTAGATGAAGGCAGCGGTACTCGAAAGATCGTCCGACAGAAGCCAGCCATCCCAGGTACGCGGTTGGCTTCCAATCGCCAGCATCCTAGTAGTGTCTGTGGCCGCGCGGATCGCCTGCCTGCTGGCAAGGCCGATGGTGATTGAGTCGGAAGGCGCGTACTACGCACGCGTGGCTGAGAACCTCGCGGCTGGAGTGGGATGGATTGGGATGCACGCGTGGGGCGTACAGCTCCTGTATCCACCGCTGTTCCCGCTGCTCATCGCTGGTGTTCACCTCATGGGCCCGAACGTTGAGCTGGCGGCCAGGCTGGTGTCGCTGTTCTTCGGTTCGCTCCTGGTTATTCCCGTCTTTCTGATCGCAGAGGGAATGTATGGTCAACGGGTTGGTCAAATAGCCGCTCTCATGACGGCGCTCCATCCCGTCCTGGTCGGAGCGTCCGTCGCAGTATTGTCCGAAGCGAGCTACACCTTCTTTCTGTTTACGGGGATACTCTGCAGCATTCTTGCCGCGCGGAGCCAGTATCGCTGGACCGCACTTGGTGCCGGCGTGGTGTTCGGTCTTGCCTACCTGATACGTCCCGAAGCGTTACTTCTTACGCTGGTGACAGCCGCCATCGTTGTCCTTTACGGTTGGAAGCACCGGAGCAAAGCGATCCAGGTGGCGATTTGCCAGATCGCCGCTTTCGCCATTCTTGCCGCGCCTTATGTGGTCTTCCTCAAAGTGCAGACAGGACAGTTTCGATTGGAGGGCAAGAGTAGCAGCAATTTCTTACTCTCCCAGATGCTGATGCAGGGAATGTCACTGAACCAGGTGAACTATGCCATCGACGACGACCTGACGCCGCGGGGCCTCAATATGCGCTCCGATCTCGAGGTCATCCACAGCACCAAGTTCGACTTGGCGACGAGCATGCGCATGATTCGAACCGCCGCCGGGCAGAATACGCGCCTATTGTTCATTTACCTGACGAAGGAGCAGGCCTGCGGTGGAGCGCTGTTGATGGGATTGGTGATGTTGGGTCTGTTCGGGTCGGCGTGGAACCGCGAACGAGCTGCGGGGGAGGGTGTGCTGATCACGATCCTCGTCTTCCTCGTTGTACCCTTGTTCTCCTTGATCTTTTTCAATTCGAGGTTCGTCATACCATTTCTGCCGTTGTTGATTGTCTGGGCTGCCAAGGGCGTTGACGAGTTTGCGAAGTGGAGCCAGGACACGGCTCACAACCTTCTTCCCGGATCGGGGTGGGCCACCCGGACCGGACTAATCGCCAGTGGATGCGCGCTTGGCGGAATGCTTCTTATCGGTTGGGCGACGGTCCAGAATTTCCCCGATCTGCGCAGGGATGACCTGGCCGTCAAGACCTTAGGGCTGCAACTGAAGAGGCAGTTTCCTGGAATCGGGAAGATCATGGACGTGTCCCCAATCCCTGCTTTCTATGCTGGTGCAGTGGTTCGAAACTATCCCTATACGGATTCCTCCACCGCTCTGAGGTATATCGCCGCGAGCAAGATAGACCTGCTGGTGCTCCGAGAACACGGATCAGAAATGCTGACTCCATACCTCAAGGATTGGCAGACGAACGGCGTCCCCGATCCTCGGGCTGAACTCCTATTGACTGTTCCGACTCAGGAGTATGGACAAATCAAGGTGTATCGCTGGCGGCAGTAATCAGTGGCCGGAAACCAGATGAGTGCTCCCCTAGTTTCGGTCGTGATGGTAGTTTGCAATGTCGAACGCTTCCTCGCGGAGTCGATCGAGAGTATTCTCGGCCAGACGTTCAGGGACTTTGAGTTCATCATTACCGACTTCGGCTCGACCGATAAATCAAAAGCCATTGCCTCCAGCTATGCTTCCAAAGACCCCAGAGTCAGGGTCCACGAAATACCCCATTGCGGCCTCGCGGAAGCCCGCAACGCGGCTTGTTCTCTCGCCCTGGGCCGATATATCGCTGTTATGGATGCTGACGACGTTGCCCTCCCAGACCGCCTGATGTCAGAGATCGATTTCATGGAGAAAAACCCGGAGGTCGGTTTGCTGGGTGGCGCTACTGAGTGGATTGACGCGACAGGCAGATCGTTGGGGGTCCACGATTTTCCGACGCACGATCGTGAAATCCAGTCAGCATTCTTGACACACTGTCCCTTCTGCCACCCTACCGCGCTGATCCGAAGGGAGGCTTTCGCCCTCGTTGGCGGGTACCGGTCGGCGTTTACGGCGGCGCAGGACTACGATTTGGGGTTGAGGATCGCAGAGCACTTCCCGTGTGCCAACCTCAAACAGGTGGTGCTCAAGTACAGGATTCACCCGTACCAGTTGTCAACGCACAAGCGGAGACAACAGATCGTCTGCAAAATCGCGGCCCAGGTCTCCGCGCAGTCAAGGAAAGACGGAAAATCAGATCCGTTAGACTCGGTCAAGGAACTCACACCAGAGGTGCTGGTTGCGTTGGGTGTAACTGAGGCCCAACAGCAGAGTGAACTTGCTTCCGAATGTCGGCTCTGGATCCGCCAGATGTGCATAGCGGGCGAGTACTCTGGCGCTCTTAAGGAGGCGGTTGAAATGTTGCAGGGGGATCGCGCCCACGTGGAGCGATGGAAAATCGCCGATGTACAGCTCACCGTGGCGTGGCTCTACTGGCGGCAAAAGGAGTTCCTGAGAAGCTTGCTTGCTGCTGCCCACGCTGTGATGACTTGGCCCCTCGTAGCAGCACGTCCCATAAAACCACTGCTGCGGCGGCTTGGGTTGATGGGAACCCTCCTCAGTCAAAACCAAGGCGCCACCGATTGACCCGCCGGAGAATATGGCTAGTCCAATGGTCTCAGTGGTGATGAGTGTTTTCAACGGCGAGCGCTTCTTGCGCGAAGCTGTCGAGAGCGTTCTCGAGCAAACTTTCCGCGAGTTCGAGTTTATTGTTGTTGATGACGGATCTACGGACCAATCCGCTTCCATTCTCGATTCTTACCGGAAAAGCGATGCTCGTGTGAGGGTTTACCACCAAGAGAATAAGGGGCTGATTGAATCTCTGAATCGAGGCTGCTCGCTTGCCCAAGGCAAGTATATCGCGCGGATGGACGCAGATGACATCGCTGTTAGAGAGCGTCTGATGTGGCAGGTCGACTTCATGGAGAAGCATCCGCAGGTCGCTGTTCTCGGCGGTGCCGTCGAGTGGATCGACGCGACTGGCAAGTCGCTGGGAACCCACAACACTCCTGTCGCAGACTGCGAAATCAAATCGGAGCTCCTTCACCGGAATGTGTTCTGGCATCCCACCGTTATCATGCTGAGGGAAGGCTTTGTCTCGTCAGGCGGGTACAGGAAGGTCGTAGTCGACGCTGAGGATTACGATTTATGGCTGAGAATAGCCGACCGCTGTCAACTGGCTAACCTTGAGACGGTAGTGCTCAAGTACAGGATTCATCCCTTCCAGGTATCAATGAGTAAGAGGAGACAGCAGACTCTCTGCAAACTCGCTGCCCAGGCTTCCGCGTCGCTAAGGCGGAATGGGACCCCGGATCCATTGGAAGCCGTCAAGGAGATTACACCTGCAGTGCTGGCTGAATTGGGCGTGACCGAGGCCAGGCAGCAGAGCGTGCTCGCTTCAGACTGGCGGAACTGGATCCGAAACATGTGTCTGGCCGGTGAGTACTCTGTCGCCCTCAAGGCAGCAGATGGTATGTTGCAGTCAGATTTGCAATACGTCGAGCGGTGGCAAATCGCCGATTTGTACCTTATCATTGCGCGGCTTTACTGGCGGCAAAAGAGATTGTTGAAGAGCTTCCTCGCCGCTGTTCGCGCGGTGATGACACGGCCTGTCGTGGCAGGACGTCCTCTAAAACTATTGCTGCGTCGGCTTGGGCTGGCGTAAGTTCTGAGGTAGGCTTTTCTAGTTTTGTGTTTTAGTTGGTGGGGCAACGGAAGGCTAGCAAGCGGCGCCAGACAATGAAGATCAGCGTCATTCTGTGTACCTATAACCGTTGCCAGATATTGGCGAAAGCCCTCGAGAGCATCGCTGCCCAAGTCCTTCCCGAGGCGAGCGAGTGGGAAGTCTTGGTGGTCGATAACAACTCGCAGGACCAGACGCGCAGCGTGGTCGACGACTTTTGCTGCCGGTACCCCGGTCGCTTCCGGTACTTGTTCGAAGCCCGACAGGGGCTTTCATGTGCCCGCAACGCAGGGATCCGCGAGGCCCGGGGCGAGATCTTGGCTTTCATGGATGACGACGTTACAGTCGAGCCAACGTGGCTGCGAGATCTGACAGTGGCCTTGCACAAAGGGGAATATGTAGGTGCCGGAGGGCGCGTTCTTCCCAATTGGGACTGCTCGCCTCCCCGCTGGCTTCCGCTCAAGGACCGGTACGCGCTGGCCCCGCTTGCCGTTTTCGACCTGGGTTTGGAGCCTGGGACTCTCGCCGAGCCTCCATTCGGCGCCAACATGGCCTTCCGGAAGGCGATGTTTGAGAAGTACGGTGATTTTCGAACCGACTTGGGCCGCTGCGCCGACAGCATGCTCAGCAATGAAGACACCGAGTTTGGTCGTCGGTTGTTGGCCGCGGGAGAACGCTTGCGTTACGAACCATCAGCCGTCGTTTATCACCCGGTCTCGGAGAACCGCGTCCAAAAACAATACTTCCTGACATGGTGGTTCGACAAAGCCCGCGCAGACATTCGGGAATTCGGCATTCCCACCGATACCAGATGGTTCGTTGCCGGCGTCCCGCTATACCTTTTTCGCCGGCTCGCAGTGTGGACCCTGCGGTGGGTGGTTGCCGTTCGGCCAGCCCAGCGGTTTTCCTGCAAGCTCAAAGTCTGGAGGAGTATTGGCGAAATCAAGGAATGTTACCGCCTCGCCCGCCAGGCCAAGCGGCAAAGAGAGCGCTGCAATGCCTCGATTTAGCGCGAGCGGGACGCGAAGTCGCAGCAACAGCGCCTATTGCCAATTCGCCGGCAAGCTGTACGATCCAGTTAGGTCGCAGTCGATAACCAGAAGTCTCGAGGTATCAGCCACATCTTGCCCACAGTAACCACAGCGGCGCCTACCACTGGCACATCGGACGACAGGACGAAGCGCAACGCCACCTTCTCTGCTCTCCTGCTGCTTGCGACGCTTGGGCTGTCAGGGCTATCCCTGAAGTTTCTTCCCGTGCCCTTCGTGTGGATAGGGTGGGCATGGGTGATCCTACTTCTCTTCGGTGCATGGCGTCTGAGAACAGATTGGGTGCGAGCTCTGCTTTCCAGCGCCGCTGTGTTAATGGTCACGCTTGCCGCGGCTGAAACCTACATAACGCTTCACCCTCCGCTACATCCGACTGTTTCCGGCGGATATTATGTTCTCGACGATGTGCTTGGTACCGTCCCCGCCAGGCCAACGCAGGCGCATGCCACCGAATTCGACCGCGGGAAACTGATCTACGATGTGACCTACACGATCGGTTCAAACGGCCTTCGCATCGCGCCACCTCCGAATGCATCCGGTCTGGCTGGCTCCATTCTGTTCTTTGGCTGCTCTTTCACCTTCGGGGAGGGGGTCCAGGACGACGAGACCATGCCGTATCAGGTAGGTATCCAGTCCAGCGGGCGCTACCAGATTTACAACTTCGCCTTCCACGGCTACGGTCCGGAACACATGCTCGCCGCCATAGAGAGCGGGAAGGTGCATCAGGTGGTGGAGACGCCTCCTCGCTATGCCATCTATCAGGTTCTTCCCGATCACGTGGCCAGGGTGGCAGGGAAAATCCCCTACGGCAAGCACAACCCCCGCTACCAGCTGGATGCCGACGGCACGGTTCACCTGCACGGACACTTCGACGACGGTGAGAAGCCCCCCTCAGTCCTCAAGGCCAAGCTGGAATGGCAATTACGCAAGGCGGCGATTTACCAGATGCTCAAGGGTCTCGAACCACCTACCGACGAGAACGACATACGACTCCTGTTGGCGACGATACGCAGGTCGAGAGATTTGCTGGTCGCAGAGTATCCTGGCATCGAGTTTCATGTCATTCTCTGGCCCAAGTCTCCTGGTGAAGAAACAATTTATCGGGAATTGCAGGAGGGCTTCAGACGAATGAATATTCCCGGTTATCTGGTGGAAAACATTTTCCCCGACTACGACACTGGGAAATATTGGTTGGACCCGGACGACAGACACCCCAATGCGCTCGCGAACCGCCTGTTGGCGAAATACGTGGTGACGACGATACTTTCCTCGCATCCCGAAGTTCAGCCTCCAAAGTAACGGAGCTTCAACCCAGAAATGTTCCCGTGCAACGACGGGCTTCGGCATACTGCAAAGAGCGCCAGAATAGTATGAAGTTAACCGTCATCTCGCCCACATACAACGAGGCCGCAAACGTGGCGCGCTTCGTCCAGGAGACCAGCGTCGCTCTGGCTGCCATCGACTACGAGATTCTGATTGTAGATGACAATTCTCCGGACCACACCTGGTTGGTAGCCGAGGAGATCGCTCGCCGGGATCCGCGAGTGAGGGTTCTCCGGAGAATGGAGAATCCGGGTCTCGGACCTTCAATCATCGATGGAGTTGCCGCCGCGAAGGGCGAAATAGTTGCATGCATGGACGCAGATTTGCAGCATGACCCCGGCATTTTGCCCACAATGCTGGAAAACCTGCTCCGGGGTTCGGCCGTAGTCGTGGGTAGTCGTTACGTCGATGGAGGGGATACCACGGAGTGGAATTGGATCCGCCGCCTCGAGTCTTGGATCGCCACCAAGACCGCACAGGTTTGCCTTGGAGTGAAACTGAAGGATCCCATGTCTGGGTATTTTGTAATGCGCCGCCAAGATGTGCTTGCAGTCAAATCTCAATTGCAGACCAAGGGCTTCAAGATCCTTCTGGAAATCATTGCCTGTCTGCGTCCGGAAGTCGTAACAGAAATACCGTACACGTTTCGCCCAAGGATCGCCGGCACCTCAAAGATGTCAAGCAAGGTCGTCGTGCAGTACTTACTCCAGATCTTGCGACTGTCCCCGATTGGAAGACGGTTGTCAGGTAGATTCGTCAAGTTCGCCGTTGTAGGTGGCTCAGGTGTTGTGGTTAACCTTGTGGTTCTGGCGACCTTGGTCAAGGTTCTGAGATCCGGGGATTGGCGTCTGTCGGCTGCATCAAGTCTGGTGGCAGCTACCAGCAACTATATCCTCAATAATATGTGGACCTTTGCAGATGCTGTCCGCAAGGGAAGACGCTTCGTCGTAGGTTATTTCACTTACCTTATCGTCACCGGTGTCGGACTGGCGGTGGCGACTGTGTCCTACGCATCCATGACCTGGGCATTCAAGCGCATCGCACTTTCGCCCGGGGAGCTGACTCCTTCGACCATGGCGCTAATGTTGTTTCAGTTAATTGGAATTGCGCTGGGTACCTTCGCCAACTATGAGCTCAACCGAAGCGTCACATGGCCAACTGCTGTAAAGCAGGAGGTGCAGCAACTACAGTTGGTTCCTGCAACGCCCTCCGCTGCGATAGACCAGATTAGGACAGAACAGCCTGAAGCGTCCCGTTGACCTCAAGACCTCCTGTTCGCGCGACGTGATCTCCGCTCCGGCCTGCCGCTCCCAGACTGAATGCCGTACTTAGGTGATGAGGGTTCGGCAAGGCAGGTGGTTGTGAGCAGGTTTGGCTTTGCAGGCAAGGCGTGACCGGACGAGCGATGACCAGAATTCCCGCACCATTGAGCTTCGCTGTGCTGTGCGGGGTGTCCCTGATCGTCGGCTGGCGGCCTCTGGCCAGTTCGCTTTATCTTGGCCTGCGGAACGACGAATACACCCACATTCTCCTGATTCTTCCGGTCGTCGCCGCTTTGGTTGTGCGCGACTGGCCTGCGCTGAAACCCTTGCCAGAACCGGGTTTCCTGGGGGGCGCTGTCTTGTTGACCGTGTCCGCCGCGATGGCTGGGCTTGTGAGGTGGGGAACCGGGTTTCAACCGGAAATACAACTGACGCTTGTCATGCTGAGCCTGGTTGCGTGGTGGATTGGGGCCTTCGTGCTTTGCTTCGGGACGAGAATTGCCCGGGGCCTCCTGTTTCCCCTGTGCTTCCTGCTGTGGATGGTTCCACTCCCTTCATTCGCCGTGGCCCGAATTGTAGATTTCTTGCAGCACGGGTCCGCATTTGCAGCTCGCTGCCTGTTTGCCATGGTGGATGTTCCTGTGTCGCAGGAAGGGGTTTCACTGTCCATTCCCGGTGTGACGCTCGAGGTCGCCAAAGAGTGCAGCAGCATTCGTTCCAGCTTGATGTTGGTGGTCACAACCATGGTTCTCGCTCAGCTTTTCCTGCGCTCGCCATGGCGAAAGGCGTTGGTCGTTGCGGTGGCGATTCCTCTCTCGGTTGCCAAGAACGGATTGCGCATCTTCACGATTGCGATGCTCGGAACGCGGGTTGATCCTGGCTTCCTGACAGGAAGGCTTCACCACCGCGGAGGCATCGTCTTTTTCTTGATCGCTCTGGTGGGCGTTTTCCTCTTGCTGTGGGTTTTGCGGCGTGCAGAAGATCAGGTACGGCCGTGGCCGCCGTTGGAGCCGGTGAAATCTTAGGCTCCGACCCAGATTGATGCTCAGACCAGCACTTGGCGGTGCGGATACGGAGGTCAACGATGTCGAGCAGATGGACGAAAGTGCAAACCATCCTAGGAGTGATTGTCCTGACGTTATGCGGTATCTGGCAGGTCGGGGTCTGCGGAGGTCAGACAGCGGACCCCGCGAACAGCGGACTGCGATCGTCGGGAGAAGCCGCGAAAACGGCAATCCCACACGATGCCAAAGACTCCCCGCCAGGCGCTCAAGCTACCCTGGGCGCGTCGCCCAACCAGTCGACGACCTCCCTGACGCCTATTTCACCCAGCGTTACCCTGACATGGACAGCAAGCGTCTCCGCGAGCAAGGCTTCTCCTGACCCGGTCAAAGGCTACAACGTGTATCGAGGCACCACTTCGCACGCCTACGATCCCAAGCCGATCAATGCAGCTCCGGTCGAGGACACCACGTACGTTGATCTTAGCGTTGAAGTGGGACAGAAGTACTTCTATGCAGTCAAGACAGTGACCGTGAAGGGAGTGGAGAGCGTTCCCTCGAATGAAGCCGAGGCGGACTTCCTTTCTCACTGAGCCTGCCAAGGTTTGAACGCCCGGGTTATCTCCAACGTCTGGCAGAACGCCAATGCAGCTTTCCGCAGGAGACTACGGTATCGGTGCTGTTACCTCATTGGAGTGCACACTCTGTTGCGAATTCGAATCCACCGCGGTTACGACATAAAAGTACGTCGTCCCGCTCTGTACATTGTTGTCGGTGAACGTGAGACCGGCCTGCGGGTTTGGGTTGAGCGGTGAGCCGTACGATCCCGACGTGGTGCTGCGGTAGATGTAGTAGCCGACCACCGTCGAGGTACTGGCATTCCAGGTCAGACTCACGCTGTGTTGGGATGCCTGCGTTCCCGTTCCACTGAAGGTCCCTACCGTTGGAGAATTCGTGGCGTCGCTGACAAACGACACCTGGCCCGTGGAGGTCCCTGTTGTCTGGGGCGCGAACGTGACCGTAAACGTCTTGCTATTGCCAGCCGTGATGGTCACCGGGAACGTGATCCCGCTTACGGTATAGCCCAGGCCATTCCAGCCCGCGGAAGAAACCGTCACGTCGGCTCCGCCCGCGCTGAGGGTTCCAGTCAGGTTCTTGCTGGTTCCCACGTTGACATTGCCGAAGTTCATGGCTGTCGGGCTGACCGCCAGCTGCCCCGGCGCCAGGCCGTCCCCGGTCAGGGTCACGGTAACCGGCGTAGAACCTTCCACCGAGATCGTGAGCGTCCCGTTGGACGTTCCAGAGGACTTTGGAGAAAAGGTAATCGCCAGGGATGCATTTTGTCCCGGGTCCAGGGTGAACGGCCAGACCGGTGTGGTAGTGGCGGAGAAGCCGGTTCCGGTCACGCTGACCTGAGAGACCGTAATGCTGGGTGAACCCGCCGTCGAAGCATTGGTGACGGTGATAGTGTTGGTTTTGCTGCTGCCTACCCCTACTCCCCCGAAGTCAACCGAGGAGCTCGTCACGGTGAGGCTGGCTTTGAAATTGTTCGATGTCGCAGTTCCCGCACCCCCGCAGGAACTGGCCAGCGCAACCGCCAGCACAGTTAAGGCAATGTAGCAGTGGCGCCGAGATGTGTCCCAAATTCTCACGATGAATACATTATCGAGAATGCTTCCCAACCTTCCCAGAGACCGAAAATACATGGCCCCCGCGAAGGAGGGTCCCGGACTTCGGTAACTGGAACTCTTCCTGCGAACCCACTGCAGGGTTTCGGAGTGCCTCCGGCAACTTGCATGTCACAAGGTGAGCCATCCTAAATCGATCCGCTGAATAGGGAAATCACCAGAAGTACATTCGCGCCGGTTCGGGAGCCCGCGGCCCGAGCTAGGAACGATGTCAGGGCACAATATAAACCTTTCCCTGTCAGTAACATACGGCGAGTCGCGGGACCACAATAACCTGTCTTTGGGAAACCGGGCGTGTGGCTAGCCTGACGCCCAAGAGGAACTACAATTATGGGCACAATCCATGATGTTGCCCGTTCACCCGACTCGCAGCGACGCAAGTATCGTCGCTTCTGTCTCCGTTGCGCGGTCCTCGTGGAGTTCTCGTCGGGGGACGCGGTTCGCGAGGTACAAACGGTAAGCTGGAACGTCAGTATCGGCGGACTGCTATTGGAGTCGCCTTTTGCCCTCCCAAAGGCGCAGCCTGTGAGCTTCACCTTAACCGTCGATGGAGGCTCGATTGTTCGCCCAATCAAGTTCCTCGGGGAGGGGAAGGTTGTCCGGGTGGAATCCCACAACCCCAGAGCAGGTTTTGCCGTTGCGGTGGAGTGTACTCACCCAATAACCCAGATGGAAGACTATCTGGCGGATTCGGCCAACTGACGGCAGGAAGCGCCATCGAATGGTCGGCGCAAAACCAACACTTGGAACGCCTCACGCACTCCGCTTGGCATGGAGTGGAGACTGATAAAGGTCGGCTTGAGTTACACCCGCCACGGCCGCGGCACGCCGAGCGCGGGCGGCCATGAGCGCCGGTATTTGTATGGTGCATGATGCAACAGAAAGGTATGCGGAAGATTGGAGTATGGGTGTTCGTGCTGTCATGCACGATCAGCCTGTTCGGGCAGACTAATACCGGGGAACTGCGCCTGAAAGTGACCGATCCTGACGGATTGGGCCTGAAGAGCACGGTCGATCTGGAGAGCGAGGCCAACCAGTTTCGCAAGAGCTTCAGCACGGATGAAGCTGGCAACCTCACCGTGAAAGGACTTCCCTTCGGACTCTACCGCTTGCAAGTTCGGTGTGAGGGATTTGCAGAACGATCAGACAGCGTAGAAGTCCGGTCCGCCATTCCCTTTGAGCGCAGGTTTGCTCTTGCTGTTTCCGCACCGCCCGCTTCGGTCACTGTCCATGATAATAGCGAGACTTTGATCGACCCCCAAAGGACCGGAACGATCAATCGAATTGGTTCGGACGCGATCGAGACCCAAGTCGCTTCGCTGCCCGGCCGTTCTTTGCAGAACTTGGTCAACTCTCAGCCTGGATGGTTCTATGAGGGCAGCGCTGTGCTGCATCCACGCGGCTCGGAATACCAAACTCAGTTCGTGCTGGACGGAATCCCACTCACGGATAACCGTTCTCCAGGATTCGGTCCCGAGATCGAAGCCGCCGATGTGCAATCCATGAGTGTCTACACTGCGGGCATCCCTGCTGAATACGGAAGGAAAATGGGGGGAGTGGTTGAAGTCAACACGGTTCGCGATACGCGATCCGGCGTGCACGGACAGCTTGTTTTGTCCGGGGGCAGCTTCGAAACGGCTGGCGCTCTTGGCGCCCTGCAATACGGGTGGGGAAAGAACACTCTCGGCGCGACCGTCAACGGCAGCATGACGAGCCATTACTTGAACCCTCCCGTAGTTCAAAACTACACCAACTCAGGGACGACCGGAGACTTCGCCGTGAACTTCGAAAGGGAACTCACGGAAAGAGACCGCCTGAGCCTGATCGTGCGGCATGAACTCTCCCGTTTTCTCGTCCCCAACGAGCAGCTGCAAGAAGCCGCTGGACAAAGGCAGGATCGGAATAACTTCGAAACGATGGGGATCGCCTCCTATCAGCACATATTTTCCTCGAATGTGCTGGGCGATTTTCGCGGCATGGTTCGAGACGTTGCAGAAGGCTCATTCTCCAATCCCTCTTCAACGCCAATCATTTTCTTCCAAAACAATGGGTTCCGAGAAGGGTATTTCAAAGGAGCCATTTCGATTCACCGTGGAAATCAAGAATGGAAAGCCGGGATTGAATCCGACGCCATATTCCTTCACGAGAGATTCAACTATCAGATCACGGACCCTTCGCAGTTCGATCCCGGCACTCCACCCACGTTCCCCGGTGGCGTCCCGTTTATAGGAAACCGCGCTGACCTCGAACAGTCGGCTTTCCTTCAGGACCAGATACATCTAGGCAAGTGGAGCATAAGCGCGGGTCTGCGTTGGGATCACTACCAGCTGCTTGTGAACCAAAACGCGGTCAGTCCGCGAATTGGGATTGCCCGGTATGTTCCCTCGGCGGATCTGCTGATCCACGCATCGTACGACAGGGTTTTCCAGACCCCGGACTTTGAGAACATCCTGCTGTCGAGCTCGCCTGCTGTCGTATCGCTGAGCTCTCAAGTCTTGCGGTTGCCGGTCGAGCCGTCACAAGGCAACTATTTTGAGGTGGGCATGACCAAAGGGCTCTTCAAGACGCTGAGCCTGGATGTCAACTACTTCAATCGGAGCGTGAATAACTTCGCGGACGACGACCAACTCCTCGACACTGCGGTCAGCTTTCCCATTGCCTTCCGCAAGGCAAGAATTTACGGAGCCGAAGGGAAGCTGGAGCTACCCCGCTGGCGGCATCTCTCCGGCTTCGTGAGTTACTCCTACATGGTTGGCTCTGCCTATCTTCCCGTCACGGGTGGATTGTTTCTTGGAGACGGTGCAGGCAACGCCTTGCACGACATCAGCGGTCGCTTTTGGGCCTCTCAGGACCAGCGTAATACCGTACGAACCCGGTTCCGTTATCAGTTGATACCCAGAGCCTGGGTGGCATTCGGTGCGCAGTACGGCAGTGGTCTTCCCTTTGAGTTTACCGGTACCCAAACGGATGCCGTTGCCACATTCGGCCAAGCCATTGTTGATCGAGTGAACTTCGATCGAGGCAGAATAAGACCGTCGCTCTCACTCGACGCCTCAGTCGGCGCATATGTGTGGAAGAAGGATGACTTCACCATGCGATTGCAAGCTGACGTTCAGAACATTAACAATCGCCTTAACCTGATTGATTTCGCCGGCTTGTTCTCCGGAAACGCCATTGCGCCTCCGCGAAGCTATGCTCTGCGCCTGGAGACTAGTTTCTAGGTAGTCCGAGAAATCCAATCCCCTTGGGCTAGCCGTACCCCAACAAATGCGCTGCAAACGCGCATTCGCCGACGGCAAGCGGCGGGAACCCTTCACTAAGGGGGGCCGTCTGTAACCGCTGAGAACGATGGGGGGAAGTGCCGAAAGGCCTGACCAGCAAGGGGTTTGGCGGGGCAGAGAAGTTGCATTGCCAGGCCCCGCCCATTGACTAACGCCAAAGCGGGAGTTAGTATTGGTGGCCCTCCCGCCGCCGGCAATCGCGGCTTGCTACCTGAGCGACGTCTTGAGTCTTACCGCAACTATTTTGCCTGAAACTTTCGTGCGTAGAAAAACTGAACGCTCTCGGAGAGAGACTATGAAATCAACATTGAGGTTTGCGTCCCTGGTACTGGTAGTTTCTTGCTTGCTCCTCCTGCTCGGGGCCATGCCAGTGTTTGGCCAAATCACATTTTCTAACTTTAGTGATGTGACTGGCCTCGCTTTGAATGGATCGGCCGCGCAAGCCACTAACGGGAGTGGTCAGCAGGTGTTGCGCTTGACCCCGGATGGAACGGCTCACGTTTCGGGCACAGCCTGGTCCATCCTGACCCCGGATTTACCACAGCAACAGTCGGTATCCAACGGGTTCACGACGGTGTTCCAGTTCCAGCTGACGCACGCGGGTGATCCCGCGGACGGTATCGCCTTCGTGATCCAAAATTCAATGGGCGATGGATTTGGAACGCTGGCGCTGGGAGGCTCAGGCGGGGCTATCGGCTATGGTGTGCCTGACCCTGGTGACACCGGCGTCGCAATTCCCAACAGCCTGGCGATCGAATTCGATACTTACCAGAACCCGTGGGATCCTGATGCCAATCACATTGCCGTCCAGAGCTGCGGCACCGATCCGAACACGCAAGACCATACCGCGATCTGCCCGAACGAAGCTCCCGCGAATCTGGGAATTGTTAACAGTATCGGGCTCAATGGCATTCTTCTTTCGGACGGCGCTGTCCACACCGCCATCATCGACTATGACGGGAACCAGAACACATTGCGTATCTTCCTGGACAATGCCGGCTCGCCCGTGCTCACCGTGAATAATTTGAACCTGTCCAGCTTGTTGAACCTGAACGAGGGCTTTGCGTGGGTGGGCTTCACCGGCGCAACTGGGGCATTGACGGAAAACAACGACATTCTGAACTGGACCTTCACCCCCGCGACGACCACGACTACCATCATGCAAACCTTGACGACAGGAGACGGTACCCAAACCACGAATTACGTGTTTGGCAGCTACAACCACAAGTTGCAGTATACGAATGCGAACCCGGACGTCGTCGCGGTCACGGCGATTCCAATCAGCCAGTCAGACTTCGCCCCGCGCTTGGCGGGTACTCCCTTCCAGAATGATCAATGCGCGATCTACGAAGGCACAGGCGGTTTGTGCGTGGAGTTTGAGGTGTCGTGTACGGGCGGTGCTGACTGCACCAATCTCCCCTATGATCTCTTTAATAACTTCAATACCCAGGACACAATCACCGGGCCCTGCATGCTGAAGGCTCCAATCGATACAAACGATTGGACCAACATCATCAAAGACTTCACCCAGACCCGCAACGATCCTGGATCGCACGGCAGCACGAAGGGTTTCTCCGACTTTATTCTCGTCGAGGGACCGAATGGGCAGGGGTGTACCGTGCCTCCGGCGATCGCAATTACTTCGCCGCCCAATAACAGTTTCTGGCCGGTGGGTGCAGTACCGATGGTCTTCACCTGCACGCCTGATCCGACCGCGCCCGCGGTGATGACGACGAGCTGTACAGGAACCGTGGTCGGGCCGGGCGTACCTCCGACGCCGGTCAACAGCGGCGATTCCGTAACCTTTACCGGGACCGGCCCCGCAACCTTGACTGTGAACACGGCGGACACGGTACTGAATACCAACTCAGCGACTTCGAACTTCACCATTGGTCAGGCACCGCAGTTCCTTAGCGGAAACAGTGCCGTCTTTACGGTTGGAACCTTCGGGAGCTTCACGGTGATGACCTCCGGCTTCCCGGCTGCGAGCATCACGGGAGGCCCTCTGCCGGGCTGGCTGTCCCTGGTCAACCACGGAGACGGAACCGCTACGCTGTCCGGGACACCGGTCGCCGGTTCGGGTGGGATTTACGGCATCACGCTTACCGCCCATAACGGCGTGAATCCCGACGCGATGCAGAACTTTACCCTGACGGTGAACCAGGCCCCGGCGATCACCAGCGCCACCAGCACCACATTCTCGACAGGAACCCTGGGTAGCTTCACGGTCACAGCAACCGGCTTCCCGATTCCCAGCCTGTCAGAGGCTGGGGCACTCCCCTCGGGGGTCACCTTTACCGATAATCACAACGGCACGGGAACCCTTGGCGGTACGCCCAGCGCAGCCGGGACGTTCATCGTCACGTTCACGGCCAGCAACGGTGTGGGCAGCAATGCGATGCAGACTTTCACGCTAACGGTGAATGGGCCGACCGTGACGGTCTCACCCACCAGCATCAACTTCGGCACGGTTTACCAGTTCAGTTTGCTGTCCAAGACCGTGACCATAACGAACACCGGTACAAGCACGCTCTCAATCAGCAAGATTTCGGTTACCGATGGCACGGCAGACGGGGATGACTACACCCTACTGAACTTCTGCGGCTCGTCGCTGTCGGCGGGCAAGAGTTGCAAGGTCTATGTCGTGCTCTGGGCCGATAATCTGGGAACGCGTACCGCCACCATGAACATCACGGACAACGCTCCAGGAAGTCCGCAACAGGTCAGCCTGACGGTGAACGTGATCAAGAAAGGACATTGAGAAAGGCCTAAGTAGACGTTGACGAGTACAGCCGGGCCTGCGGGCCCGGCTTTCTTGTTTTGTAGAGAGGGTTCAAGAATGCCTGGGTGGAATGCATCCACCTTATGGAAGAACTCTAGTGCTTAGCCTGTCCGGCGATGGCGGCAAAGTCAGCGCGCTTCATGATGCGGCTGTCTCCCGCCTCTTTTTGGATGTCGTTCAGGAGTTGCAGGGATCGGCGGTAATGATCAGCGGCGAGGGAGTTGTTCCCGCTGAGTCGAAGGTCGTTTCCCATCAGGAATTCCGCCCGCGCCTGCAGAGACTTCAGCCCAAGCTTCTCGGTCTGGGTCAGCGTACGCTCCAGTTCGGTCCTTGCCTGGGGCAGCGCTTTGGTGAGGATAAGGGCCTCCGCCAGGTCGAGGTGGCAGCGCAGCGACTCGTACTTCAACCCTTGTGACTCGGCCTGTGCGGCCAGGCTGCGCAAGCTGGCAACGGCTGCGGCCGCATTGCCGCGCTGGAGATCATTGCGGGCGAGGGCGTTTCGTGCCAGCAGGGTTTGCTCGGCATCCTTTGCCTGGGACGCGGACTGCAGAGCCTGTTCATAAAAGGGACGGGCGGCTTTGAAATCACCCCGGTAGGAGGCCACGTCGCCCTCGGCGTGGGAAACCTGGGCCATGGTGCTGGGGTTGTTCAACTGCCGGGCGATGCCAAGAGCCTCGTCGAAACTTGGCTGCGCCTCGTCACCGCGGCCGACCTGAGCGAGCGCTTCGCCATATCCGATCAAGGCGGATGCCATCCAGTTGCTGCTGTCCTTCGCTTCCCGGAACCCTTTGAGCGCGTCCTGGCGGGAATTCAGCGCCGCACCGAAACGTCCCTGGTAGGAAAACACCGTGCCCATGTCGTAGGCGCTCATGGCGGTCCCCCTCCGGTCGCCGCTGTTCCGCCAGAGATCAAGGGCTTTCAGGTAATCCGCAAGGGCCTCGTCGTACTGCCCCAGCTTCGTGTTGGCGACGGCGACATTGCGCACAGTATCGGCGAGGTCGTCCGGAACGTTCAGTTTCTGTCGCAGCACCAGCGCCTGCTGGTAGTAGGTCAAGGCATCCTGGTATTGGCCCTTGGAGAGGTAGGCAGTTCCGATGTTATTCAGACACAGCGCCTGGTTGGACTCGTCCTGGAGGTCGCGCTGGATCTGCAACGATTCCTTGTACAGGTTCAGAGCCTGGTCCACCTTACCCCGGTCCTGGTAGAGGTTGGCGAGGTCAATCAGAGTATCGCCGACGCCGCGTTTGTCGCCGATTTCGCGGCGAATTTTGAGCGCCTCGTTATAACTCTTGTCGGCCGCGTCGGGCTGCCCGAGCATCACCTGGGCGGTGGCCATCTCGTTCAAGCTGACCGCAATGCCGCGCCGGTCGCCGATCGCGCGCTTGATGTCCATCGAGTCCTGGTAATTGCGGAGCGCATCCTGCGGCCGGTCCATCAAGCGGTAGGCAACGCCTTTGGCCTGCAAAATCGCGGCTTTGGCTTCCTGGTTGTCCAACTGAACCGCGAGATCGTAGGCGCGATTGAGGTAATTCAGGCCGGCTTCCGGCTTGCCAGCTTTGATCTCGACCCGCCCGCTGGCCAGCAGGGCGTCCACGTACTTGGGATCCTGCTCGAGCACCTTGGCGTAATGCTCGCGGGCCTTATCAAAATCGCTGGCAGACTCGTAGGTCTGAGCCAGCGCAAATTGAATGTCAGGATCCTCTGGCGAAGCCTTGGCCAGATTCTCGTAGGCGGCGATCGCCTTCTGGTTGTCGCTGGTGATGCGAGCGTTACTGGCTTCGATCAGATAGCGTTCTGCGGCCGGGAGTTGCTGGCCCAGGTCGACCGCCTGTCGGGAATAACGTTCCGCTTCGTTGTCATAGCCCAGAGTGGCGTAGGTCTGGGCCAGCCGCGCAAAAGCGAGGGCAAACTGCGGATCCGCCAGGGTGGCGGACTCAAACTTCTTCTGGGCTTCCAGGTTATTGCCCTGGCGCACGAACTCGAGACCCTGGTTGTAATCCCGCAGAGCATCGATTGAAGTGGAGCTCGGCCGGAATGCCTGGGTCTGCAGTTCCTTGATGACGTCCTCGGAAAGTGACAGGTTCTGGCGGATCTGTTGGGCCAACCGATCTACTGCCGGCAACAGGTCTTTCTCCGAAGTGGTCTCTTCCCGGAGCGTCTGGCTGCGTCCCTGTTTCAGGTCTCGAAGTGTGGCCTCGATGCGAACGTGATCCCCGGCCTTGGTGTACTGGCCAATCACCAGGATCTGGGAGTTAGTGAATTCGGAAAGCTGCTTGAGATTCCGGGGGTCGGCCTGCCCGTCCGGAGTGATGTGCAGATCTTTCATCACTTGGTGCAGGCGATCAGCCGAAACGGTCCGCAACTTGGAGGAGCGGCCGACGTCGGTGGTCAGCATATCCGCCAGGCTGGAGCCGAGCCAATCCAGACTCGCGTCCCCGGAAGCATTGGAGAAGGGAAGAATCGCCAACGAAATCGCCGCCGGCTTCGTCGTTCTTGCTCCCGGACCCGACGTGAATTTGCCGCGCAACATCCAGCCGGCAACCGCCAGCACGACCGCAACCACTCCCGTGGCAATCCACTTCCACGGTATTGCCGCCTTGGGTGTCGCAACCTCCGGGATAGCTTGCCGGAGCCAGGACGCAGAGATGGGCCGGTTGCCCTGCCAGGCATCAAGATCGGCCAGGATCTCCTGTGCCGTTTGGTAGCGCTGGCTGAGGTCACGCTCCAGACACTTGCTGACGATGTCGCTTAAGCCCTTGGGAATGGAGGAATCCAGTTCGGCTGCTGGTATAGCGCGCTCCTGGCTGCGCTTGATCAAGCTGGCCACCGCAGTGTCTGCCTTGAACGGCATTTTGCCCGTCAGCAACTCATAAAAAATCAGCCCCAGGGTGAAAATGTCAGAGCGCTGGTCCAAGTCCTGGCCCAACGCCTGCTCCGGGGACATGTACTCCATCGTCCCCACCAGCGCCCCAGTCTGCGTCATGCCTGCGAATTCGACCGAACGCGCCAGGCCAAAATCCATCACCAGGATGCGCCCTTGTTTGTCCTGCATGATGTTCTGTGGCTTCAGGTCCCGGTGGATTACGCCCACGCTGTGCGCCGCCTCCAGGGCAAGGCACACCTGACGCATGACATCGACCGCCTCTCCCGGTGAGAACTTGCCGCGCCCGAGGAGAAGGTGGCGCAAGTCCGCGCCATCGATGAACTCCATGGTGATGAACTTGACGCCCTCGGCCTCGCTCAAGTCGTAGCTGCGGATGACATTCCGGTGCGTGACTTGGTGCGCCAGCCGAAGCTCTTGCTTGAAGCGGGCAAGAATGGCTGGACTGGCAGCCAGTTCCGGCCGAATCACTTTCAAGCCAACGAAGCGGTCCAGTTCCCGGTCTTTCGCCTTGTAGACCGCTCCCATGCCGCCTTCGCCCAGTAGTTGCAGAATCTCGTAGCGTCCGCCCAGGACATCGCCGGGGTGCAACACGGCTGCACTGACCAAAAGGTCGGATAAACGGCGCCCGGGAGAAGCTGGGGACTTGGGCACGTCAACCGAGGTTGCGTCCGAGTCGACGAGGGTGGCTTCAGGATCGTGAGGCTTTGAGCCGGGGTCCGCGATCGTGGCCCCGTCCGGAAACGGCGGAACGTTGCTGGAAGAGCTTTCGCCCTTTACAGGTGCCCGCAAACCTGGCGACCCTGCTTCAGGCCGGGATTTGGGGTCTTCCATCGCATCACCCATTGACTGACTGCGAAAACCATACGCATCTTAACCCGGCACAACGCCCCTGCCAGAATGAAAGTATATACGGGCTGGGCCGGCCCTGCACCACGCCAGTACCTGCCGATATTCCTTCCGACCGGCTTGCACTCCGCCCCTTCCAGATGAGGGTACGTTACTAGCAAATTGACTCGGGCACTACCCGGGCCTACGATTTAGTCCAGAGGGTGAGGGGAGGATAGCTTCCCCATGACCGAACAGGCTCTTAGTCAGTCCTCTCTGATTACCCACGGCTCGCCTCGGCAGGAACTTCCCGCATCTATTAAGGAACGGGCCAGAGGAGGGGATTTGTGCTCGCAGAAAGAGCGATGAAGCGGTATCCACGCCTTGGCATCTGGGTAGGCCGGGTTGGATTATCCCTGCTCCTGTTGGTTCTCGTCGCTGTTCTCTCGCTCATTCCTGTAGTGCGTGACTCGGAGATGCGCCTCACCGATACGTTCTTTCGTCTGGCGCCATCCCCGGCGCAACCTTCCGCGGTGGTATTGGTCTTGATCGACGATGAAAGTCTGCGGCAATACGGTCGCTGGCCCTGGTCACGTGAGCTTTTGGGCCAGTTGACGAGCAACCTCGCCCACGCTGGCGCAGGCGTGATTGGTCTCGACATCCTGCTATCCGAACCCCAGTCACCGGAAGCCGATGCAGGTTTGCAGAGATCGCTGCAAGCCAGCGGGCGTACGGTCCTCGTGGGCAAGATCGGCGCCTTTCCGGACGGTCCCCATTGGGTAGAACCGTTGCCGGCATTCTCACAGGCTGCAGTCGCGGTGGGACATGCCCATGCTGTCCTCGATGCGGACAGTGTTTGCCGGCGATTCCCGCCACGCGAACTGACCATCGATGGCCCACGATGGGCTTTCGCAGTCGAGGTAGCGCGGCGAACCGACCCGCACCGGACCTTTGCATTTCTGGATTCGTACGGTATCCCTGCTTCCGACGATGCCACCAGTATTAGTTTGGCCAAACCTATCCTTGTCCGTATTCCTTTCCGGCGTGACGGGTTCGAGACTGTTTCAGCTTCCACTGTGCTCCGGGGCGGTGATCTAGGGACAAGATTCGCCGAGCGCCCGGTACTGGTCGGCTTCGGCACAACCGAGATCAGCGATCGTCTGAATACCCCCTTGGCCACGGAGATACCTGCGCCGGGAATCGAGGTGCATGCCCAGATCCTCGACGGTATTCTGACCGGGCGATCGCTTCACGAGGTTCCGGCTGCGTTTGGTGCGGCAGCCTTGGCATGCACTTGCCTGGTCGTTGTCGGCGTATTTCGCAAATGGCGTGGTTGGGCTTCCATCGGCCTGCTTGTCGTGCTCGCCGTTGCGGTGTATGCCATCGCGTTTTTTACGTTCCTGGCGGCTTCACGGATCGTGCCCGCGGGAGCAATGCTGTTGGCGGTGCTCATGGGGCCGCTGGTGGTGTTCACGGCGGATTTCGCCTTGGTGGAACGTAGCGTGACCCAGCAACTGCGGGGACTGCGCTCCTGGCTCTCCCAGCAGGCGACTGAGACCGCCATGCCGGGAAGGGCCGAGCTTTCATGGAAGCTCGAGTTACTGCAGAAACTGGAAACTGAACTCGGCTCGCTCTATGAGCTGCATAAGACTCTTCTGGAATCGACCCAGGATCTGGTTGCCATCTTCGACGAGAAAGGCAATCCCCTGTTGCACAATCAAGCCTTCGCGGCCGTTCTTACGCCAACGAACTCTGGGCTGACGCTTGAGCAACTTCGTGCCCGATGGATTTCAAAGGACGACGGGCCGTTGGCGGACGTCGGTCCGGGCCAGGAAGGGGAAGTCTATCTCAGCGGCGTGCTGTACTCCGTTCGAATCGCGCCCTTGCTGCCGACTCGACTCTCCCCCAGCGGAGGAACGGTCGTCACGTTTACGAATCTGCAGACTCGTGTCGAGCGCGACCGGGCTCGCGCCGAAGCCCTGGCGTTCATCACCCACGAACTCCGAACTCCTCTGGCATCGATCCAAGGCTTTGCAGACCTGATGATTCGCTATCCCGGCTCGCCCGACTGTGAGGGTGCAGCCGAAACCATCTTGTCTGAGTCGAAGCGCCTGCTGGCCCTCATCAATAGTTATCTCGATGTTCTCCGCCTCGATGCCGGAGCGAAGCCGGTCAGAGCAGATGTTCTGGAACTCCATGACATTGTCCGCCAGGTATTCGACATCCTGCGGCCGCTGGCCGCCGCGGCAAACATGCGACTGGCTCTGGAAACCGAGGCCGCAGTCGTTACCATCGGAGATGCTCCCCTGATCAATGGGGCCGTCCTGAACCTGGTAAGCAATGCCATTAAGTACGGCAAGCCTGGCACGGAGATAACGGTTCGTTGCTCGAACCGCGAGGATAACGTGATCATATCTGTGCAGAATCAGAGTGAGCCCATCGCTGTGGAAGAGATCCCTCACTTTTTCGATCCCTACTACCGAGGAAAGAATGTGGAGAATCGCAAGCCGGGATGGGGCCTCGGTCTAGCGTTCGTAAAGCGCGTTGCTGAGAAACACGGCGGTTCCTTACGGGCAGAAAGTGGACGGGCAGGCATGACATTCGAGATTTACTTGCCGACCAGAACGGACGTAGAGGTTCCATCCGAGGTGAGAGCATGACAAGTTTCCACTGTATTCGTATTGCGTTGATGACGGTGGTCGTACTTATGTTCGCAGCGGCGCAGACCGCACCGCCGCAGCAGACAGTTCTCCCCATCGGCTCGGCGGAAATCAGCGAGGTCAAGGGCACGGTCGTACTCCACTCCCCACAAGGCTCGCCCTTGACTGCGCAACGGGGCGTAGCCCTGACGGCCGGGAGCACCATTGAAACCGCCAAGGGAAGTGTTCTGCTGGACCTCCAGGACGGTTCGCAGGTGTTAGTGAAGTCCCACAGTAATGTTGTGCTGAAGGCTCCCAACGAAGGAAAAGGCTACTCTCTCGAGCTTCTTATCGGAAATATTCTGGTTAAAGTGCAAAAGCGCCTGGGAAGTACTCCCTCCTTTCGCATGGGCACTCCCACGGCCGTGATCACCGTCCGCGGCACTCGCTTTTCGGTGGAAGTGAACAAGAAGAGCAAGACGATCGTTGATGTTTTCGAGGGCCTTGTCGAAGTCGCTGGAGTCGCTGAGGGCGCTCCACACGTCCTGATCAGGCCCGGATTCTCTACCGGAGTGGAACGCGATCGGGCTCCCGAGCAGCCGCGCGAGATGAATCCCGACGAGGGAAGCCGACCTGAGGGTGGCCGCGGAGGCGACGATTACCGTGGACCAGGAGCCGGCCGGGATCAGGGAGACCAACCCCAAAACCAGCAGAGGCAGGAACCCCCGAACCAGGGCGAAGGCAAACCGGACTAATCAGTCACCCGAATTTCCAACAGCCATGCGGTCATCGCAGCCACTTCTCAGGCTCACGCAGGGCGTCCGCCAGGTCATTCAGAAAGAGCGCAGCCCGTGCGCCATCCACGACTCGGTGGTCGCACGACAGCGTCAGGGTCATCATCGGGCGGATGCCCGGTTGGCCAGTGACCGGCACCACCCGATCAGCAATGCTGCCAACTGCGAGAATCGCAGCCTGTGGTGGAGTGATGATCGCGCTGAACGCATCGACCCTGTACATACCAAGATTGCTGATGGTGAAGGTGGCCCCGGCAATGTCAGCGGGCCGCAAGCGTCCGGCTCGGGCCCGTTCAGTTACATCCCGTCTTTGCACTGCAATCGCGCCAACCTCCAGCTTGTCGGTATCAGGAATCACAGCAGCGACCACCCCGTCCTCGACAGCCATCGCGATGGCAACGTTCACTTGGGGGTTAAGACGAATCGTATCTCCGGTCCAACTCGCATTCATCCGGGGATGCTTCGGCAATACCCGGCCAAGTAGAGCAACCAGCAGATCGGTGTGTGTAGGCCGCAGACCATGGGCTTTTTCAATCGCAGGTCCCAGCCTCTCCCGTGCCTGGTTCAGCGCGCCCGCATCAATCTCGCGGACGACAAAGAAATGTGGCACGGTGGTCCAGCTCTGCGTTGTGCGCTCGGCCATGAGCCGGGCAACCGGACCCAGTGTTTCGGCCTTCGGGGAGGAGGGCTGCTGGGGCGACTCGGCCGCGGCAAGAACGTCTTCTGTCAGGATCGCACCATCCGGACCTGATCCGCGCAGCGATCGGATGTCAACGCCGCGTTCGCGGGCCAGACGGCGGGCTTTCGGCGAAATCCTCCCGCCCTGCATGTCGGGCGTTTGGGCAATCTTGCTACTAGCCGTGGCTGGACGTGCGGGGACGGCGTCCATCCTTCTTCCCGATTCAGAGGGGGAGGTTTCTGGGGGAGGAACTTCGCCCGGACGCACGATCCAGGCGATCGTCTGTCCAACCGGCACGACCGCGCCTTCCTGAACTTTGACTCCGGCCAGCACGCCGTCGCCCGGGGCCTCGATTTCCATCACCGCTTTGTCGGTTTCTATTTCCAGCAGCGTCTCACCCTTGGTGACGCTTTCGCCTTCCTTCTTCCGCCAAGCCACGAGCTTGCCGGATTCCTGCGCCATTTCGAGAGCGGGCATGACGACGCTGATTGCCATAATGGTTGGGGGAGGGCGCCAGCCCGCGTTCTCAGTCGGAAACTCCGACACGTTCCGTTCTCGAACTCGCCTCGATCATTTCTTTCACCCGCCGGCTGGGCTCGTTTTCGTTCTCGCGCGTGGTGGGCAGCGGCCCATTCACGGTGTAGTAGTGCGCCCCGGCTACCAGCAACTCTTCGGCCGGGAAGCGCGTGATGACTTCGTGGCCGGTTTGGGTCACCACGATCTCCTCCTCGATGCGGGCGGCACTCCAGCCGTCGGTCGAGGGCCAGAACGTCTCCAGGGCAAACACCATGCCCGGCTTGATCTCGCAGGGATGCTCAAACGAGACCAGGCGGCTGATGACCGGCTTCTCCCAGATCGCGAGCCCAATACCGTGGCCGTATTGCAGCGCGAAGCAAGCTTCCTCATTGGGGAAACCGAACTCCTGTGCCTTCGGCCAAACGGCGGCGATTTCCGCCGTAGTTCGACCCGGGCGCACCAGTTCAATGGCCGCATCCAGGTAGTCGCGGCACCGCTTGTAAGCGTCGACCATGGCATGGGATGCGTAACCGATGGTGAAGCACCGGTAGTAGCAGGTGCGGTATCCCATGTACGAGTGGAGGATGTCGTAATAGACGGGATCACCCGGCCTTAGAATGCGGTCCGAGAAGACGTGCGGGTGTGGATTGCAACGCTCCCCGGAAATCGCATTCACAGCTTCGACGTATTCCGAACCGAGGTCGTAGAGAACTTTGCTGACCAGCCCGACCGCCTCGTTTTCCTTCATGCCCGGTTTCATCGCGCGATAGAGTTCGTCATACGCGGCGTCGACCATCATGGCGGACGTGTTCAGCAGCGCGATCTCGTCCTGGGTCTTGATGACGCGGGCCTCGGACAGGAGCGCCTGACCATCGACCACCTTGATCCCTTCCTTCTGCAGGGCGAAAAGCACGGGCGGCTCAACGATATCGATTCCCAACGGCTCTTTGTGCAGGCCGCGCATTTCAAGCTCAATGCGGATCTTCTTCGCGACATCTTCGGCGCGTCCCATTTCCGGCGTCATGGCGCCGCGCAACATCGAGATTCCCGGACGGGAGCGCTCGCCCAGCCAGGGACAATGGAGTTGATGGTGGCGAGCCGCTGATCCGAAATCCCAGAGAATCGGCTCGTCGTTCTGCGGCAGCAGGGTGAAACGATTCGCCTTATCCTGCGCCCAGGTGCCAATGTGGGTCGAGGTCAGGTAGCGCACATTGTTCATATCGAAGCAGAGCAGCGCGCCCATCTCCGACTTGGCGAGCAGGGCCTTCGCCCGTGCCAGCCGTTCCCGGCGCAGGCGATCTAAATCCACCCGCTGTTCCCAATCAACCGCCATTGTTCCGTGCGTTGGCAGTGCCATAACCTACCTCCTGTTTGCTTAGGACCGGCGACAGAGCGCTCTGGCCGCTTCGAATACTGTGTGTTCGGTGGGTACGGTCACGTCTTCCAGAACGGGAGAAAAGGGAATGGGGACATGCATGGCTCCCATCCGTTTGACCGGCGCGTCGAGATCATAGAAAGCGCCTTCTGCAATCACCGACGCAATCTCCGCCGTGACTCCGTACCGTCCGTAGCCCTCGTCCACCACGATAACCCGTGATGTCTTCTTTGCTGATTCAATCAAAGTCTTCTCATCAAGAGGCCAGGTCGTACGCGGGTCGATGACCTCTGCGCTGATTCCAACTTCATCCAGCAGAGTCGCCGCTCCCAGCGCCACCTGCACCATGCTGCTGGTCGCGACCAGGGTGATATCGTCGCCCGCGCGCTTCACGTCCGCGACTCCGAACGGGATGGTGTAGTCCTCCGCCGGCACTGGTCCTTTCAGTTTGTACATCATCTTGTCTTCGAAGAAGACAACCGGGTTTTCATCCCGGATCGCGGTCTTCAACAGGCCCTTGGCATCGTAGGGCGTCGATGGCAGAACGACCTTCAGGCCCGGCACATGGCTGAACCAGGCGTGCAGCGACTGCGAATGCTGCGCTGCCGAGCGCCGGGTGGCTCCGAGCGTGGTGCGCATCACCATCGGGACCTTCCACTTGCCCCCGGACATGTAATGAACCTTGGCGGCCTGATTCACCATCTGGTCCATGGTCAGCGTGATGAAGTCGCCGAACATGATGTCAACCACTGGGCGCAGGCCGGTCATCGCCGCGCCCACTCCCAGGCCGGTGAATCCGGCTTCTGAGATCGGGGTATCAATAACGCGCTCGGTTCCGAACTCTTCCACCAGTCCGGACAGCACCTTGAACGGCGTGCCGGCTTCGGCCACATCTTCGCCGAAAATGCAGACCCGGGAATCACGGCGCATCTCTTCCGCCAGCGCCTCCCGCACGGCCTGGGCGAAGGTCAGTTCCCGTTGCACGGCCTCAGGCATAGACGTCCTGCTCCACTTCTTCCACGCCCGGATAATGCGCCTCAACGGCAAACTTCACCGCTGCTTCCATCTCTTTCCTGACTTCCGACTGGATGCGATCGAGCAGCGCGGCGTCCGCCAGCTTCTGGTCGATCAGCCAGGCGGACAGCAGCTTTAGAGGATCGCGTTCAGTCTTCCAGCGCTGCTCTTCCTCTTTTGACCGGTAATACTCGCGGTTGATGTCGCCGACGTGATGGCCGTGGTAGCGATAGGTGTTGCACAAGAGAAATGCCGGACCGCCCCCGTTGCGGGCGTTCTGGACGAGCCGGGTTGCGATCCCGTGTACCGCGCGCACGTCTTGCCCATCCACGCTCGCGGTTTGAACCCCGAAAGCAGCGGCGCGGGCCGGGATGTCGCCTGCGGTCGTTTCAGAATAGTGCGTGTACTCGTTGTAGAGATTGTTCTCGCAAACGTAGATGACCGGCAGCTTCCAGAGTTGCGCGATGTTCATCACTTCGTAGAGGACACCCTGACCGAGCGCTCCCTCACCAAAGAAACAGACCGCCACCTGGTTTGTCTTGAGACGCTTGGCCGATAAGGCCGCACCCGTTGCGATGCCCACGCTTCCGGCGACGATAGCGTTCGCTCCCAGGTTGCCGGTGTCGGGGTCGGCAATGTGCATGGAGCCGCCCTTGCCGCGGCAGTAGCCCGCCTCTTTGCCCAGCAACTCGGCAAACATGCGGTCCGGTGCCGCGCCCTTGGCCAAACAATGTCCATGGCCGCGGTGCGTGCTGGTGATGTAGTCGTCGGACCGGAGTGCCTCGCAGATTCCGACCGCGACTGCTTCTTCGCCGATGTAGAGATGGGCCAGCCCCGGCATAAGAGCCCGGGTATACAGCTCGTTCACCTGCTCCTCGAACAGGCGGATGCTCACCATCTTGCGATACATCCGGATCCACTGTTCGGCTGCGGTCCTGGCGACCGTTTCGGGACTCTGAGCGGCCATCGTCATTTGGTGACTCCTGACATGCGAGCCAACACGTCGAACACCACAGCAAAGTCCTGCTTTTCCCAGCCCATCCCGCGGGCGGCAGTCAGGAACTCGTTGGTTACCGCGGTTGTAGGGAGGGGAACATTCAGCTGACGGCCGAGCTCCAGGGCCAGCAACATATCCTTCTGCATCATGTTCACGTCGAACCAGGCTTCCTCCGGCTGCTGCAGCACGAAGGGGCCGCGGTATTGGATCATCGGTGAAGCGACGGCGCTATGAGTGAGCACGTCCACGGCGACCTCGCGCGCGATCCCGCTCTTCTCCGCCAGCAGAACTCCCTCCGAAAAGGCGAGCATCTGTGCCGCGAGGCTGAGATTCACGGCGATTTTCATGGAAAGCGCAACCCCGTTTCCGCCGACGTAAGTCACCTTCGGGCCAATGTCCTCCAACAGCGGCTTCACGCGCTCGAAGGTTTCGCGCCGTCCTCCAACCATCACCGAAAGCATGCCTTGCTGGAGCGTCGTCACACTCCCCGACACTGGCGCGTCAACCATGTCGGCGTCCTGCTGCCTTACCTTCGCCGCAAGCCCGCGGCTAAACTCCGGGCTCACGGTGCTCATGTCAATCAGGACTTTGCCCTTGCCCAGGGCGGCCAACATTCCGTCCGGACCTTCCGCCACCATCCCGAGGGCAGCCGAGTTGGTCACCATGGAGAACGTGAAGTCGGCCGCTGCGCTTACGGCGCGCGGCGAGTCGGCCCAGCGCATCCCTTTGTCAATCAGCCATTGTGCTTTCGACCGGGTGCGGTTGTAGCCGGTGACGCTGTGGCCCTTGGAGAGCAGCCGGTTCACCATCTGGCCGCCCATCACGCCCAGGCCTACAAATCCAAGATTGGCCATCTCTCACAGTCTCCAAACTACGAATTAGGCTCCGACGGAGAGCTTAGTCCCGCTTGCTGGAGGAATCACGCGAATCCTGGCTGACCTGGGTCAGATGGGCCCGCATGGCCTCGCGCGCGGCGTCAGGGTCACGTTTCTCGATGGCCTGGAAGATGCGTTTGTGGTGGTACTGCCCGCGCTCCGGTCCGCCCTCAACATAGAAGATGCCCATCCGCTGCTCGCGCAGCAAACCCACGATCGAATCGATGAGCGACAGGACGAGGGGATTGCCGGCGGCCTCCGCCAAGGCCAAATGGAAATCGAGATCGGCCTCGATATAGGCATCCGGGTCGCGCAGGCTGCGGTCCATCACGGCGACCGCCTCCCGCATGGTTGCCACTAGTTGCTCTTCAATACGGGTGGCCGCCAGGGCCGCGATTTCCGGTTCCAGAATCTGCCGCAACTCCGCCAGATGGGTCGACCCTTCCTGCTGACCTATCTTGATCAGCAGATCCAGTGACTCTCGCATAGCCTGGGAGGTCCCGTCAGTGACAAAGGTCCCGCGTCCCGAGTAGGCTTCCACCAGCCCCTTTTCGCGCAGCGTCTTAACGGCCTCGCGGACGGCCGTGCGGCTGACGCCAAACTGCTGAGCCAACTCACGTTCTGCCGGCAGCTGGTCTCCCGGCTTGAGCACCCCCTTGAGAATGGAGTGCTCAATCTGTTCGACGATTTGCTCGTAAAGCCGCGAAGCGCGGATCGCCTTGTACACCGATTTCTCCCCCAAGCGACCGAACATGGTGCCGGTCTTTGTGCGCGTACTGTACCGCATGTTCAGAGGGGACGCAATTTTCGGAGACGAGATCCTAGGACTCATGGTATATAGATCAGACCACAAACCACTGATTGGCTAGATTACGTATACCTCTAATCGCAAACAGCTAAATTGGTCATACCACTAGACCACACCTAGTGTCAAGAATAAAATCCTGCTTGACACGCATGCGATATGGTGGTACAGCTGTCGGACCAGAGACCGTCTCACGGAGGATGGGTGCATGGGTTTCTCAAAGAAGACTGCCCGCGCTCTTGGTGTGGGTTTGCTCACGCTCTGCCTCGGCGTTCCCCTGTTCTCGCAGACCAACACCGGTCGCATTCTGGGCAGTGTCTCAGACAAGACCGGCGCTGCGGTGAAAGGCGCTACCGTGACCATCACGGATGTGCTGCGCAGCACCGTGCGTACGCTGGCCACGGATGATGCTGGCACGTACGCTGCCCCCAATCTGGTCCCCAGCACCTACAAGGTCCGGGTGGAAGCCAACGGCTTCACGACGGTGGAGCGGAATAACGTTCAGCTCGAGGTTGCCAAGGATGTCCTGATCGACATAACTCTTTCGCCGGGGAATGTCACTCAAACCGTCGTGGTCAGCGGCGAGGTTCCTCTGCTGAACACCACGTCGGCCACCTTGGGCGGCACGCTCAGTAACAAGGAGATCAATGATCTCCCGCTGAACGGCCGAAACTACGAGAACCTGCTCCAGTTGCGGCCCGGCGTGGTGCGTTACCCGGGTGGCGGATTTTCCACGACGAGCACGAACGGTCTTCGAGCCGAAGACAATGCCTACCTGGTCGACGGCCTGTTTAACAGCGAACCCTTCTCCGGCCAGAGCATCATCAACGGCGCCGGGATTGCGGGAGATTCAGCGACCATCCTGCCGGTGGACTCCATCCAGGAGTTCAATGTCCAGCAAAATCCTCCGGCGGAGTACGGCTGGAAGCCTGGGGCCATCGTCAACGTCGGCTTGAAGTCGGGGACCAACAGTCTCCACGGGAGCGGGTATGCGTTCGGCCGGGATACGCCGCTGGATGCGCGCAACTTTTTCAACCCGACCTCGCAACCGAAGAATCCCAGGAATCTGGAGCAATTCGGCGGCACGGTGGGTGGACCGATCCTAAAAGACAGGCTGTTTTTCTTTGGCGGATATGAGGGACAGCGCTACACCGTGGGCAACACGGGTCAAATTCAGACCCCGACCACGGTCTCGCTTGGAGGCGATCCAGCCAACAGCCTGGTGGATGCGATCGCTGCCTTGCAACAGATGGAAACTCCAATTCCCGTAAGCAACGTGAGCCTGCAGGTTGCCGGCTGCACCTTGGGTCCGCCGATCTCCTGTAACGGAACCGGTTTCCCAACCAACAAAGGCACCAACCCGAGTGATCCGACGCTTATCTTCTTCGGTCTGCCCAACGCGGTCAGTTCCGACAACGCCGTTGGGAAGGTCGACTTTCATCTGAATGAGCACCACAGCTTGAGTGGCCGATATTTCTTCGGCAACAATTCGGGAACGGTATCGGATGCGAGCCAGCTCCAGCCCCAATGGTTGACGCAAATTCATACCCGGGCTCAGTTGTTTGGTGTGAACTGGACCTGGGTCCCCAGCTCCCGCTGGGTCAATGAAGCCCGGTTCGGCTACAACCGCCTTTACCAACCCACCTTCACCGCAGACCACACCAAGCTTGCGTCCAGCTACGGCCTCGACACTGGCATAACCAACCCGCTCTATGGTGGACTGCCGCGCATCAACATTTTCCCTTTCTACATTTTCCCCCAGGAATTAGGTGGTTTTAACTGGCCCAAGGTGCAGGGGCCCGACACCAGGTTCCAATTTGTCGACCAAGTCGCCTACACGCGCGGCAATCACGCCTTCAAATTCGGGGGAGAGATCCATCGCGACAGCTTCAACGGCGGCGCGTACGGCGGTGGCCGGGGAAGAATCAAGTTCGGGTTCTGCAACGACGTGTTCGACGGTGCCACGGGGCTTGAAGACTACTTCGCGGGCTCGGTGTGTTCCGGCAGTCAACTGGTTGGCGACCCAACGCGGCACATCCACAACTGGGGATACGCCGGCTTCGCGCAGGATGACTGGCGTGTCACCAGAACTCTGACCCTGAACTTCGGGCTGCGCTATGAACTGAATACAGTTGTGAAGGAGGAACACAACCTGCTGGGCGCCTTCGATCCGACCTGCGGACTTCTCCAGGTCGGCGTGCAGGACTGTTCTGGAAAAACGGTTAGTTCGCCCTACAACGGAGACCACAACAATTTCGCACCGCGTGCCGGCTTCGCCTGGGATATCAGGGGCAATGGAAACACGGTGCTCCGTGGCGGTGGTGGCGTCATCTACGAGACGCTGAACTGGGAATCGTTCCTGGCCTTGAATAACTCGCTGGGCATCAGCACCATTCCGACCGGTGCCGCCGGAGTATCGCCCGGCAACGGTACCATCTCTGTCGGCACAGTCTTTTACGATAGTTCCAGTCTCAACTGGGACCCGGCTATCACCGGGGTACCCGGAACCGTATTCCCGACGACGCCCATCGATTGCGGCGCCAATCCCTGCTCCGTGCTGGGAATGGACCGGAACCTCAGAACTCCTTACGTAGCCAACTGGACGCTGAGCTTGCAGCATGCGTTCAACAATAACCTCTCCATGGAAATTGCCTACGCCGGTAACTGGGGCGTTGATCTGGTCAACATCCGCGATCTCAATCAGGCGCCCGCGGGCTCGGGGTGGACGCCAGATGCAATCGCAGCTGGTGCCGCTGATTCCGATGCCGAGCAGGCGGCCCGACCATTCTTCGGCAAGTTTCCGTTCCTGGCGAATATCTACCAGATGGGGAACAGTTATCGCTCCAACTACAACGGCTTGCAGACTACTGTGACGGCACGCAATTACCGGGGCTTCTCCTTCGTTGCGGGCTACACCTGGTCCCATTCCCTCGACAATGTTGGCGCCAACTGGGACTTTGGGGCAGGATTAGGCCTGCCCTCCGATAGCACGCACATAGGGAGGGAGTACGCGAGCAGCGACTTTGACATACGGCATCGCTTCACTCTGTCGATGACCTACCTGATCCCCGGGAAGAAGTCGTTTGCACAGTTACTGGAGGGCTGGCAGGTCAATTCGATTGTCACCATAGCTAGCGCGCAGCCCTTTGGCGTGATGGATGCGGGAACCGACATTAGTGGAAGCGGCGCCCTGAATGACCGCTGGAACTTCTTCGGGAACCCGTCCGACTTCACCTCGACGACCACGGGGATACCATTCTTCCCTGGCAGCAGCAATCCGGCCTGCCTGGCCAAGGCCCAGACCCTGGACGGAGGACCGGGTGGCCTCACAAGTCAAGCCCTGGGACTCTTTGGCTGCTACGCCAACCGCGGTTCAATCATGCTGCCACCCGCGCTCGGCCAGTTCGGTACTATGGGGAGGAACATTTTCCGCGACACGGGTTTCCGCAACTGGGATTTTTCGTTGGCCAAGAATTGGAAGTTCACGGAGCGTTTGGGGGCCCAGTTTCGCGTCGAGTTCTTCAACATTCTCAACCATCCCAACTTCGCGAATCCGTTCGGCGGACAGAATGGTTGGGCCCACAACGACCCGTCGACCGGTTCGTTCGGATGTTCGTGTGCTACGCCTGACGTATCAGCGTCCAACCCGGTCATCGGATCGGGCGGCAGCCGTGCGATTCAGTTGGGCCTGAAACTGACCTTCTAACCGCTGCAAGTAGATCTGAGAAAGCAGGCCGGACTGATTCTAAGTCCGGCCCTTTCATGCCCACGGCAACAGGGCAGAACTCTGAGCGAAAGGAGCTGAGAAAGTGGCAAGCCGAGCTGTGTTCGGTCTAATACTGCTGGCGCTGGCCTTCGTCGCCGCGCTCGTGACCCCTGGGTTGGCTCAGGAACGGGGCGAACGGACGCTGGACGAGATTAAAACGGAGGCGATCAAACGGGCGGAGAACGGGATGTACCCTCTCATCGGCCTCGACCCGGCCGACGTGCGCGAAGCCTTGGCCGCGATCAAGACGAGAGACAAAGATGAATGGGCGGCAGCCTTCATGGCAGTCGCCGACAAGTACGTGGCGGAGGCAAAGGCAGTGGAGGCTACCGATCCCGCGAAAGCCGACGCTGACTACATTCGAGCCTGGCGGCTTTATTCGTTCGGCCGTTGGCCGATCCCAGCATCGCCGGGGAAACAACGCTCCTATGCCAAGGCGATCGAAGCGTTTCTTGCTCACGCCCGCTTCTTTGACCCGCCCCTCGAGGTGGTTCACATTCCCTTCGAAGGAAAAGAGATTATCGGGTACTTGCGGGTGCCGAAGAATGCCAAGGCCCCGGTCCCACTTGTGATCGCAGTAAACGGACTGGACAGCCGGAAGGAAGACCTCACCGAAACCTTCTCCGCGATTCTGCCGTACGGCATTGGCTATCTCGCGGTGGATGGGCCGGGGACCGGGCAGGCGCCGATCAAGGTCAGCGAAACCGCGGACCGGATGTTATCGCGAGTGATCGACTACGTGCAGACCAGGCCCGAGGTCGATAAGAACAGACTCGCCATCCACGGTGTCAGTTGGGGCGCCTACTGGGCCACCAAGCTGGCCATCGTCGAACGCGCGCGCCTGAAAGGCGCAAGCGCGCAGTCCCCACCCATTGACAAGTTTTTCCAGAAAGATTTCCTGATGAATTCGCTCCTGGGAAATCGAGAGTACTTATTCGATCAAGTGCCGGCACTCATGTCCGTCCTGGACGGAGTCAAGTCGCTGGACGAGATGGCGGCGGTTTTGCCCAAGATGTCTCTGGTGCATCAGAACCTGCTGGGCAAACCGATGGCCCCCATGCTCGTCATTGGTGGTGTGCTCGACACCCAGGTTCCGATCTCGGACATTTACCTGCTGCTCAGCCAGGGAGACGTTCCCAAGACGGCATGGATCAATCCCCAGGGCGGCCACCTCGGGCGACAGGTGAAAGTGTGGCCTGATCCAGTGATCTTCCGGCAGGTTGTTATTCCATGGCTGGTGCGCACTCTGGAGATTCAGCGGCCATGAGTTCGAGAGAGCCGGGTGATCCGGATGGCGTCGCCCTTCAACAACATTTCGGGCTGACGCGCAATAAGGCTCCGTTGAACACGGCTCGTAGGTCCTGCCAGGCCGTCCGGCCACGTGTACGATTCGAGCTCAGCGGTGCCCAAGCGGAGCACCGGTGGCCTAGGGTTAAGGGTCAGAGCTATTGGGCAGAGTTCAGAGGAACAAGAACTGCTTGCTTTTTTCGCAGTTTCCTCACTTCGTGGGCCATAATCTCCACTGCCTGAAAACAAAGATCGCCGCGCTTGCTGAGGAGATTAAGTACATCTTCTGCAGGGGCGAATCCCACTTCGCAGTCCGCCAGATTCTCGGCCGTAAGGCTGTAGGGCGCATGGGAGAGGGTGGCTGGCAATCCCAGAATATTTCCTGGCCCAGCTACGCGGTAGGGCAGTTCCTTACCACCTGCCCTATGCAGGGACAGCCTTACCTTCCCTTGGCGCAGCAGGAACACACCGCGTCCCGCCTCACCCTGCTGGAACAGAACCTTGCCTTTCGCAACTGCCATTCGGCTACAGATTCCTTCGAGTGCCGCCCAGAGAGCGGGATATCCGGTGCGCGCTTTCGGGGCTATCTGTTGAGCTCTGAGTGTAGTAGGTGTCGACATCCGTCCCCCTTGAATAGGAGCCATTCTTGCGGCTTGGGGGCCGGAATGCAGTGATTTGAATCACCGCTGGGTGTGACTGGCTAAGGAAGGAATCTTCATGCACGGCTCCTCTGTAACCGTTAAAGGCCAAAGAAAAAACCGCGATGGCGGGTTACGGCTTTGAAGCGCGCTTTCCGGATCTGGCGGCCAGGCGCTCCGCAATGTGCAGGTAGGTATTCGAGTTGAAGATAAGACCGAGGTGCGTCCCGCAGACCTCCACGTCCACGTTTGGGTCACCGGTCAGGCAGTAGCGCCAGTCGACGATCCCGTCGTCACGGGTATAGATGGCCGTTTGAGCGACCGATCTCGGCCACGTCCGGCCGAGAGAGCGCCCGAATGCGCACGAGCACCGACTGGTAGCGCATCCCTCCGGCGGGTTCCGGTACTGCCTGCGGATCCGGCGGCGTACCAGGTTGCCCAGAGAGAGCACGAGTCCATGCGCGACGAGCCCCCGGAAAGGAGAGCCCAAGGTGGTGACGGAAGCGATGCGGTTCGGCATTCGGACCGCCGCGGAACGGGCGAAGATCCCGCCCAGGCTATGCCCCACAAGGTGCACCCGGTGTCCCGTTTCCGCGTACGCGAGGTCGATGGTCTCCGCCAGCTGTTGCGCCAGTTGGTTGGGGCAGTCCGCAGCAAAACCAATACCAGAGAAATACGGATGGTAGCCGACACGGGTAAGCCAGGCGTGGAGTTCAAAGAGGCTTAGGTCCATCCCCAAAAAACCTGGGACGATGACCACCGCCGTTCCATCTCCTGCAGGAACCCCCATGCCGTAGTACACGGGCGAGAGCCGCAGCGTGGCCAATTCCAGCAGAGCCAACGGTTCACAGAGGATGGGGAGCGGGGAAGGAATCTCCTCATGCGGAATGAAGCGCGCCTTCGGCGGAGTTTTCCGATTCACAATCTATGTCTCCAGCGCCCGCATAGGCGCACGGGCGATGGCAGAGGCGACCCCTCTATCTATACTGATATCTATCCTTAACCCTTACGCGCGTCAAGTATCGAATCCCGGACCTCTGCTGTGTCCATTGTGAGGTTGCCAACCTAAACCCATGCTCGTCTTGTTTTTCCGGCTACCACCCATCTCAAAACACCCCGAAAACAGCCGATTTTTGGTGACGGACTTGCCCCCGACCTCCAGGGTGTCCGAGTCAGGTGGTTGCCTAGCGTTCCACGTGATAAAGGTAGCGCTCGCGGTGGCGCTCGGCGTGCGATTGACAGACCTTGAGGAATGCACGGGCGGCGTGCGAAAGGCTGCTGTGCGCACGGTATACCAGCCGCAGCCTGCGCTCGAAAGTGAGCTCGGGCACCTGGATTTCCACCAACTCTCCGCGGCGGATCTCGCTCTCCACACAAATACGGGGGATCAAGGCCACGCCGTTGCCGGCGCTCACAAACTTCTTGATGGCCTCAGTGGTGGGTAATTCAACCGGCATGTGCAGCGGTACTCTCCGGCGCTGAAACGTCTCCAGCACTTTCCGGCGGTAGGGGGAAGGCACATTGTGGGCCACGAAGTACTCGGCGCCGAGACGGCGGATGGAGATGCGCTGCGTCGAGGCCAGGGGATGATGGGGCGGAACCACAAACGCCAACGCGTCGCGATACACCACCACCGAGCGCAGCGCCGGGTCCTCCGGACGAAAACTGAGCACGGCCAACTCGGTGTTGTGGCTCAGCACTTCCGCAGGAATGCGGCTGGCCAGCGCCCGGTGCACCGTAATCTTGACCATGGGATAGAGACGGCGAAACTCGTCGAGCACCGGCAGGAGATAGAGGCAGGTATATTCATTGGCCGCGACAGAGAGCTTTCCCTGGTGCATCTGGCGCAGCTCTTCGAGCGCTGTCCGGGCCTCTCCGCGCATGTTCAGTAACTGTTCGGCGTATGTCAGCAGGACCTGGCCGGCATCGGTGAGCACGCCTTCGTGGGAAGAACGGTCGAAGAGCACTTCTCCCAGGTCCGCCTCGAGCTTGCGCACCGTCTGGCTGATCGCGGGCTGGGTGCGGAACAGTTTCTTGGCGGCGCGGGAAAAGCCGCCCTCGCGGGCGACGGCGAGAAACGTTTCCAGCTGAAACAGGTCCATGGGCTCAGTGCTACATCATAACAAGTTATTATTGAGTCCAAAGAATTATAAATTTGCTTTATGAGGGGCGCGACTCTACTCTGGCTCCCTCTGCATCCGTTCTGGTGCAGGCGGGAGGGAACTTGTCCGAGAAAGCGCGTGTAGCGATTTTCGACACCACCCTGCGTGACGGCGAGCAGTCGCCCGGTTGCAGCATGAACCTGGGCGAGAAGATGCTGATGGCCCGCCAGCTCGATGAACTGGGTGTAGACATCATCGAGGCGGGCTTTCCCATCGCTTCGGAGGGTGACTTTGAAGCGGTGCGAGCGGTAGCGGCGGAGATACGGCGGCCCATTATTGCGGGTCTGGCCCGGGCCATCCCGGGCGACATCGACCGCGCCTGGCAGGCGCTGCGCAAGGCAGCGCGGCCGCGCATCCACGTCTTTCTGGCCACCTCCGACATCCACCTGAAGTACAAGCTGAAGATCACGCGGGAGCAGTGCGTGAAGCAGATTGCCGAGGCGGTGAGGATGGCGTCCACGTTCTGCCCGGATGTCGAATTCTCACCCGAGGACGCGACCCGCACGGAGCTGGAATTCCTGTGCACGGTTACAGAAGCTGCGGTCGAGGCGGGTGCGACCACCATCAATATCCCGGATACGGTCGGCTACACCATGCCCCAGGATTACACCCGCATCATCACGGCTGTGCGGGAACGCGCGGAACTCATCCGCCCGGTGGTGATTTCCGCGCACTGTCACAATGACTTGGGCATGGCGGTCGCCAACTCGATTGCTGCCGTCGAGGCTGGGGCGCGGCAGGTGGAGTGCACCATCAACGGCGTTGGAGAGCGTGCCGGTAACGCCTCGCTCGAGGAGTTCGTCATGGCGACCCGCGTCCGTCGCGACGTTCTACCCTACGAAACTGCAATCGACGCCCGCCAGCTCTATCCCGCCAGCCAGCTTCTCAGCGAGATCACCGGGGTCAGCGTCCAACCCAACAAAGCCATCGTAGGACGCAACGCCTTCGCGCACGAAGCCGGCATTCATCAGGACGGCGTCATCAAGAACCCGCTGACCTACGAGATCATGACACCACAGTCGGTCGGCGTGCCCGACAACCGGCTGGTGCTGGGCAAGCACTCCGGACGGCACGCGCTGGCGCGGCACTGCGAACGCCTGGGATACCAGTTCGAGCGGCGCGACCTGGACCGCATCTACAAGCGCTTCGTGGCGCTGGCCGATCAGATCAAGACCGTGGAAGACCGCCATCTGCTGGCCATCATTCGCGAGGACATCACGACGTCGGTGGTGCCCGTGTTCGCGGAAGGCAAAACCGCCGGCCTAGGCCGCGCCGCGGGAACGTCGTAAGAGTTGTTCGGATTGGGCGGGAGATCCGCGAAGGAGTTGGTGAAAGTCTTATGAGGCTCAAGATCACAGTTCTGCCCGGCGACGGTGTCGGCCCAGAGGTTACCAGCGAAGCAGTCCGCGTGCTTCGCGCGGTCAGCGACCTAAACGGCTACGACTTCCAGTTCGACGAGCACCCCATTGGCGGAGAGGCGATTCACCGCCACGGCACACCGCTGCCGGCTGCAACCCTGGAGGCTTGTCTCCAGTCAGATGCGGTGCTGCTCGGCGCAGTGGGTACGCCCGCGTTCGATTCCTTGCCGCGAGAGCAGAAACCCGAGGCCGGCCTGCTCCACCTTCGCCGTTCGCTGGGTTGCTATGCCAACTTGCGTCCCGCCGTCGCCCACGATCCTCTGCTGGAGAACAGTCCGCTCAAGGCTGAGGTTGTCCGCGGCACCGATTTGCTGATTGTGCGTGAACTGCTCGGCGGTATCTACTTCGGTGAGCCACGCGGCCTCGATCCGGGACGGGACGCGTTCAATACCATGCGTTATTCGGCGCATGAGATTGAGCGCATCACGCACATGGCGTTTCAACTAGCCCGCGCACGCCGCCGCAAGGTGACCTCGGTGGACAAGGCCAACGTGCTGGAAACTTCGCAGCTGTGGCGAGACGTCGTCACCCGCGTGGCCCAGGAGTATCCCAACGTCAAGCTGGAGCACATGTACGTGGACTCCTGCTCCATGCGGCTGGTGACCGACCCGACGCATTTCGACGTGGTCTTGACGGAGAACTTGTTCGGCGACATCCTTTCCGATGAAGCGGCCGTCATCAGCGGTTCGCTGGGCATGCTGGCTTCGGCCAGTGTCGGAGGCAAAGTAGATTTGTACGAGCCGGTCCACGGCTCGGCGCCCGACATCGCGGGACGCAACCTGGCCAATCCGCTGGGGGCCATCGCATCGGCGGCCATGTTGCTGCGGCATACCGCCAAGCTGGAAGAAGACGCGCAGGATGTGGAAGCCGCCATCGCCCGAGTTCTGCGCGACGGCTATCGCACGGCAGACTTGGCCCGCGGGGGTACGCGGTTCACGGTCACCACCAGTGAGATGGGAAGCCTCGTCGAAAATGCGCTCGCCGATGTAACCCAACAGCGGCACGCGTATCATGCGGTCTGACAATCAGGAGGAGACGAAGCGAGAGATGACAGGCGGGTGCACACTGTTCGACAAGCTCTGGGACGACCACGTAGTGTGCCAGCCTGAAGGCCAGCCTGCCTTGCTCTACATCGACCTGCACCTGGTCCATGAAGTGACTTCGCCACAAGCCTTCGACGGTCTGCGTGCCGCCGGACGTCGCGTGCGCCAGCCGCTGCGCACTGTGGCTACGGTGGACCACAATGTCCCCACCACGGATCGACGTCTTCCCATCACTGATCAGATCGCTGCTCGACAGATGGAAACGCTGCGGCGCAACTGCCGCGAATTTGGCATTCCATTCTTCGACATTGGCTCTGCCGAACAGGGAATTGTGCACGTAATTGGTCCGGAACTCGGCCTCACGCAGCCCGGGATGACTGTCGTCTGCGGCGACAGCCACACCAGCACCCACGGGGCTTTCGGCGCACTCGCCTTCGGCATCGGCACGTCCGAGGTCGAGCACGTGCTGGCCACGCAGTGTCTGCCTCAGCGCAAGCCACGCAGCATGCAGGTGTTCGTCGACGGGCGGCTGCCCAAGGGTGTCACCGCGAAAGACCTGGCGCTGGCGATCATCGGCAAGATCGGCACCGATGGCGCCACCGGCCACGTGATCGAGTACGCAGGGCCTGCGGTGCGCGCCCTCTCTATGGAAGGGCGCATGACCTTGTGCAACATGAGCATTGAGGCTGGGGCGCGGGCCGGCATGGTCGCGCCCGACGAGACCACCTTCGCCTACATTCATGGCCGGCGCTTTGCCCCTAAGGAGCCGGCATGGCAGGAGGCGACGCGCTACTGGCGCAGCCTGGCCTCGGATTCGGATGCCCAGTTCGATCGGACCGTGGAAATCGACGCCTCGGCGCTGCCGCCCTATGTCACCTGGGGAACGAGTCCGGGCATGGTCGTGCCGGTGACCGGGGCGGTGCCTGACCCCAAGTGGTTCGCCCAGGAAACCGACCGGCAAGCGTACACGCGTGCCCTGGAGTACATGGCGCTGCGCCCTGGCACGAAGATCGAGGACATTGCTGTGGACCGCGTGTTCATCGGATCGTGCACCAACTCGCGCATCGAAGACCTGCGCGAGGCTGCCGAAGTGGTGCGTGGGCACCGCGTCGCCCGTACTGTGCAGGCCATGGTGGTGCCGGGCTCGCAAGCGGTGAAACATCAGGCGGAAAAAGAAGGCCTGCACGAAATATTCCGCGAAGCCGGGTTCGCATGGCGGGAGCCGGGCTGCTCCATGTGTCTGGGAATGAATCCGGATGTTCTCCAGCCGGGCGAGCGCTGCGCCTCCACCAGCAACCGCAATTTCGAAGGACGCCAGGGACGCGGCGGGCGCACCCATCTGGTGAGTCCGCGAATGGCCGCCGCTGCCGCCGTGGCCGGACACTTCACCGACGTGCGCAAGTGGAACTATGAGGAGGTGCGCGATGCAGCCGTTTCGCGTGCATGAGGGAACGGGCGCGCCCCTCGACCGCCCCAATGTGGACACCGATCAGATTATCCCCAAGCAGTTCCTGAAGCGGATCGAGCGTACTGGTTTCGGCGAGTTCTTGTTCTACGACTGGCGTCGGACGGGCAGCGGCGAACTTGATCCACAATTCGTGCTCAACCAGGCGCGCTATGCCGGCGCCAGCATCCTGGTGGCGGGACGCAACTTCGGCTGCGGCTCTTCGCGCGAGCACGCTGCCTGGGCGCTGGCTGACTTCGGCTTCCGCGCCATTCTGGCGCCGTCGTTCGCCGACATCTTCGCCAACAATTGTGCGAAGAACGGGCTGCTGGTGGTCGAACTACCAGAGGAAACCATCGCCGGGATCACTCTCCGCGCCAGGGAAATCGCCGGCTATCGGCTCACCGTGGATCTGGAACAGCGCTCGGTTGACGACGGCCACGGCTTGCGCGCTGAATTTGCTATCGACGAATTCCGCCGCTACTGTCTGCTGGAAGGCCTGGATGATATCGGCCTCACCCTCCGTTGCGCAGACCAGATCACTTCCTACGAAGACCGCCGTGGGAGAGAGCGCCCGTTTCAAGGACCTCCGTTCTGCTGACGGTACGTTCCATCCGTCACCGTATTCCGTACGCCTTCCTGTAATTGGGTTCCCCGTGTCTTCCACACCTTAAGAGCTTCAAACCACAGAATGCTGCACGCCGCCGCACCCACACACACTGCGAGATCAACCGGATGGAGCACTGAGAAACGAAACAGTTCCCGCAAAAAAGGCACAAAGATCGCGAGCCCTAGGAACCCGATGGTTCCTCCGATGACCCACCATAGTGAGGGATTGGGGGAGTGCAGTGTGGCCAGAATCGTCCTTCCCCAGGAGCGGTTCGTGAAGATTAATGCCAGATTCGCCATGACGAGCGTGCTGAATGTCAACGCGCGTGCCTCCTGTTCCCCTCTCCCGCTGTAGTGGGCTGCGGCAAAGACCGCCAGCACCACCCCTAACACGCTGAGGCCTTGCAGGATGCTGATAGCAAAGGTCCGCCTGCCGAACAATGGTTCGTTGGCAGCGCGGGGAGGATGCTGCATCACGGTCGATTCTTCGCGCTCTGCCTCAAGCACAATGGAGCAAGCAGGGTCGATGATGAGGTGCAGGAAGGCCACATGGAACGGCAACAGTATGAGGGGCCACTTCATCATCACCGGAATTAGCGTCAGGCCAATGATAGGAAGATGACTGGCCAGAGTGTAGGCGATGGCTTTCTTAAGGTTGTCGAAGATCCTCCTACCCAGCCTGACGGCATGGACGATCGAGGAGAAATCATCGTCAAGCAACACCAGTGCTGCGGCTTCGCGAGCTACGTCGGTACCACGGCCGCCCATGGCGATGCCGATATCCGCAGCTTTCAGTGCCGGAGCATCATTCACTCCATCGCCTGTCATGGCCACGATCTCACCGTTTGCCCTGAAAGCCCTAACGAGGCGCAACTTCTGCTCGGGAACGACCCGAGCAAAGACATTAGTGGTGCGAACCCGCTGCCGAAGTTCGTCATCATCCATCGAGTCCAGTTCGGGACCGGTGATGCATTGATCAGGGTTTCTTAGTCCAATCTGTCGCCCGATGTTCGCCGCAGTTCCCGCGTAGTCCCCGGTGATCATGACGACCTGGATGCCCGCCGAGTAGCATTCCTCGACAGCCTTTGCGACACCGGGACGCACTGGATCAGCCAGACCCACCAGGCCAAGGAACTCGAAGTCGAAGTCGTGCTGTTTCCGGGGTAGCTGCGATTTCTGAAAGTAAGCTCTGGCCACACCGAGCACCCGCAGTCCCTCATTGGCCATTGAGCCAACCTGGGACAAAAGCGCGTCCATCTGCTCAGGCTTGAGGTGGCAAAGATCAGCGACGGCTTCAGGTGCGCCTTTCGCGGCGATCACATAGTCCAGTCCAGTCGGCGATCTCCAGACGTGCGATAGCGCGAGCAGTTCGGGTGAGAGTGGATATTGGCGGACCAGGATCCAGTCGCCGTGCAAATGCTCCGTGTTCGCCAGTCTGGATTTCCCAAACTCGTTCAAAGCCCGCTCCATCGGGTCAAACGGATCGCGATGGTTCGCCAGGATGCTGAATTCGATGAGGCTGTGAAATTTCTCCGGGAGCGAAGGATTTGGATCTTTGCCGACGTGGTGAAATTCACCGTCCGCATATAGATTTTGGACGGACATCCGGTTCATCGTCACGGTGCCAGTCTTGTCCACACATAAGACCGACGCCGAACCTAGGGTTTCCACCACCGGCACGCGCCGAGTAAGGACATGCCACTTGGAAATGCGCCAGGCTCCCAGAGCCATGAAGATGGTCAAAACCACGGGCAATTCGTTCGGCAGAATGGCCATCGCCAGTGTGAGTCCTGACAAAACTCCGTCGAGCCAGCTGCCGCGCGTAAGGCCGTGGAGCAGGACAACGAGCAGACAGAGCAGACCTCCCACAATCGCCAGTATGCGGACCCAACGCCCTGTTTCTTTTTGCAGGCGCGTTTTCTCGAGGTGTACTGACTGCAGCGCTTTGCCAATCTTGCCGATCTCGGTATGCAACCCGACCGTCTGCACAACTGCAACTCCGCGGCCTTGCACTACCAGGCTGCCGGAGTAAACAAACGGCAGGTCGTCTCCCCCTGGACGAACGGCGTCGACCGGTGCTGCACTCGCGGCTTTCCGAACCGACACCGATTCCCCTGTCAGCAATGACTCGTCACAAGACAGATTGACGCAGGAAATGACGCGGGAATCAGCCGGGACGCGGTCTCCTTCCGAAAGAACAACAACATCGCCCTTCACAATTTCGCGACCCGGGATGCGGATGGGCTTGCCGTCGCGGATCACCAGAGCACGCGGGCTCGAGAGATCTCGCAGGGCTTCCAGCGTGCGCTCGGTCTTGTGTTCCTGGTAGAAGCTAATGCCAGTAACTACAAAAACGAAGCCAAGAAGCATCAGCGCTTCTTGTTTATCGCCCAGAAATAGGTAGATAGTTCCACAGGCAACGAGAAGCAGAAAGATGGGCTCTTTTACCACTTCCCATGCGATCGCAGCGACGCTTCGAGGTTTGGACGATGGCAGCTCATTTGGCCCATCGATTCTCAGCCGCTCTTTCGCTTCCGCTGAGGACAATCCGGCTAATTGGACCCCATTTTCAAATTCGACCGTAGGGGAGCCAGCGGAGTCTTGATCGACGCCGGATAAGGTTGGTAATTGTACAGACGCAGTGTCCATGGCTGAATGACCAACAGTCGAGCGCGCTAGGCAGCTAGACTGGTCTTTTGAACCCTTCGACCCAAATGAACCTCCCGTCTGTTTGATCGATCTGGTCGGACTCCCTTTCCTGCAATTCCGGGTCCATGCAAGACCTGCGCTACTCTCAACTTTCTGGTTCCTCCAGGCACTTTCGCCTCTACGACATCTCCCTGTCTACGTCCGAGGAGCGCAATCCCGACTGGCGCCAGGACCGAAATAAGGCCTCTGGAGATGTCTGCGTTCTCGGGAAAGACCAACGCACACAACTCCTTCTTTCGTGTATCGAAATCCAGAATACAGATACGCGAGTTCATCCTGATCACGTCTCTCGGCATGCGCTCCGGAGGCGTAACTTCTGCGCTCTCCAACGTTTGATCCAGCAATTCGAGTTGCTGCTGGTCTCGAAAAAGAGAGTGCTTCAGAGCACGAACCAAACGGCTGAGCCTGTCCATGTCAGCGTCAGATACGATTATTGCGTGGCCTTCCATGATGAACCCCTTTCCGTACTGTCCCTCGCTCTTACTGGCTATGCTGCTTTTGTTTTCTTGGTGTCCGGTTCAACCTTGCTCTGGGCTTGCTTCTGTAAAGGACTTTGGCGTCCCTGCGCAAGAGTCGATCCCCTGGCGATATTGGCTTCGTTCCGACGGGAGTTGATTTCAACCCATACGAGGAAAGCTACAGCGCCGGCACTCAACACCAGAATGATTATCGTTTCCGAATCCATAAAAACACCTCGCCTTCCTAGTCGTGCTCCCTCTTTGTGTCCCCGACTGTCAGCACCGGACACGTCGCCCGAGATACTACTTCGTGCGCGATCGAACCGAAATGACTTGCCGTCTGCGCGAACGCCCCCGCTCCGCGCACTCCCATGACGATGATGTCCGCTGATAGTTCGGCCGCAACACTCAGGATGCGTTTTCCCACAGGTCCTATTTCCACTATCACCTCCGGTTCGCAGGGGAGGTCAGTGTCCAGCGGAATCAGTTCGCGCAGGCGCTGCTCGTTCAGTTGTAGTGCGAGGTGGGGCGAATTCCTAAGAATTCCTTCGACCACGTGCAGCACTGTGAGATGTGCTTGGTACTCGCGAGCCAGGGAAAAAGCATAATCTGCCGCATGCAATGACTCTGGCGAGAAGTCGGTAGCATAAACAATGCTCTGAAATCCGGCCGACGCCTCTGCTAACACGTGCGGTCCAACAGCTAGAACTGGACAGGGCGACTCTCGAATGATTTCCTCTGCTACCGAACCCAGAAGCACTTTGCCCAGTCCCGTGCGACTACTTGTACCGACAATCACCAAGTCAGCCTCGCATTTCTGCACAAATTCTGTGAGTACCTTGGCAATGTCTCCGTCGCCCACAAGTACTTCGCAAGAGCGACCACGCTCCTTGATCGGCGCCGCCAGTTGGTTCAGCTTGTATTCCGCATAGTCTCGGGTCTCCTTCAATATCCGCTCGAGGGACTCGGGACGAGCAAACACGTACGTCTCCTCAGGAATCACGTGCGCCGCGTAGAGTTTCGCTCCGTAGTGATCTGCTAAGGAAAGCGCAAACGGCACGGCGCGATTCGCCGAAACGGCGAAATCCGTTGCGAGCAGAATGTTCTTTAGCGCTATCGCATTATTGAGATTTCTATGTGCTAAGGTTGCCATCTCACACCTGCCCTTCCCGAGAATCGCTCCGGCTGGTGTATCGGGGGGGCTCGACAGATACCGTCATCGACGCAATGGAATGGGGCGACAGTCGCGTCGTCACTCCAACCCCATCTTCCGAGACGAGCGTCATCTTTGAGGCGCAAGAACCACAAAGCCAGAAATCTTCGATCCGCCGGTGAGTCTCCCCGTCTGATTGAACTCTAACCAGCGTGGAAGGAGCGCCCAGATCGAACCGGAACAATTTCCCTTCACGGAAATAGCGGAACGGAACGTCACATTCGGGGTTTGCACATTTTCCTACCACAATTCACCTCGATATCCTTCATGCCTCGTTCGTCCCGATGAAGACCGACGAACCGGATCTACCTGCTCGAAGCAGTTCCACCATGCAGGGTCCGGCCGCTTCGGGGGTAAGGACGCCGGCGCTCACAGCGTCCTCGAGGAGTAACATTGCGTTGTCTCGTCGCTGGATGAGCATGTTTCGTGCAAGATGACGCAGCTCAGGATCAGGGGAGGCGAGGGCCTCGACCAATTCCCAGCCCGCATCTGGATCGGCGGTTTTGCGCCAGACGATTCCGCAAGCCAGCATGTAATTGGCATCCATGGCAAGAACCTCCGTCCGTTCGCGTGCGGTTCACTGCTTATTCCCGGCGCTTCAGCAACCCTCAGAAGCCCGTATTTACTCCAGGAGAACAACCCCGAGGTACAGCCCTCCAAATAAGAGCGCCGAGAGAAGCGCTACGCCGGCAAAGCGAATCAGCCGTTCGATCTTCGTGGGAATATCGCCTTGAGTGTTCTCGATTTGTTCATCCAAATCGTTGAACATGACCATTTCTCTATCGCGGGCTGCAATGATCTTGATGTCCACTTCCTCACGTAAGCCGCCTTCCGCTCAGGCCACAAGAGCCTTTGTTTTACGGTGAACAAGACACTCGTTTACGATCTCGACGATATGGCGGTACGCGTACTTGCATACAACGTCGGTGGCTCCCAGTTGCTCAAGATCCGAGAAATCAGTGATCTCTGGTGCACTCGGCTGCATGACAATACAAGGGGTTCGTCCGCCTTTCCGCTGCAATGCTTTCAATATGCCTTCACACTCGGCATCCGGCAGGTATTCGTTCACGAGGACCAGATCAAAAGCTTCTGAATCGAGAAGGTGCAATGCATCACCCGCCGTCCACACGGTTGTGGTGTCAAACCCCTCGTCTTCCAACAGTTTCTCGAGGGCGATAAGAACGTCCTCATGGCAGTCCGCGATCAGCACTTTCTTCCTTACCGTTTTCATGGCCTCGATCTCCTGAGTTCTGGCGGGCCACAACCAGGGCCTGTTGTTCCTACGACAGCCGTTCAGCGATCCTCATCGCCGAACTACTTCCGCGAGGTCGCTTGAGCCTTCGTCCGATATACCGGCCCGCCTTGTCAGCTACGCGGTCAATCGCAACGTAGACATCCGAATCCCGGTCTTCCATCACCACTGTGGCCGAGGGGGCTAACAAGATGGCCACACGGCAGCCTTTGTCAATGCCGCCACGAGGTCCGTTCAAATCTTCGACGCGCACCAGAACCCGCTTGATTCGTCGTGCGAAGCGTCCAAGTGCGAAGCCGAGCCGCCGCTCAATGTGTCCACGCAGGGTCTCGGTGATGTATACGTCTCTTCCGCGAATCTCAAATTGCATCTCAGCCTCCCTAAGCGACGAATTGTTAGTCACGATCGGTTTCAGCTCCAGGCGGTTGAATCGCCTGACCCGGCACCGTTGTGTATTGACCATGGCCGTGACCCCGAATTCGTGAACGAGAAGTCCCCCCTTATGCTCTGTGTCCATGTTTGTTTCCATGCTCATTCCTAGACCTCTGGTGACGCATAGAAAAGTAGAACGTTTAAGCTCCATCTGTAGGTTGTATGAAACTGTTGTGGTCGAAACTAATCCTCTCGGCGCTTGAGCGTTGGTCGATCGTCTTCGCCGCTAGGATTGTCCGTCGTTGTCGGTGTTCGCCGTAAAGTGGGTCTCGGAGCCTGCTTTTCCTCAGTGACCCTGCGCCGGTTCTCGAGAACTGCAAGACGCGCCCTCACGTCGTCAAACTCGGATCTGGTGACAACATACTGAGGACGCGGTGGAAGCTTGGTATCGATCTGTTTCTGGGTGTTTGCAATTCGATTCGTCATGGGCGGATGGGAAGCAAACACCTTCGACAAAGTTCCCGGCTTCTGTTTCTCTTTCGCTTGGATCTTCTCGAAAAAGGACATAAATGATTGTGGGTCGTAGCCCGTCTTGTACATGTATTGCAGTCCGAGGTAATCTGCCTCCTCTTCAAATCCGCGAGAGAATTTCAGAAAGCTTATCGGTATGCCGATACCGGCAACCGAGCGAGCTGCAAATCCCACACCGCCGCCCACGAAAATCAGGGGAATCGAGGCGATGTTTGCGAAGGTGGCACGGGTCATTTGCCGGGTAGCATGACGGGCAGCCACGTGAGCGATCTCATGCGCCATTACTCCGGCCAACTCAGCTTCTTCATCTGCGGCCAGCAGCAACCCTGAGTGCACGTATAAGAACCCACCGGGCAGCGCGAACGCGTTAATCTCAATGGCGTCAATCACCTTGATAGTGAAGGGCACCTTTGAATCGGAATTTCGTACCACGTTCTGCCCGACCCGGTTGACGTACTCCACCACGACCGGGTCCTGGACCAGCTTCACGCTGGAGTCGATCATCTGGGCATATTCCTTCCCCATCCGAATCTCTCGTTCCAGGGAATACCAGTTGCCCAGCCCGGTGCCACCGATGTCGCGGTTGCCGATGGCATCGATGTCATCCTTCCCGCCATCGTGCCTCGCCTTGCCCTGTTGGGTTGTCTGTTGTGTCTCCCCAGTGGAGCGAGTTCCGTCTCCCGCCTGGACTGGCTGAATCAAGCAGAGCAGCGCAGCCAGCGTGAGCAGTGTTAAGGCGCGGCGCCCCATAGTGCACCCCTTGCATTTGGGAGATCACTTCATTCATAAACCTGCAGGCGTGCGTTAGAAAAGTAGAAAGTTTAAGATGTACTCGTAGGTTTTATGAAAGGGCGGTTTCCCCTGCTATGGAATGGCTGAACTATCACCATTTGCTCTACTTCTGGACTGTTGCCCGCACCGGGAGCGTTGTTGCCGCAAGCAAGGAACTGCGACTGGCATCGCCGACGATCAGTAATCAGATCCGCAAGCTTGAAGACGACTTGGGTGAACAGCTGTTGCGCCGCTCCGGTCGCAACCTTGTCCTTACCGACATGGGGCGCATCGCCATGCGTTATGCAGAGGACATATTCTCGCTCGGGCGGGAGTTCACCAGCACGATGAAAGAACGGCCAACCGGCCGTCCACTTCGTTTCTGCGTTGGCATCGCCGACGTCTTGCCAAAAACCATTGCTTTTCGCCTGCTGCAGCCAGCTTTGCAGTTGCGGACACCACTTCACTTGATCTGCCGTGAAGACCGGCCCGATCACTTGCTGGCTGACCTCGCAGTGCATGATGTTGACGTTGTGCTCTCCGACGCTCCTGCCAGTCCCGCAGCCAATATCCGCGCCTTCAACCACTTGCTCGGGGAGAGCGGGGTCAGCTTCCTTGCGCCTAAGAAATTTTGGGGCCTCAACAAAGGTTTCCCTCGATCCTTGGATGGCGCGCCATTCTTGCTTCCGCTAGACAATACCGCTTTGAGACGTGACTTGGACGAGTGGTTCTATTCGCAAAACCTTAGACCAAATGTCATGGGAGAATTTGCCGACCTTGCTTTGCTTCGAGTGTTCGCAGAAGAAGGTCTCGGTGCTTTCGCGATACCGACCGTGATGGAGGAACAGATGCTACGCTACGGATTCCACAAAATTGGGGGAACAAAAAAGATCACTGTCCGTTTTTATGCAATTTCCGTCGAGCGTCAATTGCGGCATCCGGCCGTAGTTGCGGTCTGTGAAGCTGCAAAGAACAGTCTATTCAGACGGGCAACATCGTAACCAGTCACGGCGGCTACTTCATGCCTGTGCGCAGTGTGACACGAACAATCTCGCCCCGCCGCCACAGACGCATGCGGGGCCCCCAGGTACCGGTGCCGCGACAGATGATAACCGTCATGCCGTCTACCTCATACCTTCCAGCCAGGAAGGGATAGGTGAGGCGGACCAGGTAGCCGAAGGGCCAAATCTGGCCTTCATGAGTGTGGCTCGCAAGCACAAGGCCCACCCCTGCCCTGGCAGCGATGCCTAGCTCCCAAGGCGTATGAGAGACAAGCACAGTTGCGGCTCCCGGAGGCCGGCCGGCAAGCGCTTGCCCTATGAAGTTGCCAGCCTCGCCGGCGCGCCGGCGGCTGGTTAGGTCGTCGACACCAGCCAGCACCAGACCTGGCTTTACCTCGGCCCAGCGGTCGTGAAGCACGTGGAACCCGGTATCCTCGAGCAGGCTAGTACCGCGCTCCAGACCACCGGCATGGAACTCATGGTTCCCAGTAACTGCCCACACACCCAGTGGAGCCGAAAGGCGGCGCAGCAACGGCAGCAACTCACGCTCTGATGGATCATCACCTTCGACGATGTCACCGCCGAAGACTACAATGTCAGGCCGTTGGGCCTGTATCTGATCGATTCGCGCTGCCAGCCAATCCTTTCCAAGCAGGGTTCCGAGGTGGAAATCGGAGGCGAGGATGAGCACGGTGCCGTCGCTACTGGCTGGCAAGCCTGCAAGGTGCACTTCGTAGTTCTGCACAACCGGCGCTCGCAGACCTTGTACGAAAGCGACTACGCACAGCACGCCACCGGCGACAAGCGCCCACCCCCGCAGCGAAGACGCAAGACGCGGGAACAGGAAACCGAATACGGTGACGATGTCGACCACCAACAAAGCGACGAGCAGTAGGAAAAGGACTCCGATCCAGTTCGCGCCGACGACTTCGAGGGATCGGGCTAGAGTCCCGGTACCCAAGTGTTCCAAAATTCGCGCGGCGAAGTAGCTCATCCACAGAATGCATGCCACTGCCCAGAGAACACCTCGGGGGATGTATCGAGCGATAACAGGCACCGATGACGCCCGCCAGAAGACGTAAATGTGCATGCCAGTCCAAACGAAAAGGACTACGATCAGGAACACTCTCATTTCCCCCTCATCGAAGACACGGCAGCAGTACCTTCGGCATTGTTTGCGTCATGATGCTCGAACCTATATAAACCCTGCATAGGCGTGATGTTCCATGATCAAGGATGCGCGGTATTAGGCACCTGGGGCTGTGCACCGAATCACTGCGCAACGTGACGTGACAGACGGTGAGCCTCCCTGAGTTCGGAAGTCGCGGTTACACGTCGCAACGGCCCAGCTCACTGGCGAGCGTGCGCGGTCGCAGTAGAAAGAACTTAGCGGTGAGGTGTGACAAGGTGGAACGGGAACACTTCGTTGAACTGGTAGCGGAAGTAATGGACACACTTCCGGCAGAGTTTCGTAAACGAATCCGCAACCTCGTGGTTCTCGTTGAGGACCAGCCTCCCCGGCGACTTTCAAGAAAGCCTCGTGGGACAACCGGGAACGCCGGGCCACGCAAGACACGCAGTTTGGTTCTGGGCGTCTTCCAAGGCGTGCCGGCCACCAGGAGAAGTGTCTTCGACCTGCCCATCGGTCCGGACCGTATCATCCTCTACCAAAAGAACATCGAGGCGGTCTGCTCCAATGAAGCCGAAATCCGTCACGAAGTCAGGCAGACTGTACTCCATGAACTGGGACACTACTTCGGGATGGATGAGGCCCAACTGAAAGACGTCTGACCTCTCACTCGATGATGTCCGCGAAAACCAAAGGCCAAGGCCACGAGACGGTGCTCCCTCCCAAACCAACCAAGGCTATCAGCGCGATCAGTCAGGCGGACACGCACCGGGATTCAAGGAGTCCAAGCGCTGACCACTACGATGCCACGGCGAGATCCATAGAAACCGCAAAGGGGGTGGGCAGTTTGCGGGACGAGCCTTTACGGAAACGGGATTGCGGCCTGAACTTCATTGGAGTAACTGCTCTCGTCTCCGTTTCCGTCTACGGAGGTGGTCACGTAGTAGTAGGTCTGTCCGCCCTTGACCGATGCGTCGGCATATGTGGTGCCCGGGTCGAGTGCTGGATTGATTTTGCCATAGGGGCCGCCCGATGTGCTGCCGCGATACACGTTGTAACCCACGACCACCGATGTGCTCGGGTCCCACTGCAGGCCCACCATGTGCTGGTTCGGGGCGGTTCCCGTGCCGGTGAGAGATTCAACCGTGGGTGAGGTCACGGCATCGCTTTCGAAGGAAACGGTACCCGAAGCTGCGCCGCTCGTCTGAGGTGTGAACTTCACCGTAAACGAGGCACTCTGTCCCGCGCCGATCGTGAACGGGTACGAGAGCCGGCTGAGCGCAAACTCTGAACTACTACTGGTTCCAGAAAGAACGGTTACGCTCGTCCCGGTTGCGGTCAGAGTTCCGGTCAGATTCTTAATTGTGCCTACGGTGACGTTGCCAAAGGCCAAAGTACTAGGAGAAACCGTCAACTGCCCGGCTGCTGTGCCGGTTCCTGTGAGCGGGATTGCCCGCGTCGCATGCCCGTTTTGCGAACTCACTAGGACGCTGCCGGTCGTACTGCCGCTCGACTGGGGCGCAAAGGTAATACTGAAGGTGAAGCTTTGTCCTGGCGGCAGGACCATGGGCACGTTCAGTCCGCTGGTGGTAAATCCTGTGCCGCTGGTAGTGGCGGAATACACGGTCAGGTCCGCCCCCCCGGTGTTTGCAAGGGTTTCGGTCAAGGTTTCGCTGTAGCCGACCTGGACGTTGCCAAAACTGACATTTGGGGGGCTGATCTTGAGAACACCGTGCTTGGCTACGTTGGCCGATGCTTCCGAGTGTGCGAGCGGGGGCGCTGCAAGTGATGCCGTTGCCCATAAGCCTAGGAGGACAAGCAGGGAAAACACACGCCGACAACTAGCGGGGGAGGGCCGCATAACACAATCAGTTTCGACGATTCCTTCTCCGCCGAGAAGGTCTCGAAAGTACATGCAATTACTTTAGGGTTTGCAAAGTCGCATCCGGACCGCAGGCAAGCGACAGGTAACGGTGCGTGGTATTTCTTCCCAGGGCGTGCAGAGTTTGGGACCTCACCCGCCCCGGGGTTCTGGCGGATCGGTCTAAGGCGTCGGAATGATCGCCTGCACCTCGTTGGAGTAAGTGCTCTCCGTGTTGCTGCTGTCCACCGCGGTGGTCACATAGTAGTAGGTCTGCCCGGCCTGCACCGTGCTGTCGGTGTATGCGGTGAGCGCATCCAGCGCTGAATTGACTCTGGTGTATGGACCGCCCGAGGTGGTGCCACGATAGACGTTGTAGCCAGAAACGACCGAAGTACTGGCGCTCCACGAGAGATCCACACTATGCTGTGGCGGCGTAGTGCCGGTTCCCGACACTGATTGCACGGCCGGAGAGTTCGAGGCGTTGCTGGCAAACGAAATCGTGCCAGACGCCAAGCCGGTCGCACTCGGGCTGAAGGTCACGGTAAAGTTGGCGCTCCCTCCAGCTGTGAGCGTGAAGGGGAACGACAGCCCGCTCAAGGAAAATTCAGAATTGCTGATCGAGGCGGAGGAGACGGTCACGCTCGCGCTGGTGGCGTTGAGGGTTCCCGACAGGCTCGCATTGCCTCCTACCATCACATTGCCGAAGCTCAGGCTGGCAGGGCTGACGCCCAACTGACCCGCCGCGGTGCCCGTGCCCGACATGGGAACCGTCAGGTTCGGATTCGACCCATTCGATACCACCGAGATACTTCCGCTCGCGCTGCCGGCCGATGTCGGCGCAAAGGTTGCGCTGAAGGTGAAGCTCTGTCCCGCCGTCAGGGTGATGGGGGGATTCAAGCCGCTGATGCTGAAACCTGTGCCCGAAGCCGTCGCCTGAGAGATAGTGAGGCTCGAGCCACCGGTGTTGGTCAAGGTCTCGGAGAGAGTCGCGCTGTTGCCCACTTGCACGCTTCCAAAGCTCAGGCTCGAAGGATTCGCCGAAAGTGTGCCCGGGGTCACTCCCGTGCCGGAGAGTGGAATATTGAGGGTCGGGTTGGAGCCGTTGCTGATGACCGCAAGATTTCCACTCACGCTGCCCGCCGATAGCGGCGCGAACACCACGCTGAAAGTCTTGCTCTGCCCGGCCGTCAGGGTCACCGGCAGACTCAGGCCGCTCACGCTGAAGCCCGCGCCGGTTGCGGTTGCCTGCGTGATGGTCACGCTGGAGCCGCCGGTGTTGGTCAGGGTTTCCGACAGAGTCGAACTGTTGCCGATTTGCACGTTGCCGAAGCTCAGGCTGGTCGGGTTCGCCGACAATGCTCCCGGCGTTACCCCGGTACCAGATAGCGGGATATTGAGCGTCGGGTTCGAACCGTTGCTGATGATGGCCAGGTTGCCGCTTACACCGCCCGCCGACGACGGCGCAAACACCACGCTGAAAGTCTTGCTCTGACCGGCCGTCAGAGTCAGCGGCAGACTCAGGCCACTTACGCTGAAGCCCGCGCCAGTTGGTGTTGCCTGGGTAATGGTCACGCTGGAGCCGCCCGAGTTAGTCAGAATCTCCGACAAAGTCGAACTGCTGCCCGTCTGAACGTTACCAAAGCTGAGGCTGGTGGGATTTGCCGTAAGCGTGCCCGCAGTGACCCCTGTGCCCGACAGCGGAATATTGAGGGTTGGGTTGGAGCCGTTGCTGATGACGGCGAGATTTCCACTCACGCTGCCCGCCGACGACGGAGCAAATACCACGCTGAAGGTCTTGCTCTGCCCGGCCGTCAGAGTCAGCGGCAGACTCAGGCCGCTCACGCTGAAGCC
>JAIQET010000093.1 GCA_020073645.1 Terriglobia bacterium | reverse complement strand
AGGGTGGCCCGTTGTTGTGCGAGACCCTGCTGCTCCTGCTGATCCAGATGTTGACGGTACTGCGTAATGCGCTGCTGCTGCTGCTCAATAAGCTGCTTCTGACGCTCTTGTGAGAGCCGTCCTTGCTGCTGCTGCTGTTGTTGTTGCTGCGCGTGCTGTTGCTGCTCGACCTGTTGCTTGTTGCGCTCTTGCTGCTGTTGCGCCTTCTGCTGTTGATTCTGGTCTTGCTGCTTCTGCTGCTGTACGCGCTGTTGTTGCTGTTGCTCCTTCTGTTGTTGATTCTGGTCTTGCTGCTTCTGCTGCTGTACACGCTCTTGCTGCTGTTGCTCCTTCTGCTGTTGATTCTGGTCCTGTTGCTTCTGGTCCTGTTGCTTCTGTTGCTGTACGCGCTCTTGCTGCTGTTGTTCCTTCTGCGGTTGATTTACCTCTGGCTGCGCATGCCGCTGCTCCTGCGGGGCAGGCTTAGCTGGCTGTGCGTGTTGCTGTTGCTCTTTTTGCTGTTGCTCAGCTTTTTGCTTTTCGGGCTGCGCTTGCTTCTCAGACTTGTTCTGCTTCTCGTCCTGCTGATCCTGCTGTGGGTAAGCAAGGGCAGCGGTTCCAAGAAGCATGAACAGAACTGCTGTGCCGATGGCTCCAATACGTTTCATGAGTGTTGCCTCCATCCCAGCCTAAATGCCGCAGCAAGGATTAACTGTCCTCTTTTGACCAGTCGGAAACCGAATGGATCGGAGAACTGGTCACTAGTGAACAGATTCTTCGATCATTACGGCTAAGATGTGTAATAGGATTCCTTGGCATGTTGGAGGCCGCCGATGAGAAAACAATACCTTCATCTCTCCGCCTACCCCTGTGACAAGTGTAACGGTCCGGTCGTGGCGGGCTCGCTGGCTGTCCGCGAGAACGAAATCTCGAAAGAGACTGACATCAGGCAGGTGGGAGCAATCTGCCTGTCGTGCGGCCATAGGCAAGACAAAGCGACTGGGCTGGACGTTACGCGCCACTTTCCACCGGCACAATGGGAGTCAACGAACGCTATAGATGCGATCCATATTACGACCGCTTTCGCGGAGGCGCTCAATCGTGCAGAACCACACTAAGCAGCGTGTTTGAGAGTCGCCTCAGTTTTTCGACAACCCTGTACGCGCCCCGGCAATGGTCAGCGCAATCCCGCCTGCGATCAGCACAGCGCTGATGATCGGTGACACGCGTTCACTGTGACTGGTTTGCACGCCGATGTTTATGTCCCCTGCTTTAATGCTCTGCGTCTCGGTGCGGGGAATGGGCACGACCAGGGATGCGATCCCGAGCACAACCAGGAGCAGGCCTGCAAACAGCAAGATTTTCATACCATGTCCTCGTTATCCTCGATGCGTCGAAGTGGCATGACCGCCGCCCTCGCACTCCATCGTCAACATTCGGGCTCAGGAAACTGTTCAACGTTGCTCAAAGTGTGATTTGTACAGATATCTGCTAAAGGAAGCCTCGCCATTGTCATATTCGCTCGACCACTTTTGAGGGGGCTCGCTTGCCTGCCCGAAGTTGCTCTGCAGTAAAGGCATGTCCACAAGTGCCGCACCTCCACTTTCCGTTTGGTCTCGAAGAGCTTCCTGGACTGCCGGGAAGCCCAGCATTTTCGCTAGGACGGAACGTCATCACCAGTTCACCACTGCATTGCAGGCACTGTCGCTTACCCATAGTCATGTAGTTACCACAAGCCTGGGTGCATTCGTCTGGTCACAATTGAACACTGCCCGAAATTGGAACAAGACACTCCTGAAGATATTTGGGGACCGAGCGTCCAACTTGAAACGCGGATATCTCCGCCGCGCGCAAAGGAGTGTTCTAGTAGTTCCTGGACTTTGTGGACCTGCTCAATCGTGCAGAACTACATTCAGCAGTGAACTGTGAACTTGTAACCCGCCTTCTATGCCTCCGGCGTAGTGAATGAAGCCCAATTTCCTGAACCGGTTCATGAAAAAGCTCACTCGCGAACGAGTGGTGCCGACCATTTCTGCCAGGGTCTCCTGGCTAATCTTGGGAACCACGGGCTCAGGCACCCCTTCTTTGCCAAAATGAGCGAGCATCAGAAGGACACGCGCCAGTCTCTTTTCGCTGGAATTAAACAACTGGTCGACCAGGTCCTCTTCGTAGCGGATGTTGCGCCCAAGCAAATAAGCCACGAACATATCGGAAAAGGCATGTTCCCGATGCAGGGCGTCCATCATTGCCTTCTTCTCGATGCGCAGAAGGTGGCAATCCGTCATGGCAGCTGCGGATCCCATGCGGAGAGCCTGCCCTGCCAGCGAGCCTTCCCCAAAAAAGTTTCCCTCATTTAATATGCCGATCGTAGCTTCCTTGCCGACTTTCGAGACGACGCTGAGCCTGACTTTACCTTTTTGGATATAGAAGACAGCGTCAGCCGTATCTCCTTGTGTGAAGATCCCATGTTTTCTGGAAACGGTCAGGCTCTTCCTGCCCTCGCCAATGGTCGCAAGGAAGGTGCCGGGGTTGAACCCGCGGTTCCTCTTAGATATTGCAACAGACGCCATCATTCCCGATTGTAGTCCAAGTGCGGTTCTGCTGGATTCATAATGCAAACAAAGGGGTGAGAATCATCACAACGAAGCAGCTTTGCGCGCACTGACGTGCGCTGATTCCGTGTTTGCGGAGAGAGTCACTTGTCCGAAGCCGCCAGGCGCCGATCTCGATGGGGTTCGGTGCGCGGCAGGCCGGTGCTAAGCTCGCATTTCTCTCCCGGCTTAGCGCCACAAGTGGGGCACCACACCGCCAATGCTTGTTTCTCGGTGACTTTCATGGCTACATAATGCGCGTTTACTCGGCGGCAAGATGGTCAATTTTGACCAGTGCATTCGAACTGTCCCAGTGCGCTGTGAATGCTGTAACTGGCGAAAATCCTCTTCTCACTCGAATCAGAACCACTTGGCCGTGGAGTGGGCAACTCGTAGATGTGGCACGCTCGTAATCCCATCCCTTGCGCCACATCCAGAACGCTGTTGCGATCCTCAACGAAGCGGACATGACCTCAGCAAGCGCCACCGAGTCGGGCATGATGCCGTGTACCTGACGCGAGTCGACTCGCGGATAAGCGGAACTTCTGACTCACACAGCGTTCCGGTCACATGCCACCTCCAGGGTTCCGATTTCGGAAATGCGTGCGAGGTCGGCGAAGCCTGCGATTCGTTTGCGATCCGTTTCTGGTTCTATCGCTGCTTTTCATGGCCTTAGGTGCCATCCGTGGCCCTGCATGTTGTTGAATTTACGTTCATTCGCGGATTCGAGTCCTACCTGAGGAGCCATTTCTTTTTGACCCCCACACCCCCTAGATTTTGCGTGATTTTCTGCCCACCCTTCTGCAAAAAAACGCGGGAAAGGAGGGGCGGCCCGGCTTCCAGCATCCCACCAGCGGACTTCCGGGGCATGGTGGGATTTCCCCTTCTACGAGCAGTGCGTTTTGCGTCAAGCGCTTTCGCTCGGCGCTCCCCACTCGAGCGCCGAGCGTTGGCTCAAATCATGTAGGTCGGTGGCCGGATGCCCTTGTCCCGGAGATAGATTTCAGCCTGGCCGCGATGATGCGCCACATGAATGTACATCGCGAGCAGAATCTCCCGCCCGAGGAGCCTTCCGTCGGGAGAGTTGTGGGTTTTATTGAGCTGCTCCTCCGTGAGGTTTGGGATCACAGCGGAGCAATAATCGAAGGAATCGCTGAGGAACTTGACAATACCGCTCTTGTCAGTGGGGGAAGGCAACTCAGGCGGGTTGGAATCCTTCAGACCAGCACAGAATTGGTAATTGGTGGTCGCGATGTGCGACATCAATTCGCCAAAGTTCATGGATTCGGGGTGAGGGCGGAAGGAATACTGGTCCGGCGGCATGGCCTGCGCTACCGCGATCGACAGCTGACTAAGAGCGCCAAAGTGCCCGGAATATTCCCCGGCGGCATTCGCCGGGACGGCGCCGGCATCTGTGGTTAAGAGCGCAAGTGGAAGCAGAACAGCCAGGACAACAACTGCACGAGACTTCATACAACCTCCTCAGCGAGTATTTTTCACCGCAGCATCGACGGCCGAGGGCCTTCCAGCTAGAGGGGCCAGGCCCTTGGGGCGTATGTAAATCCTGCCGCTGGGACCATTGGACGGCATCCAGGCCGGCTCGGTTAGCAGGATTCTGTAGTAACGTGAGCGGTTGTACACCGTTATTCTCGAAGTGCGGGAGGACGAAGAAGGAGAGTATTACCACCTGGTGACTCTCTGGAAGGCCACCCGCCAGGAGCAGCAACTTTATGGAGAACACTCGTAGACGTCGGAAACCAGTCCCGGCAGAAGCCATCGCCCGCCTTGCGGACGAAGGGAAGGATGTGTCACGGTTCTTCACCAATGCCGGGCGCATGATGGGTCCGATACAAACGGTGAATGTTGACCTGGCGGCGGGTATGCTGGAAGAACTGGACAGGGCCGCGAAAGAGCTGAACATCAGTCGGCAAGCGGTGATCAAGACGCTGATACGCCAAGCGCTCGATCAGCAGTATCTGGCACGGGGAAGCCGCTCCTCTGCTAAGCGAAGGTAGAAGCCTTGCGGCAGTTGGCCTTGCCGAGAGTGACGGTGGGTTCGAGTCCTAGCTGAGGAGCCATTTCTCTTTTTCGATCCTCGCCGCATGATTTTGAGCGATGTTCCGCCCACGCTTCCGCAAGCAAACGCGAGAGGCTGGCGCTCGGCTAACACTTTAATATTAAACGACTTAGTATGGTTCCTGACGTAACATGGACGGGCAAATTAGGCTCCTCGATATGGTACACTTATCAAGAAAATGTCTACTGCGGCGGCACCCAGAGCCATCACGGTTTCGGAGGGCCTTCTCCGGCGCGAAGCCGTGGACAATGCGATGGCGGATCTCCGTTTGGAAGGCCTCGCTTCCACTGCAGATGCGCGGCTCCTCTTTGAGCAGTTTGTCCAGGGTGAGCTAACAGAAGAACAGTTGGTGAATGCTATCCTCGCTCGATGAGCGATCCCTACATCGATCCTCAGTCCGGAAATCCGCGAAACAAATTCTGTTGTTCGTCGTAACCTCGCTAGATGTGGTATAACTGTTATACTCATGCGGTTCCACTTCGATGAGCGGAAGAGCGGGCGCTTAAGAGCAAACCCGAAAAGAGGCATCGGATTCGAAGAGGCGCAGGAGGTTTTCTCGCACCCGTACTACCTTGACCAGCGCTCGGATTTGCCGGAGCAGTACCGGGCGATTGGCTGGGTGGGAGAGCAGTTGTACACCGTCATTTTCGAAGCGCGGGAGGACGAGGAAGGAGAGTACTACCACCTGGTGACCCTCTGGAAGGCCACCCGCCAGGAGCAGCAACTTTATGGAGAACACTCGTAGACGTCGGAAACCAGTGTCGGCAGAAGCCATCGCCCGCCTTGCGGACGAAGGCAAGGATGTGTCACGGTTCTTCACCAATACCGGGCGCATGATGGGTCCGATCCAGAGGGTGAATGTTGACCTGGCGTCGGGTATGCTGGAAGAACTGGACAGGGCCGCCAAAGAGCTGAACATCAGTCGGCAAGCGGTAATCAAGACGCTGATACGCCAAGCGCTCGATCAGCAGTATCTGGCACGAGCGAGCCGCCCCTCGGCTAAGCGAAGGTAGAATCCTCGCGGGAGTTGGCCCTCGCTTACAGTGACGCTGGGTTCGAGTCCCACCTGAGGAACCATTCTTTTTCGACCCCACACGCATGATTTTCAGTGACTGTCCCTCCCAGCCCTCCGCAAGAAACGCGGAAAGGGTAATTAACCGCGGATCATCTCGATCTATGCGACCATGAAGAAGGCGACGACAACGGGATTGCTTGGCGGTGCGTCGCCGAGAATGGAGACGAACAAATGAAGTCCGCAAAGCTGTTCGCTGTGGCGATCACCATCGTCGCGCTCTCCTTGTGTTGGCCCATACAAGTGGTGAGCGTGGGGCCACCGCAGTCATCGTCACAAAGCGTAAAATTTCTGGAGGCGGCTGGCGAGGCGTTCGACGCCGTCGAGGCTGCCAGTATGGGTGCAGGAGTGAGGTCCTCAGAAGTGGCTTTCGAAATCGAACTGGCCGAGGCCGACAGGCGCATCTGGAAAGCTCGCAGGCTCGCATCCAACGCGACTGAGAGAGAGACGGCGAGCAAACTGCTGCTCTGGCGGGACTCGATCTCTCTCTGCCGCGAATCGGCCGGGCTGCACGACGCCGACGCATACCGAAAGTGCCTTGGCGACGAGAGTAAAAACCGCCAAGAAGCCATGACTGCGATGGGAATCGACTTCTCTCAGAAAAAGTGAGAGCGGTCACAGTGTCCAAACCTGACAAACCTCTCGGCCCTCGGCCCTGACCCTGTTCACGTCAGTGTGCCCGATCATCCGTTAGATTGGCGGCGTACCCCAACTGCTTATTTTGATCGAGTGCAATCGTTCGGACGAACAAAGTTCGCAGAACAAGTCACTCCAACAAAGACTCGTGCGTAGTTGCCGAGCGGCGCAAAACCAACTCCTTGCGTAGGCGAAGAAAAAGCGTATACTGGAAGCCTTGGAGGTTCCATGAGAGGTACGCGAGCAAGGACGGAGCACGGAGATTATCGGTTTACCGTGAAGGAAGGGGGTTCCCCTGACTACAGACCGTGGATCACCACAGAACCGAGAGGCCAAGGAATCCCCGCATTGAAACATGCGTTCATCGGCTTTGAGCTACCCGATGGCACCACAATAACGCAAGCTAAGAAAATCGCAGACTTCATGAACAAGAACTTGGTGACCATGTCGCTGACGATGTTCGGCACGCACCCGCTTTACGAGCAACGGACAGTTAGGCTGGTTACAGGCTAGGAAAGAGGCCGCCTTCGGGTCAGTGGACGAGTGGGGTTATACTTCCGCCCATGAAAATTGCTAGTGGACGCCGGTTCGTCGCGATCTTGGTGCTCGCTTTCGCTTCAGCGTCGGTTTGGGGTCAGATCAAAGTGTCAACCATAGCCGATGAGAGTACCGAGTCATCGAAAACCGTGATGACTGACCTGCGTTCCAAGATCTCCAGCCATCCGAAACAGTTCACGCTACTGGGCAATAAGGACTCGGAACCGAGCCTGCTCTTAACGGTTGACTGTCTGCCACGAAAACAGAAGACGGGAGCATTCGCGTGTTTCTACACGGCCCACTACGCTGGTGGCACATCCAAGACGTTCATGGGCGGTGGGATTTATGCCGCAACCACGTCTGATGAGGTAGCAGACAACTTCCTCGCGTCCATTGCACAGGACATCGTAGAGCGGTGGGATGGCATGGTTCGGGCAAACGCGATTGAAAACCTTGAAGCGTGCCTCTTTCTCACGCAGTCAAGTTGCAAAGTGCCGGATCCATTGGAGCCAGAATTGAAGACAAAAATCATCAATCTGTCCCAGTACCTTCAAAAAGGTGGTTTGAAGAAGTGAGGCTTTCCAACTTTATGACAACCTACTTCAGAGCAGAAGTTCCTGCATCTCGGCACAACGATGTGACGGCGGGCGGATCTAGCGGAATATTCCCCGACCGTGACAGCGCCAAAGCACACAAGAAAGCCTTGATTGAATTCGGCGAGTACCTCGAAGATGATATTCGGATAACCACGTTCTCGGAGTAAACGGCCCTGTCCATCGGCACGCGGCTTTCCGCGTCCGGCTTGTTCCTAGCGCTGCCTTTTGGGTGGGTTTGCTCTCAGCATCCGGCGGATGCAGGTCATCGAATTTCCGCCTGTCAACTTTGCGTATTACAAGACTATACTATTCTCAACGCTTGGCCGCGAAAGCTGAGTGGAGTGCAACAGGGCTAACCCTTCTAGGCATCCCGTGTTGCCGACCAGCGCCGGATTCTAATCCGGAGGTTCGCAGGTTCGACTCCTGCCGCCGCTACAGCGCCCTTTGTGTTTCTATCGTTCAAAGACCGATGAAGTTGAGCACGCATAAGTCTGCCCGCATAACTTATGCCCTGTCCGCAATATATCAGGTTGACAGAATGTGGGCAAATGCACAAGTTCGGAACCTCCGACACCGTGTCCATACTGCGTCAAGGTAACACTCGTCGAACTAACTGTTTTAGCTTCAACACTTGTGAAAATTGCGTGTCTAAAGAGAAGCGTCCTGTCGAGGAGCGATTTCCTTCCACGCGTTATCTAAAGATGGCGGGCTGCCCGCCCATCCGCTCCGGTAACCGACGGCCCTCATCTCACGTCAGGAACGAGAATCGCGAGGCCACCTTCACCAGCTTGAGCACTTTGTAGACCTCGACGCCAACCCCGCGCAACACGACCTTGACGTCCTTGTCGTCCGCCGCAGTGGCTAACTTTTCCATCGCGGTGAGCGCACCCGTGTCGATCCGGCGCACGGAAGAGAAGTCCAGCACTACTTCGCCATCGGCACTGTCCAGCTTCTCACAGGCTTCTTGCAAAGTTTCGGCGACGTGCTCTCCATCAATTTTGAGCCACACGGCAATCATTTCCATAAGCGCAACCATCCATCACGCGGTTTGCTGTTGAGAGGCACTGGCCACCTTGGCCTGGCCTCGCCCTTGATAAGCGCTCCAGAACAGACCGACCAGCTCGTTCACCAGAGGCAGGCGGGGGTTCGACCGCCAGGAAGGATCGTCAAAGGCAATCTTGGCCAGATCGGGGATCGCCCGCTCGAATTCTTCCTTGGAGATTCCCAGGGCGGCGATGGAACGCGGCATCGCCAACTGGTCGAGCAACTTTTCGACCGCCTCCACCAGGTTCCTCACCTTTTCCTCAATCGTATGACCGCCCAGACCAAGCAAGTCGGCCATCATGGCGTATTTCTTGTGGGCGATGTAGCCTCCCTGGTTCGGCGACGGCATGAACTTGGTGGGTACCGCCGCGTTGTACGCAATAACGTGCGGCAACATGAGCGCGTTGGCCCGGCCGTGCGGGACACCGAAGCGCGCGCCGAAGGCATGCGCCAGCGCGTGATTCACCCCCACCGACGCGTTGGAAAACGCCATCGCCGCAATGCAGGCGGCATTGTGCATCATGGTGCGCGCCTCTTCATCGCGGGGATTCTCATACGCGATGGGCAGGTACTTGAACGCCAGGCGAATGGCCTGCATGGCATTGCAGTCGGTGTAGGGCGAGGCGAAAATCGAGACTCCGGCTTCCAGTGCATGGGTCAGACAGTCGACGCCAGTATCGGCGGTAAGGCCCTTCGGCATGGACATCACAAACTGCGGATCGACGATGGCCACGTCCGGACTCAGCGAGTAGTCGGCCAAGGTCACCTTGCGCCCGTGTTCTTTGTCGAACAGCACGGCAAAGGGAGTGATTTCGCTCCCGGTTCCGCTGGTGGTGGAGATGGCAATCAACCGCGCCCGGTTGACTTTTTCGGTCGGGTACTGGATCACGCGCTTGCGCAGATCCAGAAACGGCGCGGCCAGTTCCTCCAGGTCCGCTTCCGGCGATTCGTACTTGAGCTTCATGATCTTCGCCGCGTCAATCACCGACCCGCCGCCCAGCGCGATGATCTGGTCCGCCTTGTAGAAATTGAGCGTCTCTACTCCTTGCAGGACGACCTTGACCTCGGGCTCCGCATCCGGAATCACCGAGACATGGACGTGAGTCTGCGGCGGAATGTAGCGTCGAACAACATCGACGTGGCCGATCTGCTCCAGCGCCGGATTGGTAAGGATGATGGTGCAGCGCGATGGGAACTGGGCCAGATTCTCCACCGCATTCATGTTGAAGTAGATTTGATTGGGAACTCGGAACCACATATGTGCTGGTGTCCTCCGAGCCACGCGCTTGATGTTCAGGTAATGATAGACATTTACGTTGTCGGTGGTGCTGTTGCCGCCACCGGTGCCACATCCGAATGAGAAAGTGGGCACCATGTCGTTGTAAACCCCACCGAGCGCTCCGATGGATCCCGGCGAATTCACAATGATCCGCCCCGCGTTGATCACCTCACCGAACTTTTGGATGACCTCGTCGTTGCGCGAGAAGATGACTGCCGTGTGTCCCAGCCCGCCCGCATGGTTCACGTCCACGCAGACCTTGAGCGCTTCATCGACGGATTTCGCCCGATAAACCGCGAGCAGCGGGAACAGTTTCTCGACCGACAGGGGATGCTCGCGTCCTACACCTTGAATCGGCGCAATCAGCAGCTTGGTGTCCGGCTTGACCGAGAGACCGACAAAGCGAGCAATGTTGGCGGCTGTCTGGCCGACCGCCATGGGCTGCATGAATCCGGTCTTGGGATCGATCACCGTGCGGCTGAGCAGTTCTGTCTCTTTCTCGTTGCAGATGTGCGCGCCCAGCTCGGCAAATTTCTTCAGCGTGGCGTCATAAATCTCATCATCGATCACCACCGTCTGCTCGGAGGCGCAAATCGTTCCATTGTCGAACGTCTTGGAGATGATGATGTCCACCACCGCCATGTTCAGGTCCGCGGTTTTTTCCAGATAGACGGGCGTATTACCCGGCCCTACACCCAGGGCTGGCTTGCCGGAGCTATAGGCGGCTTTGACCGCGCCCGGCCCGCCGGTGGCGTCAATCAGGCCGACGTCTTTGTGATGCATCAGGTAGGCATTGTCCTGCAGGGTGTGCGATTCCAGGCAGGTGAAAACGCCTTCCGGGGCGCCGTGCTTCACCGCCGTCTCATACATGATCCGTACGGCCTCAGCGCAGCAGCGCCACGCGTTCGGGTGCGGACTGAAAATGACCGCGTTGCGCGTCTTGATGGCCATGATGCATTTGAAGAGGACCGTCGAAGTGGGGTTGGTGATCGGCAACATCGAGAAAATGACGCCAATCGGCTCCGCCACCTCCACCAGATTGCGTTCCGGATACTCGCGAATGGTGCCAACCGTGCGTTTGTCCTTGACGTAGTTGTAGACAAACTCCGTGGCCACCATGTTCTTGATGGCCTTGTC
>JAIQET010000092.1 GCA_020073645.1 Terriglobia bacterium | reverse complement strand
GCAGTACCGTACCCCAGTGGAGTTCGCAGCCCAGGCTGCGGGCTTCTACCGGGCTGAACTGGGGCAAGAGGCCTCAAACGCCGGCCCCTTGCCCCAGACCCCCATCCCCGCTGCGCAGAAAGGCATGTGGGGCGAACAAAAACCGGAGAAAGTCTCATTATCTCTGGACTAAAGATGGGGGGCAGGTCACCGGTGCGAACTGGATCGCGTTGTACACAGGCTTTTTAATGTAAATCTGAATGTCAGCACTCCGATCCCTGATTGGCAACTAGACCACATTTCCAAGGCTCGACAGGATGCGTTCCGTATGGCGCGAAATACCCTTCTTAAATCAGACGCGGAGTCTTACGGCCAACAGTTCCAGGGCCTATATGCGTTGATGCGTGGCTTGGCAGCAGCTTTCTGGATGGGGTCAGCTTATACCCTCGGCTGGTCGCTCTTCTCCATTCTGGCTAGATGGCTTGACTGGGTGGCCTTTCTGGGCTGGCTTGGACTCGCAATCGCGACAGGAATTGGGTTTGTGTTTGTGTTTGGCAATCCGAAGTCAAAGACGAGAATGATTCTCGATAGAGTGACCTTTGCATCTGTTCTGATCGCTCTCTGCGCATCCGGAGTACAACTGGGGTCTTACATTGGCGTGTCGAGGACGCAGTCGCTCGCCTTTATGCTGATAGCTGCGGCGTCTGTATGGTGCGGAGCGAGGTGCTTCTCAGCTTATAAGCATTTCGCAGCGGAATTTGCGAGAGCCACATGGAACGATTTCTTGAGCTATGAAAAGCAGAAGCAGGGACACGGGCCTGCGACTGCCGAATTGTGAGATTTTATCCGTTTCCAGTGTGACGCTTTCTGGCGCATCCAATTCCGTCTGTATTTGGCAATTTCACTCCATCGCCCCAATGTCCGAGCCAATCGGAACGGGAGGGAACCCATCCAATGTTTCCCCTCACGAGGACTCATCCTGCCGACCGAAAGGACACCTAGGGGACACTAAACTCCAAGAACGAGCTGCCGTTCGGGTCGTTCAATCTGACAGCAAGTAGTTGATACTTGAGATGATTGGCGGAGAGGGGGGGATTCGAACCCCCGGTACAGGTGTTAGCCCGTACAACGGTTTAGCAAACCGCCGCCTTCAGCCACTCGGCCACCTCTCCGGCGGTTGGTTTTTCATAGATTAACACACTGCCCTGGCGGCGCTCGGCGGTGGCGACGATTGCATCCAACAGGGTTCGATCGGCGACTTGAACCCCGACTGGATCGCGCACAGCGCATTCATCTGGTGATGAACATCGATGCGGGGGCACTGGCGATAGCGAAGGGTGACCCGGTAATCGCCGTGAGGTCGCCAGTCATCGCATCCAGCGTAAATGCGGAGATGTTCTTGGAGCCCTGATTTCCAACGTAGAGAAACTGCCCCGAGGGATCCATGGAGAGGAACACAGGACCGGTGCCGGCAGAGACCGGCGATTTGGTGATCGGCGTGGGAATGCCGGTGATCGAATCCACCGTGTAGGCGGAAACATTGTTGGAGCCCATGTTGGCAACATAGAGGAATTGGCCGGAAGGATCCACTACCACCGCAATGGGACTGGTGCCGGCAGTGAATGGAGTCGGGGTGAGGGACGCCAAACCTCCGGAGACCGTGTCAATGGTGAATCCGGTAAAGCCGTTGGCAGCCGGCAACGTGACATAGAGATGTTGCCCGGAGGGATCGATGGTCATGGCAAACGGGGCGGAAGGGAGGGTAACGGGCGAGCCAACTTCGCTGAGAGTTCCCGCGCCAGGCGCGATGGAGAAAATGGAGATGGACAGCGAGTTTTCGTTCGCCACGTAGAGGAAGTTACCTGAGGGCGAAACTACCAACTTGCTAGGAGCAAGGCCTGCCTTGAACGGTGACTGCATAATTTCTGACAGGGTGCCCTTGGAGGCATCGATGGAGAATACTGAAATGCTGTCTGCTCCCTGGTTGGCGACAAAAAGAAAACTGCCGGCCGGATCGGTGGTGAGGGCCGCCGGATTCAATGCGGTTGGGGCGCGCGGCATGACTTCGGTCAGGGCGCCGCTGCTTGTATCAATGGTGAACAACGAAATATCGCCTTCGTTCTGGTTGGCGACATAAGCAAACTGGTTGGAAGGATGAACGCAGATGGCGCCCGGAAACATGCCTGCCGGGAACGGGGATCCAGACAGCGTGCTCAGTTTGCCGGACTTGTCATCGACGTGAAAGCCAATCACCTCGTTGTCCTGCGGCAAGGTGGCGTAGGCGGTGTGGCTTGAACCGCCCCCGCTACTGCTGCTGCCGCAACCGACCAGGATGCCTATGCCGAGCAGCATGAACAACAAGAAGAACGCTTTGCTTCGCATGAATCAGAGCCTCCCCGAGATTGACTTCTGGGACACACCTGCGAGGTGTGTTGAACCTGAAACCCTGGCCTATGGGCGAAATCGGGCTTGAACAGGATATAACACTTCCCTCCCGGTTGAGTTGCTCAGAGAAATCAAGCGGACCGCGAAGCCCTCAGGCAATGCTGCGTTTGAGACGAGAGGTGCGCGGACGAGCGGAGGCGGTGGCGGTCTCCACGCGATTACGGCCGTTTTGCTTGGCGCGGTAAAGCGCCTTGTCGGCGGCCTGAATGACCTGCTCGACTTCGCGGAGCCGGGTGGTAGGCTCAGCAACTCCGATGCTGACCGTCACCGACAGTTCGCCGCTGGGACTTGGACGAACCCGGCGGACGCGGGCGGATTTCCCGCGGGCTGTTGTCCTGCGGTCCGGGCCGCGCACGACCGTGCGCCGCTCCGGAAGAGCGCGCACGCGGAAGGTCGAGCCTTGAATGAGTATCCGCAGGTGTTCCAGCGGCTCGACAACCTCTTTCATGGACTTTTCAGGAAACAGGATGCAGAACTCCTCGCCTCCCACGCGAAATGCCTTCCCGCCGCCAGTTACGTAGGCAAGACGGGCCGCCACCATACGCAGGACCTGGTCGCCGGTATCGTGACTGTAGGTGTCGTTGAACGATTTGAAATGGTCGATGTCGACGACTGCAACAGCATACGATCCTTCCAGGCGGAGCACCGCGTCGTTGAAGGCTCGCCGTGACGGTAATCCGGTCAACTCATCGTGATAAGCCAAGGCATACGAGGTCTCGATGATGGAGCTGAGCAGAATCAACCCTCCGGTGGCCAGATAGGCGCCCGCGATTCGTCCCACGCCGCCGGCCTGCAATGCGAGAAACACTGCCAGCAGCGACCACAGCAGACCGGCCTCCACCGGCTTGCGATAGAGCAGAAACCGCACCAGCAGGATCCCGCAGGCTGCGGCAAAAGCCAGGAGTGCAAGCTGCGGAGTCTTGGTCCATGGGAACAGGTGCCGGCCCAGCAGGGCGTCGTGAAGGAGAGCAGGGCCACTGACCTGCCCAGGGCGACAAATGAGCGCCAGGAATACGGCCTCGCTGAACAGCAGTCCCAGACGCGAAGCGATAGCAGAGACGCCCAGGCCGCGCTCGCGAATGAAGGAAAGCAGGATGAAGTTAACCGGCAAGAGAAAGGCGATGGCTTCAAACGCGATACGACCGGAGCCGTTAGGGACGGCATGACCCGGCGAGAAGAACTCAAGCGCGCGATGGGCCAGAAGAAGGAAGACGAGCGCGAACAGGACGCGGCTGGAGTGGAAACGCCAAGCCAGCAGGATGCCAGCCACGAAGACCGCGTAGTAGTAGAAGTCGAGGGCGGAGGCGGAGACCGGCACGAATCCGCCCTGTAACAGCACCACCGCCGCAAGCAGCAGGGCGCCTCCGGGCAGAACCAGAGACTTTAGTGTTGCCTTGCTCCAAAGGTCCACGCGACCTGTTCCCCAAGGTCAGAGGGCTGGCCTTTAGCAATTATCCCCGGCGGGGGAAAGTGAGGTGAGTGTCGGCTAAGGTTCGTCCCATTCTTGCCGCTGGTTCTTTTTTCGGAAGGCGAGACCTTCGTGCGAGGCGCAATCTCTTGTCGTGTTTCAATGTCCGCCTAGAATCGGAATGTCCATTAGAGGCATCTCATGCGCATTCTTATCGCCGAAGATGACACCGCACTGGCCAGTTTTGTGAGAAAGGGCCTGGAAGCGGAGCACTACGCGGTGGACGTTTCTGCCGACGGGGAACAGGCGCGCGCCATGGCCGGAGAATTTGACTATGACCTGGTGGTGCTCGACCTGATTCTGCCGCGCCTGGATGGGGTTTCGATCCTACGCTACGTGCGTACGCGCAAACCCAGTGTTCCGATCCTGGTGCTCACCGGACGCAGTCGGGTGGAGGATCGGGTGCAATGTCTCGACCTGGGAGCGGACGACTACCTGGTCAAACCATTCTCGTTTTCGGAGCTGTCGGCCCGCATCCGCGCACTGCTGCGGCGCTGTCATTTGCCGGCGGAGTCGGTGCTGGCGGTGGATGATCTGAAACTCGACCGGGTGGAGCGGCGCGTGGAGCGGGCGGGACGGCGCATTGAGCTGACCTCGAAAGAGTTCGCCCTGTTGGAATACCTGATGCGCAATGCCGGGCGGCGGATCACGCGCGCCATGATCATTGAGCACGTGTGGAACTTGTCGTTTGACACCTGCACGAACGTTGTCGATGTGTATATCAACTATCTACGCCGTAAGGTTGACGACGGGGCGAACAAGCGGCTGATTCACACCATCCGGGGTGTGGGCTACGAGCTGAGCACGCGCCCGGAGGCGCGGGAATGAAACCCGCACCGGCAGAAGGTGAGATTGCGGCCAGGGACGAACGGCGGGAACTGCTCTCGGAATTGTTTCACGCACTAAACCAGCCGCTCACGACGTTGCGCTGCGCACTGGAGCTGTCGCTGCAGCGACCGCACAGCGAGGAAGAATACCGCTACACCATGGAAGCTGCGCTGCAGCAAGCCGAGAACGTCACTCGGCTTACGTGCGGCATCCGCGAGTTGCTGGAAGGCGATGATCCCGGGGACCATCCCCAGGCGGTGGCGTTGGATGCGTCAGTGCAGGAGGCGGTGCTCGATTGGTTGCCGGTGGCGGAGGCGGCGCAGATCACACTCCTTGCTCAGAATTTGTCCCCTTGCCAGGTGCGGTTTGAGCCCCAGCGGCTGCGGCGAGCGTTATTCCATTTGCAGGAATTTGTGTTGCATTCCGCCGCCGGGGACGCAATTGTGAAGATCGATCTGGCGCAGCAAGGGGGTGAGGCTTTACTAAGGGTAGCAACATCACAAAGGGACGTATCTTCTGGCGAGGGTTCCGTCTCTTGCGATCGTTCTGAATCGAATATGGAGCATGTGCAGCGCCGGCTCGGACTGGCCATCGCGCGCAGCATCTTCGAAGCGGCGGGTGGAAGCTTTGCAGTGAAGGACTGTGAAGAACAGTTGGTGCTTGAGATTCGGCTAGCGCGGACGGCAGTTCCCGCAGATGCCGAGCAGCGCTCGTCCGGACGGGGCGGTGCGATCCAAGGGTGACCCTTCCACACCACCGGGCAAACTTTTCCCATTTTCGTCATCCTTCTTATACTGGGAAAGATTTGCCGGAAAAAGAAATTCCTAATCTTCTTCTAATCGCCTTCCAAGCTTTCCCGCATGAAATCGGTAACATGACTTTAGCGGCGATTCTCCCTCCTCCCACGGGAGGCGTGCTGGTGGCCAGTCCCAGCACCTCTCTGCGCGAACAGGTTCTGCACAGCTTGCCCGACCGGCGTTGGCCGGTGCAGGAAGCATTGGGCGGGGCCGAAGCCCTGGTCAAACTGGAGACTGGCGACTGGCAGGTTCTCTATCTTGACCGCCGCTTGCCCGACCTGGACGCCGAAGAACTTATCGAGATCATCAGGCAGCGTTTCCCCGGAATCGAAGTCGTGATGCTCGACTCCGACAGCGGACAGCCTTTACCGGCTTCGGGCGCGAGCCATCCGCAGTGGTGGAGGGAGGCGCCAGAGCTCAGCCAGCCGCATCCCGCAAACTCGACCGAGGAGCGGCACCCAGCGGCACTGTGCCCCGAGCCCACGGCTGAACTTGAGCCCTTACCGGGCATGATTGGCCGCACCGACGCGATGGAGCGTCTGTATCAACTGGCCCGGCTGGTGGCGCCGCGCACCACCACCGTGCTGATCACCGGGCCGACGGGCACTGGGAAGGAACTGGTGGCGCGGGCGATTCATCAGTTGAGCCCACGGGCAGCGCGTCCCTTTGTGGTGGTCAACTGCGCCGCGATCCCAGAGAGCCTGCTGGAGTCGGAACTGTTCGGGCACGTGCGCGGCGCCTTTACCGGGGCGGTGCAGGCCTACAGCGGGCGCATCCATGCGGCGCAGGGCGGAACCCTTTTTCTCGATGAAGTCGGGGAGTTGTCCCTCAGCCTGCAGGCCAAATTGTTGCGTTTTCTTGATCTGAAAGAAGTGCAGCGGCTGGGCAGCGCGGAAGCGATGCGGGTGGATGTGCGCGTGGTCGCCGCCACCAATGCCGACCTGGCGCGGCGGGTCGGGGAAGGCAGTTTTCGGGACGACCTTTACTACCGGCTGGTGGCCTTTCCGCTGGAGTTGCCGCCGCTGGCGGAGCGCGTGCGCGACATCCTGCCTCTGGCAGAACATTTTCTGCAGGTCACGGCGGCGGCGGACCGCTCGCAGACGCCGGTTCTGGGCCGGGAAGCGGTGAGCATCCTTCAGGCGCACGCCTGGGGAGGCAATGTGCGGGAACTGCAGCAGGTGGTGGAACGAGCGGCCATCATGGCGAACGGGGCAGGCACGATTCTGCCCGAGCACCTGTATTTTCCGGCGCTGACCCGAAGGCGGGCGGCAGGGGAAAAATTGCCGGGCGAAAGGAAGTCTAAGAGGAATCTTAGCCGCTAGCCGAGTCGCTGGCAGGCGCTTTGCATATGTCGAGTTCAGCCATGGCAACGTCGCTCCTCCACCGCTGTGCTCCGCCGGAGACCGTGTCGCTCGAGGAACAGTCTCTGGCGCGGGCCTTCGCCTCATTCACCGAGGCCGCGGGCTCGCTGGAACGTTCCTACACCCAGCTGCAGGCCGAAGTGGCGCGCCTGCGCCGCGAACTGGAAGAAACCAACCGCGACCTTGCCCGCAGCCTGGAAGAAAACCACCGCATGCGGCAACACCTGAACCGCATCCTCGAAGGATTGCCCTGCGGCGTGCTGGTGATCGAGGCCGATGGCCGGGTTTCGATTGCGAATCCGGAGACGCAGCGCTTGCTGGGAGTGGCGGAGGGCGAAGCGCTCGGTGATTCCGAGCAGGTGCGCAGTTGGACCCGCGACCTGCTCCAGCGCATCCCGCCCGGTTCAGGCGAACACGAGTATCACTGTCGCAAGGGCGAACTTGAGTGGGTGGCAATCCGTCACGCGCAGTTGAAGGCAGAGGATGGCGTCAGTTCGATCTTCATCCTGCAGGACATCAGCAGGCGGAAGCGTCTGGAGCGGGAGTACGAACGCCTGCAACGCCGCCAGGCGCTGGCCCAGATGTCGGCGGTGCTGGCGCACGAGATTCGCAATCCGCTGGGCAGTCTGGAACTGTTCGCCGGCCTGCTGGCGGGATCGGAGCTCGCCGGAGAGCAGCGCGAGTGGGTCGAACATATGCAGGCCGGCCTGCGGACCCTGGCAGCGACGGTCAACAATGTTCTGCACTTTCACAGCGGAGCGCCGCCGGAGATGGCGCCCCTTGACCTGGGGCAGTTGCTGCGTTCGCTGCACGATTTCTTGCGCCCGCTGGCGCAGCAGGCGAAGGTACACCTGGAGCTGGTGCAGGGCCTCGACGGGGTGATGCTCGCCGCCGACCGCCATCGTCTGGAACAAGTCCTGCTCAACCTAGCGCTCAATGCCTTCCGCTTTATGCCTGGCGGAGGAGTGCTGCGAATTTCCGGCCGGCGGCTGTGGCGGGCGGCGGGAGCCAGCGCTGAAATCGAAGTCGCCGACACCGGGCCGGGGATCGCTCCGGAAAATCTGGCGCGCGTCTTCGAGGCCGGATTTACCACGCGGCCAGGAAGTCCGGGACTGGGGCTGGCCGTGTGTCAGACCATCATGCAACAGCACGGCGGGACGATCACTGCCGCCAGCCGTCCGGGACGAGGAACCACATTCCTGCTGGAGTTCCCAGGAGCAAGCCAATGAACCAGGTCTTGGTGGTGGATGACGAAGCCGCGATGCGCACCGCGCTGGCCGCCAGCTTTGCACGCAACGGGTGGAGAGTGGAAACCGCAGCAGGCACGACCGAAGCCATGGCAAAGTTCCGGCGCGGGCAGCATCCGCTGGTGGTGACCGATATCCGTATGCCCGACGGCGATGGGTTTGCGGTCATGCGCGAAGTGCGGGCCATGGCGCCGCAGACGGCCGTGATCCTGCTGACTGCGTTTGGCAGTGTGCCCGATGCGGTGGCCGCCATGAAAGGCGGCGCCTGCGACTACCTGGTCAAGCCGGTAGCCTTTGAAGAACTGGAGCGCGCGGCGCAACGCATTCTGGAGCGCGCCCAAGCGCTCGAACCCGACCGCACCCAATTCGTGGGACATTCGCCGGCGTTGCTGCGGGCCCTGGAACGCGCGCGGCAGGTGGCCGGCACCGATGCTGACATTCTGATCCAAGCCGAAAGCGGCACCGGGAAGGAATTGCTGGCCCGCATGGTGCACCGCCTCAGCCCGCGCCGCGATCGGCCGTTTGTGGCAGTCAACTGCGCGGCGTTTCCCGAGACCTTACTCGAGAGCGAGCTGTTTGGACACACCAAGGGCGCGTTCACCGGCGCCCTGGCGGCCAAGGCAGGAAAATTTGAACTGGCACACGGGGGCACGTTGTTGCTCGACGAAGTGGGCGAGATGCCACTGGCGCTACAGCCCAAGCTGCTGCGCGCCTTGCAGGAGCGTGAATTCGACCGCCTGGGCGACACCCGCACGGTCAAGGTTGACATTCGCGTGGTCGCCACCACCAACCGTCCGCTCGAAGCCATGATTTCCGAAGGCCGCTTTCGGGCCGACCTTTACTACCGGCTGAACGTGATCCCGCTGACCCTGCCGCCCCTGCGCGAGCGCTTGGACGACATCCCTGAGCTGGCCGAACATTTTGCCCGCACGTACGCGCCCGCGGGGGCGTCCCCCCAACTGCGGGCGGAGTTTCTGGCACGTCTCGAACAGCATACCTGGCCGGGCAACGTGCGTGAGCTGGCCAATCTGATGCGGCGCGCGGTGGCGCTGTCGCCGGGCGAGATCGGGACGGAGGTGCTGGAGCCATCCGAGATCGAGGCCAGCACATCCGGCGGCGAGCGCCTGCGTCCCGGCGTGTCGCTTGAAGCCATGGAGCGGCGGTTGCTCGAAGTCACCCTCGATGCCACCGGCGGCAACCGCTCGCGCGCGGCCGAGATGCTGGGTGTCAGCCTGCGCACGGTGCGCAACAAGATCCGCGACTACGGCCTGCCCGCAAGGAGAAGTTATGTCCATGATTGATACTCCGACCACGGAAGCGCTGGGCCGATTTCTCGACCTGACGGTGTTTCGCCACGGGCTCATCACCGCCAACCTGGCCAATATCGACACGCCTGGGTACCGCACCCGGGACATTGATTTCCGCCGCGAACTGGAGCGGGCCTCAGGCGAATTTGTCTACGCGAATTTTTCGCCGATGGCGCGCCCGGTGCAGGGACTGCTGGAGCGTCCCGACGGCAACAACGTCAGCATGGAGCGCGAAGGCCTGCTGCTGGCCGAAACCCAGCTGCGCTTCCAAGCCGGCGTGCAACTGCTGCGGGTGGAGTTCCACCGCTTGTCCACCGCCATCAATGAAGGGAAATAGCCATGAACCTGTTTGGAGTGCTGGAACTCAGCGGCTCGGCGCTCGGTGCCGAGCGTCAGCGGGCGGAGGTGGTGGCCAGCAACATGGCCAACGCCGAAACCACACGCACGCCCGAAGGCGGGCCTTACAAGCGGCGCTTGGTGGTGTTTCGCGCCCAGCGTATTCCGCAGTTTTCGCTGGTCCTGGCCGGCTTTCAGAGCATGGCTGCGCGCGGGGTGCGGGTGGACCAGGTGATCGACTCGGCCGCGCCGCCGATCCGGCGCTTTCAGCCCGGACATCCCGATGCCGACGCTCAGGGATACGTCGCCTATCCCGCCATTGACCCGGTGGAAGAGATGACCGACCTGCTGGGAGCGATGCGCGCCTACGAGCTGAATTCGTCGGCGGTGCAGTCGGCCAAGGCCATGATCCAGCAATCGTTTGAGATTTTGCGCTGAGAGGGCGCGAGGAGGTAAGCCGTGATGAACCCGGTTTCGAATCTGCGGATTCTCCCGGTAGAGATCGAGCCGCCGGCGGTATCGCAGCCGGCGGGCGAGGAAGGAGAATTTCTCGATACGCTGCGCGGCGCCATGGACCGGGTGGAGGAGTTGCAGGGTGCGGCGCAGACCAAGGTCGCCGCGCTGCTCGGCGGTAGCGGCATGGATGTGCACAGCGCCATGATCGCGGTGGAGAAAGCCGATCTCTCGTTCCAGTTGATGATGCAGGTACGCAACAAGATTGTGGCGGCGTATCAGGAGATCTCGCGCATGCAGTTCTGAGGCGCGCTAGGAGACGCGGGTGGAAGGGAGCAAATCATTCGGCCAGGCCCTGAACCAGGTGGGCGACCTGGTGGGCGGCCTCAACCTGCGCCAGCGCTTGCTCCTGGTGGGAGGCGCAGCGCTGGTGGGGATCACGTTATGGGTCTTCGTCGGGCTGATCGGCAAGCCCAAATATGCCACTCTCTATTCCGGCCTGAAGCCGGCCGAGGCGCAGGCGATGGGCAGCCGCCTGGCGGCGAAAAACATTCCCTATGAACTCTCCGCCGACGGCGGCAGCCTGCTGGTGCCGGCGGAGCAGCTCGATGCCAGCCGTCTGGAGACGGCTTCGCAGGGCCTGCCGCGCAACGCTCGCCTGGGGTTCGAACTGTTCGATACTCCCAACTGGGCGGGATCGGATTTCACCGAGAAGGTCAACTATCAGCGCGCGCTCGAAGGCGAACTGGAGCGCACCCTGCAGACGCTGAGCGAAGTGGA
>JAIQET010000021.1 GCA_020073645.1 Terriglobia bacterium | reverse complement strand
GGGTTCGTGACCGACACCGTGCTCAAGAGCGGCACCAACCAGTGGCACGGTTCCCTGTTCGAATACAACCGCATCCAAGCGTTGGCCGCCAATAGCTTCTTCTCCAATCGCTCCGGCACCAAAGACGCACTGGTGCGCAACCAGTTCGGCGGATCGGTGGGTGGCCCTATCGTGAAGGACAAGACCTTTTTCTACTTCACGACCGAGATCCATCGCCGGCGCCAGGGGACTCCGCTGACCGCTGATACTGTGACGCCGGATTTCCTGAATTTCGTCAACACCGGGGAGTTCGAGAACTTCGTCGAGAACGATCCAGGCGGCATTTGCAACAACCCGGCACTCTATGATGCGCATTTCGGGGCCGGAGCGGGTGTAGTAGCTGCGCCTTGTCCGGGCGCGTTCGCGCAGTCTGCTACGCTGGGACCGATCTTCCAGAATTTGCTTTCATCACAGGCGTCGAGGTTTCCGCTCTGTGTTCCAGGCTCCGCCAGTTGCCCGAGCAGCGGTCTCGTCTTCAACGGCTTCGGTCCGTGGGATGGTCCCAACGCAAATGATTCAACCGTGCCATTCGCGGGGGTGACCTATCCCGTTCCGGTCATGGGGCTGCAGACCATAGCGCAACCCGACAAGCTGGATCAGACGCGTTACTCAGTTAAGTTCGACCATAAACTGGGCAACAACGACCAGATTAACGTGGCGTATTTGTATGACAACGCTGACGAAACCACGGCTTTTGGGGGCGGCCAGAGCTTCATCGGTCCGGACATCTCGGTGCACGGGCGTGCCCAGAATGCGGGCGTCACCTGGTCCCACACCTTCAGCCCAACTGTCCTGAATCAGGCCCGCATGTCCTACGTCCGTCACACGGCTCTCTTCCCGGCTGATCCCAGCGCCTTTGCTGGGGGTATTCCTGCCCTGTTCACCGCGTTTGACCCCTTGGGCGAGGGCTTCGGGAATGCCAGCAACTTGCCCCAGTTCTTCATCGAGAACGAATTCGTCTACAAGGACGACCTTTCGGTGACCAAGGGCAAACACAACTTCAAGAGCGGGGCGGAGTACCGCCGCACGCGCAACGGCAGCGATTTCGAAGCCGATCACTTCGGCAACTTTGCTGCTTACACCGTCCAGGACCTGGTCACGGACATGAGGTTTAATGACAACGCCGATGCAGCCGTGTTTACCAACCTGGTCGGTGAGCCTTATGCCTACTACGGGTCCTGGTTCTACGCTGAGGCGGCGATCGATCCGACCAAGCATCCAGCTACGCGTCCGAATAGCGTCCGTGGTTTTCGTGCCAATGAAGTTGCGGCTTACTTCCAGGACGACTGGCGCATTCTCCCGCGCTTGACCTTGAATCTGGGCGTGCGCTGGGAGTATTTCGGTCCGCCACACAACTTCCAACCCAACATCGACTCGAACTTCTATACGGGTGCTCCGCTCACTCCGATCCTGTGCGGCACGCCGCCTGCGCCTTGTACCAACCCGTTCCTGCCGGTCGGCAACCCGGCACTGGCGTCGTTCGCCACGGGCACCCTGCAAGTGAAAAACAGCGATATCTGGCACAAGGACACCAATAACTGGGGGCCGCGCTTTGGTTTCGCCTACGACACCTTCGGCAACCAGAAGCTGGTGATTCGTGGCGGAGCCGGGGTCGCCTATGACCGGATGTATAACAACATCTTCGAGAACATCCGGTTCAACCCACCGTTCTTCTGCTTCTGCAACTTTGGGGCTTTCATCAACGGTGTACCTGGGGGAGGAATCGAAACCCCGGGCGTCTACGCTGTCCCGTTCAACAACCAGGCTGCTTTCAACGACCCGACCATCCTGCCGGTGTTGCCGAAGACCTCACCGCGCGCCATTGACCAGAACCTGGTCACGGCGTATTACGAGCAGGCCAACTTCGGTTTCCAATACGAATTTATGAAAGACTTCGTGCTGGAGACGAACTACGTCGGCACCTGGGGTCGTAAGCTGCTGGGGATTATCAACCTCAACACGTTCCCCGGTCGCAGCGGCGCGGGATTCAGTTCCGCCCGGCCGAACCCCTTGGTCAACAACATCAACCTGCGCACCAACGGGTTCGCCTCCAACTACAATGCGTTGCAGGTGACACTGCGCAAGAACTACTCGCATGGTTTGCAGCTCGATGCCAACTACACCTACGCCAAGGCGCTGGACCAGATCAGCGACGCGTTCACGCCCCGTGGAGTAGCGGCCAACCTGAATCCCAGCGACAGCTTGAACACGCATCTGGATTACGGTCCGGCGGACTTCAACGTGAAGCACCGCTTCGTGTTCAGCTTCAACTATGATCTGCCGTTATTCAAGGGCAACCGCTGGCTGGGGGGCTGGAGCACCTCAGGCATCGCAACCCTGCAAGGAGGAGTACCGTTCTCCTTGACGGACAGCAGCACCAGCTACGATCTGAACAGGAACGGCACCTTCAACGACCGTATCAGCTACATCGGAACGGGCAGCATTACCCATGCGCTTACCGGGGGCAGTGCTGCCAACGGTTTCTTCGACACCACGCTGTTCGCTCCGACGGTGTGCCCGGCGAGCGTGAACGACGGGAGGTGGTGCGAAGGGCAGGCCGTGGGACAGTCGAACCGCAACCCGTTGATCGGTCCGAGCTTCCAGAACGTCGACTTCGGCGTTGCCAAGAAGTTCAAAATCACGGAGAGCGCTGCGATTCAGTTCCAGGCGAACTTCTTCAACCTGTTCAACCGTACGAACTTTAACTTGCCGAATGGTGACATAAACAACAGCAACTTCGGCCTTTCGACGTCAACGTTAGCCCCTGGCGCGGGTGGCGCCCGGGTCACCCAGCTCGCGCTGCGTTTTGATTTCTAAGCACGGCGAAAGCTGAAACACTCTTCAGGCCGGCCGCAAGGCCGGCCTGAGTTTTTCTCCACATGCTCAGCGGCACGCACATCGGTGAGGAGAAAGTTAAGCCTCTGCGTGTGATAGACTTTCCCTGCATCCTATGTGGGGCTTCCGCTGGTTAATGTGTTTGGTGTTACTGGCACAATTTGCCGGCGCCGAAATTCCCCCAAGCCCGAAGCCAAAATCTCAGCCCGGGAGTACTCCCCGGCCGAACATTATCCTGATTACTTTGGATACGACCCGTGCGGACCGCATGGGCTTTCTGGGCTCGCAGCGAGGCTTGACCCCCAACCTGGACGAGTTGGGGAGGCGAAGCGTGGTTTTTGGCCGCGCCTTTTCCCAGGTACCACTTACCCCTCCTTCCCACGCCACCATCCTCACCGGGACCTATCCGCAATTCAATCAGGTGAATGATTTCGGGGTCACACTTCCCAAGGACGTACCCGATCTGCCCCAGATCTTGCATACCCGCGGCTATCACACCGCGGCATTTGTAAGCTCGCTGATCCTTGACCCCATCGAGGGAGCGGCTCCGGGGTTCGACCGCGGTTTTGATACCTACGATGCTGGTTTTCACACCCGACTGCCGGGACAGGATCGCTATGCCACCATCGAGCGGCGCGCCACCGAAGTAGTAGCGCATGCGCTGGCATGGTTAGACAAGCATCCCCGGGGGCCGTTCTTTGTGTGGTTGCATTTCTATGACGCGCATGATCCTTACGATCCTCCTGAGCCCTTCAAGAGTCGTTTCTCTGCTCAGCCCTACGATGGCGAAATCGCATACACGGATTCTGCCGTGGGCAAGTTCTTGACTGAGCTACGTGAGCGCGGGCTATACGAGGGAGCGATGATCGCCGTAATGGCCGATCACGGCGAAGGCTTGGGTGAGCATGGCGAGACCGCTCACGGTGTTTTTCTTTATGACGAGACCATGCACGTCCCGCTGCTCATGAAGATGCCCGCCGAACGCTTTGCCGGGAAGCGGATAGACAGCCGCGTGGGGCTGGTAGATGTGGCCCCGACGATTCTGCAAATCGCCGGGCTCCCCGTGCCCAGCGGCATGCAAGGGCAGTCCTTGTTGACGATGATGCAGCCCCCCGTTGGCGGCACGGAAGCTGCCGCTGTTGATCGCCCGGTGTACTCGGAGAGCGATTATCCGCGAAAAGCGTTTGGCTGGAGTTCGCTGCGCGCCTGGCGAACCAGCAAGTATCTCTTCATCGAAGCGCCGCGCAGCGAACTGTATGACCAGGCGACGGATCCGCACGCAGATCATGACATCTCGGTCCATGCGCCTGCCGTTGCGCAGACCTTGAAAACGCAGGTCGACGCATTTCGGCAGAGGACAAGCAGTTCGACGACTGCTGCCAGCCAAGCCGTGGACCCGCAGGCACTGGAAAAACTGAGCGCTTTGGGATACGTGGCCTCTGGCGATGATGTAAGTGTGCCCAAGGGAATCAAGGACACGGGTGCCGATCCCAAGGATAATGTCGAAATCGTAAATCTCCTGCATGATGGCATGCTGGATGTCGAAGAAATGAGGTACCGAGAAGCCGCCTCGAAACTGGAGCAGGTGCTCGCCAGGGATCCGATCCCCGTTGCCTACGTGCAGTTGGGAACGGCTTTGAGCTGGCTGAAGGAGTATGAAAAAGCTTTGCCTATTCTACGCAAGGCGGCGGAGATGCGCCCGGATCAAATGATGACCCGCTACGAGTTGGGCCTGGCGCTGTTTGAAACCGGGGACTACGAGAGCTCGGTCCCCGAGTTCCAAGCCGCGATTGCCAAGGCTCCCAAGTGGGCCGCCCTGCATTTTTCTCTGGCGGCAGCCTACGCACGCATGGATCACATGGCTGATTCCCAGAAGGAACTGCAGACCACCGTCGAACTCGATCCAAATAATTTTCGCGGAAACCTCTTGCTCGGCAGGATCCTCACATTCCGAGGAAAACCCGCCGCCGGCTTGCCCAATCTGAAGAGGGCCGCCAGACTTCAACCCAACTCGGTCGAGGCTCACCTGTACCTGGCTGAGGCCTACGAGCGTCTCGGGCAGAAGATAAACGCCCAGCGGGAGCGGACGGAAGCCGAGCGGTTGAAGACCGCCGGCGGACAGTAACCTTCCTTTACTTCTTTGCCTGCCCCGCTTTGCCGCGCTCACGCTTGGCGTCTTCTGCGCGGCCGAGATGATCGTAGGCTTGGGCGAGGAGTGCGTGAGCCTGGGCGCACTCTGGCAAGCGGCTGGCAGCGATCTCCAGATGTACGGCGGCAGTCTTGAAGTCCTCAGTCTTCAGCAAAGCGGTGCCAATTTCGTAGTTGGCCCAGGCTGAGTCCGGCTGCAACTCAACCGCCTTGTGCAGATGTTCGGCGGCCTTCGGGTATTGCTGCTCCTGCGCGTACCCGACCCCCAGCGCGTATTGCGCGAGATACATGCCAGGCTGCGCGGCTGCCAGTGGTTGCAGTGCCGATACCGCTTTTTCCGGCTCTCCGCCATCAATCGCCAGCATGGCGGCCAGGACCTTGTTGGCGGTGGCGATCACGTCCTTGGGATCGGTTCCCGTGGCCGCGGTGCTGGCGCCGCCCGACTTCTGCAGGCCCACATATCCCAAAGAAGCCAGCTTCTGCATTTCACTGGAGGTGAGTTCGGGCCCGGCAGACTTGCCTCCGCTGAAGCGCTGGTCGAAGGCGTCGAGCTGCGCGGCGATGGTGTCCAGGGTGGCTTTAGAAGTCTGGGCGAGGTTCTTGGTTGCACCGGGATCGGCAGTCAAGTCGTAGAGCTCCGGCTTGGGGGCGCGGATGTACAGGTATTTTCCAGCCCGCCAGGATTCCAGGCCGCTCCAGCCAAACCCGCGCTGGGGAAAGTCGCTGCGGGAGTACACGGGCTGATCGGCGGTGGGGTTGGTCTTGGCGATGCGCAGCAAGGATTGTCCCTGCATGGCTGGCGGAACCGCTACCCCTGCTAGTTCCAGCACGGTGGGTGCAATGTCCAGCAGGCGCACTCGCCCCGGAACCCTCTTGGCTGCCATCTGGTTCTGCGGCAGCTTCACCAGCAGGGGCACGTGAATGGTCTCGTCATAGAGGAAGATGCCGTGAGTATCTTCGCCGTGCGCACCCAGGCTCTCGCCGTGGTCGGCGGCCACGACAATCACCGCGTCGTCGTACGTCTTGCGCGCGCGCAATTCCGCGATCAGCTTGCCCACCGCCGCGTCCGCCGAGGCCACTGCGCGATCGTAGGAACCGGCATTCGGCGCGTGCGCATCCGCCAGGTGCACCCAGAGGAAGAACGGAGCCTGCTGGCGGGCCAGCCAGGCGTTGGCCCGAGCGACCACCTCCTCACCGCGGCGCTCTACCGACTGGTAACGGCTTTCGCCCTTTTGTGGAGGATGGAACCCGGCGTCGTACACGTCAAAGCCGCGATCAAAGCCGGGAGCCAGTCCGTTCCTGGGATCGAGTGCGATCGAGCCTACGAAGGCTCCGGTATGGTACCCGCGTGCATGCAGCAAGTCTGGGAGGTACGGCAGCGAGGTCGCAAGCGCAGAACCAAACTCCGTGACCTTGGCGGTTTGGGGATAGGTGCCCGAGAGAATGGTCGCGTGGGAGACGACGGTGAGCGGCGCTTGCGCATAGGCGCGCTCGAAAACAATGCTCTGCTTGGCGAGCGCATCCAGGCTGGGAGTTGGGCGTTTTGCGCCCAGGAAGCCCATGCGGTCGGCGCGGGTGGAATCCAGGGTGATGAGGACGATGTTGGGATTGGTGGCGGCCCAGGCGACGGCTGGGAGAAGAGCCGCCAACATGATGAGAACACGACGGAGCATACGGTTAGTCTAATGGGTTCGGGCAGATTTCTGAAAGCGAGGGCGGCTTGACATCCCCCTGCTGGCGGAGCCAGAATCAAGTCCTACCTTCAACCTTGAGTATTTCACTCCAGTTTGAGAATTGACTTTGCCTGCCCAGCGCCTGGGGCATCTGAATAAGCGTGAAGGGAGCATGTATTTGAAGAAAGCCGTCTGGATTCTGATCGTGTTGCTGCTTTGCGCCGGCACGCTGCTGCTGTTTTCCTGCCAGCGTGCCAGCGGCGAGTGGCACGGAGACCAGAAACTGATCATCCTGGGCATTGATGGCATGGATCCCCAGCTCCTGACGCGCTTCATGCAGGAAGGCAAAATGCCGAACTTTGCCCGGCTGGTTCAGCAAGGGTCGTTCCGGCAACTAACGACCAGCATTCCGCCGCAAAGCCCGGTGGCCTGGTCAAACCTGATTACCGGCATGAACGCCGGTGGACACGGCATCTTCGACTTTATTCACCGCGATCCCAAGACGCTCGATCTCTACTTCTCCGCCTCGCGCGTGGAAGCGCCCAAGCATGCGATTCATCTCGGCAGTTGGGTCATTCCGCTGGGTGGAGGGAGCGCCGACCAATTGCGCCAGGGAGAGGCGTTCTGGCAGATCCTGGACCAGCACCATATTCCGAACTCGGTGTTTCGCATTCCGTCGAACTTCCCTCCGGTTGCCGCCAAGGGAAAGACCTTATCCGGCATGGGGACGCCCGACCTGCGCGGCACCTACGGGACGTTTTCCTTCTACACCGACGATCCGACGGCGGTCGCGGGAGCGGTCGAAGGTGGACAGATCATTCCTGTCCAGGTGGAAAACTCGCAGGTCAAGACCCAGTTGATTGGCCCCGACAACACGTTTCGTAAGGGATCTCCCGCGGCCACCGAGCCGTTTACCGTGTCGGTCGATCCGATTGACCCGGTCGCCCGTATTGCCGTGCAGGACCAGGAATTCGTGCTGCGCGAAGGCGAGTGGAGCGACTGGGTTCCCGTCGAATTCCAGTTGATCCCGTTCTTCGGCAACGTGAAGGGCATCTGCCGCTTCTATCTGAAGCAGGCGCATCCGCGCTTTCAGCTCTATGTCTCGCCCATGAATATTGATCCCTCGAACCCGGCGCTTCCGCTCTCGACTCCGTCCAGTTATTCGCGCGAACTTGCGGAAGAGGTAGGTGAGTACTACACGCAGGGAATCGCCGAGGACACCAAAGCGCTCTCTGCCGGAGTGCTGGACGACAAAGAGTTCCTCGAGCAGTCGCGCACCGTTTTGGCTGAGCATCGCCAGATTTTCGATGCCGAATTCCCCAAGTTCCACCAGGGAGTCTTCTTCTTTTACTTCTCCAGCCTGGATTTGAACTCGCACATGCTGTGGCGGCTGACCGACCCGAAGCATCCCGAATACGATGCGTCCGCCGCGGCGCAGAACGGTTCAGCGCTCGAGGAGTTCTATCAGCAGATCGACCAGGTGCTTGGCGAAGTGCTGCCTAAGCTGGACGAGAACACGACTCTGTTGGTTCTCTCGGACCACGGGTTTGCCCCCTACTATCGCTCGTTCAACCTCAATACCTGGCTGCTGAACAATGGCTACATCACGCTGAAAGCCGCGACCACCGCCGATAACAGCCAGGCCTTTGCCAATGTGGACTGGAGCCGCAGCCGCGCTTATGGGCTTGGCCTGAACGGCCTGTACGTGAACCAGCGTGGCCGCGAGAAAGAAGGCATCGTTCAGCCCGGGGCCCGGGCCGATGCACTATTAAAGGAGATCAAGGAGAAGCTCCTCACCGTGCGCGACCCCCAGAATGGCCTGCCGGTCATCACGCGAGTGGACTTGGCTAGCGAGGTGTACCAGGGCCCTTACGCCCGGGAAGGCCCGGATGCGCTGGTGGGCTACAACCGGGGCTATCGAGCTGGATGGAAGACGATTCTGGGCGACTTTCCGCCGGATGTTCTGGAAGACAACACCAATCCCTGGAGCGGCGATCACTGCATGGATTACACCCTGGTCCCGGGTGTGCTGCTGAGCAACCGCAAGATCTTGGCCCAAACGCCCGCGCTCACCGACATTGCGCCTACCATCCTGGCGGAGTTTGGAATCCCCAAAGCAAAGGGTATGATGGGACAATCGGTTTTTCAGCCGGATCGAGCGGCCCGCTAGGGTCGTGCCCTGATACGAACCACGACTTCAGCGCGAATGATGGAGGGATCGGATGTTCAATTCTCACAAGGTGAAGATTGAGGGCGAACTGCTGGAAAAGGCCAAAAAGTGCGCCGAGGCGGCGGGGTACGAATCGGTCGACGAGTTCGTGACCCACATGCTGGAGAAGGAGATCAAGAAAATACTCCCGCCAGAAGAGGGCGATTCCGTTTCGAAAGAAGTCGTCAAGAAACGTCTCCAGGGATTGGGGTATATCGAGTAGAAGTCCCAGGTCACACCATCCATGCTATTCGTCCCCATCCGTCCGCTAATGGCTGACTTCCTTAACCGGGTTTTGCTGGACAATCCGCTGGCGATCGTCGTCGTGGTCTCGCTGGTGGTGGGTTTGCTCATGGTGCTGCTGTTTGGCTACACCTCCAACCAGAAGGCGATCAAGGTTGCCAAAGATCAGCTCAAAGCCCACCTGCTGGCTGTTCGGCTCTACCAGGACCAGTTGCCAGTGGTGATGCGGACCTACGGCCGCATCGTGCGCGGGACGGGGCGTTACATCCGGCTGGCGTTCATGCCGCTGTTGTACGTCATCATTCCCATTACCCTGCTGATCGTGCAGGTGGACCGCTATCTGGGATCAATGCCCATGCAGCCCGCGCAACCATTCCTGGTGAAAGTGCAAACCGCGCCGGACACGCTGAATGATCTGTCTCTGCAGCTGCCGGCCGAGATGGCAATCTCCGCTCCCGCCGTGCACGTCCCCGCGGACAACGAGGTTGTTTGGCGGGTGGTGGCGGAGAAGGCCGGCACTTACAATATTGATGTTGCCGCGGGCGGTCAGACGTTTTCCAAGCAGGTTGTGGTCTCACCCGATGTCAGCCGTCTCTCGCCCACGCGTCTGCGAGATCGTTTCTGGGAACGGATATTTGTCTCGGGAGAGCCGGCGTTGCCCGACAACAGCCCGATTCAGGCGATTGCCGTGACATATTTGCCGCGTAATATCAACTTTGCCTGGCTGGAGTGGAATTGGATCGTCCTGTTTTTTGTGTTGTCGATGGTCGCAGGGTTTGTTTTCAAAGAAGTCCTGGGGATTGAGATATGAGGTTTCGGGGTGTTTCGTGTGGGGCGGACACTCTTGTCCGCCAGTTGCGGTCACGAGTCGCGGGCAGGAGTGCCCGCGCCACACTGGTGCTGTTGCTGCTCGTGGTTGTCCTGTTTCCATTGCCCGGGCACGCCTACGCCGGTCCCGGCGCCGGGTTTGCCGTCCTCTCGTCTTTCTGGACCTTGTTCGTGGCGTTTCTCTACTCTCTGTACGCCCTCCTGACCTGGCCATTCCGGCACGTGCTGCGCACCCTCAAGCGCCGCAAGGCTTACGGCAAGGCGCAGTTCAAGCGGGCCGTGATTCTGGGCTTCGACGGGATGGACCCGGAGTTGGCCGAGCGTTTCATGGGCGAAGGTAAGCTGCCGAATCTGGCCAAGCTCCAGCAGCAGGGAACTTTCCGCAAGCTGCGCACGACTTTCCCGGCGATCTCTCCTGTGGCCTGGTCCACCTTCATGACCGGAGTCAATCCCGGCAAACACAACATCTATGATTTTCTCGCCCGCGACCTGAGCAACTATTTGCCATTCCTCTCTTCGGCGGAGATCAAAGGCCCCAAGCGGCATTGGAAGATTGGCAAGTATTCCATTCCGGTGGGCAAGACCAATATCAAGGGCATGCGAAAGGGCACGCCGTTCTGGCACTGGCTGGGAAAGGCAGGGATCTTCTGCTCGGTGATTCGCGTTCCCGTCACGTTCCCGCCGGAGAAATTCCCCGGCGTACTGCTTTCAGGCATGTGCGTGCCCGACCTGAAGGGCAGCCAGGGAACCTTCTGCTTCTGCACCACTCGTGCCTCGGGAGACAAGTTCCGCGAGGGTGGCGTGCGCATTGCCATGGAGCGGGATGGGGGCGTGTGTCGTTCCTACATCCCCGGTCCGGAAGATCCGCTGGCGGAGGGTTCCGGGCGCGAATTGCGGGTGGATTTTGAACTGCGGCCCGACCCTGAGCGCAACCAGGCACGCATGGAAGTGGACTCACAGAAGTTCACCCTGAAGGTGGGAGAGTACTCCGAGTGGATTCCGCTGAAGTTCAAGGCTGCGCTGGGCATGGGCGCGCACGGGATTTGCCGCTTTTACCTGAAACAACTCTCGCCTGAGGTGGAGGTCTACGTCACCCCGGTGAACATCGATCCGGGGCGGCCCGATCTGCCCATCTCCCATCCCGTGACCTATTCGATCTACCTGGCGAAACTCTTCGGCCCCTACGCCACACTGGGCTTGGCGGAAGACACCTGGGCGCTCAACGAAGAAGTCCTGGACGACGACGCTTTCCTGGCGCAGGCCTACGGCAACCACGAGGATCGCGAGCGCATGCTCTTCGATGCACTGGAAAAGACCCAGCAGGGTCTCTGCGCCTGCGTCTTTGATACCACCGATCGCGTCCAGCACATGTTCTGGCGCTACCTGGACGACGATCATCCGGCGGCCCGCAACGTGCCTCGCGACCAGCGTCCCAACATCATCCAGGAGTTGTACCAGCGCATGGATGGGCTCATCGGCCGCGTCATGCAGCAGATTGACGATGACACTCTGCTGATGGTGGTCTCCGACCACGGCTTCAAATCGTTTGCCCGCTGCGTCAACCTGAACGCATGGCTGCATCAAAATGGGTATTTGACGCTGAAAGATGGCAAAACCGAGAGCGGGGACTGGTTCGAAGACGTGGACTGGTCGCGTACGCGCGCCTACACCATGGGCCTGAATGGCCTGTATTTGAACGTGAAGGGCCGCGAGCGCCAAGGTATTGTGGAGCCAGGCGCGGCCGAGGCGCTGAAAAACGAACTGCGCACCAAGCTGAATGGGCTGGCAGATCCGGCTTCAGGGAAGATTGGTATCACCGGGGTCTTCGATTGCGATGCAGTCTACGCCGGACCTTACGTGGACAACGCCCCTGACCTGATTATCGGGTACGGAGACGGATTCCGCGCTTCGTGGGATTCGGTAATGGGGAAGGTGACGGAGAAAATCTTCGAGGACAACCTCAAGGCCTGGAGCGGAGATCATTGCATCGATCCGCGGTTGGTGCCGGGAGTTCTGTTCTGCAACCGCAAAATTGCCGACGAAAAGCCTGCCATCGTGGATGTAGCTCCCACTATTTTGAAACTATTTGGCCTGGGCCTGCCAGCCCACTTTGATGGTAAGGCATGGACTCTGGCGCCGGTTGTCGGCAAGTGAGAACAAGGGAATCTCAGAAAAAACAAAGCCTCGCGCCGTAGCGCGAGGCCGAGAGAAACCACCACGGCCTACTTGCCGAAGATCACATAGTGATAACTGGAGGCCATGAAAAACAGCATGGGCACCGACAGGTAGAAATTGGTGCGCGACGCGAGGAACGCCTGCCGCGCCAGTACAGCCGCATCAGCAGGTGGGCTGCCCGCCAGAGTTCCTTGAATTACCTTCTTATTGTTGCGCCAGATAATCCCCCAAACGTTCAGCATCATGACGAGGCCGAATCCACCGCCAACCCCAATCGATAGCACGTGGTTGTCGTCCTGGCCCACGGGCGTGTAATTGAGAAACAGCCAGGCGGCGGCGATAACCACGACGGTGGAAATGGCGAACAGCACGTATCCGCTGGGCTTCATCTTGGCGATCACCGCGTAGAGAATCGCCCAAGTCACAATCCAGATGAGCAGGAACAGACCTATGGTGCTCCACGGGCTGACACCCATGCGTTGGGCGTCGGCGGCCACGTAGATCTGCGACCAGTACCAGAAGCCGAAGATTACGGTGAACAGGGCGCTCCAGCGGAACCACTGCAAAGCCGGCAGGGTCATGTACTGGAACACCTTGGGTTTCATGCCAGCGTCCACCTGCTTCATGAAGGGGACGTTAATCAGGTTGAAAAAGTAAAGCAGTCCGATCCAGGTAATACCCGCCAGGAAGTGAAACCAGCGCAAGATCATACCGAGCGCCTCGGTCCCGGTGTGCGTGGGCATCACCAATAAGGCAGACAAAGTGGCCAAATGGTGCATAGAGATTCCTCCGCTACGGCAGTATTTACAGTTCCGGCCTAACCGTTGGGAATTCGTCCGGATTGTACATCAATCGCTGGCAGGATGATCACTATGGTTGAAAAGTAGCAGGCGACGCCGTATTGTACAAATATTACCCGAGTGGGGTTGCACGCGCCGCCGCTGGACGTCGGCCATGACTGGTTGCACCCTGCCGGGCTGTCCCCCCTGTTCCGCCACGCCGGGCCTTCGGGCACGGATTACGAGCGGCAGATTCGACACGTAGCCTTCAGAAAGCAAGGAGATCGGCGATGGAAAATAAGCCGGCGCAAAACATACAGGATTCCTTTCTCAATACAGCCCGCAAAGAGAAGACCAACATCACCATCTATCTGTTGAGCGGGGTGAAGCTGACGGGGCGCATCCGCTCCTTTGACAAATACTCCGTGGTGCTGGAGACCAACAACCAGGAGCAGTTGATCTTCAAGCATGCCATCTCCACGGTCGCCATGGGGAGAGCCTCGCATGGCCACGGGGAGAGGCCGGCCGCGGTTCCGGTCACCGGCACCCCCAGCACGACGGCGGCGACTACGGACGCGAACCAGGCTGCAGGCGCGTCAGGAACCGAAGGATAAAGGCACTCCCGATTGCGCAGTCCAGATTTCAGAGTCTCCGGGAAACAGAGTGGCGGGCCGCGCTCAACCCGGCCGGCCCGAGCCAACGCAACGCCCGCCGAGCGTGCCTTCCTGGTCGGATTGGAGTACCGTTCGCGGGCGGCGTCTGGATTTGGAGGCAAGAAAGGCTCCCGGACCAGCGGTGCGCAGGCCGCACGTGACAGCGCCACCCCCGTGCCGGGCGCTTCCAAGGCGCCTGCCATCCCGGAGTTCAGCGCCGAAGAGTCGTTGGCCGAACTGCGCTCCCTGGCCGATAGCGCGGGCGCAGAGATTGTCGGCGAATTCCTGCAACATCGCGACCGGCCTGATCCGGCGACCTTGATCGGACGCGGCAAGCTGGAAGAAATTGCCGGCGCCGCCGCCTCGGTCTCTGCCGATCTCCTGCTGTTCGATCACGACCTCACCGCGTCTCAGCAGCGCAATATCGAAAAAGTGGTCGGCACCCGGGTGATTGACCGCACCCAGCTTATTCTCGACATCTTCGCCCGCCATGCTCGAACCCGCGAGGGCCAGTTGCAGGTGGAACTGGCACAGCTCGAGTATCTGCTGCCCCGGTTAGGCGGACGCGGCGTAGAGATGTCGCAGCTGGGCGGCGGCATCGGGACCCGTGGTCCGGGTGAAACTCAGCTCGAAACCGACCGGCGAAAAATCTACCGGCGGATTCGCCACGCGAAAGAGCAGATCGAGAGTGTGCGGCGCATCCGTGCCCAGCAGCGGCAGAGACGCGAGTCGGTACCGGTGGCGACGGTGGCGCTGGTGGGCTACACCAATGCGGGCAAGTCCACCTTGTTTAATGCGCTGACCAGGGCCGATGTGGTGGCTTCCTCGAAAATGTTCGCCACTCTTGACCCCACCATCCGCGGGGTGGCCCTGCCCTCGCGGCGCAAGGTGCTGCTGTCAGACACGGTAGGATTCATTCGCAACCTGCCACACACCCTGGTTTCCGCATTCCGCGCGACTTTGGAAGAGGTGCAGCGCGCGGCCCTCATCCTGCACATCTCCGATGCCAGCAGCCCTTTGTCGGCGGAGCAGGACGCGCAGGTGGAACGCGTGCTGAAGGAGTTGGAAGTGGAAGGCAAGCCCCGCCTGCGGGTGAAGAACAAGATTGACTTGCTGCCTCCCCTGCAGCGCGAGTCGCTGCGCGACGACGCCAGCACCGTCCATATCTCGGCGGTCAAGGGCATCGGCCTGAGCACGTTGCTGGACCGCATTGACCAGGTGCTCGACGAAGACCGGCCCAGCCGCGTGCATCTGAGGGTGCCGCAGAAAGAAGGCAAGACGTTGGCGCTGCTCGAGGCGCGCTCGCGCATCTACTCCCGCAAATATAAAGACGGCTTTGTGGAGTTGGAGGCCGAGGCGCCGGAGTCATTGGTAAGAAGGGTGAGGGAGTTTGTGGTGGAGTGACGTTGCGGGGTGCCTGAGGCCGATTTTGGACGCGTTTTCTTGAGATGTGGGCCTGGCTCGTCGAGGTAACTCTTTTCACGTAGGGGCAGGTGTCCTCACCTGCCCACCGGTGGTGGAACGAATGCGTTATACTGCGCCGACCAATTCGTGCTCAGCAATTTTGTTCCTCGCGGGGGTTTGTACACCGGCATGTCTGGCAAGTCCGTCCTTCAGGCACCAGCGGCATCAAGCGCAGCGGCAACGTCTTCGACCCACCTGAGAGGCTGGTTGACCTCCGCAGTTGTGGTTCTGCTGGTCGTCTTTGCTGCCAACCAGTTCGCAACCGAATGGGCCACGTTCCGGTCCTCTGCCTATCCTGCCGGCTCGGCGGTTGATTTTCCGCACTACTATGTGGCCGCGAAGTTGGCGGGATCTGCAAATCCGCGTGAGCATCAGCTGTATTACCCCACCCAGGAGAACAAAGAAGCAGTTTTGAGCCGCATCCCACCCGACACCGAGTGGAACCAGGTAGCCCATCAGAATGGGCTGGGCGACACCTTGCATTTCAGCGCTCCCCCCATCATCGCAGCACTATTGGTCCCACTGGGAAAATTGCCCTACCAGCTGGCGTTCATGGTTTGGCGCGTTCTTACCGATTTCGTTTTTTTTCTGGCCCTATGGATTTGCTTGAAACTGTGCCGGGCATTTAGCCCCGTGACGCTGCTGATCTGCACCCTGGCGGGATTCGCCTTCCAGCCCTTCCTGCTCACCCTCGAAAAGGGGCAGTTCGGCGCCTTGCTCCTGCTAACGTGGTCTGCCGGAGTTCTTTTCGCAGACAAGAAACAAGATGTTCTTTCCGCGCTCATGTTGGCTCTGGGCACGATCGTGAAGCTCACCCCCGTGCTGGCAGTCGGGGTATTTCTGGTGCGGCGGCGCTGGAAATGGCTCGCAGCCTATGCGCTCTGGATGGCCGTTCTCATGGGCATCGGTGTGTGGCACCTTGGCGTGGAGAATCACCGCTTGTACCTGGCCAAGCTGACTTCGCTGTCGTGTGGCGCGCCCGGCCCTTACAACTACTCCCTCCCGGGAATCGTGCAGAACGCTTATTACCGGGACCTTCTGAACTACGATCAAATTCCCGCTCAGACCCCAGCCGGACTGTGCGCCTTCAACAAGGTATTGGGATTTGCCGTGTACCTGGCTGTTCTGGCATTCCTGGTGAAGAAGAATCAGCGTGGCGACATCATCTGGGATCTGGTAATCCTTTCGCTGATCACCCTCTTGATAGCGCCCTTCACCTGGCGGCATTACTACGTGCTCGAGATTCTTCCGCTGATGTTTGTCTGGTTTCTCCTCATAGCGGGAAGATTCTCGCACCCGCGCTGGGTTCTGTCCGTGGCAATCATTTGCACGCTGGTCGCGGGAACTCGCTACCCGGACTACTTGCAGCCCCACTTGACCAACGGACCTATCAGGGTGTTTCTGGTCGCCCTGCTTCCGCTCTCGGCACTGATCCTGATGGCGACGCTGTTGTTTGCCTACAAACCCGAGCCCGAACCCCAGGCATGAACCGTGCACCACTCAGTCGTGGGGTTGTTCTTTGGGCGGTGCTCTTTGCCGTGATCGCGGGCGGCCGCGTCCTCCTGACGTATAAGGTCACTTCGCAGGGGTTCGACGAGCCCTGCCACGTCGCAGCCGCAATCGAGTTGCTGGACAAAGGCACATACACGCTTGATCCTGTGCATCCTCCACTGGCCCGCTTGGCCATCGGTCTTCCCATCTATCTTGCCGGAGAGCGTTATCCCAGGACTGGAGAAGCCGCGACCAGCAACAACTACAACGTGGTTGGAAACAGCATTCTCTACGACTCAGGTCACTACCGGCGCAATCTGACGCTCGCCCGTTTGGCAGTTCTTCTTTTCTTTCTGTTTGCGGTTTTCATCGTCTTCCTTTGGACTCGCCGTGAATTCGGCGATTTCGCCGCAGTCATGGCAGTCGCGCTGTTCACCACCCTGCCCACTGTGCTGGCTTTTTCCAGTATTGCTTACACCGACATGACAGCTGCCTCCACTCAAGCCGCTGGCTTGCTTGCTTTTGTGATGTGGCTGGAGAAAAGGACCGTGCGTTCCAGCATCCTGTTGGGAATTGCCGTCGGGCTGGCGTTATTGGCGAAATTCACCACGCTGATCTTCCTGCCGGCCGGCGCAGCCGCCATCTGGATCACCAAATGGCTCCTCACCCGCAAAGCCAACGTCGCTCGGGAACCTCGCCCGGCGCATCCCGTCAGACAGATTGCAATCGTGGCGGTGATCGCCTCCACCATGCTTTGGGGCAGTTACGGGTTCTCCATCGGCCACGTTCGCGAAAGCATGCAACTCTCCGTCACCTCAATGCCGTCGTTCCAGAATTTCCCAGCGCCACTTCGGGGCGTTGCCCGCAAGCTGGTCCTTTCCGATCCCGTCATTCCCGCTCCCGCGCTCATCAAAGGACTGGCCACCGTCTGGGTGCTGAATCATAACGCCCCGGAGTCCTATCTCCTCGGCAAGATCAAGCATGGCGGATGGTGGTACTTCTTCCTGGTGGCGATCGCCGTCAAGTCTCCACTCCCTTTCCTGCTCCTGGCCTCGGTTGGACTTTTTGCCTTGTGGCCGTTGGCCCGCAGCCGCCGGTGGACCGCGTTGGCGCCAGCGGCTTCGGCTCTTGCGATTCTGCTTGTGACCATGCCGGTGAAGTACGATGCCGGAGTCCGCCATATCATGGTGATTTTCCCCTTGCTGGCGATCGTGGCGGGTTATGGCTGCTCATGCGTGTGGCAGCTCCCAAGAAGATGGCGAGCCGCGCCACAAGCAATTCTTTTGGGATTGCTGGTTTGGCAGGGAGTCTCAACCTTCCGCTCCCGGCAGGACTACATTGCCTATTTCAACGAGCTCGCCGGACAAGATCCCAGCCGAATTCTCCTCATGGGCTGTGATCTGGACTGCGGGCAAGACCTCTTTCGTTTGTCCGACGCGCTGCGAGCCCGGCATATTTCGCAGCTCAACCTTGCAGTTTGGAGCAGCGCCGATATGTCCCGGACGGCCCTGCCGGACTTTAGTGTTCCACTCCCGTACACGCCCGTTCACGGTTGGTTTGCCATCAGCATGAGGTCACTGCGCTTCGGAGATGTTCTGCACACCGCCTATCCGCCCGACGCCTATGCCTGGCTCAGCCAATATCAGCCGGTGGAGAAGATCGGCAAGACCATTTGGCTTTATTACATACCCTGAGCGCCCCATCCGCGCACCCGCTTCCCGCGTGTCCCCGCGTTCTCCGCGCCCCGACCGCTTTCCGCCAATGGCGCTTAGATCGCTGGCGTGGTTAACGGAGTGGCTGGATGGAGTTGCAATGTTGGTCGGCGGGTGGCCAACGACCAAATTAAATGGGCCGGCAACCAAGAAGCGGTGACATTCCTTGGCTATCGGCCCATTCGATCCTGAATTGGATCGGAGGTGATATTTCCATGCTAGACCCGTCTGCCAAGAAGTCAAGCATTCTTTCCGTTATTTTCCAAAGGAGGACTGGAGAGGGAGGGAGGGCGGGCTCCGTTACCCCTCCACCAGCTACGCCCTCGAGAGGCCTCCACCCGCGTTGACACTCGCCTCGTAGGATGTTAGTTTTAAGGGTTTTAAGCCCTCTTAAGCTCGGGTTCTTATCAGCCCCTATGGATCAGTTGCTGGCACAACTAGGCGAATTACTGCTCGGAGCCATCCCGACCATCATCTTGATGGTCTTGCTGTATGGCATCTACACGGTGCTCGTGCACCGGCCGCTGGTGCAAGTCTTGGCAGAGCGGCGCGGCAAGACCGAGGGAGCCATCGAAAAGGCGCGGGCCGACATTGCCGCGGCCGAGGCCCGGACTGCGGAATACGAGCAGCGTCTGCGTGAAGCGCGCTTGGCGGTTTTCAAGAACCAGGAAGCCCGCCGGCAGCAGGCGCTGCAGGCGCGTGCGGCAGCTCTGGCTGAAGCAAGGGGTGCGGCACAAGCCCAAGTCGAGCAGGCCCGGGTTGGGATCGAGAAAGACAAATCGGTGGCACAATCCGGCCTGCAGGCGGAAGCCGGAAGGCTCGCCAGCGAGATCATTCGCACCGTGCTGCAGCGGGCAACGGCGCCAGCAGGTGGCCAGTGATGCCAATCTTCGGCGGTCTCCGGCGTTCTCCCGTCCTGGCCTTGCCTCTGCTGCTCTGCGTGATGCTGTGGACAGGCCCGGCTGTTCAGGCGCAGAGCTCAAGTCCGGCACAGGCAGGTTCCGCGGCCCCAGAGCCGCAAACGCATCGCGCCGCTGGCGAGCCGAACACACCGCAGTCGCGTGAGCCTGCGGGCGAGGACGAGGCGGCACAGTTCAAGCATTCGCCTTCGGTTCAGTTGGTGGCCAGAGTCACAGGCCTCAGCCTCGAGCACGCCTATTGGCTCTGCGTGTCGCTGAATTTCCTGGTAATCGCAGCGGCCATCCTCTGGCTGTCGAAAAAGAATCTGCCGGGATTGTTCCGCAGCCGCACAGCTTCCATCCAGAAGGCCATGGAAGAAGCGCGCAAAGCCAGCCAGGACGCCAACCGGCGACTGGCCGAGATTGAAGCGCGGCTGGCCCGTCTGGACGGAGAGATTGGAGAAATGCGCGGCGCCGCGGACAATGAAGCGGTTGCCGAAGAAGCGCGCATCAAAGCCGCGGCAGCGGAAGATGCGCGCAAAGTGGTGGAAATGGCGGAGCAGGAAATCGTAGCTGCGGCCAAGGCTGCGCGCCGTGAACTGACCGCTTACGCTGCCGATCTGGCGGTTACGCTAGCCAGGAAACAGATCCAGGTGGACCCGACGACCGACCAGGCCCTGGTGCGCAGTTTCGCCGAGCAACTTTCCAATGGTGGCCGGCCCAAAGCCGGGAAGGAAGACTCATAGAGCATGGCCTCCGTCACCAGCACCTACGCCCGCGCCTTCGCCGACGCAGTCTTCGCCAGCCGCCTCGATGCCGGCAAGACCTTGCGTGAGGCCCAGTCCCTCGCTACGCTCGTCGCAGGCAGCAAGCCATTGCGCGACGTTTGGGAGACGCCCTCCATTCCGGCGGAACAAAAGAGAGCGGTGCTGGACGCCATTGTGGCCCGCGAGGAAATCTCCCGTCCGGTGCGGAATTTCATAGCCGTGCTGATTGATCACCGCCGCATCCATTTTCTCGAGCCCATCGTCAAGCAGTTTGAGCAGGAACTGAACCAGCGGATGGGATTCACGGAAGCCGAAATCACCAGCGCTCGCGAGTTGAACGCCGTCGAAAAGCGCGCGCTTGAGGCCCAGGTAGAGAAATTGACCGGCAAGAAGGTGCAAGCCCGTTACTCCCACAACCCGGCCCTTCTCGGCGGTGCCATCATCAAGGTCGGCAGCACTATTTACGACGGCTCGATCACGGGGCAGTTGGAAAGGATACGGGAGGTGTTGAGCATCAGTTAGCAATTAGCACTTAGCATTTGGCCAAGAGAGGTTCTTGCCAGCACCAGCCAGAAACCTCAGGGGCCAAATGCTAATTGCCAAGTGCTAATTGCTAGGCGAGGTTGCTGGCAGCTAGAAAGCTGAGTTTATGGCCCAAATCAGAGCAGACGAAATCACGCAACTCATCCGACAGCAGATCGAGAACTACGAGTCCAAGATTGCCGTGGATGAAGTAGGGACGGTCGTCACCCTGGGCGATGGCATCGCCCGCGTTCACGGCCTGGACAAGGTCATGGCCGGCGAACTGCTTTCTTTCCCGCACGGCGTAGCTGGCATCGCCATGAACCTGGAAGAGGACCAGGTGGGCGTGGTGCTGCTGGGCGAATACACCGAAATCAAGGAAGGCAACGAGGTCAAGCGCACCGGCCGCATCATGAGCGTGCCCGTAGGCGACGCCATGGTTGGGCGCGTGGTGAACTCCCTGGGCCAGCCGATTGACGACAAGGGCCCGATCGCCACCGACCAGTTCATTCCCCTGGAGCGCCTTGCGCCCGGCGTTATCGACCGGCAACCGGTGCGCGAACCCATGGCTACCGGGCTGAAGGCCATCGACAGCATGATTCCCATCGGCCGCGGCCAGCGCGAGCTGATCATTGGCGACCGGCAGACCGGGAAAACCGCCGTCGCCATCGACACCATTATCAACAACAAGGGCAACGACCTGATTTGTATCTATTGCGCCGTGGGGCAGAAGCGTTCCTCGATCGCGCAGGTGGTCAAGCTGCTCTCCGACTACGGCGCCATGGATTACACCATCGTCGTTGCTGCGTCGGCCTCCGAACCGGCGCCGATGCAGTACATCGCGCCCTACGCGGCCTGCGCCATGGGAGAATACTTCCGCGACAGCAAGCGGCACGCGCTGGTGATCTACGACGATCTCTCCAAACACGCGGCATCTTATCGTGAGATCTCGCTGCTGTTGCGGCGTCCCCCGGGCCGCGAAGCCTATCCCGGAGATGTTTTCTACCTCCACTCGCGCTTGTTGGAACGCGCGTCCAAGCTGAGCGACAAGAAAGGCGGCGGATCGCTCACCGCGCTGCCCATCATCGAGACCCAGGCCGGTGACGTTTCCGCGTACATCCCGACCAATGTGATTTCCATTACCGACGGCCAGATTTATCTGGAAACGGATTTGTTCAACCAGGGCGTACGCCCAGCCGTGAACGTGGGACTTTCTGTGAGCCGCGTCGGCGGCAGCGCCCAGATCAAAGCCATGCGCCAGGTGGCCGGAAGTCTGAAACTGGAACTCGCGCAGTACCGCGAACTGGCAGCCTTCGCACAGTTTGGCAGCGATCTCGACAAAGCCACGCAAGCCCAGCTCAATCGCGGCCAACGCCTGGTCGAACTGCTCAAGCAGAACCAGTTTTCGCCGCTGCCGTTCTCCAAGCAGATTCTGCTCATCTTCGCTGGAACCCAGGGCTTCTTCGACGACATGGCGGTGGACCAGGTGCGCGAGTTTGAAACCGAGCTGTACAAGTTCGTAGATACGACGAACCCCGGCCTGCTGCGGACCATCATGGAAAAGAAGATCCTCGACGACAACCTGAAAGCCGAGATGACCAAAGTGATCAAGCAGTGTAAGGAAGCATTCGTAGCAGAGAGACAGGCAGTCGCGAAGTAAGTAGCGAGTAGTGAGTAGCGAGGCAGGTTTTGGCCAACGACCAACTACTAACGACCAACGACTGATTCATGCCCAATATTCTCGACATCCGGCGGCGCATCCGCAGCGTGACCAACACGCGACAGATCACCAAGGCCATGAAGATGGTCTCGGCGGCCAAGCTGCGCCGCGCCCAGGAGCGTGCCCTGGCCGCGCGTCCCTATGCGCAGATGCTGACGAATGTGCTGAAGTCGCTGGTGTCGCGGGCGGAAATCTATGACCCCGAAACCGGCGCACCCCGCCATCCCCTGCTGGCCCAGCGGGATGAGAAAAATATCCTGCTGATCGTAGTGACTGGCGATAAGGGTCTCGCCGGCGCCTTCAACACCAACATCCTGAAAGCGGCGGCGCGCTTCCTCGCGACCGAGACGGGTAAGAATATCGAGATCGAAACCATCGGCCGCAAGGGACGAGATTTTCTGCGCCGGCGCTACCCAAGCGTGACGCCACGAACCGGAGAATCCCAGGAGCCGCCGCGCACCACGATCGTGGGTGAGCAGGTCGGCGTCCTGAACAAAGTCGAGTATGCCCTGGCATCAGCGCTGGCCGAGCGGGTGATCGAACGCTACAGCAACTGCGAAATTGATTCGGTCTACCTGGTATTCAATGAGTTCAAGTCGGTGATCGCGCAGCGCCTGATCGTGGAGCAGGTCCTGCCCATCGAGCAGATCGGGGTCGCCCCCGTGCTCCAGGCCGAAGAGATGACCCAGAAAGAGCGGGAACGAGCGCTCGAAGCGGCAAAAGCTGCGGGAGTAGGACTTCGCCCGGCCGATACGCGTGAGGTGGACGCTGCCGCCGCGCGCTTCGCTGCGGCGCCGGTGGATTACATCTACGAGCAGCCCGCGGCGGAACTGTTCAACTCGCTGCTGCCGAAGTACGTCGGCATCCAAGTTTTCCATGCCTTGCTGGAGTCGGTTGCGGCCGAACATGCCGCCCGCATGACCGCCATGGACGCGGCCACCAACAACGCCACCGACATGATCGATTCCCTGACGCTGGCCATGAACCGCGCCCGCCAGGCTAAGATCACGAAAGAGATTATCGAGATTGTGAGCGGAGCAGCAGCCGCGCAGTGAAGCAGCACTTAGCAATTAGCACTTAGCATTTGGCCAGTAGGGTCCCCGCCGATACTGGCAAGGACGGATAGGGGCCAAATGCTAATTGCTAGGTGCTAATTGCTGGTTTTTGAGGTCCTATGCCCGAAAACATTGGTCACGTCGTTCAAATTGCCGGTCCTGCCGTGGATGTACAGTTTGTCGAAGCCACCATGCCGCCGATTTACCAGGCGCTCAAAGTGGTAAGCGACGGCTTTACCGTCCCCACACCTATCAATGTCATCCTTGAAGTGCAGCAGCACTTGGGCGAAGGCCGGGTACGTTGCGTCGCCATGGAGCCCACCGACGGCATGGTGCGCGGCATGAAGGCCATCGACCAGGGCGGCCCGATTTCCGTCCCCGTGGGCCGCGGCACTCTGGGGCGGGTGATGAACGTGATCGGCGAGCCCGTGGACCAGTTGGGCCCCATCCGGCACACTGAGAGGCTCCCCATCCACCGGCCCGCACCACTGTTCGACGAGCAGTCCACGACCGCGGAAATGTTTGAGACCGGCGTGAAGGTGGTTGACCTGATCCAGCCCTTCCTCAAGGGCGGCAAGATCGGCCTGTTCGGCGGCGCTGGTGTGGGCAAGACCGTTGTCATCATGGAGCTCATCAACAACGTCGCCAAGCAGCACGGCGGTTTCTCCGTGTTTGGCGGCGTGGGTGAGCGCACCCGCGAGGGTAACGACCTGTGGCTGGAAATGACGGAGTCGGGTGTAATCAAGCCGGGTGACCCCGAGAAGTCCAAAGCCGCGCTGATTTACGGCCAGATGACCGAGCCGCCCGGTGCCCGCCTGCGCGTGGCGTTGACCGCGCTGACTGTCGCCGAATATTTCCGCGACGAGGAAGGCGCCGACACCCTGCTCTTCATCGACAACATTTTCCGTTTCACCCAGGCCGGATCGGAGGTCTCTGCGCTGCTGGGCCGCATGCCCAGCGCCGTGGGATACCAGCCCAACCTCGCCACCGAGATGGGCGAGTTGCAGGAACGGATCACGTCCACTAAGAAAGGATCGGTCACTTCAGTGCAGGCCATTTACGTGCCCGCCGACGACCTGACCGATCCTGCTCCGGCTACCACGTTCGCTCACTTGGACGCGACCACCGTGCTGTCGCGCGCGTTGACCGAGATCGGAATTTATCCCGCGGTCGATCCGCTGGCCTCGACCTCGCGCATTCTCGATCCGCGCATCGTAGGCCAGGAGCACTACGACGTCGCGCAGATGGTGAAGAAGACCCTGCAGACCTACAAAGACCTGCAGGACATCATCGCCATTCTGGGCATCGACGAACTGAGCGAAGACCAGAAGCTGACGGTGACCCGCGCCCGCAAGATACAGAAGTTCCTGTCGCAACCCTTCCACGTGGCTGAGCAATTCACCGGCGCTGCCGGCCGCTACGTGAAGATTGCCGACACGGTGAAGGGTTTCCGCGGAATTGTCGAAGGCAAATACGACGACATCCCGGAACAGGCGTTCTATATGAAAGGCACGATCGACGAAGTACTCGAAGCCGCGGAGAAGATGAAGACGGCCGCGTAAGAACCGTCGCTGGTCGTTGGCTGTTGGTCGTTGGCCAGGGACTCTCACCGCTGGAGGCTTTACTAACGACCAACGACGAACGACCAATGACCGACACTTTCCAACTCGAAATCGTCACCCCGGAGAAGATGGTGGTGCGCGACGCCGCCGAGGAGATGCAGATTCCCGGCAAGAAGGGCTATCTCGGCATCCTGCCCGGCCACGCGCCCTTGATTACCGAACTGGCGGTGGGCGAGATCAGCTACCGCGCCAACGGCTACACCCATCGCTTGGCGGTTGCCTGGGGCTTTGCCGAGGTGCTGCCTGACAAAGTCACGGTCCTCGCCGAAACCGCCGAGCGCGCCGAAGAAATCGACATAAGGCGCGCCCAGGAAGCCAAGCAACGCGCTGAGGAACGATTGAAGAGTGCCAATCCGGAGACGGACTTCAACCGTGCCGCCATCGCCCTGCGACGCGCCGAAACCCGGCTTGAGGTGGCAGAAAAGAAGAGCTAGATCCAGACGTTGGACGTCAGACCTCAGACCCCAGACTCACCACAACCCAGCTCATTACCGCCCGGCTGGCGCCTAGTGTGATTCCTGAACCTCCCCCATCGGCACAATCTTGGTCTCCGCCCGGAACTTCTTGTAGTCGCGGTAGGTTACATCCTCGGAAACGTTCAGGCCTTTAAGCAGCGCCACGCGCGCGTCGAGTTTCAGCGCCACATGTTTTGGGAGCCAGACTTCGTCATTGATCCGCGTCTGCTCAATCTGGATGTTCGAGCCTTTGTGCAGGCGCACCAGGAACAAGCCGACGGAGACAGTATCGATGCACTGGATGTCGAGTTTCACCCATTGCATCTCGGCTTTGTCCACCCAGGTGCGGAAGCGGAACTTGGGCAGGAACTTCGCATTCTTCATGTGAGGCTCATAGCCGGGGCGGGGATCCGCGTCAATCACGTAGGTTGAGCGGCCTTCCCACTCCTCCACCCCCGCGAGCCGGAAGTTGTAGGCATCCGCGATCTCTTTCACGAACGCGCGGTCCTCCTCGCGGTCTTTCTCCTGTTTCTGCAGACGCTTGTTGCGGTCCTCCTCGCTCTCGCTCTTGCGTTTCTCGATGACCTTCTGAATCTTCTCGTCTTCCTTCCGGGAGTCCTTGTCAGAGAGCGGTTTGTCGTCCCTGGCGGTTAGCTTTCGCACCGGTTCCTCGTACAGCACCATGATTTCGTAGGTTCGGGTTTCGGTGGACTTGACCTGGCCCTTGCCGTCCAGCTTGTGCTCTTCTTCGTGTTCGATATAGGTGTAGTCGCGCTGCTTCTTGTCGTTCTCAATATCCTTCTCGGCGGCCTGGCGGATGAGTTCCCGAATCTGGTCATTGGTAAGGATCTCGGCAGGACCAGCGTCCTTCCGAGACGTTGCGGTCGCGGCCGGTGCGGGCGAACCGGCTTCCTGGGCCTGCGCGAGCCCGGGCAAGGCAACCACAAGCAGGCAGAGAGTGACTTTGTCGAGATGCATAGCCGAATCTACGTCCTTAGAACCCGCCGGAGTCGCCGGAAGATGCTTGCGACCTCAACTCAACGAGCACAAGCCGCGCCGGTTCGGTGCCATTGTTCACCAACTTCGCCTTGCGGCCGGGCTCAATCCAGGCCAGTTCTCCCGGCGACTTGCGAATCCGGCCCTCCATGGTTTTCAGGTCGAGATCGCTCAACGCGATTACCAGTTCCGCAGCTTCCTTCTCTGGTGCAGGGTACTCATCGTCCGGCAGTAGCTGCACATCTTTCACGGTGGCTTCGCCCAGCTCCATGACATCGGTAAATTTCGCCCGCGAGTCGACCGGCGGAGGCAGGGCACTGCTGCCGTATTCCCAGTGCCCCGCGTCGGGCTGATAGCCGAAGGTGGTCACCTTCGGGTTGAGGAATTCCACGGTGAGGTTGTGATACTCGTTCGCAGTATCGTTGCGCATGGTACGTGCTGGTCCGCGAAAAAAGAAGCGCATATCGTTCTGGTTGTAACGATAGGTGATGACGCCCGCCTGTCCTTCAGCCCAACTGGCAATTTCGCTGTCCGCCAGGGTAACGACCAGGTAATTGTGCTCGTGACGGGTGAGTTGGGTGGAGGTGTGCGCGCCAATCATGACCTCAAACACCCGGACTTTGTCGTTCTCCAGCAGCAGGTGATGATGCGGCTCGGAGGTAATGTCCGTCGCATCCTGTGCTCTGGCCGTCCCCGGGCCCAGCAGACATAACAAGACACCCGCTACGAGCATGTTTCTCTTCATCACAAAACTCCACCGCAAAATTTGCCCTGCGCACAAAAAGTGCAAGGTTTTGACAAGGTATTAACAACCCGCCGGCCAGCGTGCTCTATGGTTGGGCCAACGGTTCTGAGGCTCCGTCGAGAGATCCTCGCAGAGATCGCCTTCATCCCTTCATAAGCCCCAAGAGGCGGTTTCTGCGATCTCGGCGGTTTTTCATCTTGCGCCTCGGTCTGTGGGTTACACCGTTTTCTCCGCTCGCCCTAAACATCCCGCCCGGAACGAACGATCGTCCAGTCGGTGCAGACGCTTCGCCATCGCGGGTGTAACCAAAGGGTAATGGCGGATGTCGAACAGATACTCGGCCACAAACCACAGCGGTTTGTCGGTAGTCATCCATTCCCGGGCATCGAAGCGCGCCAGGTTGACGGGGCGCGAGAAGCGGCGCAACGAGCGCTCCCGCCGCAGGTTGAAATACACGTCAAAATAGCTCAGGGCCAGTTCCCGCAGGGAGCGATAAACCGGCTCGCGGTAGCGGCACCCGGTGTAGTTCGACTTGGCCACCGCGCCCCAGTGGCCGTTCGTGCGGTAGATGGCGACCACGTGGTCGGTATCCTTCTCCGCCTCCAGATCGAAGACCAGCGGGGGATACCCGTTGACCCGCAGCGCCGCCGCCGCCAGCATGGCACCTTCGAAGCAGTGCGCCGTGTCTTCCCGCAGCACGTGTCGTGGTGACCAGGCAGTATCAGCCAGGTGATACGGCATGTCGTCGAGAAAGCGCTGGATGCCGTGCGGATCCTTCAGGCTGCGCAGCTTGCGCAGTTCGGCGGGGCTGAAGTCGCTATTGCCGTTTCGCATGGTTGAGTGCAGTTTACCGAAGGTAGCTGGTTGCTAGTAGCTGGCTAGTGGCTAGGGGGTTTCATCCCAGCAACGTGGCCAGTTCCCGCGGCGTATCCACCATGACGTCGGGCGGCGCTTCACACAAAGTGTGTGGGGCAAAGCCGTAGGTGACGCCGCAGGTCCATAGGCCGGCGTTGCGGCCGGTCAGCACGTCGTTGGAGGAGTCCCCCACCATCAGTGTTTCTTCCGGATGCATCTTGGTCTGGTGCAGGATGGTCTGGGCGCCCAGCGGGTCGGGCTTCTTGGTGGCAAAGCTGTTGCCCCCGTACACGGAGACAAAGAATTCGCCGAGGCCGAGAGCTTCAACAATCGCCCGCGAAGGGTGCACCGGCTTGTTCGAGAGCACTGCCATCAGGCGGCGAGTGCCATTGGCGTTCTGGATGGCAGCCAGTGCGGGCTTGATGCCGTCGTAAACGTGCGTGTGGTCAAGCTTATGCTCGCGATAGTAGGCAAGAAAATAGTCCAGGGCGCGTTTGAGGAAGACTTCGTCCTTGGGATCACCCAGTGCACGCCGCACCAGCATGGGGGCCCCGTCCCCCACGTACGAGGCCACGATTTCGTCGGGCAGTTCGGGACGGCTGAAATGCCGCAGCATGGCATTGATCGAGTGCACCAGGTCCAGTCGCGAGTCGATCAGGGTGCCGTCCAGATCAAAGATCAGCAGCTTGATGGCGTTTGGGGCGAACTGGCGGTTGAACTTGATCATGCCGATTTAAGGATAGCACTCAGCAGTCAGCACTCAGCCACCCCAGGATCCAGGCGGTTTCTCAAAGGCACTTCCGGTTGTCGGATGGGATCCCCTGAGGCTGAATGCTGAGTGCTGACTGCTGAATGCTGCTTGCCCAGTGCTATGATTTACAATGCTTTGGCATCGTTCCACCCCGGGAAACAGGGAATCGGATGGCGACCACCAAGACAGAGCCCAAACCACTGGCTGAAGCGGACGTCAGGACGACGGGCAAGTCCTACGAGGGGCTTTCCCGCCAGCAACTGATCGAGGCCTACCGCATCATGTACACCTCCCGGCGGGTGGACGACCGGGAAATCCTGCTCAAGCGGCAGCAGAAGATCTTCTTCCAGATCTCCGGCGCCGGTCACGAAGCCGTGGGTGTGGCCGCGGGCTTTACGCTCAAAGCGGGCTACGACTGGTTCTATCCTTATTACCGCGACCGCGCCCTGTGCCTCGCTTTGGGCGCTACCCCTTACGAGATGCTCCTGCAGGCTGTGGGCGCAGCCGACGATCCCAACTCCGGTGGCCGGCAGATGCCCTCCCACTGGAGCTATCCCAAGCTCAACGTGGTTACCCAGTCCTCGCCCACCGGTTCCCAAGTGCTCCAGGCCGTGGGTTGTGCCGAAGCCGGACGCTACTTTGCCGCGCACCCCGAGGCCGCCCGGAAGGCCACCGGGGACTATCGCCAGTTCAAAGACGTCACGTTCCACGGCGACGAGGTCACTTACGTTTCCCTCGGCGACGGCACCACCAGCGAAGGTGAGTTCTGGGAGGGGATGAACACCGCCTCCAACCGCAAGCTGCCCGTGGTCTTCGTGATCCAGGACAACGAGTACGCCATTTCCGTCCCGGTCGAAGTGCAGACTGCGGGCGGGAACATCTCGCGCCTGGTGGCCGGCTTCCCCAATTTCCATTTCGAGGAGGTGGACGGCATCGATCCGGTGGCGACCTTCGCGGCTTTCATACGCTCGGTGGCGCACTGCCGTGCGGGCAACGGTCCGGCTTTCATCCATGCCCATGTCATCCGGCCGTACTCGCACTCGCTCTCGGATGACGAGCGCCTTTATCGTCCTGAGTCCGAACGCCAGGACGAAGTGGCGCGCGATCCCATCACGCGCATGCAGATGTTCCTCATCCGCGAAGGCATCCTCGACGAAAAGGGCATCAACCAGCTCGAAAAGCAGGTGGAGGACGGTCTGCAAGTGGCCGTAGATCAGGCTCTGGAAGCGCCTTTACCCACGCCTGACACAGTTGAACGCTACGTCTATTCACCGGATCTCGACACGACCTCCTCCGCCTTTGCGACCGAGCCGGTGCCTGTCACCGCCCAAGCGGCGGCCAGCGACGGCAAGAAAGCCGCGCAGCCCAAGACCATGGCCGATCTGATCAACGCCACGCTGCGCGATGAGATGCGGCGCGACGAGCGCATCGTGATGTTCGGGGAAGACGTGGCCGACTGCAGCCGTGAGCAGTACCTCCAGCAGAAGTTGATCAAGGGGAAAGGCGGCGTGTTTAAGCTGACCTCCGGCCTGCAGGCGGAATTCGGTTCCGACCGGGTGTTCAATTCGCCGCTGGCGGAAGCTAACATCGTGGGCCGGGCGACCGGGATGGCCACGCGCGGGCTCAAGCCGGTGGTCGAGATCCAGTTCTTCGACTACATCTGGCCGGCCATGATGCAACTGCGCGACGAATTACCGCTCATTCGCTGGCGCTCCAATAACGGTTTTTCCGCCCCCGCGGTCGTACGCGTGGCCATCGGCGGATATCTCACCGGCGGCGCCATCTATCACTCGCAATGTGGCGAGAGCATCTTCACCCACATTCCCGGCTTGCGCGTCGTGTTCGCCTCCAATGCGCTCGACGCCGCCGGCCTGCTGCGCACTGCCATCCGCTGCGACGATCCGGTCCTGTTCCTGGAGCACAAGCGCCTGTATCGCGAAACCTTTGGACGCGCGCCCTACCCCGGCCCCGACTACATGATTCCCTTTGGCAAAGCCAAAGTCGTGCAGCCGGGAACCGACCTGTCGGTGATTACCTACGGAGCGGTTGTCCCCCGCGCCCTGCAAGCCGCGCAGAAGCTGGAGCGCGAGCACGGAGTGAAAGTCGAAGTGATCGACTTGCGCTGCTTGAGTCCCTTCGACTGGGAAGCCATCGCCACTTCCGTACGCAAGACCAACCGCGTGATCGTCGCCTACGAAGACTCGCTGAGCTGGGGCTATGGCGCGGAGATCGTCGCCCGCATCGCCGACGAACTGTTCGAGCACCTGGACGCCCCCGTGCGCCGCGTCGCCGCCAAAGACACCTTCGTCGCTTATCAACCGATCCTCGAAGACGCCATCCTGCCCCAGACCAGCGATTTGTTCCGAGCAATGAAGCAGCTCAGCGAGTTCTAAGAACTGAGAACTGAGAACCAGGAACTAGGAACTGCTGATCCAGACACCACTTTTTGTGTCACTCCGAGGCCGCTCCGGGATGTCGGCGAAGGTGCGTTGCACGGGCAGTATTGACTTGGAGGGCAGGCAAGGCTGGAGAAGCCCGGCCCCTTCTCATTGTCGACGCTCACTTCTTCGGTGCCTTGCTCACGCCTCCACCCCCGCCGCGCCGAATGCTGTCGAGCGCGATAGGCCCCGCCCCGAAGAAAATCAATGCGAAGGCAATTGCTGCCAGGGCGAGTGGGAATTCGTAGCCCTTGTCCCCCAACAGACCATTCCTCCAGTGAGCCTTCCAGATGGCAACACCCAAGTCAATGCAGATGGCTAAGGCGGAGACCCGGGTAAACAATCCCGCGAGTACCAGCAGGCCGCCCAGGAATTCCGCTGCCGCGGACAGATAGGCCCACCATCCCGGCAACCCCAGGCTGGTGACGTATTGCACGTAATGCGAGAGCCCGCCAAATACCTTGGAATATCCATGGGCCACCATGACCACACCCAGCGCCACACGCAGAACCAGCAGGGCCAATGGTTGCAAACGATCGAGGTAACGCAAGTTTCCTCCGGATGACGACAGCTTACCGCAGGCAAGGGGATTGCAGAAGTGAGAAGTCAGGGGCGGGGAATTGTTGATTGCTGATTCTTGATTGATGATTGAAAAATCGATAACGGGCAGCAAGCATCGGGAGTCACAAATCAACAATCAAAAATCGCATTTCCCTCACTCCATTGCGTACTCAACCCTGATCCCTCGCCTTCCCATTTCCTCCAGGAAAATATCGGCCGGTACATCGCGTTCCTGAAGGACCGCGCCGCGTTTGGCGATTGCGCCGGAAGCCAGCATCTGCACCACGATCGAAGCGGGAAATGCCGTGGTGCGCATCATGGCGCTCATGTCGGTCTTGGGATCGTAATGATCCACCAGCGTGAACGACGCCACATGCCCCTTGAGCCGTCCCCCGAGCAGCCCGCGAACCCCCGGAGCGCGCACCGACTCGTGCGCTTCCAGCCGCATGATGCACACGTCCGGGCCCTTGCTGGCGAACTTGCCCTCGAACACTTTCGACATCATCGCGCGCGGCGCAATCTCGGCCTTACCGATCTTCATCTTTTCGCTGGAGAACAGGCCCAGTTCTTTTAGCTCGCAGAGCAGGTCGTAGTGTCCGGGATAGCGCAGCGTCTTCTCAAAGCACTCGCCGACTTTGCCTGCGAAACTTTCCGGCAAGGTTGAAGTCCCGCCCGAGGTATGAAACGCCACCAGCGGCGAGAAGCCCGCCATGTGGAACTCTTCCGGCTCGGTCAGCGCTTCGATGGTCACGAGCTTGCCTTTGCGCAGGATGCGTGCCGGCTCGACGTATTCGTTGATCAGTCCTTCGACCGAAAACACCAACTGGTAGTGAAACGGCGGCATGGGCCTTTCCGGCAGTCCGCCGACGTAGAGCCTGAGCGCGTCCGCGCGTCCGCCCAGCCGCCGCACCAGCTCTCCGCCGAGAATTGAAGCCATACCGGGAGACAGCCCGCAATCGGGCGCCAGCGCCACGCCACGCTTTTCCGCCTTCTTCGCCAGCGCCAGTTCCTGGCGGACAACGGTATTGTTGCCGCCGAGATCGGCAAAGTGGCAACGGGCTTCGACGGCCGCTTTGGCCAGGCCGAGATTCAGAAAATAGGGGACAGCCGAGAGGCAGCCCTGGTGGCCGCGCATCAGGCGGGTGGCCGCCTTCTCACTGGAAGCATCAAGTTCGACCGCGCGGACCTTTTTCTGCCCAGTAATCTTGTTGACCCGTGCCGCGACTTCCTTTGCCCGCGGCAGATCGCTGTCCGCCAGCGTCACTGCCTCTACCTGCTCTTGCCGCGCCATGTCGTACGCTGCCGCCGAACCCATCATGCCGGAACCGATGACCAGAAGCTTCATGAGTGCACCTGTTAGAGAGTTTCTGACATTGTCAGCTAAACCAGAAAGATTACAGGAGGCGATTACTTGGAGGAAGTGACGAGGCGCACAGGGCGAGTGGTTACTGGTCGCACGCCCACTGCGGAAAGTCCCGTCCCTGCGAATCCGAATCAGGACCGATGGGCGGGCGCCGCTTACTTGGCCCCGTCGACGTTCTCCCGCTGCGCGTTGTAGGTGCTGAACTTCTTGGCCACCGGCTTCAGTGTGGGGTAGAACTGGACGAAGCTGTGTTCGACCGCTGCGTGGGCCGCGTGGCAGTTGAAGCATCCTTCCTTGGGGTTGGCCCTGGCGGACTTGGTGCCGTCGCCGAAGTTGAAGTAGGCCCATTCTTCCGGGAAGTGGCTCTTGTCTTTCACTTCCACTCCCATGCCCATCAAGTCGGTTTGAAAATGTCCGACTTTGTTGATGGAGCCCCTGGTCTGCGAATCGCGTTCCTCCACGACAAAGATGCTCTTATCGGGCCATTTGCCGGACTTCTGGAACTCCTGGTAGGCCCACTGCGGCACGAATACGTTGGTGAACATTTCGTGCCCTCCGGCTTGCGGGCTGTAGCTCATCCCCAGGCCGGCGGAGAGGAAGACCCAATCACGATAGTTCTCAGGACGGAGCATTTGATTGTCGGCGGTGTACTGCGGCAGGGCCGGCGGCGAGGTTGCAGCGGCCGCGAGCAGCAGTCCAACAGCCGCGACCACCGCCAACGACAACAGCAGAACGTTCTTCATTGTGCTCTCCTGGATCGGCGAACATGCCGGTCGGATTTCGAAACAATTCTTGCGTTACCTAACCTGGGCCGCTCCTTCTCACTCACATCGCAATGCTACGGTCGGATTGACGCGCGCGGCGCGGCGCGCGGGCAGGTAACAAGCTGAGAGCGCGGCGATGGCCAGCACGGCGCCCACGCCGACGAAAGTCAGCGGGTCCGTGGGCGTGACCTCGAACAGGAGTCCGCGCAAAATGCGAGTCACGCCGAAGGCACCTAAGAGGCCGAGCACGAGTCCGAGGGTCGTGAGCACCAGGCCCTGGCCCAGCACCATGCGGAGGATTTCCCTGGGCCAGGCGCCGATCGCCATCCGGATGCCGATCTCGTGGGTGCGCTGGCTGACGGAGAGGGCCATGACCCCGCCGATTCCGGCCGCGGCAATCGCCAGCGCTAGCAGTGCGAACAGGCCCAGCAGATTGGCGGTGAGGCGCGGAGCAGAGACGGAATCAGCCCGTACCTGCTCCAGCGATTCCACCCGTGCGGCCGGCTGGTTGGGATCGATCGCGTAGATCTGCTGGATGATCCTGCGGGCTATGCTCATCGGTTCAACCGAGGTCTTGACCACGAGGCTGGCCCCCATAACCGGGCTGTCGACGAGCGGAACATAGATCTCATCGCTGGCATCTTTGTCGAGCCCGTACTGCTTGACGTCGCCCACCACGCCCACGATCTGGATCCAGGTCTTGCCCTTGTCGGTCGAAATGCGCTTGCCGACCGGATCCTGCGTGCCCCAGAAATGCCGTGCGGCCGTGCGGTTCACGATGGCCACGGGTGGGGTGTCTTGGCGGTCCTGGCGGGTAAAGACCCGTCCCTGGAGGATGGGGATGTGAAGGGTCTGAAAATAAGTTGGGGACACGATGCGGAAATCGGCAATGGGGAGCGACTGCGCGGAATCGCGACCCTCGATGGTGAAGTCGTTGTTCATGGGATCGATGCCGCTGAGCGGGAAGGTCATGCCAAGTGCGGCGGAAACCACTCCGGGCTGCCCCTGCAACTTGTCGAGCAGTGCTTCATAGAAGGCGCGTCGCTTGTTGTCAGTGTCGTACTTGGTGAAGTTCAGGTTCAGGCGCATGGTGAGCACGTTCTCGGGCTCGAAGCCAGGATCCACGTGCTGGAGCTTGACGAAGCTGCGCAACATGAGTCCGGCGCCAATGAGCAACAGAAACGAGACCGTGACCTGGGAGACGATAAGTGCGTTGCGCAGCCGCCGCCGGCTTAAACCGATGGTCGATTGCTGGCTGCCTTCCTTCAAATTGCCAGCCAGGCGGGCGCGGGTGTCGATGGCGGAGATGGAGCCCGAAATCACGCTCACCAGCACGGCTACGGCCAGCGTAAACAGCAGGACCGTTCCATCCAGGTGGATCTCGCGCGCCCGCGGCGTGAATCGGGCCACGTAGCTTACCAGCAGGCCGAGCCCGTTTTCCGCGAAGAGCAGCCCGACTCCTGCTCCCGCGAGCGCGAGCAGGAAGCTCTCCGTTAGCAGTTGCCGGAGCAACCGGCCGTGTCCTGCGCCCAACGCGGTGCGCACTGCCAGTTCGCGCTCGCGCTTCACCATGCGCGCGAGATTCAGGTTGGTCACGTTAGCGCAAGCAATAAGCAGGACAAAAGCGGCGGCCCCCAGCAGAACCAGCATGGTGGGACGGGCGTTGTGCGTCATTTCGTCGCGCAGCGAAGCCACTCGCGTGGAGATGTCGAGGTTAGCCGGATACACGTTGGGATAAGCATGCTGCATGTTGGCCGCGACGCTGTTCAGATCGGCCTGGGCCTGCCCCACGCTGATGTTCGGCTTCGTAACTCCGAACAGGCTCACCATGCGGTCGGTACGGTCGGCGATCATCATCGGGTCGGAGCGGAACGGGCAGGCGGTGGTGGGCATGTAAACGTCGTTCTCGTCGGGATACTGCGGCAGCGGCGGCAGCACCCCAACCACCGTGTGCAGGCGGTCGTTCATGGTGAAGGTCTTGCCCACTACGGTGGGATCGCCACCAAAGCTGCGAATCCAGTATTCGTAGCTCAGGATCAGTACGGCAGGGGCGCCCGACTGCTCGTCATCGGAGCGAAAACCTCGTCCGAGAAGAGGCCTCACACCGAAGGCGTCGAAGAAATTCCAGGAAACCACGCCGGTCAGGACGCGCTCCGGTTCCTTCCGTCCCAGCAGGATGAACGCCATGCTGTGGTATTCGACTACGGCATCCAGGGAGCGGTTCTGGGCGCGGATATCCATGAGTTCCGGGACGGAATAGGGGACGTTGAAGATACCTGCCCGCGGGGCTTGCCCCTGCATGGTGATGACGCGTTCCCCGTTCTCGTAGGGTAGCGGCTTGAGGAGCACGGCGTTGACCACGCTGAAAATTGCAGAATTCGCGCCGATGCCAAGGGCTAGAGTCAGCACGGCTACGGCCGTGAAACTGGGGTTGCGGCGCAACATGCGGGCCCCGAAGTGGAGGTCCTGGATGAAGGTCTCGAGCAAGGGAAGACCGCGGCGGTCACGGTAGCTTTCCTTGGTGGATTCGACACCACCCAGTTTGATGAGGGCCTGGCGGCGGGCCTCTTGCGGAGTCATGCCGGAGCGCAGGTTGTCTTCAATGTGCATCTGGAGGTGGCTTTCAATCTCCTCCGCCAGCTCGCGGTCGCGCCGCTCCTTGTGGAACAGGTCGCCGAGGCGCAAGAACAGGGCGCGTAGAGTTTTCATGACTCCTCCGACGGGGCCAGAAAGCGCGCCAGGATGGCCGTAGTCTGTTGCCAATCCTGCGCTTCTTTTTCGAGCTGCTTCCGGCCGGCACGCGTCAACTTGTAATACTTGGCCTTGCGGTTGTTGTCCGAGACCCCCCATTCAGAGGCGATGAAACCCTCCTGCTCGAGTTTGAGAAGAGCGGGGTAGAGCGTGCCGTAGTTGACCGACAACAGCTCGCCGCTGGTCTGTTCGATGCGGCGGGCGATGCCGTATCCGTGCAGCGAGCCCATGGTTTCCAGAGTCTTCAGCACCATCAGGGCCAGGGTGCCTTGCCAGACATCCGCTTTGTCGGTCATAATCCGCTCCTATGGGATAGCCATAGTAGGATGCCACAAGTCCTATGGGAAAGCAATAGGACAATCAGTCGTCAGTCTTCAGTCGTCGGTCGTCTGCAAAACCGGCGGCTGCTTCTTTGGTGAAGTAACATGGGGGCAGGATGCGGATCGAGTTGCTTGCCAGGACCTTAGCCGTTCTAGTAGTTCTCTGGGTGGGGATTGCACCAGCCAGCTCGCAAACGCCGGGGAGCCCACCCGCGCCGCTGGCGGTGGGACAGGTCGTCGACAGCGTAATCTGCATTGGCGATCCCAGCGAGAGCTATGCCTTGTATCTGCCTTCCGCCTACACGCCGGCGAAGCGCTGGCCGATCATCTACGCGTTTGATCCGGGGGCGCAAGGCAGGGTTCCGGTTAGGCTATATAAAGATGCCGCCGAGAAATACGGCTACATTGTGGCGGGTTCCAACAACTCACGAAATTTCTCGATGGCGGAATCGTCAAAGGCCGCGAATGCCATGTGGCAAGACACGCACGCGCGGCTCTCGCTGGATGAGCGCCAGACGTACACCACCGGATTCTCGGGTGGGGCTCGCATCGCCGGACTGGTAGCCTTGCGCTGTGCGGAGTGCAAGATCGCCGGCGTGATTGCCCATGGCGCCGGATATCCTGACACCGGCCAGCCTTGGCAGAAGGATGCTTTTCTCTACTTTCTTGCGGTCGGGGATCAGGACTTCAATTGGCCGGAGGTCATCACCATCCGGCGCGAGCGGGAGGACATGGGGTCGCCCTACCGGGTGCGGGTGTTCCCCGGTGAGCACCAGTGGGCGCCGGCGGCGGTGATCGAAGATGCGGTCGAATGGATTCATTTGAAGGCCATGCAGGCGGGTACCCAGCCCCGAACGCCTGCTTTCATTGACCGTTTCTTCAACCGAATGCAGATGGAAGCAAGCGATGCCCAGAAGGGGGAAGACGCCATCGCTCAACTCGGCGCCTACCGGTCGCTGGTTGCGGATTTCACCGGCCTGAAAGATGTCGGTGAGTATGAAGGAAAACTGGAGACCCTCAAGAAATCGGACGAGTTGAAGAAGGCGCGAAAAAAAGAAGCCGAAGCCATTGCCGAACAGCAATCATTGGTCGCAGGCATCTCTGCCGGGTTTGGTGGCCTCGCCGAAGCCAGCGCTGACCAAAAAATTGAAAGCAGACGCGCGCTGCTGGAGGGCATGACTTACCTCAAACGTCAGGCCGAGCACGCCAAACGCGAGGACCAGCGATTGGTCCGCTTGCGCGCCTACAACGATCTCTGGTCGCAGGGCATTGAGACGGGACACGTGGAATTTGCGCGCAAGCATTTTGCCAACGCGGAATACTACTTTCGACTGATGGCGGACGTCAGTCCGGACGAACCCTGGCCGGTCTTGCTGCTGGCGGAGGCGCGGACTGCCATGGGAAATAAGAAACAGGCGATCAAGGACATCCGCGAAGCGGTCAGACGCGGACTGAAAAACGCTGATTACCTGGAGCAGGACCCGAATCTGCGAGCTCTAAGCTCTGAGGCGGAATTCCAGCGGATTATTGCGGAACTCAGGACGAAGTAGAAGGCATGGACCACGGAGGACACAGGGGACGCAGGAGCTTAAACCGAGAATTTGGGGTATTTCCTGACCTTTGTGCCGGATGTATTGGCAATCGTGGGGCTTCCATCTGTCGTAATACCTTGGTACCGTCTGTAGTACTTTGGTTATGTGACGGGGCGAAAACTCGAATCTGGTGTATAAATACCCCTTCCGGTTGTATGGCTATAATAGTCAACTACAACCTATAGCATCCATCCGCAACTACCGTTTGGTTACTTTCCAGAAAACCAGCATAAAACCCTAAAAAACACGGTGTTTCGCCTTGACCTTGGCAAATTCCCGGTTGATATATGCTCGGGGCACTGAAATTCACTCGACGGCAATTTTGCGCGAGGAGTTTCCTCCCAAGTTCGCCCTACAGGCCGGAAAAAGCGGCCGACCAGGGCTCGATTCTGTGGAAAGGGTAAATGGACTATGGCCGACTCGCGAGAAGTGATGAACATTCGCCAGGCGTCGCAGTACCTGGGAGTGAGTCCGGACACGCTGTACAAGTACGTTGGGGAACAAAAGATTCCCGCCTTCAAACTGGGCAACCGCTGGCGCTTCAAGAAGTCGAGGCTGGACCAGTGGATGGAAGAGAAGTCGAGCCAGATGGAGGCGAAAAGCAAGAAGAAACCGAAGGCGGCCGCCAAGGCTGCCGGAGAGTAAAGGCGGGCACATGTTTGGATTCGGATCGAAGACGATTGTAGGTCTGGATGTGGGCTCCTCGAGCATCAAGGCAGTGGAGTTGAAGCGGGGGCGGGCGGGCATTGAAGTCGCCCATCTGGGACTGGAACCGCTGGCTCCCGATATCGTGGTGGACTCCATGATCGTGGACTCGGGCACGGTGTCCAGCGCCATCTCCAAGCTGTTTACCGAGAACCAGATCAAGACCAAGAATGTGGCCACCGCGGTGAGTGGGCACTCCGTGATCGTGAAGAAGATCTCGCTGCCCTCGATGAGCGACCAGGAGCTGGCCGAGACCATCCAGAAGGAAGCCGCGCAGCACATTCCCTTCGATCTCGGCGATGTGAACCTCGACTACCAGATTCTCTCCGAAGATTCCGGCAGCCCGCAGATGGACGTGCTGCTGGTGGCGGTCAAGAAGGACAAGATTCTCAACTACACCAACGTACTCTCGATGGCGGGGAAGACTCCGGCTATCGTGGACATTGATGCCCTGGCGCTGCAGAACTGCTACGAGTTCAACTACGAGCCCGCGCCGGGCCAGGTGGTCGCGTTGCTGAACCTGGGTGCCAGCGTGATGAATATCAACATCGTGAAGGGCACGACGCCCCTGTTCCCGCGCGACGTCAGCGTGGGCGGGCACCAGTACACCGACTCGCTGCAGAAAGAACTGGACCTGAGCTTCGACGACGCCGAGTCGCTGAAGCTGGGCCACAAGGTGGGCACGGTCAGCGAAGACGCCAAGACCCCCATCCTGCAGCAGGTGACCGAGATCATCGTGCTGGAAATCCAGAAGACGTTTGACTTCTTCCGCGCCAGTGCGGCGGGAGAGCACATCGAAAAAATTTACCTGGCGGGCGGCTCTTCCAAAGTTCCGGGGCTGGTGGACGCGCTGCGCCAGGAGTTCTCTCTACCGGTGGAGATCTTCAATCCGTTCCAGAAGATTGCCCCTCCGGCGGACGGTGTGGGAGCAGAACTGATCGAGCAGAACGCGGGCCAGATGGCAGTGGCGGTAGGTTTGGCCTTAAGGAGTTTTGAAGACCTATGATCCGAATCAATCTGCTGGGAGCACCAAGACCGAAGAACAAGCGGGGCGGCGCGGCCGCGTCGGCTGCGGTCGTGATGGAAGTAGGCGAAGCCGGCTCTCCGAAAATGAAGGTGCTGGTGGTGGTGGCACTAGTGGCAGTTTTCAACTTCGCCTACTGGTACCGGCTGGACCAGGTGAAGAAGGACATCGCCGTCAAGATGCAGCAGGCGGAGCAGAAAAACCGTGAACTGGCCGATGTCAAGGCCCGCTACCTGGAGCGCCAGAAGCAGGCCGACAGCTACAAGCGCCGGGTCGACGTCATCGATCAGTTGCGGGCCGCGCAGTCCGGGCCGGTGAACCTGCTCAACATGATCGGCGACACCATAAACGGAACCGAGGCGGTGTGGCTGAACAACATGAAGGACGAGGGCCAGAGCGTAGACATCCAGGGAATGGCGCTGAGTGCGGATGCGGTGGCCAACCTGATGACCAATCTGCAGAAGACAGGCTACTTCCGCAACATCGAGATCAAAGAGACCTATCAGGACACCTCGTTCAAGGACATGCAGGCGTTTCAGTTCACCCTGACCTGCGAAAAGGGCGGGGACAAGGGCAAGTCGTAAGGGACGGGACACTATGGGCAACTTCAGTGAAATGTCGGGTGTGAAGCAATGGGCGGTCTTGCTGGCGGGAGCGGCGCTGATTAGCGCAGCCCTGTACTTCACGCTGTTCAAAACCCAGCGGGAAGCCAACGCGACGGCGCAGCAGAGCCTGGAAGTCAAGCTGCGCGAGAATGCCGAACTGGAAGCCTACAAGCCCAAACTGGCGGAGATCGAGCGCCAGCTGGCCAGCCTGAAGCAGCAACTGGATATCGAGCGCAAGATCGTGCCCGACGAGAAAGAAGTCGATGGTTTCATGAGGATGATGGACGCCGAAGCGATGAAGGCGGGCATCGAACTGCGGCGCTACACCTCCAAGCCGGTGAGCGTGCGCGACTTCTACAGTGAGCTCCCCTTCGAGATGGAGCTGGATGGCCCCTACTACTCGGTGCTGAGCTTTTTCGACCGGGTAGGCAAACTGGAGCGCATCGTCAACGTCTCGGGGCTGCTGGTGGCGACGACCAAGAAGCCTTCAGACGCCAAAACCAAGCACACCTATCAATACGCCCCGAACGAGAGCGTGGTGGCGACGTGCACGGCGACCACGTTCTTCAGCCATGACATGGAAGTGCCGGCCAGTGCACCGGCGCGGCCTGGCCAGCCCAAGCCGGCCAAGAGGTAACAAGGGAATCCTATGAAGCTGACGACTGGAATTCTGATATTGGGGATGGCGGCCGGAACTGCCTGGGCGCAGAACCCGGACGTCATCGAAAACACGCGCAACACCATGAAGGCGGTGGTGCAGAAGAAGGCCATCGACTCGAACGCGGCACTGGCAGCCTCGCAGGGGCAGGCCGCGAACCCGAGTGCGCCGGCCAGCAGCAAAGCTGCCACTGCCCCGCCCGCGAAACCAGCTTCTGCGCGCGCGAGCAGTGGCCCTGCCACTAAGCCGGCGTCGCACGCCAAGCCGGCCAGCAAGTCCAAGGTTGCGGTGGCGCCACACGTGACCGCCAAGCCCAAGACCGCTGGCAGACCGGCGGCGACCCGGGCTAAGGCCGCCAAGCCGGCCCAGCCCAAGAAGCGGGTGGCGGTGGCGGACAAGGCGAATCCGGAAGCCAAGAAGGAATCATCCAAGGTGATCAACCTGACCGGGCGGCGGGATCCGTTTGTCAACCCCGTGGTCAACCGCACCATGGTGGGTTCAGGCTGCAGCACCGGCAAGCGCTGCTTGGCGGTCGACCAGATCAACCTGAAGGGCGTGGTCAAAGCGGAAGTGGGGATGATCGCAGTGGTAGTGAACGCCATGAACAAGGCCTACTTCCTGCGAGAAAACGATCCGGTGTTCAACGGCTACGTGGTGAAGATCACAGGGGACTCGATCATCTTCAAAGAGACCATCCCGGACAAACTGGGAAAGCCGTTCACCCGGGAAGTGACCAAGAAGATCATTACGCCGGCGGTGTAAGGTCCGGTGGCATGCCGGCGGATGCCGGCGGGTAAGAAGAATTTTGGGAGAGAGTTCACGGGGCGAGCCGAGCGCAAGCCCGTGGGGAGAAGCGAAATGCGAAAGCAACTGCTGGGTGTTTTCCTACCGCTGCTGGTACTGGTACTGGTGGCAGCGGCTGAGACGCAGAGCACGGGCACTGAGGCAAACACGCACGCCGCGCTGCAGACGGTGAACGTGGTGCGCGGCGAGGACGGGATCAGCGTGGAGATCACGGCACGCGGGCAAGTGACGCCGCAGCTGAGCACGCTGGACCGCCCGGCGCGCGTGGTGCTCGACCTGCCCAACACGGTGATGGCGACGGCGCAGAGCCGCATCAGCGTGGGGGACGAGGGCGTGAAAGGCGTGCGTGTGGGCATGGACGGCCATACGCCTCCGACCACGCGCGTAGTGGTCGACCTGGAGCAGGCGTGCCGCTACGAGTTGGTGCCCGGCAGCGACCACAAGCTGGTTCTGAAGCTGCACCCGGCGGCGGTTGCCCACGCGGTCAAGAAGCCCGCAGCGGCTGCGACTACGGCGGTGCTCGTACCGGCCCCCGTCGTCGTGAAGAAGGAAGTTGCTGCCAGCAAGCCGGCCGTGATTGCGGCCCCGGCGCTGGTGATTCCGGCGGCGGACAACAAGCCGACCGCTTCCGCCTCTTCCGCCAACGATTATGTGTTTGTTGAGCCTTCGTACAAGCCGAAGGACGGAACTGCGGCCGAAGAGAGCAAGCCGGCCGCGACCGTTGCACCGGTCCGGGCGACCAATGCCGCTGCCAAGTTCGTGGAGAAGCCCGAGGGCAACCTGTTGCCCACGCCCAGCGCTTCCATGCAGGAGCAGCCGGCGGCTGCAGCCCCACAGCCCGCGGTGAACATGGCCGCCGAGCAGAAGGCGCAGATGCAGCAGCAGCCGGCCGCCAGTGGGCCCAAGTACACGGGCGAGCCCATCTCGGTAAACCTGAAAGATGTGGACCTCAAGGATTTCTTCCGCCTGATTCACGAGATCAGCGGCCTCAACGTGGTGCTCGATCCCAACGTGAAGGGGATGCTGACCATCGTGCTGGATGATGTACCGTGGGACCAGGCGCTGGACATCGTGCTCAAGAACAACGCACTAGCGCGGCAACTGGATGGCAACGTGTTGCGCATTGCGACCACGGACACCCTGCGCAAGGAAGCCGAAGCGCGCCGGGCCCAGCAGGAAGCTGAGGCTCTGGCCGTGGACAAAGTGACGGTCACGCGTTTCCTCAGCTATGCGCACTCCAAGGACGTCGTGCCCACCATCAAGAAGTTTCTTACCCAGCGCGGCGACGTGATCTCCGATGATCGCACCAATGCGCTCATCATCTCGGACATTCCCAACGTGATGCCGGCGGTAGACCGGCTGCTAACCCAGCTCGACCGCAAGACGCAGGAAGTGGAAATTGAAGCCCGGGTGGTGGCGGCGACGCGCAGCTTCGCGCGCGACATCGGCACCCAGCTCGGCTTCGGGTGGGGCAATGGGCACACCGCGGTAGGCGGCGCTTCCACCGCCGGGACCAGCCCGACCCAGGTCAACGGACTGAATCCGGGCTACATCACGGTTGGCGGATCGGCAACTACCCCCGGAACTCAGATTCCGTTGTTCTCCAACTTGCCGGTTACCAGCCCGACCAGCGGCCTGACCTTCATCAACGCCAGCAACAATGCCCGCATCGACTTCATCCTGACCCTGGCGGAGTCGCGCGGCTTGCTGAAGATCCTTTCGCGTCCGCGTGTGGTGACGCAGAACAACATCCAGGCGCTGGTTCGCCAAGGCGTGCGCGTGCCCATCGTGACCCAGGCGCAGCTGGGCGGCCCGCCGACGGTGAGCTACGTAGATGCTTTCCTGCGGCTGACCGTCATTCCGCAGATCACGTCGGAAGGCACCATCTTCCTGAACGTCGACGTGGAGAACACCACGCCTGACTTCGGGCACACGGTGCAAGGCAACCCCACTCTGATCACCCAGCAGGCTACCACCCAGGTGCTGGTCACCGACGGTGGCACAGTGGTGATCGGTGGCGTGATCCAGACCCAGAACTCGATCAACGTTCTGCAGGTGCCCTTGCTGGGTGACATCCCGGTGTTCGGCAACCTGTTCAAGCGGCGCACGGTCAACACCTCCAACCAGGAGCTGATCTTCTTCATCACGCCGCGCATCATTCAGACATAGCACGAGGTAGCAGTACAGCAAGCCGCCGGCTTCCTGAACAGGGGCCGGCGGTTTTGTCTTTTGGCCCGTTGTCAGCCTCCGGCTCCCAGGGAATAGACCGAAGGTCGCCCATCCGGAGACCTCGACGCTTCTGCGCCGCAGCGAGCCTTCAGTTCATCCGGTCGGAAAGCATGGCCTGCAGATATTCGAGCAAGTGGTCAACATCCAAGCCAGAGTCCAGCAGATGTGCGACGTCATCGGCGCCCAACCCGGCCCTTGCCGATACGTCTTCCAGGTGCTCGATGGCCCAGTGTGTCGGTATTTGGTATGTCTTGTATGACTCCATAATTGCAGTTCCTCGTGTGACCTTTTGCCTGTTGATGGGAGAAACGGGGCAGCATCGAGAATTCCGGGCCCTCCCCCGAGTTCCCGGCCAAACTCATCGGCTGCCCCCCGGCTCCGCAGATGGGGCGGAGCAAGATCGAACGCAGGTGCCGGGAATTTCCCTAGCAGAGCAGAGAACAGAGAAGGATAGGAAGGAAATTAGCCGTGGAATGGGCCGGAGATGGAGTGGGCTCCCGTCTTTCCGACGTTTGCGGGGAGGAATGGTACTGAACCAGCGTGGCAACTACGGTAAGTAGCGGGGCAGAAGTGGCGCGGCACCGAGTCACGACCGGAGCCGTGCCTTGGTGAAAGGCCGTGTCGGGCAAGTCCACCTGAGGTAAAACCTGTACTGACAGGATGATGAGCAGCGCACCCAGGAGCACCGCCAAGGCACCCGATTTGATCGTCCATTGCGACACGACAAAACGGAGATTATGTGGGGTGCGTCCGCTCGTCAATCACACGAAAGTGCCATCCGGGTAGCGCCCCGGGCGAAGCGCCTGCAACAGCCCTCGCCCCTTGGCTGGAATGGCCTCCTGTTACACTTTCTGCGATGGACCACAAGGGTCGTCAGAAGAGGCTGCAAGGTGCTCTGGGGCCCAGCCGTTTGGATGGGTTGCTGGTCGTGCATCTGCCCAACATCCGCTATCTGTGTGGATTTACCGGCAGTGCTGGCACGCTCTTGATCACGGAAGAGAAGAGCCTGTTCTTCACCGACGGGCGTTACACCACGCAGGCGCGGGCGGAAGTGCAGGGGGCACGAGTGGTGATCAGGCGCAAGCCACCGCTTGTAGCAGTGGCGGAGTGGCTGACGGCGAATCGGAGGACTAAGGGCCACAAAGGACTTTGGAGACTAGGTATCGAGGGCGAGCACCTGACCGTCGCGGGGCGTAGCCGGTTGGCGGGAGCCCTGCCTTCCAATGTCCGGCTCAAGGAAGCTCCACCGCTGGTGGAAGAGGCGCGCATGGTGAAGGACGCGGAAGAAATCGAGCGTCTTCGTGCGGCGGTAATGCTGGGCGCCGGTTTGTTTGACTGTGCGCTAACGGCGATTCGTCCGGGCGTGAAAGAGGCTGAGGTGGCGGCGGAGATGGAATACGCAGCCCGGCGCAAGGGAGCGGACCAGATGTCGTTCGAGACTATCATCGCCTCCGGCGAACGCTCGGCGCTGCCGCACGGGCGGGCTTCGGACGCACCCATCCCGGCCGCGGGATTCGTGGTCTGTGACTTCGGTGTTATACTCGCTGGCTACTGTTCCGACATGACCCGTACTGTGTATGTGGGCCGTCCTACGGACGAAGCCCGCGGCGTGTATGAAGCGGTGCGGGAAGCACAACAAGCCGCAGTGGCCGCGGTACGGCCTGGGGTGAGTGTTGGTGAAGTCGATGGGGCGGCCCGTAAGTTATTGCAAAGAAATGGCTTAGTTCGCAACTTTACCCATTCGACGGGGCACGGGGTAGGTTTGGAGATTCATGAGGCGCCCCGCGTGGCGTCGGGGCAGACCGAGACCTTGCACCCGGGAATGGTGATCACCATTGAACCGGGAGTTTACATTCCCGGCAAGTGGGGAGTGCGAATCGAAGACATGGTTGTGGTTACGGAACGAGGGTGTGAGGTGTTGACGCCCACCAGCAAGGAATTAATCGCAATCGCTTGAAGCGGGTAGCTAGTAGCTGCCGTTTTCCTATCCCAGACGATGAACCAGAAAGAACTGAAGGAACTCATAGAGTTCCTAATCGAAAAGGACATAACCGAGTTCGAACTGGAACGCGGTGATGTCAAAGTGCGCATCAAGCGCGGGGCTGAGTCCGGCGGTCCCGCCGGGCCCGACGCGCGTTTTCTTGCGGTGCACTCTGCCCCGCCTCCGGCGGCGCAGGCAGCCGCCGTGCCCGGGGTTTCCGCCCCTGCTGCAACGGCCGCGGTATCTAAAGAAGCTGCGCCCGAGGCAGACGAGGAACTGCACATGGTGCGCTCTCCTATCGTAGGCACGTTTTACGAAGCGCCTTCTCCTGGAGCGCCTCCGTTCGTAAAGCCGGGCGACATGATCGAGCTTGGGCAAGTGTTGTGCATCGTGGAAGCCATGAAGCTGATGAACGAGATCGAGTCGGATGTGGCCGGGGAACTCGTGAAGAAGCTGGTTGCCAATGGACAGCCGATTGAGTACGGGCAGGAGTTGTTCGCCATCCGGCCGCGAAAATAGGGAATTGGGGAACGGCACCCGGGCGCGCTGGGCGCGCCTTTTTTTGTGTGACGTACAGGGGGCCTGTGAAGCTAGCCAGTGGAGCCTGCCCTGAGCGAAGTCGAAGGGACGCCCGCGCTAAATGTTCAAGAAAATTCTGATTGCGAACCGCGGTGAGATCGCTCTGCGGGTGATTTGTGCCTGCAAGGAGCTGGGGATCCGCACCGTGGCGATCTACAGCGAAGCCGACCGCAACTCGCTGCCGGTCCGCTTTGCCGATGAGGCCATCTGCATTGGGCCGCCACAGTTGTCGCAGAGCTACCTGAATATTCCGGCAGTCATCAGCGCCGCAGAAATTGCCAACGTGGACGCCATCCATCCCGGATACGGGCTGCTGGCCGAGAACGCCAACTTCGCCGAAGTGGCGGAAACCTGCAACATCAAGTTCATCGGGCCGCCTCCGGAAATCACCCGCCTGATGGGAGAAAAAGAAAAAGCACGGGCTGCGATGAAAAAGGCGGGGGTGCCAATCCTGCCCGGGTCGGAGGGAATTCTCGCCAACGAGGGCGAAGCGCTGGAGTGGGCGCGGCAGGTCGGGTTTCCGGTGATCATCAAAGCCTCCGCCGGTGGCGGCGGGCGCGGCATGCGCATTGTGCGCAACGAGGAGGACCTGCCCGGCCTGTTCAAGGCGGCGCAGTCGGAGGCCGCGGCCGCCTTCGGCAATGGCGACCTCTACATGGAGAAGTTCATCGAGCGGCCTCGGCACATCGAGTTCCAGATTCTCGCCGACCAGTACGGCAACGTGGTCAGCCTGGGAGAACGCGAGTGCTCCATCCAGCGGCGGCATCAGAAGCTGCTGGAAGAATCACCTTCGATGCAGATGTCCCCCGAGTTGCGGCAACAGATCGGCGAAGTGCTCAGCCGTACTTTGTCCGAGATCGGCTATGTGAATGCCGGCACCATCGAGTTCCTCATGGACGAGGACCGGCGGCTCTACTTTATCGAGATGAATACCCGCATCCAGGTGGAGCACCCGGTCACGGAAATGGTCACCGACGTGGACCTGGTAAAGAGCCAGATCCTGCTGGCTGCGGGCGAGCGCATGGAAGCGGTGTTGCACGGGCCGATCGTGCATCGCGGGCACGCCATCGAGTGCCGCATCAACGCCGAGCATCCGGAAAAGTTCACGCCGTCGGCGGGGAAGATCACGGCATTTCATCCGCCGGGTGGTACGGGGGTGCGCATCGACACGGCAGCCTACGCCGAGGGCACAATTCCTCCGTACTACGATTCGCTGATTGCCAAGCTCATCGTGCGCGGCAAGGACCGTGAAGAAGCGGTTTCGCGCATGGCCCGGGCGCTGGAGATGTTCATCGTGGAAGGGATTTATACGACCATTCCGCTGCACCGGAGAATTCTGGCTGATGCAGACTTCCGCGCCGGGAAGCTGGATACGACTTTCATTGAGCGGTTCCTGGCGAAGAACGAAAAAGCCACAGTCACGGCGTAGTCCACGGATTCTGAAGGCTGTTTTGAAAAGAGTACATAGTGAATCATGACCTTTCGTCCATGAAGCCATGAATCGCTTACCTCGCCTTTACCCTATCCTTGACACATCGTGTCTTTCTGATCCGGAAGCTCTTTTTTTGGCCGCCGAGGAGTTGGTTGCGGCCGGTGTCACCCTGTTGCAATACCGCAACAAGGCCGGCAACGCCCGCCAGATGCTGGAACAAGCCCTGGAATTGAGACGTCGACTCGGCGAATCCGTCAAACTCATCATGAACGATCGCGCGGACCTGTGTTTGGCAGCCGGATTTGATGGGGTGCATGTGGGGCAGGACGATCTGTCACCGGAAGGAGCCAGAAAAGTAATTGGCGAAGGGCTGTGGCTGGGGGTTTCCACCCACAACCCGGAGCAAGTTTCGGAGGCGGACAAGACCTCGGCGGACTACCTCGCAATTGGACCCGTCTTTGCGACCTCCAGCAAGGTCAATCCTGATCCCGTTATCGGTCTCGAAGGAGTACGCCGAGCCCGGGCCAACACCCGCAAACTGCTGGTGGCGATTGGCGGGATTACCCGGGCGAATTGCCGGTCGGTGATTGAGGCGGGGGCCGACTCGGTGGCGGTGATATCCGACTTGGTACACGAGCCCCGCAAATCAGCAGAGGAATTTTTGCGGATATTGAGGTAAAGTCTTGAAACCTGAACGTCCCACGGTTCGCGGACAAGAGTGTCCGCGCCACACAACCTAGGAGCCTCGTGAGCACCGAGACGAAGCCACCCACTCCGATCACAGCGGTCAGCGACTGGGAAATCCATCGTCAGCAAGACCAGGAACTCGTCAAAGGCCTGGGACTGACCAGCGCCACCATGCTGGTTATGGGCTCCATGATCGGCTCCGGCATCTTTATTGTGTCGGCCGAGATCGCCCGCGACGTGGACTCTCCGGCGCTGCTGATTCTGGCGTGGGTGGTCACCGGGTTCATGACCATCGTGGGTGCCCTGAGCTATGGCGAGTTGGCGGCGATGATGCCGCGCGCGGGCGGGCAGTATGTTTACCTGCGAGAGGCGCTGGGGCCGCTGTGGGGCTTCTTATATGGCTGGACGCTGTTCCTGGTGATCCAAACGGGAACGATCGCGGCGGTGGGCGTGGCCTTCGGAAAGTTCCTCGGCATCTTTTTCCCTTCCGTCTCTTCTTCGAACTGGATTCTGCACTTCTGGAAAGTGCCTCGGATTCCGATTGGTCCCATGGTTCTGGGCAACATGGACGTGGGGCTGAACACGCAGAACTTGGTGGCAATCATCGTGGTCGTGCTGTTGTCGGTGATCAACATCTTTGGCATCAGAACGGGCGCCTTCATCCAGAACATTTTCACCGTCGCCAAAGCTTCAGCGTTGTTCGGGCTGGTACTCCTCGGCCTGTTTATCGGACGCAACGCGCAAGCGCTGGCAGCGAACTTCCATGGAAACTTCTGGCACAACGCCGGATTGGGTGCGCAGCACGCGGTGCAGGTGGGCGTCGGCGGGCCCATGGTGATGGTGGGCACATTGACCATTCTGGCCGTCGCCCAAGTGGGGTCATTGTTCTCGGCCGACGCCTGGAACAATGTGACCTTCACAGCCGGCGAAGTGAAGAATCCGCAGCGCAACCTGCCGTTGTCGCTGGCCATGGGAACGGGCTTCGTGATTGCCCTGTACATCGGCTGCAATTTCATCTACCTGAATGTGCTGCCGCTCGATGGCGTGGCCAATGGGGCGACGATTCTGGAACGGGGCATCAAGTACGCCACCGAGGATCGCGTGGCCACCGCGGTCCTGACCCAGATGTTCGGCGCGCTGGGCGGCTTTCTGATGGCGGCCGCCATCATGATCTCCGGCTTCGGCTGTAACAACGGGCTGATCCTGGCGGGCGCGCGGGTCTACTACGCCATGGCTAAGGATGGTTTGTTCTTCCGCAAGGTGGCCAAACTGCATCCTACCTACAAAACGCCGGCAGTATCCCTGATGGTACAGATGGTGTGGACCTGCGTGCTGTGCATTTCGGGTACCTATGGACAGTTGCTGGATTACATCGTCTTTGCCGTGCTGGTGTTCTACATCCTGACGATTGTCGGGCTATTTGTGCTGCGGCGGACACATCCCGAGGCGCAACGGCCCTACCGCGCCGTTGGGTACCCGGTGCTGCCGGCGATTTACATTGTGATGGCATTGTTTATCGATGTCGTGTTATTACGCTATAAACCGCAGTACACTTGGCCGGGGCTGATTATTGTTCTGGTGGGGATTCCCGTGTACTACCTGTGGTCGCGGCGCTCGGGGCCGGCGACCGCAGGAACGACCGTCTCATAATCTTAAGGAGAAACCAATCGGATGGCGAACCTTCTGGCAACCAAACCGCTGGATATGATCCTGACCGAGTCGAAGGAAGAAGGCGAACACTCCCTTAAGCGTGCGCTCGGTCCCACCAACCTCATCACCCTGGGAATTGGGGCCATCATCGGCGCAGGAATTTTCGTGCTGACCGGGGCCGCGGCGGCTCAGTATGCCGGTCCGGCGATTGTGCTCTCATTTGTTCTTGCCGGTATTGCCTGCGCCTTTGCCGGATTGTGCTATTCCGAGTTTGCGTCCCTCATTCCGATTGCCGGTTCGGCTTACACCTACGGGTACGCCACGCTGGGCGAAATTTTCGCATGGATTATCGGCTGGGACCTGATTCTGGAATATGCCTTCGGCGCAGCCACCGTGGCTTCCGGGTGGAGCGGGTACGTTAACAGCTTCCTGCAGGATTTCGGCATCCACATTCCGCCCTCGCTCACCGCCACCCCGGGTACCGACATGGTGATGTACAACGGGCGTTGGGAGCGGCTGGCCACCATCCTGCCAACACTGCGAGCGCACGCGGTCGATCCCGCCGCGCTGCAGCATGTGCGGGGCAGCTTCAACCTGGTGGCGTTCGTAGCGATTTGCCTGGTCACGCTGGTGCTGGTGATTGGCATCAAGGAGTCCGCCAACCTGAACTCGGGGATCGTGATCGTTAAGGTGGCCATAGTGCTGACCTTCATCGGCATCGCGACCATCTTCGTGCTGCACGACCCCGCTTCTGCAACCAAGAACTGGACACCGTTCATTCCGCCGAACACGGGCGAATTTGGACACTATGGATGGTCTGGAATCGCCCGCGGCGCGGCGGTGATTTTCTTTGCTTACATCGGGTTTGATGCAGTCTCCACTGCGGCCCAGGAAGCGAAAAACCCGCAGCGCGATATGCCCATCGGGATTCTGGGATCGCTGGTGATCTGCACCATCCTCTACATTCTGGTTTCCGGATTGCTAACCGGCGTGGTTTCCTATACCACGCTCAATGTGCCCGATCCAGTCGCCGTCGGAATTGACCATACCGGGGTACGCTGGGGCAGCATTCTGGTGAAGGTGGGGGCGATTGCCGGTCTGGGCAGCGTGATGCTGGTGATGTTGCTGGGGCAGTCGCGCGTCTTCTTTTCCATGTCGCGCGATGGGTTGCTGCCACAGTGGGCGGGCGCCGTGCATCCGCGCTTCCGTACCCCCTGGATCTCGAGCATCCTCGTGGGCATCTTCGTGGCGATTTTTGCTTCGCTCATCCCCATTGGGATTCTGGGCGAACTGGTGAGCATCGGCACGCTGCTGGCGTTCGTCATCGTCTGCGCCGGGGTGTGGATTCTGCGCGCGCGGCGGCCCGAACTGCATCGTCCCTTCAAAACCCCGTGGGTGCCGTTTGTGCCGATCATGGGAATCCTGGTTTCCGGTCTGATGATGGCCAGCCTGCCGCTCGACACCTGGCTCCGGCTGATTATCTGGCTCATCATCGGCATGGTCATTTACTTCGGTTACGGGCAGCAACACAGCCGGGTGCAGATGGCCACGAGAATGCCAGAACCCAAGGCTCCGAAGGTAATGGCGGACTGAATTCCCGCGATTGCTTTCTAAGGCCTTCCGCACATACGCGGAGGGCCTTTTTGTTTTATAGTCGTGATCGAATCGTGGGTCGTTCGTCCGTGGGTGTTGGCAGGACTAAGGTCAACGACGAACGGCCAACGACCAGCGACCAGCATGAACGCTTTTCGCCACCTCCGCCTGATTGGTCTCGCCTTGGTCGGCGTGATGCTCATCGGGACTGCAGGCTACCACTTCATCGAAGGCTGGCCCTGGTTTGACGGCTTCTACATGGTGATCACCACGTTGACCACCATCGGGTACCAGGAAACCCATCCGCTCTCCCATGCCGGCCGCGTGTTCAACGTCTTTGTCATCTTCACCGGGGTTGCCCTGGTGTTTCTTGCCATCGGGACGCTAACCCAGGCTTTGTTAGAATTCGAGCTGCGGAGCTTCTTCGGAAGGCGGCGCATGGAACGCGACATCGAGCGGCTCTCGGGTCATTACATCATTTGTGGCGCCGGGCGCGTGGGACGCAGCGCAGCTCGCGAATTGGCGCGCAAGCCAGTGCCGTTCGTGATGATCGAGCAGAACGAAGCCAAGGCAACCCGTTACGGCAGCGAATGGCTGACCATGGTCGGCGACGCCACCCAGGAGCAGACCCTGCGCGACGCGCATATCGAGCGAGCGTGCGGGTTGGTGGCCGCCACCACAACCGATGCGACCAATCTTTACATCGTGCTGACCGCGCGTGGGCTGAATCCAAAGCTGCGGATTATTGCTCGCGCCAGCGAAGACGACGCCGAAAAGCATTTGCTCACCGCCGGTGCGGACTCGGTAGTATCGCCGTACCATTTCGCCGGGCAGCGCATTGCGCAATCCTTCCTGCGCCCACACGTCGTGACCTTTCTTGACACCGCCACCACCCACTTGGGCATGGACCTGGAAATCGGCGAGATCTGTGTGGGTCGAGACTCGTCGTTTGCCGGCAAAACCATTGAGACTTCGCACATCCGCCAGGACCGCGGCGTGATCATCCTGGCCATCAAGCGTGGGGATGGCATGCACTTCAGTCCCTCACCCGAAGACCGCATCGAGCCCGGCGATTACCTGATTGCCATGGGCGAACCTTCCCAGCTGCGACACCTGGAACAGATGGCAGCGGCGCGGGTATGAAGATCGGCACGGATAGCTCGTGTGGGGACGGGCGTCCCGCCCGTCCCGCCGAGCGAAGCTCGGCAACCTGGACGAAGATTGACCCCATATGAAAATCGTCACGGCAGCCGAAATGCGCGAGATCGATCGCGTCACCAGCGAGCGCTTCGGCGTGCCTTCGCTCACGTTGATGGAGAATGCCGGGACGGCGGTAGCAGACTTCGTGCTCGGCCAATATCCCGCAGCGCGCCGTGTCGGCATCGTTTGTGGTAAGGGCAACAACGGCGGAGATGGTTTCGTCGCAGCTCGCAAGCTGGAGCAGGCGGGCAGGGAAGTACGCCTCCTGTTGCTGGCGGAGCCGTCGGAACTGAAGGGCGACGCCGCCGAGATGTTCAGCAAGCTTCGCCTGGCCTACGTGGTGGTGCGCTCCGGCGAGGAACTGCTAGGGGAAAAAGCACGCGCTGTGTTTGAATCCGATGTGCTGGTGGATGCGATCCTGGGGACAGGTTTTCGGCCACCGGTCAGCGGGCTTTATGGCCAGGCGATCGCCGTGCTGAACGCGAGCAATGCGCCGGTAGTCGGGGTGGACATTCCTTCGGGTGCCGATGCCGACGTCATGGGAGAGCAGACCGGCGCGGTGGCCCGAGCGGATGGAGTTGTGACTTTTACCGCGCCGCGTCCCGCACACGTATTTGGGATGCTGACCAGCGGTCCGACTGTAGTCGCGCCCATCGGTTCGCCGGACGACGCCATGGTGTCCGCACTGCAGCTCAATGTGATCACGGCGCAGGAAGTGGCACCGCTAATTGGGCCACGGCCTCCCGCTGCCAACAAAGGCAGCTTCGGGCATGTGCTGGTCATCGGCGGGTCCGTGGGCAAAGCGGGCGCTGCCGCCATGGCAGGAATGTCAGCGCTGCGCGCGGGGGCTGGTCTGTCTACGATTGCCACCGCCAAGTCAGTGTTGCCGACGGTAGCCAGTTTTCATCCCGAGGTCATGACCGAACCGCTGGAAGAAACCGAAGCCGGCAGCATCTCCATGCGCGCCTTGGAATACGGTCGATTGGACAAACTCGTCGAGGGCAAGACGGTGCTCGCAGTCGGCCCGGGAATCTCCCGCCAGGCGGAGACCTCGGAGTTTGTGCGCACGATTGTGGCAAAGTACAAAACTCCCATCGTGCTGGATGCGGACGGCCTCAACGCATTCGAGGGCCGGGCGAAAGAGCTGAGAGGCAAAAGCCGTGCGCTGGTGATCACGCCGCATCCCGGCGAGATGGCTCGGCTCACCAATTCCACCGCGGTTGCGGTGCAGCGGGACCGTCTGACCGTGGCCCGGACGTTTGCACGGGAGCACGAGATCATTGTGGTGTTGAAAGGCCACCGCACCCTCATCGCTCAGCCCGACGGAACCGTGTGGGTGAACACCACGGGAAATCCCGGCATGGCGACCGGCGGCACCGGAGACATCCTCACCGGGATGGTGGCAGGTTTCATCTCACAGAATCCCGGGCATGTGGTCGAGGCAGTAATCGCCGCAGTTTACCTTCACGGCCTCGCCGGAGATGTGAGCCGCGAGAGCATGGGAGAGCAATCGCTGGTGGCAACCGATCTGGTGCGGGTTTTGCCCGAAGCCATGCGGCGGGTGCGGGAAGCCGCAACCAGGCCGGGGAACCTCGTCACCATCTCCTCCTAGCTGGATGTCCGACCGGACATTGGCTAAATCGCCAACAGTTCCATCTCTTTGCTAACTGGGTAATTAGCGTAACCTCACAATGCGAGCCCCGTTCGAATCCGGACAAGTGCTTCGGTAATCTGTCGGGAATGGCACGGGAGTGCCATAGTTACTTTGCTATGACCCACTTCCCCCAACCGCACCCACAGCGACGCGCTACGCGAATCCAGCTTGGGGGCTCAGTTCCCGCCCTCGTGATGCTGGAAGATGGTGTCCGCGCCCGAGCCAAGCTCCAGACCATTTCCGTGACCGGCGGCCTGTTGCGCCTGGCTAAGGCGCTCGAGCAGGGCGACTTTGTCGAGGTCGCCTTCCAGACCCAGTCCGGCCCGGTTCGCGGCATGGCGGAGATGCTGGTTCCCATGCGGGCGTCCGAAGGCGTGCTGCAACCGTTCCGCTTCGTGGCGCTGGGCGACGACGATCATCGCGTGCTGCGCATGGTGGTGGACTCGGTCACCGACCGCACCTTCCTGGGAATCCGCTCCAGCCAGTGGACAGCGCCGAAGCCGCTGTAAGGGTGCTCTGAGCTAAGCCTCCCCACCGCTTGGCGGGGAGCTCTCGCTATACTGGTCTCGCGCCAGTATGCACACCCAGGAATTCACCACTCACTCGGAAGAAGAGACGATTGCGCTCGGGCGCAGATTGGCCGCGAGCCTCGCGCCTCCCAAGCTGGTAGTGCTGCGCGGCGAACTGGGGGCGGGAAAGACTACGCTGATCAAGGGCATTGCGGAAGGATTCCGCGCCGCGTCCGAAGAGGATGTCACCAGCCCTACCTTTACGCTAGTTCATGAATACCGCGGGCCGGAAGCGGTCGTCTACCACATTGATCTTTACCGGGTGGATACTAAGCGGGACCTCGAAACCCTGGGCATCGACGACCTCATCTCCGAGAACAGCGTGCTGCTGATCGAGTGGGGAGAGAAGTTCGCGCGCTTCTTGCGGGAACGGGATGTGGAGATTGCGCTGGAGCGGGTGGGGGAGAACGAGCGACGAATCAAAGTGGAAAGCCGCTGATCTCGTTTTTCTTTGCGCCCTTTGCGAGTACTTAGCGACCTTTGCGGTCAAAAGCTCTTAACCGCAAAGTACGCAAACAATAGCCTCTAGAACCCCATGATGTTGTACCCGCAATCCACGTAGATCACCTCGCCGGTGATGCCCGAGCTGGCGTCGGAGGCGAGAAAGACTCCCGTGGCGCCTACTTCGTTCACGTCCACGTTGCGTTGCAGCGGGGCGCGTTCGGCGTGGGACTTGAGCATGTCGCCCAGGCCGGAGATGCCGCGCGCGGCCAGGGTCTTGATAGGGCCGGCAGAGATGGCATTCACCCGGATCTTGCGTTTGCCCAGGTCATGGGCCAGATAGCGCACCGTGCACTCCAGCGCGGCTTTAGCCACGCCCATCACATTGTAGTGAGGTACGACTTTTTCAGCGCCGTAATAGGTCATGGTGATCATGCTGCCGCCATCTTCCATGAGGGGCGCGGCAGCGCGGGCGAGTGCGATCAGAGAATACACGCTGACGTCGTGGGCAATGCGAAAGCCCTCCCGCGTGGTATTGACGAAATCTCCCTTCATCTCTTCCGCCGGCGCGAACGCGACACTGTGCACCAGAATGTGCAGCTTGCCGTAACGCTCCTTGAGCCGGGTGAATAGCTGCTCCACCTCCGCATCACTTGACACATCGCACTGAAAGGCTTCGGCTCCGGGCAGGGAAAGGATCAAGTCCTCCGCCTCCAGTTTCAACCGTTCGTTCTGATAGGTAACGGCGAGTTTGACGCCCGCGCTGTGCAGACCCTGCGCGATCGACCAGGCGATGCTGCGCTTGTTGGCGACTCCGAAGACGACGGCTGTGCGGCCTTCGAGGCTGGATGACATGAGTGTCTCCTGAAATTTGAAGAGAAAGGATAACAAGATTTACCACAGAGACACAGAGGCACAGAGAACAATTGTCAATTTTCAATTGCCGATTGCCGATTTGTCCTGGTTTTCGGCTTGCGGTCCAATTGGCAATTGGAAATTGGCAAGTGAAAATCACTCTGCCGGGCTGGCTTCCTGCACCGCAGCCCCAGCCGACACCGGCCAACTGGCGCTCAGAAACGCCCCGGCGTAGACCAAACCAATGATGGAGAATCCCGCCACCAGGTTGAACTGAGCGACTGCCCCCACCGTGAGGGCTAGGACGATTTGCAACGCGGTGCCGGCAAAATAGAAAGTGTTCTGCACGCGTCCCATGAAATGTTGTGGAACCTGTTCCATGAGGCTGGTGTTGATGGCAACGCCGCTCACACCGCGGCCGGAACCCATGAGCCCGTACACGGCCACCGCGATGGCCAGCAGCGGAGAGAGCGGGGCCAGGACCATGCACATGGCCAGCACGCCCATGGAGATGGCAATGGAGCGGCGGGAACCCAGCCAGGCAATCGCCTGCGGGGCGTACAGGGCGCTCAGAAAGGCTCCTGTGCCCCACCCCGCATTCAGCCAGCCGTAGCCGGTGGCGCCGGCGTGGAAAATCTTGTCGCTCAGCGGCGGCGTCACCACCACTCCGGTCAGCATGGCGCTCAGGAACAGCGCCCAACTGGTCCCCAGCAGAACAATCTTCGGCTTGCCGCGCAGGAACTGGATGCCTTCGCGCATCTCGCGCAAGAAGCGTTCCAGCGCCGTCTCGGCGGCAATGATGTCGGCGCGTAACTCTGCCGGACGCGGCACCACGTGGCGTCCCTTGCGCACCGCGAAGTAGCAGAGAAACGACACCAGGTAGGTAGAGAAGTCGATGAGCAGCACCCCGCCCAGGCCGATGTGGTTGTACACAAACCCGACGATGGAGCCGGCAATCAGCCAGCCGCCCTGGATTCCCGCCAGCAGAAAGGTGTTGGCGTGGACGAATTCCTCGCCAGGGGTCAGTTCCTGGATGAGCGCGGTGATGGTGGGCCAGAACATCCAGAAACCCGCCGCTACCAGGGTGTTCATCAGGTAGAGTTCCCAGACCCTCGCCTTGCCAGCGAATGCCAGCAGAGAAACCATCAGAATGATGATGGCGCGCAGCGCATCGAGCCACATAACCAGCCGGCGCCGGTCTTCGCGGTCAATGATGACGCCGGTGAAGGGAAGCATCAGCATGGCCGGGATTGTCTGCAGGACGGCAAACGTCCCCAGCGCCATTTCCGAATGCGTTGCCTGCAGGATGTACCACGCAACGGCAGCAGCGTTCATGCCGCTGCCCAGCATGGAGATCACGTTGGCCGCGAAAACGTAGCGCAACGCGCGTTTCTGCAGGATCGATCGCATGATTTCAAATCTAACATGTCAGAACCCGGGCACGGGAGGAGTGGCCCCGGCGAGCGCCAACCACCTTGGTCTCGGGATCTCCTGCTATCCATTGCGCTGAAGCAGAGTCTAAACACGCCCAGAGCCCGAACGAGACCAAGGCGGAGAACCTGGAATGAAAAGAATGGTGCGGAAGCGTGGGTTGTCCACAGTAGTGATCTCGAATGCGATCTGCGTTTCACTAGTTCTCGCGCTGGCGAGTCTCGCGCAAGGGGCCTCGTGGGTGACGACGCAACGCGGTGTCACCAAGGTTGCGGACGGAGTGTACGTCATCATTCATAAAGACGCGGTCGTGGGGGTCTGGCCCGAGGGAAACACGACAGTCATCATCGGCGATCGCGCAGTGTTCGTGGTGGATGCATGTTTTCTGCCCAGCAGCGCCAAAGAAGATATCGCCGAGATCAAGCGTTTCACCTCGAAGCCGGTTCGCTACCTGCTCAATACTCACTTTCACATTGACCACAACGCCGGCAACAGTGTCTACAAGGACGCATTTCCGGACGTCGAAATCATTGCCCAGACGGAGACCCGCAGATTCATGGACGACGCAAATCCGGCGTTCGCAGCCAATGTCGCCGACCCGAACGGCCGGCCTTCGACAGTAACTCTTCCTGCCCTGAAGAAAGAGCTCGAAAGCGGGATGGACGAAGACGGTAAGGCGCTCTCTGCGGAGGAGAAGGCTACAGTTCCGCAACAGATCGCCCAAGTGGAGAATGAAATCGCCGAATATCGAAATTTCAAGTACCAGACCCCGACGATCACCTTCGACCATGAACTCGTGCTGGATATCGGGAACCGCGAGGTGCAGGTGGAACATTTAGGGCGAGGCAACACTCCGGGCGACGCGCTGGTTTACCTGCCGCGGGAGAAGGTCCTGATCACGGGTGATCTCTTGACCTGGCCCATCCCGTATATGCGTATGAGCTATCCACGGGAGTGGGTCGAAGTGCTCCGGACCATGAGCCGGATGGATACCGACGTCATCGTTCCGGGACACGGCATGTTGCTGCACGACAAAACCTACATGAATGAGGTGATTGCACTTCTCGATTCTGTGGTCAAACAGGTTCACGAACAGGCGCCTAAAGTCGGATTTAACTCGCGGACCAAAGTTCCCAACCTCGAGGACATGCACGTTGATCTCGAGCCATTTCGGAAGAGCATGGCGGGCGACGATCCTGACAATAATGACTTCTGGAAGAACATCGTGGATCCCGGAATGCTGGGCGGTGTTAACCAGGGAGTGGTCGGGCGGGCGTATGCCGAGGAGATTGGCCGGTTGTGACGTCTACTGACCAAGCACTGGGTTGACACATCGCGTTCCCGTATACTGCCTTTTCATGTCCCTGCGACGGATATTCAAGAAAGAAAAGCAGGAGCACCGCATTCTGCGGCAAATCGAGCGAACCGGCGACGCCCTGCAGCCGGAGTATCACCGGGCGACGCCCGAGTGCCCGCATCCCGAACGCTGGAGCATGTTCGACTCTATGACCGCGGAGGTCGAGGTCCTGGAGTTCTTGCGTACCCTGGTCACCACCATCAAACCCGAGCTCATAGTTGAAACCGGCACCTTCAGCGGGGTTAGCACCATCTGGCTGGCCGAGGGCCTGAAGGCCAACGGGCGGGGCAAGGTCATCAGTTGCGAATTCGATCCTGTGGTATTTGCCAAGGCGAAGGAGCGGATTGGCCAGTCGGCAGTGGCGGGCTGGATCGAGCTGCGTAACGAATCCAGCCTGGAGATGAAGGTGGAAGGCAAGATTGACCTGTTGTTCAGCGACAGTGACATGCCGGTCCGCGAGCAGGAGGTACGTCGCTTCCTGCCGCAGGTCAGCCCCTACGGGGTAATCCTCATGCACGACGCCAGCTCCCATCTGAAGGTTGTGCGCGAGGCCGCGCTGAAGCTGGAGAAGGAA
>JAIQET010000020.1 GCA_020073645.1 Terriglobia bacterium | reverse complement strand
GCGCTGGGCTGGCCGGTCCCGGAGTTTGCTCATCTTTCCACCATCCTGGGTAGCGATCGCGAAAGGCTTTCCAAGCGGCACGGGGCGACCTCGATTGCGAACTTCCGCGAGATGGGCGTGTTGCCGGAGGCGTTGGTGAACTACCTCGCGCTGCTGGGATGGGCCCCAAGCGGAGGCACGCGCGAGATCTTCGCGCAGGCGGAGTTGGTCAAGGAATTCTCTCTGGAACGCGTAACGCCGTCGCCGGCGGTGTTCGACATGGACAAGCTGTACTGGCTGAACCGGCACTACATCAAGGAGAGCTCGCCGGAACGGATCAACCGGCTGGCGCTCGCGTACTATGCTCAGGCCATGCTGGCCGAAATGGCGAAGCATCACGGCATCAAGTCGATCCAAGTCCAGATCTGGCAGCCTCCGCCGCCGATTGCGGACTGGCTGGCGCGGGTGACGCAGTTGCTGGCGCCATCGGTGGATCGTCTCGATCAGCTCCCGGCGCGGGCCTCTCTGATCTTCCACTACGACGCCAAGGCCGCGCTGGCCGCCCCTGAGAATGCGGAAGTGCTCGGCTGGCCCCATACCGATGCGGTGTTCACCCAGTTTACGTCGAAGATTTTGGAAGACGATCTGGCGCGGGCGGGAAAACTTACTTCCGAGCGGTTCAAGCAAATCGTGAATGAAGTGAAGGCAGAGACCGGCGCCAAAGGCAAAGAGTTGTTTCATCCCATCCGCATCGTGGTGACCGGTTCACACTCCGGTCCGGAGTTCGACAAGCTGATTCCCATCCTCGAGGAAGGCAGCCATTTGACCTTGCCGGCTCACGTGCTGAGCGTGCGGGAGAGAGTGCAGGAGTTCGACCAAGCCCGGTTGGAACACGAGAGAATGGGTTAGCCGCCAAGCCGCCCTACTCGCCGCGCTTCATGGCATCGATCAACTGGAATAACTGGCTGCGGTCCACGACTTCCACGAACGGTTTGCCCTGGGTCTTGTTGCTGACTACGTAGATGGTCGGCGTGTGCTCGATGCCCACCCTTTGGCCGAGGTCGCGGTCGGCGGTCACAGCAGCCGCGAGTTTGCCCTGGGGATCAACCACAAAGGGCAAGTCCACCTTGTGCTCCGCGGCAAACCTTTCGGCGAATCCGCGCAGATTCTGCGGCGTCACCTCGGGCTGGTGTTCAAACATGTAGTCGCGGAAGTCAATGCCCAACTGCCTGGACTTGGTGTCGAAGTAGCGGGCGATGACGGCAGCATCGAACGACCAGTTGTGAAACGGCAGAGGAAAATCGTGGCGGATCACCGGAATCTTGTACGTCTTGGCGGCTTGCTCCACCAGGGGAGCGGCACGTCGACAATCGGGACACTGCAGGTCCTCGAAGACCACGATGGCCACCTGCGCGCCTTTGGGCGGCTTGAGGGCAGAAGTGTCTTTCTGGGCGAGGGCCACGGCTGCAAGCAGCAGGACGCTGAAAGCAAAGAGGGTACGGTTGTTCATCTTCATATTGGATGCAGGAAGTCGGGGCTTTTGGCCCCTGGTCTGTATCTCTATGGTACCCGAAGCCGGTGCCTGCCTGACAAGGTTCATTGCTCGCGAGAGGTGGATCACACCATCCGGCCCCGAAAGGAGCGGAGGATTAGAGCCCAGGGCGCGAGGCTGGTAAACTGCGATCAACTCAGCCGCTACGTTAGCTCCCGGGGGTTCTGAGTGCTATCGCCTGTGGCTGTTGAAAAACTCGAGATTCCAGAAATCAGGGAGAATTGGGGGGATAGAAAATGTCTAGCCAAGCAGAGAAAGTCGTTTGTAGGGCATCCTGACGCGATCTAATTTCTGCGGATTTCTAGAAAGTGAGTTTTTCAACACCCACGCCTGGTTACAACAGTTGGATAGTTCAGGTAATTTGGACGCCGCGTTGAGGGAAATGGCTACTATAGTCGCTCGATTACGATGTATACGTCGTAAATTGCGCCAGTCACATCCCCACCGGGGACAGTGGAAAACATGATCGGTTGTCCCGCATCACTAGAAAGTGTGATCACACCGCTGGCCATGCCGGTATCCAGGCTACCTACGTACAAGGGATATGCAATTGCCGTCTGCTGGCCGGAGGTTTGCCCCTGCTTGGAATTCAATAGTCCCCAATACCATGCAGTTCCAACATTGCCATTGGCCTGCGTCAACACCATGACCGTGGACACTCGATACAAACCAGCCACCCCTGGGACGAATATCTTTCGGGGAGAGATGATGCCGGTTTGACTGTGGAGTTTGAACTTTCTGACTATCGTCTGCCCTGACGCACTCACACAAAGGGCTAGTAGTGCTGCTGCAAGAAAGACCGACATTTTCCTCATCGGAATCCTCCGTTCGCGCAAAACGAACCGCATTATACCTCCGCTGTGCCTAGGCTCGCTGTTGATAAATCGCCATAGCACTCACAACCCCGCAAGACTGGGCGATCTTTGCACAGTGGCGCGCTCACAGCAACGTCAACTGCCGCCGCTCCAGCGCCAGAAGCTTCTCCTTCAGAGGCAGCCCCCCACCATACCCGGTTAGTTTGCCGTTACTACCGATCACTCGGTGGCATGGGATCACGATCGCGATCGGATTAGACCCGTTCGCCAACCCAACCGCGCGCGAAGCCTTTGGATTGCCGACACGCCGCGCCAGCTCACCGTAGGAGATGGTTTCGCCATACGGGATCTCGCAGAGGAGCTTCCACACCGACCGCTGGAACGGCGTCCCCTCGGGGGCCAGCGGAAGATCGAAGTTCTCGAGCTTTCCGGCAAAATAGGCCCGCAGCTGACGGATTGCCTCCCGCAAGGGCCGCACGTCCTCCCGCCAGGAGGGATCCGGTATCACCTCCCGCCGTCCTTTCATGAACTCCAGCTTCCGAAGGCCGGCATCGTCACCTACCAACAGCAGAGGTCCGACCGGGCTGTCGATCTGTGCGTAGCAAAGTCCGCACAGCTTGGCATTAGCGTGCATCGCATTCACCACACCCGGCAGGCATTCTCGCGGACCATTGGGGCGCCTTTCTTGCAGCCGAAGGCCTGCTGAAACTCCGGCATGTCGGAAACCACGTTGTTCACCCGGTAGCGCGGAAACGAGTGTGGATTCGTGAGGATCAGGCTCCGGAGGGCTTCGGGGCGCACCTCGGTGCACCACGAGTTGGCGTAGGAGAGGAAGAAGCGCTGCCGCGCCGTCCAGCCATCGGCGCCCTTCGCGTCGAGTGCAACCCCGTCTTTCTGAAGCCGGGCCTGGAGAGCCATGAAGGCAATGCGTGTGCCGCCGTTGTCAGCAGTGTCTTCCCCCTGCGTGAGCCGTCCGTCCTGCTTTACCCCGGCCTCGGGAACTTCCGCAGTGTATTGGTCGGCAATGCACTTGCCGCGCTCTTCATAAGCCTTCCCATCTTCCGGCGTCCACCAGTCGTGGAGATTGCCATTGGCGTCAAATTTGCGGCCTTGGTCATCGAAGCCGTGGGTGATCTCGTGGCCAATGGCGGCGCCAATCCCACCGTAGTTGACGGCCACGTCGGCCTGGGGCTCGAACGCAGGCGGCTGCAGGATGCCTGCGGGGAAATTAATGGTATTCAGCTGGGCATCGTAGTAGGCGTTGATGGTGGGCGGCGTCATTAACCACTCACTGCGATCGACCGGCTTGCCCACCTTGGCGAGCTGGCGGTGGAGTTCGAAGGCTGTCGCGGCATGAATATTATTCAGATAACTGTCGCGCGTGATGGCCACGGAAGAGTAATCCCGCCAGTGATCGGGATAGCCGATCTTGTCCTCGATGGCATGCAGCTTCTTCTGCGCTTCTTTCTTGGTGACGGGTGTCATCCAGTCGAGACTGTCGATGTCGCGGTTCAGGGCGGCCTCGACGTCGTTTACCAGCTCCACCGCCTGCCGTTTGCTTTCCGGCGGGAAGGCGCGCTCCACATAAGCCTGGCCCAGGGCTTCGCCTAGGTAGCTGTCGGCGGCGCGCACGCAGCGGCGCCAACGGGGCAATTGTTCAGGAGCGCCGGCCAGCGTGTGGTAGTAGAAATCAAAGTTTTCGTCCACGAACGGCTTGGCGAGGTAGGGAGCGGAGCCATGCACCAGGTGCCACCGCAAGTAGGCCTGCCAGTGCTCCAGCGGGTGCTGCTGGATGAGTTGTTCCAGGCCTTTGAAGAATTCGGGAGAGGTCACCAGGTAGTGGTCGGGCTGCGGCGCTCCCACCAGGTTGAGGTAGCGGTTCCAGGCGAAGGACGGCGTTAGCGCTTGCAACTGTGGGAGCGACATCTTGTTGTTGAGGTTCTTGGGATCGCGGCGGCTCACATTGTCCATGGCCACCTTGGCCATGGCCGTTTCCATGGTGAGAATCATCGCGGCGTCTTTGTCGGCCTGGTCTTTGCCCTCGCCGGAGAGCGCCAGCATCTTGCTGACGTGGCTCACGTACTTGGAGCGAATCTCGCCGGATTTCGCATCGTCCTTGAGGTAAAAATCGCGCCCCGGGAGGCCCATGCCGCCTTGATCGACGAACACCACGACCAGCGAAGCATCGTCGAGGTCTTGTCCGGACCCGAAGCCGAAAAACGCCACCTGCGCGGCATTGTTGTCGGATTGCCAGGCAGCGGGGATGGTCATGTGCAGGTGTGCTACCTCGTCGGCCAGTGCGCTCTTGCTCTGTAAGGCGTCAATACGGCGCAGCTCCGGCGCGAGATCGCGGGTGCCGGCCTCGTTCACTGCCTTCTCGTCGATACACGCCGCCCAGAAGTCGCCCACCTTCTGCTGCACCGGCGTACGGTCCGGGGTGGCGGAGGAGGCTTTCTCCATGGTTTCGCGCAAGACGGTTTCGTTCCATTTCTCGAGCTCGCCGGAGGTGTCCCAGTAAAACTGGTCCGGCGGGATCGGGTTGGCCGCGAACCATTTGCTGCAAGCGAACTTGTAGAAGTCCTGGCACGGATCCAGCGAACGGTCGGCCTGGTTGGGATCGAAGTGCTGCAGCTTGGGGGCTTCGGAGGCGGTCTGCGCCTGGGCCGTGAGCAGGAAGCAGCCGACGAAGAAGAGGACGAAGAGTCTTGTTGTTTTCATGGCGATTGCCCCGGAGGGGCCCAGCTATTCTAGCGGGAGGCGGCACATTGGGGAATCGCTCGCGAGCAGAAAAACTGTTGCCGCTGCCTTGAAGACAGACTCCCAGTGTCTTGTTACGGCGAGCCGGGTCGGGCCGGAGCCCTAACTCAATAGGCGTTTCAACTCAGCAAGCAGGGTTTCGATGTCCTCCGCGGAATTGTAGAAATGACATGAAACGCGGACACCGCCGATGTTCGAGGTGTAACGCACCGAGACCAGAATTTTTTTCTCGAGCAGCCGGTTCATGAGTTTGACGTTTTCCTCCGCGGAACCGGCCGAGAACGTAACGATGCCAGACCGATTCTTGCGTGCCCGGGGCGTAACCACGGTGACCGGTAGCTGGTCGAGTCCGGCGATGAGTTGCTCAGTGAGCGCATGGACATGTTCGGCGATCGGTTGCTGCCCGAGACTGTGGATGAGGTTAAGGGAGGCCGCCAGGCCAACCGCGCCGGGATAATTCGCTGTCCCACCGGTTTCGTAGCGGCGAGCCGTGGATACGAAGGGGTAATCCTGAACCGGGGTTATGGTGGGGGTCTGGAAGTATTCCCCCCACCCGCCCGGCGGATCCTGGATGGAGAGATAGCCGGTGAGAGATGGCCGGAGTTGTGCCAGTAGGTCACGGCGGACATAGAGAAACCCGCAGCCGAAGGGCGCATTGAGCCATTTGTGCCCGCCGCAGGCGAGGATATCCACCGGCGTTTGCTGCACGTCGAGCGGGACAGCGCCGAGTTGCTGGATGGCGTCTACCAACAGCCAGACCTGACGATCGCGGCAGAGCCGACTAAGGGCGGCGAGGTCGAGGCGGTAGCCGTTCGTCCACTGCACGGAGCTCACGGCAACCACCTTGGTGCGGGGCGTGAGGTGGGCGACAATGTCCTCGATTTGGATTTTCCCGTTACGGTTGGGAACAACATCAATCTCGACGCCCTCTCTCTTCTTCTGCACCCAGGGGACGGCCACTTCCATAAATTCCAGATCGCAGAGCAGCACGCGGTCGCCGGGTTCGAGCCGGATGGCATCGGCGGCCAGAGACAGGCCGTGGGTTGTGCTCTCGACCAGGGCGATCTCATCTTCGTGGGCGTTAATCAGGCGAGCAGCGGCAGGACGAGCCACGGCGCGCATTTCGTCCATGACGATGTGCTGGGCGGTGGCGGACTCATGCGGGCAAACCATGGAGAGGTCGAGAAATTTCTGGATGGCCTCGACCGCGGGACGGGGAGCGAGAGAGATGCAAGCAGCGTCGAGAAAGATCTTTCCGAGGAGACCGGGGAAGTGCTGGCGGGCGTTGAGCATGGACTTTAGTTTTTACCACAGAGGCACAGCGGCACAGAGAAGAACAATTTCGGTTGAAACTACAGAACCGCCGCCTGGTCCCGCCGGCGGGCCTGGATCTCGATGTAGACGTTCACCAACGACACGGCGGCGGGAGTCACACCGGGAATTCTGGAGGCATGGCCCAGGGTGTGGGGGCGGACCTTGACGAGCTTTTCCTGCATCTCGCGGGAGAGGCCGCTGACGTTGCCATAGTCAAACCACTCGGGAATGGTGCGCTGTTCGGCCTTCTTCAGACGATCAATGGCGCGCTGCTGCTGTTGCAGGTAGCCTTCGTACTTGATTTCGGTTTCGACCGACTTGAGCTCGTTGCGGATTTCACTGGAAATGAAAAACGCCGGGGACGCAGAGGAATCACGCCTTTCAAAGAAGCTCGGGCTTAGCTCACGCAGCACAGGCACCAGTTGCTCGATAGCAACTTCCGGGCGCTTGAGCAACTGGGAGCAGGTCTGGCCGAGGACAGAGGCCCACTCGGCCGGCACCGCGCAAGGTCCTTCGATTTCGCTCGGCTGTGCCTCGCTCCGCTCAGCATGACAAGGGGGGGAGGTTCGAGCCACCTCCTGAATCCTCGCGATCATTTCAGACGTGAGTTTCGTTTTCTCCAGCAACTGCTTCATCGCTTCCAGGCGCTGCTGCTTCGCGAGGTGGTTGGCCCAGGCGGCGTCGGAGATCAGCCCGACGCGGCGTCCGTGGGGTGTGAGGCGGCGGTCGGCGTTATCAATACGCAAATGCAGGCGGAACTCGGCGCGCGAGGTGAACATACGATAAGGCTCGTTGGTGCCCTTGGAGATGAGGTCGTCAATCAGGATCGCGGTGTAAGCCTCGGTGCGGTCGAGAATGAGCGGCGGCTCGTTCTTCACCTTCAGCGCGGCGTTGATTCCCGCCATGATGCCCTGACACGCGGCTTCTTCATAGCCGCTGGTGCCGTTGATCTGTCCGGCCAGGAAGAGGCCTGCGATCTTCTTGGTTTCCAGCGTGCGCTCGAGTTCTGTGGGATCGATGGAGTCGTATTCAATGGCGTAGCCAGGACGCATCATCTCGGCGTTGTCGAGCCCGGGAATGGACTTGAGAATCGCCATCTGAACATCGATCGGAAGCGACGTGCTCATGCCGTTGACATAGATCTCGTGGGTGTTCAGGCCCTCGGGCTCGAGGAAGAGCTGGTGCGTGGTCTTGTCGGGGAATTTGACAATCTTGTCTTCGATCGACGGGCAGTAGCGCGGCCCAATGGATTGAATCTGGCCGCTGTACATGGGGGACCGATGCACATTCTCGCGGATGAGGCGGTGGGTCTCGGGCGTGGTCCATGCAATGTAGCAGGGGACCTGCCGGTCATGGTGCGCTACCCGCCGGGTGCGAAAACTGAAGGGCGTGGGGTCGGCGTCGCCGGGCTGCATCTGGAAGCGCGACCAGTCAATGGTGCGTCCATCGAGGCGCGGGGGCGTGCCGGTCTTGAGACGGCATCCGCGCAGGCCAAGTTTCTTCAGGGCTTCGCCCAGAAGGATGGCCGGCGGCTCGCCGCTGCGTCCGGCGGGGTATTGCTGCTCGCCGCAGTGGATCAGCCCGTTGAGAAAGGTGCCGGTAGTGATGATGACCGCAGCAGCGCCGACGGTGCGGCCGTCACGCAGCCGAATGCCACGACAGATTAGCCGGTCGTTGGTCGTTGGTCGATGGTCGTTAGCAAAATCGCCTTCATCAACGGTGTTTGCCAACGACGAACGACCAACGACCAACGACTCTTCCACAATCAACTCCGCCACTTCCGCCTGCTTGATCTTCAGGTTCGATTGCGACTCGAGCACCTCGCGCATCTTGAGGCGATAGGCCTGCTTGTCGCACTGGGCACGGGGAGACCAGACGGCGGGTCCGCGGGAAGTATTGAGCAGGCGGAACTGGATGCCGACCGCATCGGTGACTTCGCCCATGATGCCGCCGAGCGCGTCCACTTCGCGCACCAGGTGCCCCTTGGCGATGCCGCCCACCGCGGGGTTACAGGACATCTGCGCGATTAGATCTACATTCAGCGTGTAGAGCGCAGTCCGTAGGCCCATACGGGCGGCGGCCATAGCGGCCTCGCATCCGGCATGACCGGCGCCAACCACGACCACGTCGAATTGTTCAGTGAACCGCTGCATGTGATCCAGGAACCCCACGCACCCATGAGGAGGGGCTTGCGTACGGCGCAGGTTCCTATTTTAGCAATTTGATCGAAGGCCCCGCTGCACTTATAGTGGTTACTTCATTCCTTGATCGAGGAGTTGGCATGACTACCAAAGAATTCTTCCAGCAACTGGATGCGCGCATCGCGAAACATGACTTGCTTTGTCATCCCTTTTATAAGGCGTGGGCGGCGGGCGAACTCACGCGAGACGATCTGCGGGGGTACGCGCAGGACTACTACCATCACGTTGAAGCTTTTCCTACCTACCTGGCCGAGCTCGGCATTCGCCTGGAAGATGGCGAGTTGCGGCGGGCCGTGCTGGCCAATATGAGCGACGAAAAGGGCGCGGAAGACTTGTTTGGCGAGCCTGCCACAGCACATTCGGACCTGTGGCTGGATTTTGTCGAAGGCATGGGAGCCGGCCGCGACCTGCGCGGGCATCAGCCGCTGGCCGAGATCAAGGACCTGATGGGGTTCTTTCATGGAGTAGCCGAGACCGGAACGCCGGAGGAGGCTTTGGCCGCATTTTATGCCTACGAGTCGCAGGTGCCGCGAGTGGCGAAAGAGAAGGCGCGCGGGCTGCAAGCAATGTATGCCGCGGATGAAAAGACCTGCGGATATTTCACCCTGCATACCACGGCCGATGTGTATCACGCGCAGGTGTGGCGCCGGCAATTGGGCAAACGCCTGGAGGCGAATCCGCAGACAGCTGAAAAAGCGCTGGCTGCCGGAGAACGCGCGGCCAAGGCCCTATGGCGGGCGCTGGACGGAATTGAAGCGCGGCGCATGGCCAAGGTAGCGTAGACCAATCAAGAGAGATCGGGTGAGCCGGTGATTCGATAGAATCATTGGCTCTTTTCTTTTTGGAGAAGATTCCTGCTATGGCGAAAGCAATGCCCATCGGTGCTCGTGGCCAAACCGAGGAAACGGTGGAGTTCAAACACACGCTGACTTCGCATCGTCCCGAGCTGCCGCCGGTGTATTCCACGCCTGACATGATTCGTCTGATGGAAACGGCGGCCTTTCACGCGTTGCAACCCTACTGCGAAGGCGACGAGATCACCGTAGGCACGGCGATTCATGTTGAGCATCGCGCGGCCAGCGGGATTGGGGCGCACATTTTCGCCGAGGCGGTGCTGGAGTCCTTCGACGGACGGTTCTATACGCTGCGGGTTACCGCCCGCGACGATACCCAGGAGATCGGGCGGGGGACGGTGAGCCGAGCGTTGGTGAGCCTGGGAAAATTCCTGGCGAAAATGCGGAAGAGTGAGGGGTAGGAAGAAGCATTCAGCACTCAGCATTCAGCCAGGCAGAATGCCAGACTTGGGTGCTCATGGTGACAAGGGATGTCAGATATCGAAAAGCAGAAAGCCAAGGCCAATGCCTTCCGCGCCATGCATCGTGGGCCGCACGTTCTGTTGCTGCCAAATGTGTGGGATGTGGCCAGCGCACGTGTCGTTGAAGAAGCCGAGTTCGGCGCTATTGCCACCACCAGCGCCGGAGTGGCATTCACACTGGGCTATCCTGACGGAGAGAAAATCTCGCGCGAGGAGATGCTGGCGCGGGTGGCCCGCATTGCCAGGGCGGTAAAGGTCCCAGTAACCGCGGACGTCGAAGCGGGATACGGCAACCGTCCTGAGGATGCCGCCCAAACCGCTCGCGCCGTAATTGACGCCGGTGCCGTCGGCATGAACTTCGAGGACGGCACGGATGACCCTGCTGATCCGCTGGTGGACCTGTCCCTCCAGTTGGAAAAGATTCGCGCCATCCGCGAGGCGGCGCTCAAGACCGGTGTGTTGCTGGTATTGAATGCGCGCACCGACGTATATCTGCTGCAGGTGGGAGACCCGGCCAAACGCTATGACGAAGCGGTGCGGCGCTTGCTGGCATTCCGCGATGCGGGTGCGGAGTGCGTGTTCGTCCCGGGATTGGGTGACACCGAGACGATCCGGCGGATCGTGCAGGATTTGAAGTGTCCGGTCAACATCCTGGCCGGGCCGGGCTTTCCATCGGTACCCGAACTGGAGAAGCTGGGCGTAGCGCGGGTGAGCCTGGGGTCGGGACCGATGCGGGCGACGCTGGGACTGGTGCGCAGCATGGCCGAGGAACTGAAGTCGTCGGGAACCTACAAGGCGCTGGAAGGCGCGCCGTCGCACGCGGAAATCAATAAGATGCTGAGCTAGCTAATCAGGGCTAGCCGCGGAGGCCACAGAGGTTGCCGAGCTTCGCTCGGCGTGGCTTTTTCTGAGGCACAAGACCGGCTCCCACCCAACCACTTCTAGCAACCTGCGGATGTACTATGGAGCCGTGCAAAAGCTGGCCCAGCGCGTGCTCGATTTCATCCGGCGGCACGAACTGCTGAAGCCGGGAGACCGCGTGGGCGTGGCGGTCTCGGGGGGAGCGGATTCGGTCGCGCTGCTATGCCTGCTGCTCGATTTGCGCAAAGACCTTGGGGTGGTCCTCTCGGTCGTCCACTTCAACCACAAGCTGCGCGGAGCGGAGTCCGACCAGGATGAACAATTCGTCGCGGAATTGGCCCGCCGACACAAGCTGCAGTTGAACCGCGAAAGCGGTGACGTGAAGAGCCACGCGGCGGAGCGGCATCTCAGCCTGGAGACGGCAGCGCGCGAACTGCGCTACGCATTTTTCCGGCGGTTGCTGCTGAACGGGGCTGTGGATCGAATTGCCACCGCGCACACGCTTGACGATCAGGCTGAGACGGTGCTTTTGCGGCTCGTACGGGGCTCCGGGACGCGCGGGTTGTCGGGAATTTATCCCCAGTTGTCAGTCAGTCGTCAGTCGTCGGTCGTCAGTCGTCAGGGAATGGCCTCCATCATTCGACCCTTGCTAGAGACCCGACGAAAAACTCTGGAAGCCTACCTGGCTGCCCTTGGGCAAGGTTGGCGCGAGGATCGCAGCAACCGTGACCTGCGGCATGCGCGCAACCGGGTGCGGCACGGAATCTTGCCGCGGCTGGAGCGCAACCTGAACCCAGCGGTACGCGAGGCCCTGGCAGAGACCGCGGAAATCGCGCGTGCGGAGGAGGAATACTGGCAGCAGCAAATCCAGCAAGTGCTGCCTCATGTGTGGGCGGTGGGGACCACTCAGGCGGCGAGCGGCATGCTGAAAACGGGGGTGCTTGCGCGCCTGCCCCTGGCACTCCAGCGGCGCGTAGTTCGCGCGGCGGGCGAGTCGTTGGGGCTGCGACTGGAGTTCCGCCACGTGGAAGAGGTTCTCGAAGTAGCATCGGGCCATGCCCGAGCGGCGAAGTCAACGGTCTTGCCCGCCGGCTGGAGCGCGTCGCGACACAAGAACGAAGTTCGGTTCACCTCAGCAGCCGCTGTTGCAGTGAAGAACTCCGACTACGAGTACCTGCTCACCATTCCCGGGCAGATTGAAGTTCCGGAGGCGGCGGCGCGCTTTGAAGCCGTGCTGGTACCGGTAGGCACACAGGCGGGGTATAATCCCGAGCATTTGTTGGAACCAGCGCTACTGGCAAAAGAGTTACGCGTGCGCAACTGGCGCGCCGGAGACCGCTTCTGGCCGGCGCATACAAAGACTCCGAAAAAGATCAAGGAACTGCTGCAGGAGCGGCAGGTGACCGGCCCGGAACGCAAGCTCTGGCCGGTGGTGGTGAGCGGATCTGAGGTCGTGTGGGTCCGGGGATTCGCGGCCCCGGCAAAGCTGCGTCCCCGCGCTGGGGCCGGGGAAGCAGTGGTGATCCGCGAGGTTGGGCGCTAAGGAGGCGCGCGCCACAGCATGAATCAGGTCTCGAAAGCGGAGCAGTTCCGCGTGGTCATCGCGGCGGAGCAGATCCAGAAGCGCGTGCGCGAGATGGCGCGCCAGATTTCCGACGACTACCGCGGACAGACCATCCATGCCCTGGCACTGCTGGAGAACGGCTTTATCTTCATGGCGGACCTGGTGCGGGCGCTGGAGGTTCCGGTAATCTGCCAGTTCATCAAACCCAGGTACCGTCGGCAGCAGGGCAGCGGCCAGGCGGATTTTGTGGAAATCTTCTTCAGTCACGAGCCCGATATTCGTGGTCAGCATGTGTTGCTGGTGGAAGGCCTGGTCCACTCCGGCGTGACCAGCGATTTCCTGATGAGCGATCTGCGGGGGCGGGGGGCAGCCTCGGTCAAGCTGGCCACGCTACTGGACCGGCAATCGGCCCGCCGGGTGCAGCTCCAACCGGACTATTTCGGTTTCCTGGTGGACGAAGGCTTCGTGTTTGGCTACGGGCTGGGATCGCCTGAACAAACCAACCGCAATCTGCCTTACGTGGCGGCTCCAAACCAAGCTGTGCCCATAACTTAAGTCACCCGAAGAACGGCGTCCTTTTTTGCGCAAGAACGGTTAGAATGGGCACCTGGGGATTTGTCTATCCAAACCCTGCAAGAGGCATCTAATGGGGTGGAGGATTGTCTCCAATTCGGTTCGGAGTAAGGTTCCACCTTTTCAGGAGTTTTGAGTGAATTCGACCGTCAAAACCGTGGTTTTCTGGCTGGTGATCGTGGTGTCGGCCTTGCTGCTCTGGCAGGTAGTGAAGAACAGCAATGCCGGGCAGAAGGAGAAGGACATCAACTTCTCGCAGCTCATGTCGGATGTGGACCAGGGCAACGTCAAAGAGGTCACCATCACCGGCATGGAAGTGCACGGCAAGTACCGCAACGACAATTCGGGTTTCCACTCCACCGTTCCGGCGAACTACCCGGACATGATCAAAGCGCTGCGGGACAAGGGCGTGGCCATGACCTTCCGCGACATGAATAGCGGAGGCTGGCCCAGCTGGTTGCTGAACCTGGCCCCGCTGATCTTGCTGGCGGCCTTGTGGTTCTTCATGATCCGGCAGATGCAGACCGGCGGCAACAAGGCGCTCTCCTTCGGCAAGAGCCGGGCGCGGCTGCTCTCCATGCAGCAGAAGAAAGTCACGTTCAAGGACGTGGCTGGCGTGGATGAGGCCAAAGAGGAGCTGAAGGAAATCATCGAGTTTCTGCGCGAGGCCCAGAAATTCCAGAAGCTGGGCGGACGCATTCCCAAGGGTGTGCTGCTGGTGGGTCCTCCGGGAACCGGCAAGACGCTCCTGGCCCGGGCAGTCGCGGGCGAAGCCAATGTGCCGTTCTTCTCGATCTCCGGCTCGGACTTCGTTGAGATGTTCGTCGGCGTGGGTGCCAGCCGGGTGCGCGACTTGTTCGAGCAGGGCAAAAAGAATGCCCCTTGCATCATCTTCATCGACGAAATTGACGCGGTCGGACGTCACCGGGGAGCTGGCTTGGGCGGCGGGCACGACGAGCGTGAACAAACCCTGAACCAGTTGTTGGTCGAGATGGACGGATTCGAGTCCAACGAAGGCGTCATCCTGATGGCGGCGACGAACCGGCCCGACGTGCTGGATCCAGCGCTGCTGCGGCCGGGGCGCTTTGACCGGCGCGTGGTAGTGAGCCGGCCGGATGTCCGCGGACGCGAGGAGATTCTCCGGGTGCACACCCGCAAGATTCCTCTTGCCGAAGATGTGGATCTTTCGGTGCTGGCCCGTGGAACCCCGGGATTCTCGGGGGCCGACCTGGCCAACATGGTGAACGAAGCGGCTTTGGCGGCGGCGCGGCAGAACCGTAAGGCCGTGCTCATGTATGACTTCGAGCTGGCGAAAGACAAAGTCCTCATGGGAGTGGAGCGCAAGTCGCTGCTGCTCTCCGACGCGGAGAAGAGGGTAACGGCGTACCACGAGGGGGGTCACGCGCTGGTGGCGGCCAAGCTGCCGAATTCCGACCCGTTGCACAAGGTGACCATCATCCCGCGCGGGATGGCTTTGGGTGTCACCATGCAGTTGCCCATCGACGACAAGCACAACTACACCAAGGACTATCTGGAGACCGAGATCTCCATCATGATGGGCGGCCGCATTGCCGAGGAGATGTTCCTCAACCAGATGAGCACCGGCGCCGGCAACGACATCGAGCGCGCTACCGAACTGGCACGCAAGATGGTTTGCGAGTTCGGCATGAGCGACCTGGGGCCGCTGACCTTCGGCAAGAAGGAAGAGCAGATCTTCCTGGGCCGCGAGATCGCGCAGCATCGCGACTACAGCGAAGCCACAGCAATCAAGATTGACGAAGAAGTACGCCGCATCATCCAGCAGGGCTATGAGACCGCCAAGAGCATCCTCGGGGGCAATCACGACACCCTGGAGCGGATCGCCGCCGCGCTGCTGGAGCGCGAGGTACTCGACGCCAACGAGATCAAGCTGATCATCGAGGGCAAGGAACTGCCCAAGATGACGCCTCCGTCCAAACCCGACGACGGCGGGGTGCAGCAGGTGCTGAAACCCGAACCGGGACGCCCGGGAATCGCCAAGGGCGGAGAAAGCCCGGCCAGAGCCTAGTCGTCAGTCATCAGCCATCAGTCGTCAGCTTGAGGCGGCCCAAAGGGCCGCCTTTGATTTTTGACTTTGGTGTCGCTGACGACCGACGACTGACGTCTGGTTTCCCGGCGTCATCCCGAAGCCCCGCGCTTTCTCCAGCGGGGCGAGGGATCCTGCGTGCAGGGGGTACCCTCCCCTCCCCCCTCTTCCCTGAACGGAGAGCCGGAAGCTGTAATTGGTGTGCCGAAGCTCACGGGATTACAATTCCGGCGGAGCAGGGTCGGCCACCCCGCTTGTTCGGGACGCGACCGCAAGGAGATCGAGATGACATTTTGTGGGGATTGCAAGGCGGCATTTCTGAGGCGTGCTCTGGTGGTGACTGCGGGGTTGGCGTTGCTGGCGATGTCCGGGTGCAATTCCAGCAAGCGATCAAAGAACGCGGAGGAAAATCCCGGGGCGGGGCCAAAGCCTGCAGCCGCGGCGGGCGGCAGCGCCGGTATTGACCTCAACTGCGTGATCGACCACATCCAGAATCCGCCAGAAGCATTCCATTACTCCTACAAGAAGGATTCGTCGAATCCCGTGAACGAGGAAGCGGACATCACGCCGCAGACCATCGATGGCTCGTTTGCGAACAATAGCGGCTCGCATCCGGTCCATGGCGTGCGTTCGGACGCGGATAGCTGGCATACGGCGTGGGCAGGCCTGAGCGGGATCTCCGGAATGTCCAGCGCGATCGCGCTCGTCAAGAACAGCTCCGCCACCGTGCGCGAAGGCGCGGAAAAAATGAATGGCTATGACGCCACTAGGTATTCGATCGACACCGCGCGTGGCGACGCCGTCGAGCAGGGGCTCTACCGGAGTGTTTTGGGCGCAGGCGGCTTTGAAAAAGGCGCGGTGTGGGTCACGGCACAAGGGTGCCCGGTGAAACTGGTGGTGGATTCGGAACTGCATTCGAACAACGGCAGCGTGGAAAAGATTCACTACGAAGAGGCCATGATTCGGAAATAAGAGTCTGGGACGGGCCACGCGGCAGTCATTCGAAACAGTTCTTGACGTGACGAAACGAGTTCGCTAGCGGCGCAAGCGAAAACCCCAGGTCTCGAAACCCGCGAGACCTGGGGTTAGCGATCCAACCTGGCGCACACATGTGAAATAAGCGCCGCGCTTGCCGTTTCGCACCCCCTACGTGCGCTGGCTTCAGAGCTACAAGTGACAAAATTACAGGATCAAACAGGCAATCAGCGTCAGTTGTCTGATTCTCGATTCAACACACACTTCAGACTCTCGCGCTGTTGACGCCATGTTCGGCATGGAGTAGAGTGACTCCCGCCTTCCCCAAGGGCGGATTTCTAGCACGCCGCGCGGCCCTGTCGAAACTCTCCATCCGTCTGGAGGATGCCATGAAGCTGCCTCTTTTCCTGAAGTTTCTGCTGAGCATTTCTTTTTTCTGCGCGTCGGCGGCGATTGCATCGCCGGGGCAGAGCATTCGCGCAGTGGTGAACTTTAATGCCGCAAACGGTGGCGATCCCAATGGCCCTCTCGTTCAGGGGACGGACGGCAATCTATATGGAACGACGTTCTTCGGCGGAGCAAACAACGGGGGCACGGTCTACAGGATCACGCCGAACGGAACTTTGACGACTCTTTACAGTTTTTGTGCTCAGACCAACTGCACTGACGGAGACGGGCCTGTGGCGGGACTTATGCTTGCCACTGATGGAAACCTGTACGGCACCACGCGTTACGGTGGTTCCTTCGGCCTCGGCACCGTATTTAGGACGACCCCCGAGGGTTCTCTGACTATTCTATTCAGCTTTGACTCCATTCACGGTGCCAATCCCGAAGCGTCTTTGGTTCAGGGTACTGACGGCGCATTGTATGGAACAACCGCCACGGGTGGTACCACCGGCGGTCGAGGAACAGTCTTCCGAATCACTCTGTCGGGCACTCTCACGAGGTTGTATAGCTTTGGCTCGAATAGAAGCGACGGAGCCAATCCTCTGACACCGGTTGTCCTTGGGAGCGACGGGAATCTGTACGGTACCACCACCTATGGTGGCAACTTCGCCTGCACAGACGGGTGTGGCACAGTTTTCATGGTTACCCCAACTGGCACGTTCACAACGTTACATCGGTTTAATATGGCTGACGGTGAATCGCCCGAAGGCGCACTGATCCAGGCCAGCGATGGGAACTTCTACGGGACAACGTTTCGCGGGGGTGCAAACAATCTGGGCACAGTGTTCAAGATTAGCTCAGTAGGCACGCTCACCATTCTGCACACCTTCGATTCGACGGGTGGTGTCAACCCTGTCGGAGGACTGATCGAAGGAACTGACAAGAATTTATACGGAACAACCGGCTATGGCGGCACTCGTAGTGCGGGCACGGTCTTCACAATCAGCACGGGAGGCACGCTGACGACACTGGGAAATTTAGGTTACATCACTACTGGAGCGACCCCAATCAGCGCGATGGTTCAGGATACCGATGGGAACTTCTACGGGGAAGGCTACTATGGCGGGTCGGGCGGATACGGCACATTGTTCGGGGTATCCACTGGCCTTGGACAGTTCGTGACGACCCTCCCCACCTTTGGCAAGGTGGGAGCGCCCGTCAAAATCCTTGGCACGAATCTGACCAGCGCAACCAGCGTTGCGTTTAACGGCACACCGGCTACCTTCACAGTCATGTCGCGTTCGTTCATTAAGACCACCGTCCCTACTGGCGCGACCGCCGGCAGTGTGCAGGTGACGACGTCCAGCGGGACGCTGACGAGCAACGTGGTCTTCCGCGTCCAATGATCGCGTTTCTTTCGCACCCGACGGAGGGGAGTCACGGTGCTGCCCGCAGGAAAGCGCGACCCACCTCCGGATACTCAACCGTCGGCGTTCCATTTTCAGAACACAAGCCAGTCGCACTGACAAACGTCCCGCCCCCTGTGCTACCCTCCCCACCATTCAGACCTGGCCGGCGAGCTGCCCATTGTGCGCTTCTCGATCAGGTCGAGGAGGATGTTATGACTGAGAGCGCCGGAACCGTCACCACTCTGAAGGAATTTGTCACATTTCTACGCGAAGGAACCATTGCGGTTGTACTGCTGCTGTTCCTTCTCCTGCCGGGCGTGATGAAGAGCGTCTTGGCGAAGGCAGGCTTTACCTCCGCAGACATTGCGGGGTTCAAATGGGAACTGCAGCAATCCGCACAGCAAACCCAGGCTGCTACCGACACGGTGACGCAGCTGGAGGACAAGCTTTCTGCCTTGAAGCAACAGCTGGATCAGGTCAGCCAGTCCGCCGCAGCGCCCGATGTGAAACAGAAAATCATGACCCTTTCCGACGAGGTCGGAAAAACCCGGGCGGAAACAAGTGCGGTGCAAACCACGCTGCGGGATAGTCTGGCAACCCAGCGGTCCATCATCCGCAAGGTGGATCCAGCGCTCCTCGAACAAAAGCCGCCTAAGCCGTGAAATAGGACGCGTGGCCCACTCCTTCACGCTCTTGCGCGCCAGGCCGCCATTACGACGGCGCCTGAACCCGGTGCCCTGGCCTTCGCGGTTTTCGAAGGGTGGGTGACGCCTGTCAAGCCCCCAAGCCCTCCCATTTCCTCGTAACCCTCTCACCCCAAAGCCAAAACAAACTTTCCCCCATGTCCCATTTACCCTCTCCGACATGCTATGCTTAAAGTAGATAGAAATAAATTTCTCATAGCTCAGAGGTGAGCCATGAATTTCTGTCCACGTCGCCCCCGCGCCGTGGGCATCGGTGTCTTATGCAGGCTCTTCCCCCGCGCCCCTCGCGGTCCTGCTAAGCCCATGCAATGGAAGAATTTGCCTTTAAGCCCTTTAGAAACCCGCCGTTACGGGAATAGGGCGCGGCAACTCTTTTGTTTTGCAGAACTTAACCTAGAAAATATTTTTCTTCTTGATCTATCCCCCGCCGTCCGGAAACATGCTCGGCACTCTGGCTGGGCTCTGGTTGATGTCGAACGAGAAGCGGCGGGAATCGGCAGGGTTGGGGGATTTTGGATCGTTATCGATGTTTCCAGGTCTCAAGGTTTACTGAAGCCAATCCCAGGCTCCCGAAAACCTTGAAACCCTGAAACTTTGAAACTCTTGCAGCGACGCTAGTTGTTTTCGTTGCCGGCGCGCTTCCAGGACATCAGCTCGCCGATGGTGGAGCCACCCGTGCTGGAGACGGGATGTTTGTACGCTTCCACTTCGGTACGTGAAGCTTCCTCGCCTACCGCCTTGATGCTCAGTCCTACTTTCTTCTCTTCAGGATTCATCTTGATGATCTTGAAGTCATGCTCATGGCCGGGCTCGAGATGCAGCGGCTGGCCGTTGCCATCCACCGCCTCGGAGTTGTGGCACAGGCCCTCGATGCCCTCGGCGATCTCGACAAAAGCGCCGAAGCTGGCCACGCGCAGCACCTTGCCGTGCAACACGTCGCCTACATGATGCTGCCCGAAGAAGGTCTCCCACACGTCGGGCTGGAGCTGTTTGACGCCTAACGACAGCCGCCGCTTGTCCGGCTCAATGGCCAGAATCACGGCCTTGACCCGGTCGCCCTTCTTCAGCACTTCCGAAGGATGCTTCACACGCTTGGTCCAACTCAGGTTGCTGACGTGTACCAAGCCGTCGATACCATCTTCGATTTCGATGAAGGCCCCGAAGTCGGTCAGGTTGCGCACCCGGCCTTCGACGGTCGCACCCACGGGATACTTCTCATGCAGCGCATCCCAGGGATTGGCCGCCAGTTGCCGCATGCCGAGCGAAATTCGCCGCTCCTGCGGATTCACGTTGAGCACTACGCACTCCACGTGGTCGCCCACATTGACCAGCTTGGAGGGGTGCTTCATGCGCTTGGACCAGGTCATTTCGCTGACGTGCACCAGGCCTTCGATACCCTGCTCCAGCTCCACAAAAGCGCCGTAATCGGTCACGCTGATCACCCGGCCGCTGACATGCGCACCCACGGGATAGCGGTGCGACGCATCCAGCCAGGGATCGGGCGTGAGCTGCTTGAAGCCCAACGAAACCCGCTGCTTTTCCTTGTCGAATTTCAGCACCTTCACCTGGATCTGGTCGCCCACGTTGACCAAGTCGCGAGGATGGGTGAGCCGGCCCCAGGACATATCGGTGATATGCAGCAGACCATCAATTCCGCCCAGGTCCACAAATGCGCCGTACTCGGTCAGGTTCTTGACTACGCCGGTCAGCACTCCGCCTTCCTCGAGATGCCCCATGGTCTTGGAGCGCTTTTCGTTCTGCTCTTCCTCCAGCACCTGCTTGCGCGAGACCACGATGTTGCCGCGCTTCTTGTTCAGCTTGATGACCGCGACCTCAAGCGTCTGGCCCTTGAGGGCATCCAGATTACGCACCGGGCGCAGATCGGCCTGGGAGCCGGGCAGGAAGGCTCGCGCGCCGAGAATGTCGACCGTAAGACCGCCCTTAATGCGATCAATCACCTGGGCGCGGATAGGCTTCTTCTCGTTATGGGCCTTCTCAATCTCGTCCCAGGCACGCAGTCGCTGGGCCTTCTGATGAGAGAGGTTGATGTAGCCTTCCTCGGTCTCGCCCTTGTCGCGCATGACGTCGATTTCGTCGCCGGGCTGGAACCGGGGCTTGCCCTCATGGTCCAGCACCTCCGCCAGAGGCAGCATGCCCTCCGACTTGGCGCCGATATCCACCACCACGTGGGTGGGGGTGAGTTTCAGTACGGTGCCTTTGAGGACGTGATTCTCGCCGGCGGCTTCTTCGGTTTCCGTGGTGAAACTCTCCAGCGCGGAAGCAAAGTCTTCACTGCTGGTGGCCGGCTTTTCCTCCTGGCGTGGGGCGACGGCTTGCGGCTGGCTGGTGTGGTCTGGGGTCGACTCCTCAGGGGCGCTGGCGCTGGGCTCAGCTACCGTTGTGGATGTCGCGGAATCCAGGTTGTGAGCGGTGTTGTCGTCGAGCAAGGTCATGGCCTCTCTGGTGTACTCTCGCACACTTCCGTGCGGGACGGATGCGGGCTGTTTTCGTGCGGACTGCTGGCGTGAGTCTCAGGTTGTGTGGAGCCCGTCCTGGCGAACGGACCGTGACAATCCCAGCGGTCGGACGGTCTAAAGCGAACCCGCGTCCAAAGGGAACTCTTCGACTATAGCAACCGCTTGTAAACAGTGTCAAACACCAAACAAGGCAAATTTCCAGCCTGCGGAACCCGCGCCAGACCGGCGCTTTCGCCCCGGACGCGAACCGTCGCCGAGGGCCGCAGCGCGGCAGCGGGCACGTTTCCGGAAACCCACTCTTTTCTGCTACCCTGCCCTGCCATGGACTACCTGTGGACTCCCTGGCGCTACGCCTACGTCACCACGGCCGAAAAAATCTCCGGGTGCCTGTTCTGTGACCTGCTGAAGGCCGGCGATGACGTGAAAGCCAACATCGTGTACCGCGGCCGGCATTGCTTCATCATCCTGAATACCTATCCCTACACCTCCGGGCACGTGATGATCCTGCCCTACGCGCACTTGGACGAATTATGGAAACTGCCGGTGGAAGCAGCGCACGAGATGATGGACCTGTCGCAAAGAATGGAAACCGTCCTGCGCCAGCTATATTCGCCGAACGGGATCAATCTGGGTATGAACATCGGCCAGGCCGCCGGAGCGGGCGTGGCAGGTCACATCCACATGCATGTGCTGCCCCGCTGGGTGGCCGACGCCAATTTTATGTCGGTGGTGGGAGAAACCCGGGTCCTTCCCGAGGCGCTGGAGACGACCTACAGCCGGATCCGAGGAGCGATCGGGGCGCAGAAGTCATCCTGAGCGAGGGAAGGGCACGCCACTCGCTCAAGATGACGCTGCGACCGCAGGGCACAGTCCAGGCTGCGGAATTTACTGGGCCTTTATGCTTCCGAAGCGTCCGTGCGCATAGCCGTTGGGACCCGCGGCGTAGTAGAGGACGTTTTTTAATCCGCCGCTGCCACCGTTGCCGAAAGTCAGTCCCCATAGACCCTTGACCGAGATCACCTGGCCGGCGGGCGTGCTGAGTTGTCCCAGAACAGCGCCGGTGGTGGGATCAAAAGCGGTGATGTGTCCATCGCCCAGATTTCCCACCAGGATGTCATTGCTGAAGGTGCCGAAGGTGCTCGGCGCCAGAGCCAGCCCCCACGGCGCATTCAGCTTGCCCTTGGTGGCGAACCGCTTGATGAAATTGCCGTTGAGGTCAAAGATGTCGACCACGCCCAGCCCGGCGCCCAGGACGGCATCGCTCTTGGTTGCGTTCTGCTTGGCGTAGCTGACATAGAGTTTGCCGCCAAGGTTGCGAATATCGAAGGGAGCAAACCCGGCGGGAAGACGCGGATCAGTGAACGAACCCGACAAGCTGACCTTCTTGAAAGTGCGGTCATAGACGTCGACCGTCGCGTCGAAGAAATTGGCTACATAAAGGAAGTTCGCGGTTCCGTTGTTGGCGAGTTCCATTCCTTTGTAGTTGATCCCCTGGGAAGAATTGTCAACTGCAAGAATGGCATTGGTCGCATCGACGGTGGGAGCCCAGCCGCTAATGGTGCCTTCTTCGGTGACAAACAAGAACAACGCGCTGCCGGAACTTGTGCCGTTGGTGACCACGAAATCGGTGGAACCGTTGAACACCGTTCCGGTAGGAGTGGCGTGCCCGGTGAAGCCGGGAGGCAGCGGAATGGTGACCACCAGCGTCTGGGGATTGCCATTGGTGTCATACAGGGTGGAGAGGCCAGTATTGTTATCGGAGACCCAGAACGGGCCGGTCGGACTGTAGCTGATTCCCCAAGCATTGACCAGGTTAGGATCGATGTGAGTACCCATGCCGGTTTGATCGGCGACCAGGTTGGTTGCCTTGTAACCCGCCGCGCTGGCCAGAGCGGAAAGCGAAACCATCAGTGCCAGCACCATAAGTATCGCAGTGGACGTTTTCATACCCTCGCGGAAGATCCGCATATTCCTCCTTCGTGTTGCGCTAATTGAATGGGGAAGAGCCCCGGAAATTTGCCGGTGTAAACAGGCGCCCGCAGGTTAGGGGAGGATGGCCGGGCAGTTGTCAACAGGATGTCAATAGATTGTCGTTTTTCGTGTGAAGGCGGCGAAAGCAGAGCCGTTTTACCCTGCGCTGGAGTCTTGCTTCTCCAGCGCCGCGCTGCCAACTGGCGTGCAGGGATCAGCGTCGCAGCAGCGCTTCCATCTCTTCTTCGCCAATGACGTTGACTCCCAGTTCTTTAGCCTTGTCCAGCTTGGAACCAGCGTCGGCACCAGCCACCACGTAGTCGGTCTTTTTGCTTACGGAGGAGGCCACCCGGCCCCCGGCATCTTCGATCATCTTCTTGGCTTGGTCGCGGCTGTATTTGGCCAGGGTTCCGGTCAGGACGAACGTCTTGCCAGCGAGAGTAGTGCCGCGCTGTTTCTTGTGGCCGGTAAAGGTGAGACCCGCTTCCCGCAGTTGATTCACCAGTTCGCGGTTCTTCGGGTTCTGGAAGAACTCCGCGATGCTGGCTGCGATGCGCGGCCCCACTTCATTTACTTCCTGCAATTCCTCTTCACTGGCGCTCATGAGCGCGTCCATCGATCCGAAGTGCTCGGCGAGGAACTGTGCCGTGCGTTCGCCCACGAAACGAATGCCCAGCCCGAAAATCACCCGCTCCAGCGGCAACTTCTTGGAAGCTTCGATTTCATCCAGAACATTCTGGGCGGATTTGTCACCCATGCGCTCCAGTTGCAACAGGCCGGCCTTGGTCAGCTTGTAGATGTCGGCGACATTGTTCACCAAGCCGCGCTCGGTGAGCTGGTTGACCAGCGCATCGCCCATGCCTTCGATATTCATCACGTGGCGTGAGGCGAAGTGCAGAATGGTCTCACGCAACTTGGCGGGGCAGTTGGCATTGACGCAGCGATAATCAACCTCACCCTCAGTGCGCACGACTTTGGTGTTGCACTCTGGACAGCGTTCCGGCATGTGGAACGCCTTGTGTCCGCGGGGATGGGCCTTGTCCTCGACGACGTGGGTAACCTTGGGGATCACATCGCCGCCGCGCTCCACTTCCACCCAGTCGCCGATCTTCACCCCCAGGCGTTCGATTTCGTCCATGTTGTGCAAGGTAGCGCGGCTGACCGTCGTACCACCGATCGGCACAGGCTTCAGTACGGCCACTGGAGTCAACTTTCCAGTGCGGCCCACTTGCACGATGATGTCATCCACGTGCGTGATTCCGGAGCGCGCAGCGTACTTGTAGGCAATGGCCCAGCGCGGCGCCTTGCCGGTGTAACCGAGTTCGTCCTGCAGAGCGGTGCGGTCTACCTTGACCACGATGCCGTCGATCTCGTAAGGCAGGCTGTCGCGTTTCTCTTCCCATTCTCGGATGAAAGTCCAGACCTCGTCGAAGGTCCGGGCGAGCTTGCGGTGGATATTGACCTTGAACCCGGCTTTTTCCAGGGCATCGAGAGTTTGCGAGTGACGATCGAAATAGGTGCGGCCATTCTGCAGCAACATGTAGGCAAAATAGTCGAGGCGGCGCTCCGCCGTGATGCTAGGTTCGAGCTGGCGGACGGTTCCAGCGGTGGCATTGCGCGGGTTGGCGAACAGCGACAGGCCTTTCTGCTCGCGCTCTTCGTTCATCCGCTTGAAGGCGGGGATGGGCATGAGCATCTCACCGCGGACTTCGAAATCCGCGGGAATCCCTGCCTTCTTGAGCCTCTCTCTCGCAATTGACAACGGCACTGAGCGCACGGTGCGCACATTCAGCGTGACGTCTTCGCCTTCAGAGCCATCGCCACGGGTGATGCCGCGGGCCAGTTTGCCGTCTTCGTAGCGAAGAGCCAGCGACATGCCGTCGAGCTTGAGTTCGCAGACGTACTCGACGTCTTTGCGGCCGCTGAGTTCGTGCACCCGCCGCTCCCAGTTGCGCAACTCGTCTTCGCTGTAGGTATTGTCCAGCGAAAGCATGGGCGAGGAGTGGCGCGCCTTAACGAAGCCCTCCCGCGGCTTGCCGCCGACCCGCTGGGTAGGGGAGTCGGGGGTGATCAGGCTGGGGTGCTCGGTTTCGAGCTTCTTCAGCTCATTCATGAGCTGATCGAACTCAGCGTCGCTGATCTCGGGATCGTCCAGCACGTAGTAGCGGTATTCGTGGTGGCGGATCTTGTCGCGCAGGGACTCGATCTTCTTCTCGAAATCTTTATCTTTGGCCGCAGCAGGCATGCGCAGAAGATTATATTCGTGTGGAAAGCAGGTGGTTGTGGAGGAGGGGGGTATGCTCGGGCCGTGCCGCGGCAAGAACCGCCGCGGCCGGACGGGTCGGAGACCCGTCCCCATACGGTTCATGCGGATCCTCGAAACACCACGCGTCTTGCTGCGCGAGTTCGTTCCCGGCGATGCCGACGCGCTTGCCCGCATCATCTCCGACCCCGAGACCATGCGCTACTATCCCGCACCCTTTGATCGGCGGGGAGTTGAAGACTGGATCCAGCGCAACGTGCGCCGCTATGCCGGCGACGGCTTTGGACTTTGGGCCATGATCCTCAAGGAATCCAGCGAGCTGATTGGTGACTGTGGGCTGATCAAACAGCTCGTCGAACACGTCGAGGAAATCGAAATTGGCTACCACTTGCGCCGCGACCACTGGGGACAGGGCTTGGCCACCGAAGCCGCCCGCGCGGTCCGTGACTACGGCTTCGCCAACCTCAAGGTGGATCGCCTGATTTCTCTCATCCGGCCTGAGAATGTGCCGTCTCGGCGCGTCGCCGCGAGAAATGGGATGAAGCTATGGAAAGAAGTCGTGTGGCGCGAGCTGCCGCATTGCGTGTATGCGGTTCGGCGAGCCGATCTTCGGCCTTAAGGAAGAGTCTGGTTTGAGCCCGTAGGTTCGGGCCGAGTGAAACAAGGGGCCGGAAGTGATCCGGCCCCGTGGTTCTGAAATCTTCTAAACCAGATCTTCCATCTTCAGCGTGTTCCCGCCCTTCCATGACGCCTGGAATTGCTTCTCGACGAATCCGGCGTCGTAGGTCTTGCCCTGTGCCTTGAGCGCCTGCTGCAGGCCGAACAGCGAACGCGGATTGCGGAGGTTGCGGTCGAGATCGGCCCGGAAGACCTGCTCCGCGCCAGCGGCATCGCCGCTCATCAATAGGGCCGCGCCCAGTGATTCGCGGACGGGGAAGAACCAGTCCGGCGGCTCGCCGTATTTCAACGTGTCTTGGATGGCCACGGCCTCGCGCAGCATGGCAATCGCCCCGGCGCTGTCTTTCTTCGCCATGGCGATTTTGGCTCCCAGGACATTCTCGGCGATCTTCATAATGTCCTTGGCCTTGTTGTTGATGGGCATGGCAAAGATTACGTCTTCGGGAGTGTTCTTCTCGGCCTCGGAGACGATCTTGTACTCCGCCTCAGCGTCGCTTGCCTTGCCCGTGCCCGCGAGCGCCATGCCGCGTCCGAAATGCCAGAACACGGTGGCGGTTTTCATCGCGGGATCCGGGGCCGGCATTTTCAGGATGTCACCCCAACGGTGGAAGCGAATCTGCACCGCCATGGGGATGGTCATGAAGCCTTCGAGTGGAGGCATCATGGCGACAGCCGGGCCCACGTGAGTGGCAAGCATGTCGGCATTTTTCATCGCCTCGTCGTAGTTGCCGTTCATGGCGGAGCACATGGCGATGAAATGCAGGTTGTGGCTGTAGTACATCATGGGGTAGATGCCCTGCGCGCCACTTGCCTTGATGTAAGCCTCATCTGCTGCTGCGGCTTTTTCGTTGGTCTTGACCGCGGCGTCGTAGTCGCCGGTGCGGATGTAGACGTGCGCGGGCATGTGCACGATATGTCCCGCTGCGGGCATGAGGGCGGCGAGGCGGTTTGCCCCGGCCAGCGCGCGCTCCGGTGAGGGAGACGCTTCCACGGTGTGGATGTAGTAATGAATCGCGCCCACGTGATTGGGGTCGCGCCGGATCACCGATTCCAGCGTGGCCGCAATCTCCTCGGTCCCGGCCTCGGGCGTGCCATCGGGATGCCACAAGCCCCAGGGGTGCAGGTTCATGCCGGACTCGGCGAACAGCGTCGCCGCATCCAGATCATCTGGGAATTGCTTCATCACCTCACGCATGGCGTCGTGGTACTCCTCGGCAGCTTTGCGGAGGTCAGCATTCGGTCCGGCAGGAAAGCGCTTCGCCATGGCCTGGATATAGGCCTTCTCGGCAGGTGAGGCGTTGCCGGACAAGTCCACGGCCTTCTGGATGGCTTCGTGTGCTTGCTTGAATCGCTCGGCCCCGGCGGGATCGTTGTAGTTCGGTCCCACGGCTTCGGCGATGCCCCAGTACGCCATGGCCAGCTTGGGATCGAGATCCGCGGCGTGCTGGAAGGAACGCCCCGCCTCGTCATGATTGAAGGCGTAGATCAGGCGCAATCCCTGATCGAAGAACTGCTGGGCCTCAGGGTTGCTGGTGGACACGGGATGATGAAGGTCCCCCAGCCCCGACATCATGGTTACGGGCTTGGCCTGATTGTGGACTGAATGGTCCTGGGCCAGCCCGAGAGCACACAACAGTGCAACAATCAAAACCGACAAAGAGTATTTCATGTGGATGATCCTCCTTGAGATCTCTGAAAAAGGAGATATGGCCTACGAATGGCGCCCCGGTTGCCACTAGATTAGCCAAAAGTGCGCTGGCACGCAATGGAGTTGCTTGAGCCTGTTAAGCTGTTGGCCCAAATCCAGGGGGCCTTCATGCCGAAAACAGCTATGCCTCCAGTTCCACTGCCGCAATCGTTGCTGAACGCGTTTGACACTAATGACCGCATCAACCAATACATGCTGGAGAACCTGCCCGCCGAGGCGTGGCGCGCCGAGCCGCCCGAAGGGAAGGGACGCACCATCGCCGCCATTGTGGCCCATATGCACAACGTGCGCGTGATGTGGCTGAAGGCCGCGGCCAAGGGAAGCAAGATTCCCGAGCAACTGGACCGCAGCACGGTGACTGCGGCGCAGGCGGCCAAGGGACTGGAACAAAGTCGGGCAGCGCTCAGCGCGGTGCTGAAGGCGTCCCTCGAAGGCGACGGCCGCGTGAAGGGCTTCCGCCCTGATGTGGCGGGGTTCTTCGGCTACCTGGTCGCCCATGATGCCCACCATCGCGGCCAGATTTGCATGCTGGCCCGCCAGGTCGGCCACCCTTTGTCGCAGAAGGCGATGTTTGGCATGTGGGAATGGGGAACGCGTGGGAAATAGGCACCATGCCGGCGTGAGGATGACTCCAGCCTTCCAGTACAATCCATCTTCGTCGTCCCTACGCCATGCGCAAGGCCGCTTTCCTCTACAACCCGCTCTCCGGAGGCCGGCGCGAACGGCGACTGGCGGATGTGGAGGCGGCCGCGCAAGTGCTGCGCTCCGCCGGAGTAGAGGTCGTCGCCACTCCTACGCGCTCCGCGGCGGAAACCGGTGGCCAGGCCCGGGAGGCGATCGCCGAAGGTTGCGACACGATCTTCGCCTGCGGTGGCGACGGCACGGTGCACGATGTGTTGCAAGGCATGGTCGGCAGCCGTGCGGCCCTGGGAATTATTCCGCTGGGCACGGCCAATGCCCTTGCCCATGACCTGGAACTCCCACTCTCACCCGTTCCGGCGGCTCGCGCCGCCCTCAGAGCGAAGGCCCGGCGTATTGCCGTAGGCCGAGTGGAATACCGCGACTTCTCCGGCAACCGCAACTCGCGCTACTTCACGGTCGCCGTGGGTGTCGGGGTGGATGCGCACCTGTTCTACAAATTGAACCCGCAGGCCAAGAGCCGCCTGGGCATGGCAGCTTATTACGCCAAGGCAACGGGGCTGTGGCTGACCCACCCGTTAGAGAAATTCCCTGTCGAAGTTTGGTCAGGCGGAGTCGTGCGACAGGCCAGCGTCTCTCAGCTATTGGCGGTTCGTATCCGGACCTTCGGCGGCGTGCTGCGGGAACTGGCCCCCGGCGCCTCTCTCAAGCGCACCGACTTGCGCCTCGTGCTCTTTCACACCCGTAGCCGGATCACTTATCTGCGCTACATCATCCGTGGCCTGTTGGCGACGACATGGAGTGGAACTGGGATCGAACTCGCAGACGGCGATCGCGTGACCTGCCGCACTCCGGAATCCCAGCCGGAATCACGAATCTTTGTGGAGGCGGATGGAGAACTGTTAGGAACCGTGCCGGCGGAGATCACCATGATTCCGGATGCGGTGATGCTGCTGGCGCCCTGAGTCACTCTATCGTGGAGCCCACCTGCCGCAGCCGCAGATAACCCCCGGCCATCGCCATGGGCGCCATGATGAGCACAGCAGCGAGTTGCGTCCAAAGCGCACCCTGTCCCGGGCGAGCGACTAGAGAGGCTGCGCCACTCGCCGCGATCAAGCCCGCCACTGCGAGTGAATGCTCAAACTCCCAGCGCCGGCCAAGCCAGGCGGAAACAAAGCCGCCAACGGCCGCGAAAAACATTCCATAGAGAACGCTCAACCCCATGAAGACCCAGCCGGCCGGTGCGTGCGGGTCGTGGCCGGAGATCTTGAAAAGGGCCACCGCGGAAGCAGAGAACACCAGGTAACCCGCTATCACCGCAATCACACTGCGCAGCATGGGCATGGCTCCCGATTACTGGCCAAGTGACGGTTCGTCCTGAATTTGAACTTCCGATGATACGCCAAGATTTCAGAACCTACGCGCCGAACTGTCGCAGATGATGATCCATGTGCAGATAGCCCCAGCGCTGCCAGTCCTTGTCCGACATGGAGCCAAAGACGGGGTGCGGACGCCATTCGAAGTCTTTGGGCTGGCGGGTGAAGCGATCCAGAAGCCCGCGCAACTCGCGCATGTCGGCTTCAAACTCCGCGGGCGGTGTGCCGCCAATCTGCTGGTCCATCTCCGGCCGAGTCTTGAACCCTTTGGGCCAAGGGAGCGGAATATAGAGCGCAAACCACTTCACCAACCCTCGCGCAAACCAAGGCGCAGGCATCACGGTCCTCTCTCCCATGGGACCGCGGAAGGAATCGCTCAGGTGGCACACCATCTGAGGGGCCGACATCTTACCCCATCGCCGTTCGCTGGCGGGCTGAATTCTTGCCAGCCGCGCAATAATTTCTTCTTTGTCCCTGGGATTGAGGAGAGTTTTCATACGCGTGAACACAATGGTACAAGAGCAAGGGCTGCATCGGTAGCTTGGAACGGTTCATCTAAACGTTTTTGACTGAGGAGTGCGCGGTCAATGTATTCTCTGTAACTCGACACCCGAGGGCATTCGCCGAACTTTGGAACCCATCACCCACTTTCTGACCGGCGCCTGCATGGGACGTGCCGGGCTGAATCGCAAGACGGCGCTGGCCACGGCTACTCTTACCCTGGCAGCAGAGGCGCCCGACCTCGACGTGCTCGGCAGTTTCAAGGGTCCGGCCTTCGGATTTGCTCATCATCGCGGGTTTACGCATTCCTTCCTGGGCATCGCCCTGGTATCGGCCGTGGTGGTCGGTCTCATGTACTTGATTTGGCGGATGCGCGGGCGCAAGATCAAGGATCCCAACCTGCCGCCGCGCTGGGGATTGCTGTTTGGGTATGCCTATCTGGCCGGGCTGACCCACATCCTGCTCGACTTCACCAACAATTACGGAGTACGTCCGTTCTGGCCGTTTTCTGAGAAATGGTACTCGTGGGACATCGTGTTCATTATTGAACCGGTCATGCTCATTTTCCTGGCTGGGGGTTTGTTGTTGACCGGGCTGTTCTCCTTGATCAACCAGGAAATCAGCGGACGCCGCAAAGGCCCGCAGGGACGCGTGGCGGCAACCCTGGCGATGCTCGGGGTGGTCGCGCTGTGGGGTGTCCGCGACTACGAGCATCGCCGGGCGGTAAACGCGCTCGAAGCGCGCCTTTACAAGGACGCCGATCCCATCCGGGCTTCGGCCTATCCCTACATGTGGAATCCATTCCAGTGGTACGGCGTGGTCGAAACCAGCAATTTCTTTGCGCAAACGTCGGTAGATTCCTCTGCGGGCGATGTTGATCCGGACGGGCGGATGCGCATCCGCTATAAGCCCGAGGAGACGGCCGTGACGCTGTCGGCCAAGAAGAGCTACCTGGGTCGGGTGTATCTAGACTGGGCGAAGTATCCCGTTACAGAAACCGAGGAACTGGAAAACCCGCAGCCGGGCTATCTCGTGCGCTTCCGTGATCTCAGGTACGATTACCCCGGCCGGATGGGACGGAGTCCGCTTGGCGCGGGCGTGGAACTCGATCGCAACCTGAACGTAGTCGCAGAGAGGTTTGGAATGCGTCGCAGGGTCTTGTCGGGCCGCGGCGCGAGTCCGGGCGGCACGCGCTAGAAAACCCTTACAGCCTGCGTGCATACTGCGTCCCTGGAGGGAAATTTGAGATCGCGCTCCTGCATTGTCTGGATCACCTGCCTCTTCCTGCTGGCCAGCGCTGCCTTGGCCCAGACCCCTTCCGACCCCGTCGACCAGTACATCCAGGCCGAGATGCAGAAGCGGAAAATCCCGGGATTGGCCCTGCTGGTAGCTCGTGACGGCAAAGTCGTGCGGGCGCAGGGATATGGCATGTCCAACGTCGAGCTGCAGGTTCCGGTCAAGCCGGAGACCCTGTTTCAGTCGGGCTCCATGGGCAAGCAGTTCACCGCGACCGCGGTCATGATGCTCGTGGAAGAAGGAAGAATCCACTTGGACGATCCCATCACCAAGTACTTCACCGATGCCCCTGCCGCCTGGAACCAGGTTACCGTGCGCCAGCTCTTGAGTCACACCGCCGGCTTTACGGACTACCCGGAGAACTTCAACTTCCGCCAGGACCGAACCGAAGACGAGATTCTGAAAGCCATTGAAGCTATCCCGCTGGCCTTCCCGCCGGGAACCAAGTACAGCTACGCAAACCTGGGATACGCGACCTTAGGAATTCTGATTCATCGCGTAACCGGCAAGTTTTATGGCGACTTTCTGCAGGAGCGGGTCTTCCAGCCGCTGGGAATGACTACGACCCGCATCATCAGCGAGGCCGACGTCATCCCCAACCGTGCCGCCGGATATGTCCTGGTCAAAGGAGAATTGAAGAACCAGGAGTGGGTTGCGCCTACGCTGAATACCACGGCGGATGGCAGCCTGTATTTCTCCATCCTGGACCTGGCAAAGTGGGACGCGGCGCTATACACCGACAGGCTGCTGAAGCGATCCAGCCTGGACCAGATGTGGACCGTGGCCAAGCTGAACAACGGCGAACCTGACTCAGGCCACTACGGATTCGGTTGGTTCATCGACGACATGCGCGGCCATCGTGTCATCGAACACGAAGGCGCCTGGCAGGGCTTCACCACCAACATCTCCCGTTATGTGGACGACAAGCTGACGGTCGTCGTGCTCACCAACCTGGCCGGCTCCCATCCGGACGACATCACCCACCACGTGGCTGGACTGTACGTGCCGGAGCTGACGCCGCCGGCGAAAAAGCCTGCCAAGGACGACAGCGAGCCGTGAGGCGATGCTTTTCGCAAGTCTCCGGCTTGACGTTGTCCCTTTCACGCGCCACAATCGTTGCTTGGAATTGTCGAGGTGATCATGCTGGCTTACTTGTTTGTGCTGTTCGCCGTGGCCGTGCGCTTCCTTCCCCATCCTTTGGCCTTCACCCCGGTGGCCGGATCGCTGCTGTTCTTCGGCGCCCGCGGACCACGCCGCCAGATGTGGGTGCCGCTCGTGCTGCTGGCCGCTTCCGACGTCATCCTGACCAAGGTGTTCTACGCTTACCCGTTCTCCTGGGATCACTTTGTGACTTGGGTTTGGTACGCGGCCATCCTGTGGCTGGGCACGAAACTAGGCGCGAAAGTGACCCCGCTGCGCGTGATTGGGGCGGCCCTGGCCAGTTCGGCTTCCTTCTTTCTGCTGAGCAACCTGGCCGTGTGGGCTGCCTGGGACATGTATCCGAAGAACCTGGGCGGGCTGATGATGTCCTACGCCGCGGGTTTGCCGTTTTTCCGTCGTGCCATTGAAGGCGATCTGCTCTTCACCGTCGCGATGTTCGCCACCCCGGTGGCCCTGCACGCGCTGGCTGGGATCTTCAGCAAAGAAAGCGACCACACCGCCGCGGCCTGAGAGATCTGCCGCCGGGATCGCCGGGTAAGCCGAGGTCATTTCTTCTCGGCGTTCTCCGCGGTCTCGGCGGTGAATGTCTTAGATTTTCGCCTCAGCCGGCGCACTACCAGCCAGATCACCAATCCCACCGCCACGGCTGCCAGCACCCAACTGAAATGCTGACGGAAGATTTCGCCCGTAATCTGCACAATGTCGGGACCGAACTTCAAGGTCAGCAGCGCCAGCACCGTGAAGCGCACCAGGCGTCCGGCAAAGATTGCCAGCAGGAAGTGGCCGAACTGCATTTCGGAAACCGATGCCGCCAGAACAAACAACTTGAACGGCGTCGGAGGCGGAAGCATGGCGGGAAACATCAGCGTCCAGAAGGGATGCTTTTCGAATCCGGCGTGGATCTTCGCGAAGCGCTCCGGTGGAATGCGTTTGCGGAGCAAGGCTTCGCCCCCCGTGTACCCGATGATGTAGATGACAATGCTGCCCAGCACTGATCCTGCCGATGCCATGAAAACGTACAGCAGGAACCGGGAACGGTCCGTGTATACGTAGCCGGCGACGATGGCGTCCACCGGCAGGCCGAGCAAGCTGCCATCGAGGGCGGCGATGGCGAACACTCCCCACGCCCCCAGGGGCTTTAGCAACGCCCACAGCAGTGCCGAATAGCGGGCGAAAATGTGCTTGATGGTCTTCAAAACGGTAAGTCAGCAGTGTACGCGAAAGCGGGCAGGAACCATGGCCTACGTGTGCTCCGTATTCCCGCTCAACAATTGCAGCGCATGCGGCAGCAAGCCGATCACGGCTTCGAGCGACTCAACAGCGCCCGCTGGACTGCCCGGCAAGTTCAGGATTACAGATTTCCCGTGCACTCCACACACGCCGCGGCTGAGTACGGCGAAGGGTGTTTTCTTGGCTCCCTCCAGGCGCATCCGCTCCGCCACCCCTTCCAGCAAGCGTTCGCAGACGGCGCGGGTGGCTTCGGGCGTAACATCGCGCTCGGCGATTCCCGTGCCACCGGTGGTCACCACCAGGCGCGCGGTTCCCGCCAGCCGCGTAATCGCGTTCTGAATGGCCGGCTGCTCGTCGGGGACGATCTCGGTTTGGACTACGGCAAAACTCCGCTTGCGCAGGGCTTCGGCCACCGCGGGTCCGGAGAGGTCGGCCCGCTGGCCGCGCGCGGAAGAATCGCTCACGGTGAGTACGGCCGCGGTCAGCGTTTCAGCTGTCGAGGAGGACATCTTCTTCTTCCTCCTCCGTCCCACCGCCATCCCGTGCGGACTCGTCGAGCAGGCGCAGGCCTTCCATCAGCAGACCTTGGGTGTTCAAGGTCGTGGTCTGTTGCGTAGTCTTGGCTTCGAAGTTGATCTGAAAATTGCCGCCCGTCCAGCGCAGCACCTTGAACACCGCCGCGTCGCCGGTCAGCGAACCGTAGGCCGCGTGCGTCACCTGGCCTTCGCTGAAGTACATCTCGCACTTCTCATCATCATTGGTGAGCGTGAGCAGACAACTCTTGCGGCCCATCTCCAGCGACTGCACCAGGTCAATCACGTTCATCTGCGTCAAGCTGCCGCGCAGCACGCCGTCGGAAGCCACCGACTTGGCCATCTTTTCCAGCGCGATCTTGTCAATCACCCGCTTGATGCGGTGAGTCGCTTCTTTGAGGAAGAACGGCTTTTCCACGAAATCGTCGGCTGGGTCCTGCGAATGGAGTTTTTCGGTGATATCGGCCTTGCTGGCCAGCAGGATCACAGAAACCCCGGCGGTCGCCGGGCGGCTCTTGAGCTTTTCCACCAACTGGCGGCCATCCATGCCGGGCATGCGATAGTCGCTGACCAGCAGGTCGGGAGGATCATCCACGGCCTTGAGGAGGGCGTCGGCCCCGTCACTCGCGGTGGCAACGATGGCGTGTTGACTCAAGGCGCCACGGAGCATCCCCAGGATCATGGGATTGTCATCCACCAGCAGGACTTTGACGATGTTCGGCATGCCAGCTACGTTCTCTTCCGGGTGCGAGTGTAACCGCCGCTCTTGCCTCCGGACTTGCGCTCGAGCGCGATTTCGCGAATCTCGATGCCCTTGTCCAGGGCCTTACACATATCGTACACGGTGAGGGCGGCCACGCTGGCGGCGACGAGCGCTTCCATTTCCACTCCGGTCACCGCGGTAGTCGTAACTTTCGAGGTAATAGCGACGCCATTCTCGCACAGCCGCATACGCACATCAACGTGGGCCAGCGGCAGGGGATGGCACATGGGGATCAAGTCAGACGTCCGCTTCGCGGCCATGATCCCTGCCAGCCGCGCTACTTCGAGCGGGTCGCCCTTGGGATTCTTCGGCAAGGCCTTAAGCACCGCGGGTTTCAGCGTCACGAAGGCGCTGGCCTCGGCTTCGCGCCTGGTCGGCTCTTTGGCGGAGACGTCCACCATCCGGGCCCGGCCTTTGCGATCGTAATGGGAAAGCTTCTTGGGCATCGCGCAGAAACATCTTACAGGCAAGGGTCGAAACCTTCTTACCGCAACAGCACCGGAACCCACTCGCCTGCGGCGACTCGCTCGCGGTCCGGAGGAATCACGATGTAGCAGTTGGCCTTCGCGGTGGCTGCGATATCTCCTGATCCCTGCCAGAGCGCCAGGCCCACCTCTGCTTGCTCGAACTCGCCGGACAAGATCGCCGGCAGGAAACGCTTGAGCCCGGTTTTCGTGCGGATGTCGGACTTGAGCTTGGCGTGCAGGAATACGAGTTTGCGCGGCGCCACGCCGGCCAGCGCTTCCAGCATCGGCCGCGCGAACAGCTCAAAACACACCATCGTCGAAACCGGATTCCCCGGCAGACCAAAGAAGTAAGCCTTAGCGCCGGCGTCCTCGCCGGCTGTCCCGGGGGCGTCCCGCCCCCGGTCTCTCGGCACGCGTCCAAACACGAGCGGACGTCCAGGCTGAATCTGCACTCCGGTAAAAAAGAACTCTGCTTGAAACTCCGCCAGCACCTGCTCCACCAGGTCGTACTTGCCCATGGACACGCCCCCGGCCAGCACCAGCAGGTCGGCCTCGAATCCGTCAGAGATCAACTCGCGCAAGCGTCCGGGTTCGTCCGGCGCGATCGGCAGCAGAACCGGCTCACCGCCCGCCGCCAGGATTTGCGCAGCCAACGAATAGGTATTGGAATTGCGAATCTGGTTGGGCCCCGGCGGAACATCTATATCCACTACCTCGTCCCCGGTAGAAAGCACGGCAACCTGAGGCTTGGCGTACACCAGCAGATGGCTTCTCCCCACCGAGGCCGCCACCGCAATCGCGGCGTGGTCCAACCGCATGCCTGGAGAAAGCAGGCGTTCCCCACGCTTCGCCTCGGAACCGACCGGCACAATGTTGTCGCCCGCGGCAACCCCCTTTGTGATCTCGACCGTATTGTCCTTGCGCGAGGTGTACTCCACCATCACCACGGCGTCGGCTCCAGTGGGTGCAGGAGCGCCCGTCATGATCCCGGCTGCCTGCCCCGGCTCGAGCTTGACAGGAACATCGGCGGGAGCCACCCCGGCCTTGATTTCACCAATCACTTCAAGTTTGGCAGGAAGCTTCGCCAGGTCGGCGGTCCGTACCGCGTAGCCGTCACGCGTGGCGCGCGGAAAAGGAGGGAAGTTGCGGTCGGCGATCACCGGCTCCGCCAACACCTGTCCCACGCTGTCGAGCAACTCGACCAGTTCCTTGCCCCGTGGACGCAGGCGCGCAGCATGCTCCTCCACCAGGTGACGCGCGTCCTCAAAGCTCAGGATCAAGGAGGGCTCGGGTTGGGCAGCCATGCAGGAGATGATACGACAGGCGCAGGAGGACAAGAATTGTCAATTGCCAATTTGTCCCGAAGCTCCGCATGGCTAGCGCGGTCTTCAATTGGCAGTCGGCAATTGAAAATTGGGAATTTCTATTGTCCCAGGGTCTGCCGCAACCCCGGGGCATCGGTGGCATACGCCAGGGCCGTCTCCAGATCCACAATTCCCGCCCGCACCAGCTTCTCGATCTCGGCGTCGAAGTGTTGCATGCCCTCGGCGGCGCCGTTCTTGATCGCCTGAAGCAGAAGCTGGCCGGGATGGTCGTCGTGCTCGATGTATTGACCGGTGCGCGGACCCACTTTGAGGATTTCGATGACTGCGGCGCAGCCGCAGCCGTCGGCGCGAGGGATGAGCTTCTGCGACACGATGTAGCGGAAAGCCTTGGCTAGCCGGCTGCGGATGGCGCCTCGTTCCGGCCCATCGAACGCGCCCACGATGCGCTCGACGGTCTTGGCCGCATCCAGCGTGTTCAAGCTGGAGAGCACCAGGTGCCCGGTCTCCGCCGCTTCCAGCACCATCTCCATGGTCTCGCGGTCGCGCATTTCGCCCAGCAGGATGACCTTGGGCGCTTGCCGTAAGGCCGCGCGTAGTGCCAGGGCGAAGCTGGGAGTGTCACTGTGCAACTCGCGCTGATGAATGGTGGCATTTTTGTGGTTGTGCAGGAACTCGATGGGATCTTCGATGGTGATGATGTGGCAGGTTTGCTCCTGGTTGATGCAGTCCAGTAGCGCGGCCAGTGTTGACGACTTCCCCGACCCGCGGGGGCCCGTGATCAGCACGATGCCATCGCGCAGGCTGGCAATCTGCCGCAACTGCGGCGGTAGTCCCAGCGAGGCAAAGTCGGGGATGGTGGTTGGGATCACCCTCATCACGACGGCGCAGCTGCCCCGTTGGATGAAAACATTCACCCGGAAACGAGCGAGTCCCGGCAGGCCGAAGGAAACATCGCATGAGCCCTGCTCGCGCAGAGTGGTGATCGCCTGCTTGTTGTTGCCGATCAGATCGGAGGCGATGCGCCGCGTATCGTCGGCGGTCATCACTCGCAAACCCGGAGCCTGCACCGGGATCAGTTGCCCATACACTTCTACCTGTGGCGGCCGTCCCGGCGAAAAAATCAGGTCACTTACCTGGTCGGCGGCGCGCAGCATAGCTGCGAGCAAGGCGTGAGTGGGAACTGGTCCCGAGACTGACGGGGTGTCCAGCGTGACCTGTATTGGGGCGATACCCGGTGCAGCCATACGCTTCCTTTGGGGGAGGACGCGGCGCGAACCGGGGTGGAATCCCGGACGGATCGTGCCAAATTCCTACTCTAGCGAAAACCACCCTGTCGTTCCATGAAGAACGACAAGTGCATAGACCTTCGTAATGTCGGATCTGGGAACATCCTCCGCCGGGGTTGAATCGGCTTCGCTGGTGGACCCGTCCTTTGTGGTGAAACTACCGTCAATCCCGCGCGCGATTCTTGATCCAGATCGGCGTCCCGATAAATCCGAACGCTCGCCGAATCTGGTTTTCCAGGAAGCGCTGGTAGGAGAAGTGCAGCTTCACCGCGCGGTCGGTGAAGAGGATGAACGTGGGTGGGGCTACCGCAGCCTGAGTCATGTAATAGATCCTGACCTGCTGGCGGGCCGGAACCGAAGCGCGCTCGAAATCCACTTGTTTAAGGAACCGGTTCATCTCGCCGGTTCCGATCCGCTTGCGGCGCTCGGCGGCGACCTCTTCGAGCGTGGGCCAGATTTTGTCGGTGCCGGCGCCGGTAGCGGCAGAGACAAACAGCACCGGGGCATAACTCAGGAACTTGAGCGCATAGCGTAAGCGCTGCTCATACGCGGCCCGGTCCGCGGGGCGTTTGCTCTCCTGCATGCGCGCGGCCTTGGACTGGCTCACCGCACGCTTCTTACCGCTGATGACCAAGTCCCATTTATTGACGACGACGATGACCGAGCGCCCGCTCTCATGGGCGTAGCCGGCGATGGTGGCATCGAGCGCACTGACGCCCTCGGTAGCGTCGATGATCAGTAAGGCAATGTCGGCAGCCTCGAGGTGCTTGCGCGCCATCACGACTGAGAGCTTCTCGGCCATCAACTGGGTTTTGCCTTTGCGGCGGATTCCAGCGGTATCAATGAAGCGGAAGCGCCGCCCATCGTGCTCGACAATTTCGTCCACCGCATCGCGCGTGGTACCGGGGATCGGGGAGACGATGGCGCGCGACGTTCCGGTGAGCTGGTTCAGCAACGTGGACTTGCCTACGTTGGGGTGCCCGATGATGGCAACCTTGGTCTCACCGGGCTCGGCCTTTTCCTCCGTGTCCCCTGTGTCCTCAGTGGTTCTCTTCTCTTCCGGCGGGAGCACCTCCAGGACCGCGTCCAGCAGATCATCCACGCCGCGCCCGTGCTCCGCCGAGATGGGAAAGAGCTTGCGGACGCCGAGCCGATAGAATTCGTCCGCCAGCCCCTGTTGCTTGTCGGTATCGATCTTGTTCACCGCGAGGAAAACTGGCTTGCCGCTGCGAATCAGCAGGCGTGCCAGTTCTAGATCAGGGGCGGCGAGTTCGGTGCGACCGTCCACCACCATGATGACGGCAGCGGCTTCCGCGAGCGCGACTCTGGCCTGGCGAAAAATCTCCGCTGGAATAAGATCCTTTTCTTCCGGGATGATGCCGCCGGTATCCACAACTCGCAGCTCGCGCCCACGCCATTCCGCCTCACCGTAGAGGCGATCGCGGGTGATGCCTGGCTCGTCGCCCACAATGGCGCGGCGCGAACCCACAATGCGATTGAACAGTGTGGATTTGCCCACGTTGGGGCGGCCCACAATGGCGAGGGTGGGAAACCGCGTCGCGGTCGCCGTGGCAGTCGTCGAGTTGAAATCAGGCAACGTCACCGTACCCACCAAGGCTTGCGTAGGGGCAGACAGTCCTCGTCTGCCCGGCCGAGTAAAGCTCGGCAATGCTTGCCGCGGCAAAAGACGCCGCGGCTGGACGGGTCAGGGACCCGTCCCCACACGGACATGGCGGCTGTCCCTACGTGAGTCTGGAGCTTATTATAGAGACTCCGTGGCCTCCACCTCCCAGCCCGCATCTTCCAGCGTTCCAACGGCCAAGAAGGACGTCTCGCTGTACCAGTTTTTTGCTCCGGGTGGGTTGCTTTCGCGTACCCATCCCGCCTACGAATTTCGCCGTGGACAACTGCAGATGGCGCAGGCCGTCGAAGAGGCTCTGGAAGAAAAGCGCCACCTCATCGTGGAAGCGGGCACCGGCACAGGCAAGACCCTGGCCTACCTTGTTCCAGTGATCCGCTCGGGCAAACGCGTGATCATTTCTACCGGCACCAAGAACCTGCAGGAGCAGCTCTTCTACAAAGACATCCCCTTTCTTGAGCAGGCGCTTTTTCCCAACGGCGAGGGCAAGCTGAACGTCACCTACATGAAGGGCCGTAACAACTATCTCTGCCGCAAGAAGCTCTACGACCTCACCGACCAGCCGGTGCTGAGCGGCCTGGAAGAAATCGAGCACTACCGCGCGATTGCGGCCTGGGAGAAGACGACACTTACCGGGGACCGGGCGGAACTGGCGTCGCTGCCTGAGGGCAGCCCGCTGTGGTGGAAGCTGGACGCGCGCTCTGATACCTGTCTCGGCCAGAAGTGCAGCTCTTGGGACAAGTGTTTCATTACCGAGATGCACCGCCGGGCCATGGAAAGCGACATCATCATCGTCAACCATCACTTGTTTTTTGCCGACTTGGCCATCAAGCAGCAAGCCGAGTATGCGCCCGACGCCGGAATCCTTCCGGAGGTCGGCGCGGTCATCTTCGACGAAGCCCACGAACTGGAGGATGTGGCCGGAAGCTACTTCGGGATTTCGGTCAGCAACGCCAGGGTGGAGGACCTTTGTCGCGATGTGGAGTCTTCCCTGCAGCGCAACCGCATGTACACCGTGGGGGTGTCGAGCGCGATCAAGTCGCTGCGCGAGCGTTCGCTGTTTTTCTTTGCCTTGTTACCGCAGGGTGAGGGACGGTTCGCATTCGAGAACCGGCGCGATTTCCTGGAGGAGAACGGCGAGGAGTTTCTGGCCCTGCAGCAGTCGCTGCACCGGCTGGGCTCGGAACTCGAGAACCTGGCGTCCAAGCCGGAAGAGGTTTTCAACTTTACCCGGCGCGCCCAGGAACTCCAGGTCCAGCTGGGCTTTTTGATGGAATCGGAAGATCACAACACCGTGTTCTGGATCGAACGCCGCCGAGGCGGACGCGATAAGACAAACGTTTCTCTGCAAGCCACGCCAATCGACGTCGCGCCCATTCTCAAGACCTGCCTGTTCAACAAGCTGGAGTGCGCGGTGCTGACCTCAGCCACGCTGGCTGTGGGCGGGGGCTTCGAATACATCCGGCGAAGGCTCGGGCTCGACCATGTGCGTGAGCTGGTGCTGCCTTCTCACTTCGACTATGAAAACCAGGCGGTGCTATATGTGCCTCCGGATTTGCCTGATCCGCGCACCCCGCAGTTTGCGGCCAAGGCCGCGGACCGCATCCGACGGCTGCTCGAAATCACCCGCGGCCGGGCATTCGTCCTGTTTACCAGCTACGCCCAAATGAACGAAATCCACCAGCGCCTGCTGGGAGAGCTCGAATTCCCCATGCTCCTGCAGGGCGATGCCCCGAAGAGCGCCCTGCTCGAAGAATTTCGCCTTACTCCCAATGCGGTACTGTTCGCCACGGCGTCGTTCTGGCAGGGTGTGGACGTGCAGGGCGAGCAGCTCAGTTGCGTGATCATTGACCGCCTGCCGTTCGCCGTCCCCAGCGACCCAGTGGTGGCGGCCCGGGTGAAATCGATTGACGCTGAGGGTGGGAACGCATTCTTCCAATACCAGGTGCCGGCGGCGGTGATCACGCTGAAGCAGGGCTTTGGGCGGCTCATCCGCTCACTGCACGATCGCGGCTTGCTGGCGCTGCTCGACAATCGCATCCTGAAAAAGCAGTATGGGCGGGTGTTCGTGGAAAGCCTGCCGAATTACCGGAAAACGACCGACCTGCGGCAGGTGGAGGAGTTCTTCGGGGTGGAATAAGTTCCACCCTCAGCTTAGGGTTTTTGCTTCATCAAATCTACGAGCGCACGCTTGGGTGCTGCCGGTGGCCCGGACGCGAGTTGGCCGAAGCTCTCCAATTGCTCCTTGCTCCAGTTGATTTCCACGTGAGGAAGCAGCTGCTCCGGAGCGACGCGCTCCAAGCGGGGTGAAACCAAGACCCGCTTTTCGCCGCTGGCGCTTTCGCTGACGATGGCGCATCCGCGGCTCCGCTCGGAGACTGCCCACCGGATCAAGGCCACCGCTTCTGCCAAAAAATCAGCGTTGCTGCGGACTTCCAATTCCTGCTTGAGGCGTTGCAACGTGCTTGCGTCGCTCGGCGCAAGATCGGCTTGGAACTTGGTTTGAACGCGAATCTTTCTGGCTCGTGTTTTGTTCGAAGTCTGCATATCCCAACCTAATGGTCGAGGAACCTGCCCCTTCCCTGACACACTGTACCACATTGGGACACTAATTACCATATGAGTATACTGATAATGTACCGAATATGGACTCTTATTGGATGGCTACTGCACTGAACGCGTATAATTACCCGCTACCTTGCAGGCAGGAGCCTCAGCGTGCCAATCCTAATCAGGCGTCTTGAACAGAATGACGGTCTCAAGACCTTTGATTGTGGCGATCACCGATTGAACGACTACCTCAAGCGGCACGCCTGGGCCAATCAGCAGCAGAATCTGGTGGGAGTCACCTACGTAGCCGCTGACCAGAGCCATCCAAAGCTTGTCATCGGATACTACACTCTCGCCACCAGTTCGATCCCACGCCACGCGCTTCCCGGTGAACTGACCAAGGACCTGCCACGATATCAGAATTTGCCGGTAGCCTTGCTCGCACGTTTGGCTGTGGATCTGCGATTCCAAGGATCCGGGCTCGGAAAGGAACTGCTGCGACACGCTCTTGAGAATGTGCTGAGTTTGTCGAAGCAGATTGGTTGTCGCTACCTGATTGTGGATGCCTATCCCACGGCTGTGAAGTGGTATGAGAAATACGGTTTCATGCCGATAGGAGAGACTTCGCCCGGAGGGACCCAGCCTATGTTTCTTGACGTCAGAACTCTGGAGCTTGCCCTCCAGTAAACGCGCCTACCGTCCCTTCGCGACCACCAGCGTCAAATCATCACTCTGCTCGCCAGCGCTGAAGCGTTGCACCGCTTCCACCAGGACGCTCAGCAATGACGCAGGCTCCAAACCGCGGTTGGTCCGCAGGGTCTCCAGCAGGCGGGTTTCGCCGAATTCGTTATTCCGGGCGTCCATGGCTTCGGTGATGCCGTCGGTATAGATCACGAGCAAATCGCCCGCATTGAGCTGCACGTTGGCCGCGGAGCACTCCCACTTTTCAAACAGCCCCAGCACCGTGGCCGTTCCCGTCAAACGCTCGATACTCCCATCCCGCCGCAGCAGCACCGGTGGGTTGTGCCCGCAGTTGACATAGGTCAACCGCCGCGCCGCATCGTCGTAAGTGGCGAAGAACAGGGTCGCATAGTTGTTGGGCTCGGTGGACTCGTAGAACAGCCGGTTCACTGACTGCAAGAGCTGCGGCAGGTTGTCCAAGGCGATGACGTACTGGCTGCGCAGATTGGCCTGCAGGTTGGCCATGAGCAGCGCCGCCGACATGCCTTTGCCCGCAATGTCGGCCAAAACGAAGCCTACGCGGCCGGCCCCTAGGTCGAGAAAATCGTAGTAGTCGCCACCCACCGCGCGGGCCTGCAGGCAGTCGCCCGCGTACTCCAGCGTGGCCAGTGGGGGAAATTTCTGGGGTAGGAGCTTGCTCTGCACCTGGCGGGCGATATCCATACTCTTGTGCCGCGCGGCGCTCGGCTTCCAGCCCCAGCAAAACCGATCGCGGAATCGCTGTCCGTCCCCGCACGTTCACGGAATCAAGTTACATGAGGCCGCGCCGGTTTGCACCCCCTTGGCCGTCCGTAAGGGTAGAATAATCGGTTAGACTCGAAGGCGCGGCTTGGCCTGTATTCATGCGGGGCCGCCGAGAGGGTTCATGTTCGAAGTCACTGTGGAAGATTGCTTTGCCGCAGGGCATTATCTGCGCAATTACAAGGGCAAGTGCGAGAACCCGCACGGACACAACTACAAGGTGCGGGTGACCCTGGCCGGCAAGGAACTGGACAAGGCGGGGCTGCTGCTCGACTTCAAAGACCTGCGTGAGGTCATGAAACACGTCATCGACCGCCTCGATCATCAGATGATCAATGATCTGGAGCCTTTTACGCTGGTCAATCCTTCCGCCGAAAACCTGGCCAAGTACTTCTATGACGAGACCAACGTCAAGCTCGACCGCGTGACCAGCGGACGGGTGCGGGTGAAGAACGTGACCGTGTTTGAGACCGACACGACCACGGCCACGTACAGCGAGTAGCGTCATGGAATTGCATCATTGAGTGATTGCGTCATTGAATCATTCCCCGCTGAGCTCCTCAATGACTCAATGATCCGATGATTCAATGATCCAATTTGTCAAAAGCCGGTCCCATGCAGATCACCGAGATCTACAAGTCGATCCAGGGGGAGTCCACCCACGCCGGGCTGCCGTGTGTGTTCGTGCGGCTGACGGGCTGCAACCTGCGCTGCTCATGGTGTGACAGCGAGTACACCTTCTTCGGCGGTCACCGGATGGACCTGGAAGAGGTGGTGGAGGAGGTAGAGCAACTAAGCCCGGGTGGCGGACTAGTGGAGATTACCGGAGGCGAGCCCATGCTGCAGGAGCGGGAAGTGGTTCCCCTGGCACAGCGGTTGCTGGATGCTGGCTATACGGTGCTGCTGGAAACCAGCGGCGAACGTCCGCTGGCTCACGTGCCCAAGGGCGTGGTCAAGATCGTGGATGTAAAGTGTCCCAACTCGGGCGAGCCCGATAGCTTTGACATGGAAAATCTCGAGACCCTGAACTCGCAGGATGAGGTGAAGTTCGTGCTGAGCGACCGCGCGGATTACGAGTTCGCGCGCGATTTTGTGGCCCGCCACAACCTGGCGGCCCGGGTCAACGCCGTGTTGTTCTCCCCCGCATTCAGCAAGGACGCGACCGGCGCGCGCGACACGTCCCACTGCCTGCTTGATCCCCGGGAGCTGGCGGAGTGGATGCTGGCCGACAATGTCCGCGCACGGCTGGGCCTGCAAATCCACAAATTCATTTGGGACCCGGCGATGAAGGGAGTCTAAAGAATTGTTGATTTTTGAGTGTTGATTGTTGATTGGAAAACGGTCGGATCTAGGGGACTTTGAAATCAACAATCAACAATTTCCCTGCTCGGACGGCAATTCAGTCTCGAAGGTCATCTAATCGAATGGGAGTGGCCCAGATGCGCGCGGTGGTTCTGCTCAGTGGCGGGATGGACTCGTGTGTGTGTGCCGCACTGGCGGCGCGGGACTACGATGCAGCCGCAGTGCACGTGAGCTACGGACAGCGGACAGAGTCGCGCGAGCGGCGGGCGTTCCTGAGTATCTGCGACCGCCTGGGTATCCGCGACCGGCTGCTGGTACGTAACGACAGTTTGGGGGCAATTGGTGGCTCGGCGCTCACCGATGCGAACATACCCGTGCCGGGGTCGGCAGCGATTGGACACGGCATCCCGGTCACCTACGTGCCTTTCCGTAACGCACATTTTCTGGCCGTCGCGGTGAGTTGGGCCGAGGTGCTGGGTGCAGAGAAGGTGTACATCGGGGCAGTCGAACCGGACAGTTCGGGCTATCCTGATTGTCGTCCGGCTTACTATCGGGCGTTCAACGAGGTAGTTCGCGCGGGCACGAAGGAAGGGCGGATTGAAATCGTCACGCCGCTGATCGCCATGCGCAAGGCGGAGATTGTGACGCTTGGCCTTGAATTGGGTGCTCCCTTCGATTTAACGTGGTCATGCTACAGCCGGGAGGACCGCGCTTGTGGCGTGTGTGACAGTTGTGTACTACGGTTGCGGGCGTTCCGCGAAGCGGGAGCGGTGGATCCGATACAGTACGCGGCGACAGTGCAGAGTTGTTGATTTTTGATTGTTGATTGAAAAGCTCCAGGTCGCAGATTTCAATCAACAATCAAGAATCAGCAATCAAGAATTGATTTGAGCCGGGAGGCGAAGATGAAGCAACGTCTTGTGATGCTGGCGCTGGTTGCGGTGATGGCCGCGCTGTGTGTCCCCCCAGTGTTCGCACAGGCTACGGCCTCGGTAAAAGGTGTGTGCAAGGATGTGCAAGGCAATCCCATCGCGGGGGCGATCGTGGAGTGGTATGCCGCCGAGACCGGACGCAAGTACGACATCAAAACCAACAGTAAGGGCGAGTACTTCTCCCTGGGCATCGCGCCGGGCAAGTACAAAGTTGCCCTGCTGAAGGACGGGCAACAGTTGTACAACTTTACTAATGTCCCGGTGACGCTGCAGGAGGATGCCAACGTCCTGGATTTTGACCTGAAGAAAGAGCAGGCTGCGCAGGCCCAGGGCCAGGGGATCAGCCCCGAGGAGCTAAAGAAACGCCAGGAAGCCGCCGAGAAAGCGGCGAAGGAAACCAACACCATCAAGGCGCTGAACGAAAAGCTGGCAGCAGCCCGGACGGACATGCAACCCGCCACCGCCAACTATGACGAGGCCATTGCGCTGATGACCGAAGCCACGCAACTCGACCCCAGCCGGGACGTGCTCTGGGCCACCCTGGGAGACGCGTACCGTGTCTCGGCCCCGAAGCAGACCGACCCTTCCGAAAAGTCCAAGCGCTTTGAGGAGGCGCTCGACGCATACCAAAAGGCGCTGCAGGCGAAGCAGAACGCCCTCGACAAGGGTGAAAAGGACCCGGATGCCAACAAGAAGCTTGCCGCCTACTACAACAATCTCGCGGACGCTCAAGCCAAGGCCGGTAGAGCTGAGGATGCCATTAAGTCCTACACTCAGGCGGCCCAGTTGGATCCTGCCGGTGCCGGGACCTACTACTTCAATCTGGGCGCCGTCCTGACAAACGCCAATAAGAGTGACGAGGCCATTCAGGCCTTCGACAAGGCCATCGCCACCGATCCCAACAAGGCGGATGCATATTACTGGAAGGGCGTGAACCTGGTAGCCAAAGCCACGACCGACAAGAGTGGAAAGGTGATCGCAGCGCCGGGCACCGAGGAAGCGCTTAACAAGTACCTGGAGTTGCAGCCCAACGGGCAGTACGCCGAGGGTGCTAAGGGGATGCTGCAATACATCGGGGGTACCATCGAAACCAGCTTTGGAAAGCAGAAGACCAAGAAGAAATAGGAACCTTGTTTCCGTAAGGGATCGGGGCGGCTTCGGCCGCCCTTTCTTACTTCAGATCGCGTTATCACGGGTCTCTGAACTCGGCTGGGAAGGCCGGGATCCCTACGGCTTGCTCAGCAGCCCCACCTTGTTCACGCCCGCGTTCCGGGCAATATCAATCACATCAGCTACGTACTGGAAAGCAACCTCGTCGTCGCCCCTGACGAACGCGACCTTCTCGGCGCGTGTTTTGAAAATGCCTTGCAGGCGGCCCGTCAGGTCTTCCCAGCGCACGCTTTCCTGATTGATCTTCAGCGCGGGCGGCTCGGCCTGCGCGTCGCCAACTACCTGGATCACAATGGTCCTCTCCGGCGCAGGAGGCTGATTCTGCCTTTGCGGCTGCGCCGGGATTTGCGCGTCCAGGCCTCTCTCTTTTTGCTGGGTCACCACAATCATGAAGATGATGATCAGCACCAGCAACACATCAATCAGTGGGGTCACATTGATTTGTGGATTGGACGGACCACCGCCTGCCGTTGAGAATGCCATCGGGTTGCTCCTCTCGGCACGCGCGTGTTCTGAAAGCATTGGACACCTTGGCTCGACGGGATGTTCCCGTCCCGGTTTTTCTCATCGACTCGAATCCTCGCTGTTGGGAGTTGAACCGGGATGCAGTCCGCGTGCATCATGGGAAGTCGCTGAATCATCCTGCGCGGGACGGAAACCGAGAGAATGCGGACTTATGTTTTGACAGCGTTGCTGGTTGTGCTTTCCACGTCCTGCTGGGTGCAGGCGCAGGATAACTACGAGATCCAGGTCTACGGGTCGGACCTGGTTCCGGCCGGCGACACCATGCTCGAGTTCCATACGAACTTCACTGCCGAGGGCAGCAAGACGGTGGTGGACGGCGTGGAGCCCAGCAACCACGCAGTGCACGAAACTCTTGAGATTACCCACGGCTTTACGGACTGGTTTGAAACCGGCTTTTACGTCTTCACCAGCATCCAGTCGGATGGCGGCTGGCAATGGGTGGGGGATCATATCCGCCCACGCGTGGCCGTTCCCGAGTCCTGGCACTGGCCGGTGGGCCTCAGCCTTTCCCAGGAGATCGGCTACCAGCGTCGGGCCTTTTCACCCGACACCTGGACCTGGGAAATCCGCCCCATCATCGACAAGAAGCTGGGCCGCTGGTATTTGTCGTTCAATCCGGCGCTGGACCGCTCGTGGCACGGCGAGAGCGTAGGTAAGGGAGTGGAGTTCTCCCCCAACGCCAAAGTCAGTTATGACTTCACCAAGCGGATTACCGGCGGGCTGGAATACTACGGCGCATTCGGACCGCTGACCCGCTTCGATGCGGCCGCGGACCAGCAACAGCAATTCTTCCCTACCATCGACCTGAATCTGAGTCCAAAATGGGAGTTCAACTTCGGAGTCGGTGTGGGAACGACCCGCTCGACCGACCACCTGATCATCAAGTGCATCATTGGCCGTCGCTTCTCATGGGGAGGCGGCTACGGCGCCAAGTCTGTGAAAGATGTGGACCGCTAACTGTTTCCAGTCACCAATCAACCATCATCAATGTCCCTACTCGTACCTTAGCGCTTCCACTGGATCCAGCTTGGAGGCGCGCAGCGCCGGCACCAGCCCGCTGATCACTCCCACTACCAGCAGCACGAGGGTGGAAAGCATCACGGTCATCAGCGAGATCTTCAGGTGGATGTCGCCCTTGCCCGAGTCGTCCTCGAACAGCGGCCCCATCAGCGGCAGCGTGCCCACCGCAGCGGCGATGGCGTAGGACAGCAAGACGCCGATGGCTCCGCCCAGCAGCATGATGAGCAAGGTTTCAGCCAGGAACTGCAGCTTGATGTGTCGTTTTCTCGCACCCAGGGCGCGGCGCAGGCCGATTTCCCGGATGCGCTCATCCACTGAAACCAGCATGATGTTCATCACGCCTACGCCGCCGATGCCGAGCGTCAGCGTGCCGATGAACGTGAGCAGCACCTGGAGCCCGATGGTGAGGGCGTCAATCACTGGGCGGAATTCGTCGCGCCCGAACATCTGGATGGCTTTCTTGTCGGTGGGCGAAAATTGCTGGCGCGTGGCAATCGCCGCCAGCACCTGCGCCATGGCTTTCTTCTCAAACTGGGGTGCGATGGGCTCAAACACCATCACCGCAGCGTAGCGGGTATTCCAGAGATCGCCAGCCGCGGAATAAGGGATCCACACCGATTCGTCATCCGAGCTGAAATAGTTGCTCAGTTGGATCTTGCGCGCCATCACCCCGACGACCGTGAAACGCACCCCGCCGATCTGGATCGTTTCCCCCACTGCCGGGCGCCCGCTGAACAGTTGTTCGCGAATGCGTCCGCCCAGGAATGCCACCCGGCGCCGCTCCAGTTCGTCGCCCGCGCTCAGCCAGCGGCCTTCCGAAGGCACCTCGTTGCGCATTTCGCCGTACTCGGGGCAGACGCCGCGTACGGCGGCCGTCCCCACCATGCGGTCACCATAACTGACACCGGGACGGCGAACAGTCTCCAGACAGGCGTGTTTCACCAAGGGAGCGTCCTGCTTGATCATTTCCAGATCGGCCCGCTCCAGCAGCACTTTTTTGCCGGCACGCTGTCCACCCGGCTGTTCGCTGGTCTGCTGCGGCCAGCAAATGACGACGCTCTTTCCGAAAGCGTCAAACCCGTTGACCAGGATGCGGCGAAAGCTGCTGCCATAGGCGATCAGCAGGGTAACGGTCGCGATGCCCCACACGATACCTAGCATGGTCAGCATGCTGCGGGTGTAGTTGCGCTTCAGCGCAATCCAGGCTTCGCGAATGATCTCGGTCAACATAGGCTTTAGGCTCTAGGTTCTAGGCTTTTCAAGGTGGCGACTACCGCTTTCTCCAGGCAGTATGGCCTGAAGCCCAGAGCCTGGAGCCTGCTTTTCATCCCCCCGCCTCAAACCGTAGCGCCTCGATCGGATCCACCGACGCGGCTCTGCGCGCCGGATACAAGGCCGAAAGCACCGCAATGGTCCCCAGCAGCCCGCAGGCCAGCAAGCCGGACTTCCACGTGGCCAGCAATCCCGCGAAGAAATCGGGCATGGGCAGCAGGTTCACCAGGCCGCAGATTCCGTAGGCCACCCCCAGGCCCACGCCGCCGCTGACAAACGCGATCAGCAGGGCCTCATAAAAAAACTGCTGCAGGATGGTGCGTGCCGGCGCACCCAGCGCCTTGCGCACACCGATCTCGCGGGTCCGCTCCCGCACTGCCACCATCATCACGTTCATCACTCCCAGCCCGCCGAGAAATAGGGTCACAAGACCGACAGCACCCAGGAAGTACTTCATGCCATCGGTCATCTGGCGGAAGGCTTTCGCCTCCTGCACCGTGTCCCAGATGGGACAGGCTTCCTTGTCGTTGGGGTCGAAGTTGTGCATCCGTCCCAGCGCTGCGCGGACTTCGCGTTTGCACGCCTCGTGCTGCTCCACCGACTTGGGAGTGACCAGCATCTGGTCGAAGGTAGTCGGTGTTCCCGGCGGTTTGTCCGGAAAATCCCGCCGCATGGCGGCAAAAGGAATGAAAATCTTGTTTACGTCCCAGCCGTCATAGCTCGAATCCTGTTTCTTCTTCAGCATGACTCCGATGACGGTGTAGGGGATGTCATTGAGATACACGGTTTGATTGACGGCATCCCCATGGGGGAAAAGCTGTTTGGCGGCGTCGCTGCCCAGGAAAGCCACGCGCCGGGAGTCGTTTTGATCGTCCCAGTTGTAGTAACGTCCTGAGCCCACACCCAGGCTGCGAATGTCCCCAAATTCTGGGAACGACCCAGTCACGGTCAACGCCGCCGCGTTGTGAGCCGTGTGCGAGCGGACATTGTCCTGCTCCAATTCCGGGATGGCGTACTGGCAGTCCGGCGACTCCGTCTGGACGACCGCAACGTCGGAATCTTCCCAGTGCACCACGCGCCCGGCGCGCGCGCCTCCCACCTGCAGGCTGGTGCGCCCGTGGAAGACGATCATGATGTCCTTGCCCAGGTTCTTCGCCTGGTCTTCCTGCCCTTTCCGCAAGCCCTCGCCCGCCGCCACCATCAGCACAATGGAGACGATGCCCCAGGCAATACCGAACATCGTCAGGAAGGTGCGCAGCTTGTGTGACCACAGGGTGCGGAATACGTCGCCAATAAGATCGCGCAGGACCATGCCGGACTTCCCGTGCTGTATGGACGCAGACACTCACCGAATGTGAGCCGACCGTAGGGGCAAAGAGCCCCTCCTGGTGATACGCAAGCCTGATCGCTTTTGTTGCAGGAATTGGAGGATTGAGAACCTGCCAAATGGGGATTAGGGGGCTGCTAATAGGAGTCTGGTTTTGGGTGGCGCAGCGCTTCAGCGCTGCGATCACTATCCGGAATCAGCGCGGCTTAGCCGCTGGGGTAAAGTTACCGCACCGCTTGGACCACCCCGACTTTCTCCAGCCAGCTCTCAAACTCCCGCAGGGCGAGTTCGCACTGGCGCCGGTGTCGCACCTGGCGATCGCGGATTTTTTGCTCCAGAGCGGGCAGCAGGTCAAAGGTGATGTTCGCGGGCTGGAATCTATTGGCATCGGCGTGAGTAATGTAGTGCACCAGGGATCCGAGAGCCGTCGCCCGCTGAGGCGCAACGGGCTCGGCGCCCATCGACAACGCGGTTGCGTGCACGCCCGCCATCAACCCCGTGGCAATCGACTCCACGTAGCCTTCCACCCCACAGATCTGTCCAGCAAACAATACCCGGGGATGCTCTTTCATTTGCAGCGTCTCGCGCAGAAGCGTCGGAGCATTGATGTAGGTATTCCGATGGATTTGCCCGTAGCGCAGGAAGCGCGCGTTTTCCAGGCCGGGGATCAGTTGCAACACCCGTGCTTGCTCGCCGAACTTCAGGTGGTTCTGAAAGCCGACCAGGTTGTAGGAATCCGCCCGCAGGTTTTCCTGCCGCAACTGCACCACGGCGTAGGGTGGACGCCCGGTGCGCGGGTCTTTGAGGCCGACCGGCTTCATGGGCCCAAAGCGAAGAGTGTCCCGCCCACGCCGCGCAATCTCTTCGATCGGCAGACAGCTCTCGAAGTAATTCAGTTTCTCCCAGTCGCGTTCTTCCACGGACTGGGCCGAGATGAGCGCGTCGTAGAAGCGGTCATACTCTTCCTGCGACATCGGGCAGTTGATGTAGTCGGCCGTGCCCTTGTCGTAACGCGCCGCCAGGTACACCTTCGCCATGTCGATCGACTCTGCTTCCACGATCGGGCTGATTGAATCGTAGAAATAAAGGCGTGTCGACCCGCTCAGCCGGCCAATCTCCTCCGACAGCCCATCCGAGGTCAGAGGCCCTGTAGCGACGATCGTGATCTGGTCCTCAGAGATGCGCATCACCTCTTCCCGCCGCACCGCGATCATCGGTTCCCGCGAAATGGCTTCTGTGACCTTCTTCGCAAACGTCACTCGATCAACGGCCAGCGCATGCCCCGCCGGCACAGCACACTGGCGCGCGATTTCGATCAGGAGCGACCCTGCCCGCCGCAGCTCTTCTTTCAGCAGCCAGGGAGCGGTGTTCTCGCTCTCGGACTTCAACGAGTTCGAGCAGACCAGTTCCGCGAAGTCGCCGGTCTGGTGGGCCGGTGTCGAGCGCATCGGCCGCATCTCGCAGAGTTCGACCGCCACTCCCCGGCGAGCGCACTGCCACGCCGCCTCGGATCCGGCAAGACCAGCGCCGATTACGCGCACCCGTGAGCTCACTTTGCACTCTCCGCCAACTCGCGCAATGGCTTGCCCCTCAGCAACATCAGATTCCAGTCGTCAAGAAACTCCGCTCCCAGCGCGCGGTACACTTCAATCGCGGATCGGTTCCAACCCAGCACTTCCCAGCGCATGGCCCTGCAGTTCTCCTGCTGAGCAATGGCTGCAACCTGCGCCATCAGGCTCTTGCCGATTCCCTTACCGCGAAACTGCAGCCGCACGAACAGGTCTTCGAGAAACAGATGCCGGCCGGTCCAGGTGCTGTAAAAGTCAAAGAAAAAGGCGTAGCCGGCAGGTTGCCCGTCCCACTCGGCGATCAGCGCGCGAAACTTCGGGTCGGGACCAAAGCCGTCCCGCGCTAGTTCCGACTCCGTGATCTCCACCGCATCGAGCTCTTTCTCGTACTCTGCCAGCTCGCGGATGAGTGTGCTGAGCAGAGGCACATCCTGGACAGTCGCAGGACGAATTGAAAGCATGTTGATTGCTCCGGCCGGTGGGCGAGGGAGATCGAGCGCTTATTATAACGGCCCGGCGAAGAGGTGAATGCGTCGCCAGAATTCGCTGCACGGGTGACAAGACAACTAAAGAATCACTCGTTCATCCCCGACTCTTCGCGTCACTCGCTCACGGTCCAGATACTCCAGCAGCGGAATTGCGTACTTGCGGCTGACTCCGGCCAGATCCTTGAACTTGGCAACATCAATTTTCGGCGAGGCGTTCTTCTGCGCCTGCATACGCTTGCGGAGATCGTCCAGCGCATCGCGGTGGAAAACCAGTTCTTCGGAAATCTTGATCAGTACCTTGTCGCGCAGTAGCAAGGTGACAATCTTCTGGGCGCGGGTCTTGTCCACCTTGAGCCCGGCCAGCACATCGCGGAGTGAAGGCACCTTCAGGCCCGCGGATGCAAACGCGCTCTCGATGATCTGCTTGGATTCGGCCTCTTCGTCTTTCATCACGACGCCGCGGCCCGCTGCGTGCACCTGTTCTCCGGCGATCTCCAACTTCTTGTCGCGAACCAATGAGTCGAGAATTGCGGAGAATACCTCTGGGCCTAGATCGAGCCGTTCCCGCAGGGTCTCCCGGCCGATGCCCGGCACCAGGGGGTCGTAGTTGTGAAACGCAGTCACGGCCACCAACGCCTCCGCGCTGGCGGCGCGGAACGTCTCGGTGGAGAGGAACAGATCGGAGGCCCGCACGATTTCCGCTGCGGCGAGCAAGGTACCCGCCGAGGAAGCAACCCGCCCCCGCGTCCATCCCGTTTCCGCAATCGCCGACGCGACGGTGAGCCCCAGCTTGCCGCGGCGCTGAATGCGGGCGGCCAGCACTTCCTCGGGCCCACCCTTGTCCATTTTCTCCAGAAACAGGATTCTCTCCTGCGAGCTCGTCTTGCGCACCAGGGGTGAGGCATCCAGCACCACGCCTCCACCAATCGTGACCACCGGAGAGAATTGGCGAATGATGAAGCGATCGCCCGGCAGCAATAACAGGGGGTCAGCAAGGCGCAAGTGCGCCAGCGAGGTTTGCCCGGGCGCAATTTGCTTTTGTCCCAGGAGCACGACTTCGGCCAGCGTTTCCGAGGTGTACGCATGAAGGTGCACGCGCGAGCGGTCCTTCAAAGGCTTGGCCGATGGCAGCAGCGAAAGCGAGACATCCGCCCGCCAGGTGGTGTGAAACGTTGCGGGAGGCGCCAGCATCATGCCGCGTTCCAGCTCTTCTTTGGTCACCCCCGCCAGGTTCAGCGCCGTTCGCTGGCCGGCCACGGCCTGGTCCGCCGGCTGCCCGTGTACCTGTACTCCGCGGACACGCACTCGTTGCCCCTTGGGAAAGACCTCCACTTCCTCTTCCTTGCGAATCGCGCCTGAAACCAGCGTGCCCGTCACCACCGTGCCGAAGCCCTTGATGGTGAACACGCGGTCAATCGGCAGGCGCGCCAGCGCGGTGGAATCTTTGGCGAGGACTTCGGCCGCCACCTTGACCAGTGCTTGTTTGAGCTGGTCGAGGCCGGCGCCGGTCAGTGAGCTCACCGGAACAATTGGCGATTTTCCGGAGAGAAAGGAGCCGCACAGGAACTCTTCTACCTCCAGCCGCACCACCTCGAGCGTTTCCGCATCCACCAGGTCGGACTTGGTCAGCACGGTAATGCCGCGGCGCACCGACAGCAGGCGGCAGATATCAAAGTGCTCGCGGGTCTGCGGCTTGATGGATTCATCTGCCGCGATCACCAGCAGGACCAGGTCAATGCCGCCCACCCCCGCCAGCATGTTGCGCACGAAGCGCTCGTGCCCGGGAACGTCCACAAAGCCCAGCCGGAGAGTCTCGCCGCCGGGACCGGCTAGGTCGAGATGCGCGAAGCCTATATCGATCGTAATGCCGCGGCGCTTTTCTTCTTCCAGGCGGTCGGCGTCGATGCCGGTCAATGCCTTGACCAGCGCGGTTTTGCCGTGGTCGATGTGGCCCGCGGTACCGACGATCACAGACTTCATGGGAGGAGAATGATACTAGAGATGCAGACACGATCTTTCAGGCAGCAATGAGTCGGTCGACTCGCCTCCGGCGCACATCGTGTTTAGGATTACCGGAGTAAGGAATGCCGGCGTTCGCCTGCGGCCGCGCTTGTTACGGTACAAGCTGATAAATTGCGCCCTGGTTGTAGGTGCCACCCGACACCGTTGCTCCGTAGTAGGTGCTATTGACGATACCCGGACTGGCCCCCACCATCCCGGTGTAGGGCAGTGCGGCGTCTGGGCTTCCCTGAAAGCTGTACACGACGCTCTCACTCCATGTGCCGTCACCATTCGGGGTCAGCTTGAATATCGTGCCTGCGTTCGCCGTACCGCCTGCGCTGGTAGTGCCGTACAGACTCCCTCCCAGGAAGTCGTCTACAAGATTGCCGAGGGGCCTGTTGCCGTCAGTGCCACCGGTGAAGCTGTAAAGCACTTTTTCCCGATACCCAACCTGAGTGCCGTGAAGTTGGTACACGGACCCGAGATTATTTGCCCCGCCGTAGTACGTCGTGCCGTAGATGTTCTTTTTTGGATCAAAGATGATCGCACTGTACGGGAATCCGGAGTTCGGCGTTCCCGCAAAACTATAAAGCGTGTTAAAGGTCCACTGACCCTTGGCTCCCGATACCGAATCAAGTTCAAACGCAGTGCCGGCTCCGTTCGCACCACCCGCGGTGGTTACTCCCAGCAGGTGGGCTTTGTCATATGTGTAGAACAATCGATCGGTCAACCCGGGTGCGCCGTCCGCACCGCCGGTGAACTCGTGAAGCACTCGGAAGTCACCCCCGCGAACTTGATAGATTGTGCCCAATCCGTAAGTACCGCCGGTTGGCGTCATGCCGTATAAATTGCCCGCCAGGCCGGCGACGACGCTATTTCCCGGGCCTGAGCCATCTTTGCCACCGGCAAAGTTATGCAGGACGGCTTCGGTCCACACCCCACCGTTGTTCGAGAGTTCGTAGACAACACCTCAGCCGCCCTCGCAAGCGCTGCCGGTGCCCCCTGTTACCGTTGCGCCATACAGCCTAGTCACGGAGAACGCGCACTCGGGGTAGTCACAAGTTACGCCCTTATATGGCTGGCCTCCATCAGCTCCAGACGTGAAATTATAGAGAACCGTGTGCGTCCACCCGCCGCTGCCGTTGGGCGACAACATGAACACCGTACCGCCGCCATAGGCGCCGCCCAGCACCGTGGTGCCATAGACGTTGCCGGTCAGGTCCACCACGAGATCGGTGTCGGGGTACTCGCCGTCTGCCCCACCGGCGAAGCTGTATATGACCTTGACAGTTTGTGCCCAAGACCCGCTGACCAAGAAAAGGAAAAACACGGATGCCAGAATGTAGCGGACACTGTGACCAAAGGAGCTGCAACACATGATTCGACTCCAAGATGCTGCTTACCGACTCACGTGCGGATACGGACTATATCACCATTTTACCGCGACCCAATAGACCGGATACTCGTTGCCCAGGCCATGGTGGAAGGCATTACGCTGCTGACCATCGATTCGACGGTGGCGCAGTATCCGGGGCCGATCCGGAGCTCGTGAGGTTATGCACCGGTTACGGGGCGCCAGTAGCGCCAAACACTCTCCTACCCCTCCGCCCCCCAACGTGCGAAAATAGGACTTCCCCATGAACACTGTCGCCACTGCTGCCATTACTTCCGAACTCATCCGTGAGCACGGCCTTACGCCGGAAGAATACGAGAAAATCAAGCAACTGCTGGGCGGGCGCGAGCCGACCATCACGGAGTTGGGCATCTTCAGCGTGATGTGGAGCGAGCATTGCTCCTACAAGTCTTCCCGCGTCCATCTCAAGCGCCTCCCGACGCGCAGCCGGCGGGTGGTGCAGGGCCCAGGCGAGAACGCGGGTATCATTGACATCGGGGAAGGCTGGGCCTGCGCCTTCAAGATCGAGTCACACAATCATCCCTCATTTATTGAGCCTTTCCAGGGCGCGGCTACCGGGGTTGGCGGAATTCTGCGGGACATTTTCACCATGGGCGCGCGGCCGGTGGCGATCATGGACTCGCTGCGCTTCGGGCCGATCACTGCCCGTGTGGGCGCGGGCGACTCGCCCGCGCAAGCAGAGATTCACAAGAATCATTCCGTCTTGGAGGGCGTGGTCAGCGGGATTGCCTCATATGGCAACTGCTTCGGAGTCCCCAACCTCGGGGGCGAGACCAAGTTCGAGCCCTGCTACTCCGGCAACCCGCTGGTGAATGCGTTTGCCCTTGGCCTGGTGCGGCGGGACCAAATTTTCTATGCCCGTGCCGCGGGTGAAGGGAACCCGGTGATCTACGTTGGCTCGAAAACCGGGCGCGACGGCATTCACGGGGCCACCATGGCCAGTGAAGAATTCAGCGAAGCTTCGGAAGCCAAGCGTCCCAACGTGCAAGTGGGCGATCCGTTTCTGGAGAAGCTTTTGCTCGAGGCCTGCCTCGAAGCCATGCAGACCGGGGCCATTGTGGGCATTCAGGACATGGGCGCGGCTGGGCTCACCTGCTCCACGTGCGAGATGGGCGGACGCGGGCATGTCGGAATCGAGATTGAACTGGATCGCGTGCCCCAGCGCGAAACCGGCATGACTCCGTACGAGATCATGCTCAGCGAATCGCAGGAGCGCATGCTGCTGGTGGCGCAAAAAGGCCGCGAGGAAGAAGTCTTCCGCGTATTCCAGAAGTGGGGGCTGGACGCGGTAGAAGTCGGACGCGTCACTACTGACGGCAAGATGCGGGTCAAGCAACACGGGCAGGTTGTCGCCGAAATCCCCAACGAAGCGCTCACTGACGATGCGCCGTTGTACAAGCGGCCTCTGGAGCGCTGGGAACCGCCGGTACCGCGCGAGATGCCGGAGAACATCAGGCTCGCCGAGCCGGGCGACCTAACCGGCAATCTGAAGCTGCTCCTCGCCAGCCCTAACATCTGCGGCAAGCGCTGGGTGTGGCAGCAATACGACCACATGGTGCAGACCAACACGGTGGAGAGCCCGGGCGCGGGCGATGCCGGCGTGATTCGCATCAAGGGTTCGCAGCGGGGGCTGGCGATGGCGCTCGACGGCAACGGACGCTGGTGCTATCTCGATCCGCGGCTGGGCGCCATGCACGCCGTTGCCGAGGCCGCGCGCAATGTCGCCTGCGCCGGAGCCACCCCGGTGGGAGCGACCAATTGCCTGAACTTTGGCAACCCGGAGAAAGCGCACATCATGTGGCAGTTCTCGCAAGTGATTGATGGCATGACCAGGGCCTGCGAAGAACTCGAGGTCCCCATCACCGGCGGCAACGTCAGCTTCTACAACGAGACCTTGGGTGAGGGAATTTATCCGACGCCGGTCGTGGGCGTGGTGGGAATTCTCGACGACGTGCACAAAGCGATCCTGCCGCATTTCCGCGAGACGGGGCATGCGATTGTCCTGCTACGCGCCACCGAGCCGGGTGACGTTACCGATGTCGAATCGGAGTTCGGCTCATCCGAGTACGCCAAAGAGGTTCTGGGCACGGTGTGGGGCTATCCGCCGGAACTGGAACTGGAGCGCGAAGCCGCCCTGCAGAAGGCGGTGATTGAGATGATTCAGGCGGGTCTGCTGGACTCCGCCCACGACTGCTCCGAAGGCGGGTTGGCGGTCGCCCTGGCCGAGGCGGCGTTCCCCAAGGGCATTGGAATGAGAGTGGATGTGGCTTCCCAAGGGTTGCCGCCCGAGTTTGCCCTCTTCGGCGAGGATGCCAGCCGGATCGTGATCTCGTGCGACCACAGTAATCTCTCCGGAATCCAACAAATAGGGGTAAAATACGGCCTCTCGTTGGACATGCTGGGCGAGACCGCTCCCGAACAGATGGAAATCAAGTTGGATGGCCGGGTAGCGGTGTCGGCAGGCGTGTCTGAGCTGCGCGAGGTGTACGAGAACGCGCTCGAAGCGGCTTTGCGGACCGAACCGGCGACGGTGGCGGCGGATTAGCCCGACTTTCGATTGCCGATGGCGAATTCCGAAGCCTTTGACCGCAAAGGACGCTAAGCAGGCCGCAAAGGGCGCAAAGAGGAGCTTTGGCTAATTGCCAAGTGCTAATTGCTAAGTGCTAGTTCCCGATAAATTCCGCGAGGAGTGCGGGGTGGTCGCCATCTACGCCAACCCCGAGGCGGAGAAGCTCGCCTACCTCGGCCTGCATGCGCTGCAACATCGCGGGCAGGAGTCGGCTGGCATCGTCACCTCCGATGGCATGACGCTGCACGTGCACAAGGCCATGGGCCTGGTGGCCGATATCTTTGGCGAAGAGGTTCTGGCCAAGCTCCACGGCACGCTGGCCATCGGGCACACGCGCTATTCCACGGCTGGTGATTCAGCGCTGCTGAACGCGCAACCCATCATGGTGCAATCCAATAAGGGCATGATGGCGCTGGCGCACAATGGCAACCTGGTCAATGCGCTGGAGATTCGCCATCGGCTGGAAGCTCAGGGTTCGATTTTCCAGACCAACAGCGACACCGAAGTCATCGTTCACCTCATCGCGCTGTCGAGAGAACAGACCCTGCCCGAGGCCATGGCCGACGCGCTGCGCCGCGTGGAAGGCGCGTTCTCGCTGGTGATGATCAGCCCCGACCGTATCTTTGCGGCGCGCGATCCGCGGGGCTTCCGCCCGCTCGCCATGGGACGAATCCCGGCGCAGCCTGGCCAGAAGCAGGACACCATCGTATTCGCTTCCGAGACGTCCGCTTTCGATCTGATTGGCGCCACTTATGAGCACAGTGTGGTGTTCGGGCGTCCCGTGCAGGACAGCCGCGAAGAACTGGGACGGCAACTGGCGCGGGAAGCGCCGGCCGAAGGTGACATCGTGGTACCCGTGCCCGACTCCGGCGTCACCGCAGCTCTGGGCTACTCGGCGGAGAGCGGAATTCCCTTCCGCTTCGGACTGATCCGCAACCATTACGTGGGGCGTACCTTCATTGAGCCGCGGCAGAACGTGCGCGACTTCGGCGTGAGGCTCAAGCTGAACCCGGTGCGCAGCTTGCTCCGGGGAAAGCGGGTGGTCCTGATTGACGACTCCATCGTGCGCGGCACCACCAGCCGCAAAATCGTGCGCATGATCCGCAGCGCTGGCGCCAAGGAAGTCCACATGCGCATCTCTTGCCCGCCGACCGTTTCACCCTGCTTTTACGGCGTGGACACTCCTTCCAAGAAGGAGTTGATCGCGGCCAACAAGTCGGTGGAGGAGATTCGCGAGTTCATTGGGGCTGATTCTCTGGCCTATCTGTCGCTCGAAGGTATGAAAAAAGCCTGCGGGGACGGAGAGAAAACTACCTACTGCACCGCCTGCTACACGGGTGTGTATCCCACCAACTGGGTCGACGTGGAAGAGATCCAGCCGGCCACCGCCAGCAAACCATAGACCTGCCGCCAGAACACCACCTACCTTCTGCGCGGTGCCGCTCCGGCCCGCCCTGCCTGGCATCCAGACTGCCGACACCATGAATGACGATCCCGGCCAAGAACATCTCGGCTGCGAAAACCTGCATGCCGCGTATCCGCCTGTGAGTAAAAGGACTCCATTGACACGACTAGTACTGTAGCGCATAGTAGTTCGCGCTCTAGCCGGTGGATTTGGAACGCCCAGGCAGAATCCTCCGAGTTTCCCGTTAGAGTACGCCATCACTGAACCATTGTTGTCGATTCCGAATCCGGTGCGTCGAGGGATTGTGTTCGCGAGGGGCCGTTGGTCTCGAAATACCTCTTTCGCTCCACCGTTTTCCTAAACCCTGAGGAGGATGCATGCAAAGTACGCGCTTGCCCAGATTGCTCAGCCTGCTGTTGTTAGCATGTCTGTTCTTATTGGTACTTCCGACCTTTGCCCAGGAGAGATTGACAGGGGTGCGGGTCATCCCGGAAGTCAAGCACGACATTTCTTTGCCGCTGCGGGACATGGCGAGGTTGACTCCGCTGCCCGATAGTCGCGCGCAGAGGATCGTTCCCAACCTGACGGGCGCCCCTGGACGTCCAATGGTGAGTAATGTACCCGATCCAGTGGCACAAACCGCGGTGCTGCCCGACGTTTCGACCACCAACCTGCTGAATTTCGACGGCCAGGGTGCGGATGGCCTGGCGCCGCCGGATACCGAAGGCTCGGTGGGAACCACGCAGTACGTGCAGTGGGTCAATATCGAGTACAACGTCTACGACAAGACCACGGGTACCAAGATTCTAGGCCCCATAGCTGGTAACGCTTTCTGGTCCGGCTTTGGCGGGTCCTGCCAGACCAACAACAGCGGTGATCCAATCGTTATCTTCGACAAGCAGGCGCAGCGCTGGTTCGTGGCTCAGAACGTGTTCTCCCCGCCGTACATGGCATGCGTGGCGGTCTCGACCACGTCGGACGCGACCGGCACGTACAACCGCTATGCGTTCAACCTTGGTTCCACCAACTTCCCGGACTATCCCAAGTGGGGAATATGGCCGGATGCCTACTACCAGGGCTACCGGAACTTCCTGAACGGCGTGTCCGAAACTGGATCCCAGGCATGCGCCGCAGATCGGGCCAAGATTCTCGCCGGCAGTGCAGCTACCATGCAGTGCTTTACCAAGAGCGGCCAACTTGAGGTATTCCCATCTGATTGGGATGGAGCCACCGCTCCACCCACGGGCTCGCCCAACTACTACTTCAACCTGGGGAACACCACCAACCAGATCAACATCTACCAGTTCCATGTGGACTTCGTGACCCCGACGAACTCCACGTTTACCGGCCCGGTAACCATCTCGGTTCCCACTTTTTCGGAGATCTGCGCCAACGGAACCAACCGGTCCTGCGTTCCGCAGCCTTCTCCAGGTGAAAAACTGGACTCGCTGGGTAACCGGCTCATGTACCGATTCGCTTACCGCAACTTCGGTGACCATGAGGCGATCGTACTCACGCACACCGTGAAGCCTGGAACCGGCTCCACGGCCACGGCGGCGACTCGCTGGTACGAGCTGCGCTCCACCTCCGTGGGCAGCGGCGTCTTTACCGTGTTCCAGTCGGGCACCTTCCAACACAGCAAATTCAGCCTGTGGATGCCGAGCATCGCCATGGACAAGGCCGGTGATATCGCTCTGGGATTCAGTGGTTCTGCTGCCACCAACCTCGATCCCAGCGTGATTTACACCGGGCGCATTCCCACCGACGCTCTGGGAATGATGGAAGGACCCAAGGTGGTGATTAAGGGAACCGGCGTGCAGACCGCCACTCAGAACCGCTGGGGCGACTACAGCGATATGTCCATCGACCCGACGGATGATTGCACGTTCTTCTACACGCAGGAATACATCAAGACGACGGGTGGGTTTAAGTGGAGCACCCGCATCAACAGCTTCAAGTTCAATAACTGCCATTGAGGCGGGAAAGAACTATTCAGCCCAGGGCGCCGCGATGCGGCGCCCTGGTTTTTTGTGGCCTCCTGCCGGTGGTAGTTGGGCTCTGCTAGAATGCCTTGGCTGCCGTCGCCCTCCCTGCAACGCCAAGCTGGAGTGAACGTCGCGATAGCAGTCTCACACCAACTCGAGTTCAACATCGGAGATCAGGGATAACCATGTCACTCAAGCCTTCTGTCCTCACTTTCCTGCTTCTAGGTTCACTGACGCTGGGGGTGCCGCTTTGGTCCGCTGCACAGGAAACCCAACCGGACACGTCTTATACGACCACGCCGTTGCCCCTGACCAGCACCTTGCCAAGGAATTATCCAGTCATTACCGTTCAGGGAGTCTGCCCGGCTGGCAAAACGGGCGGCAAGTCCGGGGCGAAGTCGAGTTGCCCGATTATCGTGACCCGCACCGAGTTTGAAGGCCTGGTTGCGGCCCTCGATCCGAAGATGCTCAAGAAAGACCGCCACGATCTGGCGCGGAACTACGGTCAACTGCTGGCTCTGTCGCAGGAGGCCATCCGAAAGGGCCTGGACAAAGAGCCTCGCGTGCGGGCGCTGGTGCGCTACGCGAGCGTCACAGCCCTGGCTAGCGCGGTTTCGAAAGAGATATACCGCGACCAGGTCAGCGCCTCACCCGAGCAGGTAGAAAAGTACTACCACAGCCACAAAGCCACATTCGACATTTACACCTTCCAGCGCCTTTTCATCCCCAAGGAGAAACAGGGCGAGGCGATGTCGCTGGAGGATGCGGCCAAGGGCGACAGCCCGTCAACCGAGGCTGCCATGAAGGCTCTGGCCGAGGGTATGCATACGCGCGCGGTAGCAGGCGAGGACTTCGCGGCGCTGCAAAAGGAGGTTTTCGCCGCGGCCGGCATCAAGAGCGAGCCCAACGTCAACATGGACAATGTTGGAAGAGGCAGTTTGCCTAAAGCGCAGAATGAGATATTCGATCTCGCTCCAGGCAAGATTTCATCCCTGCTGACCGACAATACCGGTTACTACATTTATAAGCTGGTATCCAAGCAGACGCCGTCATTCGACAGCGTGCGCGAGCAGGTGCAGGTCAGTATGCAGAACCAGGGAACCACCGAGGCCATCGCCCAGATCCAGAAACTCTCCCAGGCCACAGTGAACGAGACCTACTTTGACAAATACGACACGCCGCCGCCGAATCCCAACGAACCGGACGTGGATAACGATTAGAACGGATCTCGCCAGGCCTACCGCACCAGCCACTCCGTGAGCTCGTGCATGCCCGAGAGTGCGACGCCGTAGGTCGAGACCATGCAAATCACGGTGGCTACGGCGGCCGGGACGGCATACCACCGCCGCCAGCGGCCCTCCGCGGTGGGGCGACTGTTCCAGGCGAACAGGCGCTCAATGCGCAGGCTCAACGATCCCACCGAGGTGTGCAACAGCCCGGTGGCAAGGGCGGCGGATTGGACCGGGGCAAAGCGGGAAAGCTTGATCAGGGCAGCGGCCAGGTCCAGCGCGTCCGGGAAGCTGGATACGGCGGCATCGTCGGCCGCCAACTCGGAGGCTTCCGACCAGGCCGTTTCCAGGCGCTTCATGCCCGGAAATATCGAAACCCGGAATAGCAGCTTCTTCAAATTGTCGTAACGCCGCACGTGGGCGATCTCGTGGCGCAAAGCGGTCCGCAATTCCTGCTCGGTGAGGACGGCCAGGGCGGTTTCCGAGATCAACACCTGGGGTGCGCACACCCCGGCGACGGTCAGCGTGGGCGCATCCTTGCCGGTCTGGAAAACCGGGACGGCCGCGCCCGAGTCAATCACCCGCGCTCCGTTCAACCAGGCGGCCAGCGCCACCGAGGTCTTCCGCTGCGCGATGACGGCGCGTGCGATCCCCGCTCCCAGCAGCCCGAGACAGCCAATACCTAGCGCCAGCAGGGGGACACCAACCGGCTCATCGGCGGCCGCCGGTTCGAGCAAGAGAAAGGATGGCACGGTGTAGGCCAGCGTCACCGCTGAGGCCACGGCCAACGGCAACATGCGTAGGGCGAACAGAGTGTCTGCGGTACGCTGGGCGGACAGACGCCCGCACAACCGTTGCGCGAACTTCCACGCATACGAGACCGCAAAGGAGACAGCGAGATAGAGCAGCGCGAATACGGCGAGCGACACTCCGATACCGCGGACGGCAAACATCAGTGCTTCTCCTTGCCTCGCAGTTCGCGACGCTTGCGCTCCACCAGCTGCTGCAGCTCATCAAGCAACTGCGCGTCATGCTCGCCGACGGCCTCCACCAGATACGACAGGGGAAGCGACGAAGCTGTGTCAGAGCCGAGTAGCTGGCGAATGGCCGCGCTGGCGGCGGCCTGCTGCAACTCTGCCGGGGTATAGCGCGGGGAATAGCGAAAGGCTCTGCCTTCGGCGACACGGTCCAGCAGTTGCTTCTTGTAAAGCCGGTCCAGCGTGGTCATCACCGTGGTGTAGGCGAGTTTGAGATCGCCGTGGTCGAGCAATTCGCGGACGGTGGCGCTGCCGCACTGCCACAGCGCCTCCAGCAGTTGTCCCTCAAGCGGGCCGAGTTGAACTTGCGGCGAAGGTCGCAGCAAGCGAAAAACCCTGTTCATGCACCACTCACTTGACACTGAATTGTATATGTCAACCGGGGCTCCCCGGCAGAGATGAAGACACGGCATGCTACCGGACCACGGAGGGAATCACAAGGAGACAAAAGTCCACATCCCGCGATCTACGAACTCTGGTAGTAGGACCGCCGCATGGCTAGGCTAAAACGCGATTCGGCTAAGGATCCTCCTTAAAGGATCACAGGCAAGTTTTGAGCAACCGCCGCGGGCGTCGGCGGCTGTCTTGTCGCTTACCGTCCCACACTAACAAATATGCCATTTCATCGAGCAGTCACTCTCCGGTTCTTTCTCTGTTTAATTGTGGCTTTAGTTTCGCAGTTGGCCATCCCAGCCCTGGCGCAAAACCCGCGGGGTGCGCTGCGTGGCGAGGTACAGGATGGCAGCGGCGGGCGGGTCTCGTCAGCCAAGATTGTGGTGCGGGCCAAGGGCTCGGATCTGATGAGGGATGCGCTCACCAACGCCCGGGGAGAGTTCCGCATCGAAGGTCTGCTGCCGGGCGCCTACCATGTGGCGGTCAACGCCAAAGGCTTTGCGGATGCCGATGCTGACGTGGACGTCGTGGTCAGCACCGTGCGGGACCTCTCGGTCACACTGAAACCACAGGCAGTGACGCAGACGATAAGCGTTCAGGGCGTGGCTTCTTCCATTACGGCCGAACCAATCGACACAGCCAGCGCCGTGCATCAGGGAGCGGTCACCGCGAATGATCTGGACACGATCCCATTGGCTCACCGCAGCTTCGCCAACATCGCATATCTGGTGCCGGGCACCGAACCGGTCGAGCCCTCCGATCCCACCAAGGCTCGTATTACGGCGGTTTCGTTCGGCGGGAGTTCAGGGCTGAACGTTGATTTGTCGGTGGACGGCGCCGACAACTCGGACGACTACATCGGTGGATTCCTGCAGAACTTCTCGCCGGACGCGATCCAGGAATTCGCGGTGCGTACGTCGCAGGAGGACGCCGATACCGGCCGGACCGTAGGCGGATCAGTGGTGATCACCACCAAGCACGGGACGAACACCTGGCACGGAAGCGGGGCGTTTTACGGGCGCGCGGCTTCGCTGAACGCACGCTATCCGATTGACAACCCGCCGCCCGCGCCGAAACAGCCATTCTCGCGACAGAACTACATAGGCACGCTGGGCGGACCGATCAAGCAGGACAAGCTGTGGTTTTTCTCGTCGCTGGAGTACGTCCACGAGAACGCCAGCGTCGCCTACAGCCCGGACAGTCTCTCGGAGTTCAACGCCCTGGCCTCGCTGGCGTCGCAGGGGCTGATCATGGGCTTCAACCTGGAGGGCCAGCCGAGGGGAGTAAGTTCGATCGCGGCGCCTAACAACGTGAGGGTACCGTTCCGCGATGCGCTGGGGATGCTGCGCTTTGACTGGTCGCAATCACTCAAGTCGCAATGGTTCGCGCGTGCGGCAATCGACAACTACACCACCAACAACGACCTGGTGCAGCAGGCGACCCTGCCCTCCACCGGCGCCACTTCCGGATCCAACTATCTGAACCTGGTCGTCAGCAACACCTACGCGTTCAGCCCGACGTGGCTGGGGTCGTTCACCTTCGGCGCCAGCTATCTGCACCACACCGAGTCGCGGAATTCGAACCTCGGCTTTGCGCTCGCCTTCCCGTTCAGCTCTACCTTTCAAACGATTTCCGGCTTCGAGACCTTCGGCGACAACCAGTTCGCCACACCGATCACCGCGTTTCCGGTGTTGCGCAACCAGGAGAAGTACCAGTTTCGCTATGACGTAAGCCACGCTTCGGGGCGCCATGCGCCGAAATTCGGCATCAACTTTATTCACGAACCCGTGCTGAGCGGAGCGCTTTCCGGCACCGAGGAGGCGCTGATCCAGTATCCGAACAATCCCAGCTTCTATGCCACCAATCCGTCGCAGTTCTACTTTGACCCCACCTGCCTGAGCCCGGTGCCGGATCCGAACATCGCCTGCACCGCCACCCCGGCCGGGGACGGTACCTTCTCACAAAACTTGCAAAGACTGGGCCTGTACGCGCAGGATTCATGGCGCGTGACGTCGCACCTCACGGTGAATTACGGATTGCGCTACGACACGACCTTCGGCCTGTTCACCGGCTCTGGCCGCAATCAACTGCAAAACCCGGCTTACTTGACGTTGAAGGCGCTGCAGATTCCGCTGATCAACAGCGCCCCGCACGACTATCGAAGCCAGTTCGGGCCGCGGTTGGGAATCGTGTACTCACCGGGACGGAGCGAGAACACGGTGATCCGTGCTGGCATTGGCATCTACTACAACGACCTGGCGCAGAACGGATGGGTCGGAGCGTTCCAGGCGGTCAATGCAGCACCTGGTCCCTGCACCGATCCGACCAATCCGGGCGTGGATAACTCCGGGTGCATTCCGGGCGCAAATTTTGGCGGGCAAGGCGCCATCATCGATCCGCACTACAAGACGCCGTACGCCCTGCATGCCAGCGCCGGCATCCAGCATGCGCTGAACGAGCACTGGACGCTGAGTGCGGACTGGACCCACGAGAACGGCGTGCACGCTTACCGCGCCTATCCCTTCGCCGGTGGCGCCAGCCTGTTTACCCCGCTGCCCCTCCCAGACGGCACGGAACAGGCGGACTTCGTCCCCAACGTCGACGTCTACAAGACCGACAACCGCTCCCGCTATGATGCGATGACGATCCGGCTGCAGGGGAACATGAGCCGGCTCAACCTCACTGCGCATTACACCTTGGCCACTGCAAAGACCTGGGGCTGCAATGTAGGTGAGTTGTTCGACTACGTCAATGGCGTGTGCGACCCGCTGAATGCGTTTGCCCCGGGCGATTATGGTCCCTCGGGAGAAGACGTCCGACACCGCTTTGTGCTGGCAGGAATCGTGCATGCGCCGCTCGGGTTTGAGCTCTCCACCTTGACTCAAATTGAAAGCGCGCGGCCCTTCACCCTGGGCGACGGCGATAATCGCGCCGTAATCAACGGAGTCAAGACTACCCTCGATCAATTCCGTGGGACCCCGTTTGCGCAAGTGGATCTGCGGGTGGCCCGCCCGATCAAGGTGGGCGACCGCTGGTCGGTCGTGCCCTTTGTCGAGTTCCTCAATCTCTTCAACCGGAACAATCCCTCGAACAACTACGTGGCCGATGTTGCCGCGCTCGGTGTGCCTGCAGATCAGATCGGCGGCAACATCACGGACCTCTGCGGAAATGCGGACTGCACCACGCTGATTCCAATCACCAGCCTGAATCAGCTGCGCAAACCCGCGGGCGCATTGGGCGATTTCTTCGGACCCGGAACGACGGTGGGGATTCCGTTTGCGGCACAATTGGGCGTGCGGGTAACGTTCTGAAGCGCCGGACTGCGCCCGGTTTGGACGGCCGAGGGCAGGGCGGCCTGTCCTTCAACATTAACGCGTGAGGAGATTCCCACCCAGTACGCGCCGTCGCGCACCGTTGGCGGCAGCCTGAAATTCCACTTCTAGCCAAGCAAAAGGACGGGCTTTCGCCCGTCCTCAGAACCAACGTAAACCGCCCCTTACTGCACAGTAACTGTGACCGCTTTGGAAGCGATCCCATTGGCCACCACCACCAGGTCGCTGGCGCCCGTCTCCACGGTCGACGAGACATCGAAATGCGTGGACGAGCGGGCTCCCGGAGCAATTGACATGTTGCTGTGATCGTGCGTGCGGGCATAGAAGACATGCCCGGTCGCGTGGTTGGTGATGCGCACCAGCGGGTAATTGGTAGCCATTTGCGCATCATCTCCGTAGGCTGCACCGGCCGAAAGGCCATGGAGCTGCGTCCCCGAGAGCGTGAACGAACCGCCGCGAGTGATCGAGGTGGGGACGGAGTGGATGGTTGGCGCCCACGACGGATCGGGGCTTCCGCTGGCCGTGTAGACTTCCACATCCGTGGTGCCATCGGTGAAGAAGACCTGGCCGGTGGGAAGCAGCAGCATGCGTCCTTCGAACGACGTTTTTTTCGTCGCGTCGGGTGGATCCGGAACCTGGATGAAACTGGTCCCATCGAACTCGAAAAAGTGGGTCGGTTTCAGGAAGACGCCCGGGCTGGTGTCGCAGAGCACGTTGCCGCTGGGCAGCAGGGACGCGGGAGCATCGGCCATATCCAGTTGCCCCCCAACATTCGGGAAGTCCGGACCTGTCGTCCAAATGCCGGTTGTGGTGTTATAGATGGCGGTGTGCGCCGTGCCTCCCATGGCAAACACCGTGCCGTCGGGCCGCAGTATCGCCGGTCCAATCTCGTGCGATCCGCTGCCGTCGGAATTCGTATCCGGCAGTTTGACAATCGTGCTGCCCGCGCTGATCCACTTGCCCGCGCGAAAGCTGTACTTCTCGGAGTGCATAAGGTCGCTGGTGTTGTTGGCATCGACGGTCAGCACCAACCCGTTCGGCAACAACTCCCACCCTTCCTCGTCATTGCCGTCCGCTTTGCCGCTGCCGGTGCTGGTCCAGGTCAGGTTCGTAGCATTCAACAGCGCCTGCTGGCTGGTGAGGGCATTCGCCAGCATCAACGTGCCACTGGACAGAATCACGCTCTGCGCGTCGCCAATGTTGGCCCACCCGGTGGGAGGCGAAACATGGGTCCAGGTGTTGGCTAACGGATCGTAAATCGCCCCCAGGTTAGTCCAGGCGAACTGGCCGAAATTGTATTCTCCGCCCTCCACGAGGAGGCGGCCGTCGGGCAGGACCGCAGAAGCGTAGTACAACGGACTGTAATCCGACGGCAACGACGCCTGTTGGCTCCAGGTCCCGTTGACGTAGCTGCCGGTGTTATCCGGGGTCAGGCGCCACCATTGCAAGCCGCTGTACTGGTGGACCATGACCGTGCCATCGGTCAGCAGCAGCGCTGTACTGGCGCTAAACGTAGGCTTATGCGCTAGCGGTTGCCACGACTGTGCTCCGGCAACGCCAGCCAAAGTCAGCAAGACCACCACTGCCACTCCGAGCGTTCGCAACACCTTCATGTTTTCTCCTCGCATAGTTGATTCTTGGAAAGGCGGGTTCGGATAAGGGCCCTTGGGACCTGGCCGCTGCAGACTGCAGCTCGCCTAGTGCATGACGACTGGGCAGAGCACTTTCCTAACAAGCGGGCAGCGGCTTTCAATCACAAACTGAACCGGGAGGTCGTAACTGCTATGTCGCCATGGACCAGCCCTAAGTTCGTTCACAAATTGCGGAGGATTGTAGTGCAGGCGAGCGGCAATTTCTAGAGTGGACGAAAGTTTTGCGGGCGCACTACGGCCAGCGCTAGTTGTGCAAAGTTTTTCATCCGCTGACGCAAGACCGAGTGGCACGTGTGCGATGTTCCGCGGCCAAGACACTCGTCAAGGTTTGCGTGCCGAAGCTACGCGTGGGATCCCCTGTAAATCGTCGGCGATGCGAACATCCTCCCAGCCGCCGAGCAACCGTCGCACTCCCGCTGCAATCGTGCCGCTGATTTCCACGACCAGCCATCCGCCAGACTTCAGCGTGTTCTGTGCTTGTGGAATCAGGCGCTCAATCACCTCCAGGCCGCTGGGCCCCGCGAACACCGCATGGCGCGGCTCAAACTTGCGTACTTCGAGCTGCACCTGGTCTTCTTCGGATTCGCCCACGTAGGGAGGGTTGGATACGACGAAATCGAAAGCGTTGGCATCGAATCCTTGTAACAAGTCGGTGTGGTGAAACCGAATCCGGTGTTCGAACTGGAGACGCGCGGCATTGGCGCGGGCGATCTCGAGCGCCTCGGAAGAAATCTCGGTGGCGCAAATCTCGGCCTGGGGCAGTTCGTTGGCGAGGACAATGGCGATACAGCCTGATCCAGTACCGACGTCAACGACTTTCGGCTTGTCCAGGCTCCGCGCCAGCGGCAACACCGTTTCGATTACATGCTCGGTTTCGGGGCGCGGGATGAGAACGGCGGGTGTCACAATGAAGTCCATTCCCCAGAACTCCTGGTGTCCCACGATGTACTGCGACGGCACGCCCCGGGCGCGCTGCGTCAGTGCCTCGTCATACCGGGCATTTTCTTCGGGTGTGAACTCGCGTTCGGGATGAGCATAGAGATAGGCGCGATCGGCGCCGAGCACGAACATGAGGAGGACTTCCGCATTCATCCGCGGTGAGCCTACGTGAGCAGTGGCGAGGCGGTTGATCGCCGAAGTGAGAGCGTCGCGGAGGAGCACTGGACTATTTCACCACAGGGCCAGGGAGACACAGAGAAGTAAACTCACACAACCGACCAGCAAGCTGGTTTGCTTCTATGTGTCTGACTGGTTTTTTCACCCTACGCTGGTGGTTTCCTGCTTCAGCTTTTCGGCCTGGTAATGGGTCACCAGGGCCTCGAGCAGCGGCCCGAGTTTGCCATCCATTACGTCCTGCAACTGGTGAATGGTCAGGCCGATGCGGTGGTCGGTGACGCGGTTCTGCGGGAAGTTGTAGGTGCGGATCTTCTCGCTGCGGTCGCCGCTGCCGACCATGGTCTTGCGCTCTTTCGCCAAGGCTTCCTGTTGTTTCTGCATCTCCATTTCGTAAAGCCGGGAACGCAAAACGCGCATACCCTTCTCGCGATTCTTGATTTGCGATTTCTCGTCCTGGCAGCTCACCACCGTATTGGTCGGAATGTGGGTAATGCGCACCGCCGAATAGGTCGTGTTCACTGACTGACCGCCCGGACCCGATGAGCAGAAGGTATCGATGCGCAGGTCTTTGGCTTCAATCTTGACGTCCACGTCCTCTGCTTCGGGGAGCACGGCGACGGTAACCGCCGACGTATGCACGCGTCCCTGCTGTTCGGTAGCCGGCACCCGCTGCACCCGGTGGACTCCGCTTTCATATTTCATGCGCGAGTAGACGCGTTGCCCTTGAATCAGCGCGATCACTTCTTTCAAACCGCCAACCGAGGACTCGGAAGTCGAGAGCACCTCGACTTTCCATCCCTGGGTTTCCGCGTAACGCGTGTACATGCGGAACATTTCCGCCGCGAACAGCGTGGCTTCATCACCGCCGGTGCCGGCCCGGATTTCCAGAATGACATCTTTTTCGTCGTTGGGATCCTTGGGCAACAGCAGGACTTTCAATTCTTCTTCCACTGCGACCACGCGGCCTTCGAGCTTATCGAGTTCTTCCTGCGCGTAGGCACGCATGTCAGGATCCTTCTCGTCGGCAAGCACTGCCCGGCTCTCCGCGATCCCCCGCTTCAGGTCCTTGTACTCGCGATACTTCTCCACCACCGTCAGGATTTCGCTGTGCGCCTTGGCAGTCTTCTGGTACCTCGCCGAGTCATTGATGACTTCCGGCGACGCCAACGCGTGCGTCAGCTCCTCGTAGCGGGCTTCGATTTGATCCAATCGCTCAAACATAAGATCCGTCGTTGGTCGTTTGTCGTCGGTCGTTGGCCAAAGCTAAACCGGCCGTTCGCCCTGTATCCTTGGTCACTGCGATCAAGCGGCTTTCTCACAAATAGAGTTGATAAGGGCCGTTCAGGCCGCGGCCGATGCGGTCGGCTTGGTCGCTTAGTTTCTGCATCCGATCTTCCGAGAGGTATTCTAAATCCTCTGCGATGAGCATCTGAGTCTGGAGTTCAAGCAGCGAGCCTCTGGCATGAAGCAAAAAGTTTGTGAATTCGCGATTAGAGCGATGACCCTTCCCCTCGGCTATGTTGCTGGGAACCGAAACCGCTGCGCGCCGCATCTGTTGACTCAAACCGTACACTTCGTGCCTAGGAAAGCCCGCCGTCGCCCGATAGATTTCTGATGCCAGTTTCATGGCTTCCTGCCAAACCCGCAAATCCCTAAACGATGATGGCATGTGAACACCTCTACCACGACTTTTAGTGTCTCACTAGCCAACCTGTATGTGATGGATGACCCAGGCTAGGAGCGTTGGCCAACGACCAACGACAAACGACCAACGACGGGTTCTACGCAATCACCAACTCGCCGCCGCGCTGCTTCTCCAGCGCCATGGCCTGGCCCAGCGCCACGATGGCGCACTCCGCCTGGTCGTCCGAGGGAGGCTGGGTGGTAATGCGCTGCAGCCACAGTCCGGGAGCGGTCATCAGGGCGAACAGCGATCCGCGGTGCTTGGCTGCGAAGCGAATGATCTCGTACGACACTCCGGCAATCACCGGCAGCAGCGCAATGCGAATTGCAAACCGCGCCCAGAACGTGGTTACCGGGATCAGCATGTACACCAAAATCGAGATGATCATCACCGTCATCAGGAAACTGGTGCCGCAGCGGGGATGGAAGGTCGAGTATTTCTGCACCGCGCGGGTCTCGAGCGCGTCGCCGTTCTCGAAAGCGTATACCGTCTTGTGCTCGGCCCCGTGATACTCGTACACGCGGTGAATGTCACGCCACAGCGACACTCCCCAGATAAACAGCAGGAATAGGGCAATGCGGATCAAGCCGTCCACCAGGTTGAAGATGATCTGCTCGCCAAATAGCGGGTTCACCCGTTTCAACTCGGTCGCCGCCACCAGCGGAAGATACTTGTACATAAAAATGAAGAAGCCGACTGAAAAGATGACGTTCACCGCGGCCACCCAGCCACTGACTTCCAGCTTCTTGCCTTTTTCATCGGCCGGAACCTCATCCAGCGCCACATTCGCCGAAAAGCGCAGGGCCTTGAAACCCAGCCCCATGGCGTGCCCCAGGGTGATGACGCCTCGCACCACCGGCCAAGCCATCCATTTGTGCTTGTCGGAGGGCCGCTCCAGCGGTTCGCTATACGTGGACAACTCTCCGGACGGCTTGCGGCAGGCGATCGCCCAGGCGTGCGGCGAGCGCATCATGACGCCCTCCAGCACCGCTTGTCCGCCAACCAAGGTCTCCTCGCCGCTCTCCAATGCAGGCAAGAGCTGCACCGCCGCGAGGAAACGCCACCATGTTCGCAAAAGCCGCATGTTGATTGGATGATCTTTCCGGGACCAGGGTACCAACATGTAAGGTTATCACAGGTCGGGGTTCATTTAGGATGGCAGGAGGGGGATGTAAGTGTGTCTATCTTGGCAAGTTAGGGACTGAACACGTAGGGACAGCCGCCTCGGCTGTTCGGCCGGGCACAGCTCGGCAATCTTCCGAGGCTGGCACACAGCTGATGATCCATGCGGAAACTAGCTGAAGCCTGCGAGCAAATCGCAAACACCACGAAGAAGTTGGAAAAGACAGCCATCGTTGCCGACTACCTCAAGTCGCGCACGCCCGAGGATGGCGCTGCCTCGGTAGTGTTCCTCTCTGGACGCCCCTTCCCTGTTTGGGAGGAAACCACGCTGCAGGTGGGTGGGACGCTGCTGTGGCGCACCGTTGCTGAACTCTCCGGAAAGACCGAGCAGGAACTCCGCGCTGCCTACCGGCGGCATGGTGATCTTGGAGCGGTCGCGGGAGAGGTTCTGCAAGTCTCGATCTCAAGGCAACCAAGCCCGCTCGACGTACAGGGTAAGTTCCGCGAGATTGCGGCTGCTCGCGGCCCCGCCGCAAAAGGCGCACTGGTCCGCGAGTTGCTCTCGCAAGTGACTCCGCTCGAGGCCAAGTACATCATCAAGATCATGACCGGAGATTTGCGGATCGGCTTGAAGGAGAACCTGGTAGAAGAGGCCATCGCCAAGGCCTACCGCGGGACTCTGGCCGAGGTGCAACGCGCCAACATGCTGCTGGGCGATCTCCGCGAGACCCTGAAGCTAGCCATCGCCGGCAAGTTGGCGCAGGCCCGGATGCGGCTGTTCCATCCCTTGGGCTTCATGCTGGCCAGCCCAGCCGAATCCGCCGAAGAGGCGCTCAGCTATTTCGAGAACGCGTCGGTCGAGGACAAGTACGACGGAATCCGCGCCCAGGCTCACATTGCTGGCGGCGAAGTGCGGATTTTTTCCCGCACCCGCGACGAGATCACCAAATCCTTTCCGGAGCTGCCCGACGCGCTGGCTGGGTTGCCGCAAGACGCCATCCTCGACGGAGAAATTGTGGCATGGAGTTACCTCGCCGGCGAAACCGGGAGAGCGCTTCCCTTCAGCGCGCTGCAGCAGCGGCTCGGCCGGAAGAAGGTCAGTGACGAGATGATCCGGCGGGTGCCAGTTGCCTACCTGGTGTTCGATGTGCTGTACGCCGGAGGCGACCTGCTGATTGACCGTCCGCTGCGCGAGCGGGGAAAGATTCTCAATGAGCTTCTGTCGGGACCACGGAAGCCCGTGAAAGCGCGTTCTACAGGCGCACAAGGCCGACTGACATTCGACTCCGAGGAGCAAACTGCGCCAGCGCCGGTGATCCGTGCGCCGGTATTCCAAGCCGCATCACCTAAAGAGCTCGATCAACTTTTCGAAGCCGCGCAGGCCCGCGGTAATGAAGGCTTGATGATCAAAGATCCCGGGTCGGCCTACACCCCCGGCAAGCGCGGCAAGTCCTGGCTGAAACTGAAGCGTGAACTGGCCACGCTCGATGTAGTCGTGACCGCGGTCGAGTACGGACATGGCAAGCGCATCGGGGTGCTCAGCGACTACACGTTTGCAGTCTGGGATGGCGATCGCCTGGTCAACATCGGCAAGGCCTACTCGGGGCTGACCGACGCCGAGATCGCGGAAATGAGCAAGTGGTTCCTGGAGCACACGGTAGAAGACCAGGGCTTCCGCCTGATCGTTGAGCCGAAGATTGTGCTGGAAGTGGCGTTCAACAACATGATGCGGTCCGGCCGGCACGAGAGCGGGTACGCGCTGCGCTTTCCGAGGATTGTGCGAATACGGCAGGACAAGCTAGCAGAAGATGCCGACAGGATTGAAAGAGTGCGAGAGATCTACGACCATCAAAGGAACTGAAGTGCGGAGGCTTGCGTGCTGTGCTTCAGGGTTTGCAATCAACAATCAAAAATCAACAATCTGCAATTCAGTGGCTGTGCCCTTCTTCTTCGCCCACCGGCATCACGCATCCATGCGCCACCTCACACACCGCGTGCTCGAACTGAATCGTAGTGTGGTCGATGCGGAAATCCTGATGGAGTTTTCCCTTCACGTCCCGAAGTATGCGCTCGCTGGCGGAGGGTGGGATGTCCGCAATGGTGATATGCGCGGACAGCGCGTGGCTCTCCGACCCGATGCTCCACACGTGCAGGTCGTGGACATCGTTTACGCCCTCGATCGAGCGCATGACAAACTCGACCCGGTCGAGCTTGATCCCCCGCGGCGTGCCCTCCAGCAGGATGTTGAGCGTCTCACGCACAATGCCAAACGCAGACCACAGAATCAGCGCGCCAATTCCCACCGAGAGCGCGGAGTCAATCCAATCCTGCCCAGTGACGAGAATGGCCCAGCCGCCCGCGATCACGGCGGCGGTGGAGAGGGTGTCGCCGATCTCGTGCAGGAAGGCGCTGCGAATGTTGACGTCACGCCCGGAGCGGTAGAGGAGAAGGGCAATAACGCCGTTCATGACCACGCCGGCCGCCGCCACACCGATCATGACGCCGGCATGTACGTGCCCCGGGTTCTGCAGCCGCCGGAACGCCTCATAGAAGATCAGGAACGCCACCACCACCAGCGACAGCGCGTTCACCAGCGCGGCCAGCACTCCCGCGCGATGGTAGCCGTAAGTCTTGGTGGAACTCGGCGGCCGCGCCTGCAGGTACACGGCAAACAGCGAAAGCAGCAGGGCGAAGAAGTCAGAAAGATTGTGCCCGGCTTCCGAGAGCAGCGCCAGCGAGTGCGCGCGGATTCCGGCGACAACCAATAGCACGATGTAGGCCAGGGTGACGACCAGCGAGATACGCAACACCCGAGAAGGGCCGTTACTCTCACCGTGGCTGGCGTGGACGTGCATTCTCTAAGTTTAGTTTCGGCTGCGGGCTGGTTCAAGGTTACCGTGTTTTGTGTGGGCGCGGGCGACCTGCCCGCGCGGGCAGCATTCGAGATTGCCCCAGCGTCGCCCGGCCGGACAGCCGAGGGCGGCCCTGAGCGAAGTCGAAGGGGCGGCTATACCTACGTTTGCACTACAATGCATGGTTCTCCTGTGGCCGGCGGGACGCCGGCGCTACGGCGGATTCATGCAGACAGCAGAAGTCGTCATCGTTGGCGGAGGAATTGTCGGGTCGAGCATCGCTTACCACTTGACCGCGGCGGGCTGCAAAGACGTTCTGGTCCTCGAGCGGGAGTCGGCGCAGGGCAAAGGATCCACAGGCAAGAGCATGGGCGGCGTCCGGGCGCAATTCTCGACGCCGGTGAATATCCAGATGTCGCTCTACTCAATCCCCTTCTATGCGTCGTTCGAGAAGCGTCTGGGATACCCCTGCGACTACCGGCCCCAGGGGTACCTGTTCTGCGCGACCAGCGACAAGCATCTGGCCTATCTCCGTGCCAACCAGGAGAAACAAATTGCGCTGGGATTGAAGAACGTCCGCATGGTGAGTGGCGACGAGATCCGCAGGATGTTTCCCCAGTTGCGTGCAGATGACATTTTGGGCGGAAGTTTCTGCTCGACTGATGGTTTTGTCGATCCTTACAGCGCCATGATCGGCTTCATGACCTGGGCCGCCAACCACGGGGCCAAGTTGTGGAAGAACACGCTGGTCTCGGCCATTCAGCAGGATCACGGGACGTTTGTTGTGGAAACGACAAGAGGAAAGGTGTCCACCAAGCATGTGATCAACGCGGCGGGAGCCTGGGCGGCGTCGATCGCAAAGATGGTTGGCATTGATCTCCCGGTCGAGCCACTGCGGCGAATGCTGGTGCCCACCGAGCCGTTCGACCAATTCCCGCACTCCGCGCCGATGATCATTGATATGTCGAGTGGCTTTCACTTCCGGCCGGAAGCACTGGGATTTCTGCTGGCCTGGAACGATCCGGAAGAGACGCCGGGATACAAGACGGATTTCGAGCCTTCATTTATCGAGAAAATCCTGACCCGCGCAGCCGACCGGGTGCCGGTGTTTGAGAACCTGGCGGTGAACCCGAAGCGGGCCTGGGCTGGGCTGTACGAGATGACCCCGGACCATCATCCGATTCTGGGCGAGGCGCCGGGCGTGCCGGGATTCTTTCTGGCCAACGGATTCAGCGGCCACGGCGTCATGCACGCGCCGGCGACCGGAAAAATTCTGTCGGACTTGATTCTCACGGGGAAGACGGAGTTGATCGACGCGAAGCTGCTCGATCTGGCGCGCTTCGGCGAGGGCAGAACGATCCATGAGACCGCTGTGCTATAGAGGATCAATCAAAGAAAAATGAGCATCCGGGAACAAAACTTCTGGTTGACCACGGTGGAGATGCCAAAGGCCGACGCCGGACAGCCTCTGCCCGAGAACATCGACGTCGCGGTGATCGGGGCGGGCTTCACCGGACTCTCAGCGGCGCGCATGCTGGCACAACGCGGTGCGAAGGTTGCCGTGCTCGAGGCGGAGAGCATCGGCTGGGGCGCCAGTTCGCGCAACGGTGGCATGGTCCTCACCGGGCTTAAGCTCGGTGTGAATAAGCTCATCTCGATGTATGGACGTGAGCGCACGCAGAGAATGTATGCCGCGTCACTGGCGTCGATTGACTGCGTAGAGCAACTTACCCGCGAAGAAAATATTGACTGCGACTTTTCCCGCTGCGGTCATCTCGAGGTCGCCTACAAGCAGAAGCACTTCGACGACTACGCCCGCCAGGTCGAAGTCATTGCCCGCGAGTGCAATCACCAGTTGCGCATTGTGCCTCGGCATGAACTGGAGACGGAGATCGGTTCATCTATTTATTACGGAGGCATGGTGGACGATGTCAGTGCTGGGCTAAATCCAGCGCAGTACGTGGCTGGATTGGCGCGAGCGGCGCAGCGCACGGGAGCACCGATGTTCGAGAACACGCGTGTCGAGAAGATCGAGCGTGAGTTGCGCCAGGCAGCCCCGGGCTGGCGTCTGACCACGTCGCGCGGAGCCGTATGGGCGCGCGACGTGTTTGTCGCGACCAGCGGCTACACCGGCCCCGCCACGCCGACGCTGCGGAAAAAGATTATTCCCATCGGCTCGTACATCATCACCACCGAAGTTCTCCCCGAGCCGCTGGCGCACGAGTTGAGCCCGCGCAACCGCATGATCTATGACTCCAAGAACTACCTCTACTACTACCGGCTGACGCCTGACCGGCGCATGCTCTTCGGGGGACGTGCGGCATTCTTTCCGGAAACCGAGAGTTCCATTCGCGAGAGCGCGGAGATCCTGCGCCGCGGCATGATTGACGTGTACCCCCAGTTGCGCGAGACCAAAGTGGACTACGTCTGGGGCGGAACGCTGGACTTCGCCTTCGACATCATGCCCCACGCGGGACAGATGGACGGCATCTACTACGCGCTGGGCTACGCCGGCCACGGCGTAGCCATGGCCACCTGGCAGGGACAGAGGATGGCGGAACTCATCGCGGGCGGAAAGGACGACAACCCGTTCATCGGCATTCCCTTCCCCGGTGCGCCGCTTGGCCTCTACAACGGCAGGCCCTGGTTCCTGCCTTTCGCGGGGATGTATTACAAGTTCCTCGACTGGGTGAGTTGAATCAGATTTTGATCTTCTGCCGAATCACCCAATACGCAGCCGGTCCCGCCGCCAGCGCCACCGGCCCCCAGATCAGCCCGTAGCGATCGCTTCCCAGCAGCGCCACCGCGCTCATGATGAGCGGCGCGGCCACAGCATAGTACAGGCCTTTGCGGCGCCACGGAATCACGAAGGGGCGGTTCATGTCCGGATGCTTGCGGCGCAACTTCCAAGCTGACAGGACGGTCAGCACTGTGGTTGCAATGCGCAGCCAGTTGTACACAACGATGATCTGCAGCAGGTTCTGCCTCGCCAGCAGCCCGTAGACCACGGCCGAAGCGATGATCGCAATCCAAGGCGTGCCATACCGGGGGTGCTTCTGGGTGAGCGCGTGGGGCAGGTATCCATCTTCGGCCATGGCGAAGGGCATGCGGGTAGAGGCCAGGATGGTGCCGTTCAGCAGCGCGATGTTGGTAACCATCGCGGCCAGCGTCATCCAAACGCCCAGCCACGGACCACCGACGAGTTGCGCCGCGTCCGAGAAATAGCGGGTGTGCCAGCTCTGCCAGTTGCCCAGCGCCGCGAGCGAGGCCAGCGTCGGCAGGAAGTAGACCGCGATGGACATGGGAACCACGATGGCCAGCGCCAGCGGATAACTGCGCTGCGGGTTCTCCACCTCCTCGGCCACTGTGGAGAGCTGTTCGTAGCCGGAGTAGAGCCAGAGCCCCAGCGCCAGGCCCACGCCGAAAACGCTGAACGGTGGCTGGTGCGGAGGAACGAGCGGAACGAATGGATTGTGCTTCCAATGTGCCAGCCCGATGACGCTCAGCACCAGCACCGGTAGCAGAATGAATATCTCCAGCGCGGTGGCGAATTTCCCTACTGCTTGAATACCCCGCACATTGATCCAGGTGATGATCGCCACGATCGCCAGGGAAACAATGTAGTGCTTCCAGCCGGTCAATTGGGGAATGTAGAAGCCGAGATAATCGGAGAACTGCACGGCATACGCCGCGCCCAGCAGGAACGATGCACACCAGTTCCACCATCCCGCGAGAAATCCCCAGAAGTCGCCGAACCCCGCCCGTGCCCAACGATAGAAGCCCCCTTCGACCGGCATGGCGGTGGTGAGCTCGGCCGAAACCAGTGATACCGGGATACACCAGAACAGGGGCAGCACCAGCAGGTAAATCAGGGTCATTCCCGGGCCTGAGGTCGTGACCATGTCCTCCAGCCCAAATGGGCCGCCGGTGCAGTAGGAGAACATCACCCAGACGAAGTAGAAGAGCCCGGCCTTGCGGAGGGCAGACTTGGTCGCGGTGGAGGTGCTGGCAGCCACGGGGTGGGCCATTATACGGCGGTTTCGTAGCGCCGGCGTCCCGCCGGCCACCGGGACGCCATGCCCCACCCCACCTGCAGCGCAACCAGTCCACGGTCGGGACGTTTCGGTCAAGGACAGATCGGTCAAAACAGAAAAGCCTCTTGCTTGCACAAGAGGCTCTCTGGGGGAGGGCGCGGGCGGTTACCCGTCGTCCTACTAACTTATTTCGGTGGTTCCTGCTGCTGCGTGCTGGCCGGCGCGGCTGGGCTGGAGGTAGAAGCCAGCTGCTCCAGATCGTTCTTCAGCAGGCTGATTTCCACGCGGCCGCCGCTGACGTGCTTCTTGCCGGTTTCCTCGGCGTTCGGCGTTGGAGCATTGCCCATGCCCACCACGTAGATGCGGTAGACCGGGATGTCATGGTTGAGCACCAGGTAGCGCACCACCGAGTCGGCCATCTTCTGCGAGGTCGCAATCGCCGTCTGGCCGCGGCCGGACGAGAAGCCCTGCACTTCGATGATGTAACCGCGCTGGTTCTTCAGCGGGGTCGCCATCTCGTCCAGAGCGGCTTTGGCGTTCTTGCTCAGCGCGCTCTGCCCGGGACGGAAACGGATCTCGGTTTGGGTGGAAGCCTTGTACTGATCGATATTGCCGACCACCTGTTCCACCGTGGTGAGACGGGTGTTGGCCTGCGTGGCCGTCTGCTGCGCCATCTGGGCCTTGTTGCCGGCGTCGATCGCATGCTGGTCGGCTTCATTTGCCTTGGCCGATGCCAGTTGGATACCTTGCTGCGCGCGCGCATCCACGTCCTTGATCATTTTGCTGTTGGACGCGGTCAGCTCATCCAGTTCGTTCAGACGGTCGCGGATGGGCTGGGTCTGCCGCTGCACATACTTCTTGCGAGCGAAAGGATTGACGCGGCCCCAGAAACCTTCCCGAGCGGGCGGTTGCAGAGGCTTGCCGGTGGCGCTCTGGGCGGTCGCACCCTGGTCAGCCGAGGTCGCGGGCTGGCTTGCGGCAGGTTGGGCCGATTGATCCTGCGTGGTCGAGCCGGTTTGCTGCGCCAAGGCCGGCACAGCGAGAACAACGGCCAGCAGCAGCGCTACGAATAAGCGATTCTTCATTTCAACTTCCTCCGAGTGGTGGAGCACTTGGGGGCTCCACTCCGCCCGCCTTGCGGGCGTGTTGCGTGATTTGATTGCGTCCCCTACGGGTGAACGAAAAGCAAAACCCTTCGGGCCGTGCGGCCTCACACTGACACGGTGTAAGGCGAAGAGCTCAGAACCAGTCGGTGGCCAGCGAAACCGCCACCCATCCTGTCTATAACAGGTCAGATGCCAAACTGCCGCAAAGTTAAGCCCTTGGGATGCAACAACATTGTAGCCCCCTGCCCAGCCCGGTGGGGGTACAAAATCCATGCTGAGGGTAATTTTGGCAAAACCTGATATAAAAAGTTCGGCGTGCCGAGGCAGTAAACCCGGGAGGTGGGATGCCCAGACAAGACGGACGTGGTTGCCGTGGTGTCCTGTGGTTGGTGGTTCTCTCCGCACTCATTTGGTCTCCAGCCCGGGCCCAGTCGAAACCAGCGCTTGCCTCCGCCAGCATTTCCGCGGATCGCCTGCAGCAGTATTCCGACCTCGCCCTGCAATGGGACCAGGAGTACCTGCGCATTGATACCACCAATCCGCCGGGCAACGAGGCGCGCTCCGCCGCTTTCTTCAAGAAAATTCTCGACGACGAAGGAATTGAAAACCGCGTTTTCGACTACGCTCCGGGACGCGCTGACCTGTGGGCCCGGCTCCCTCACACCGCCGCGGAAGCCCAGCGCCCCATCATCCTGCTCAACCACATGGACGTAGTCACCAGCGATCCCTCCCACTGGAAGGTCCCGCCGTTCAGCGGAGCCATTGTTGGCGACTCCATTTACGGCCGCGGCGCCCAGGACATGAAGAGCGAGGGCTTGGCGCAACTGGTTGTCATGGTGATGCTGAAGCGGGAGAAGGTGGCGCTCAATCGCGATGTGATTTTTCTCGCAGTGAGCGACGAGGAGGCCGACGGCACCGGGACGGATTGGTTCATCGCCCACCAGCGTGAGCTGCTGGGAAACGCCGCGTTCCTGATTAACGAAGGCGGAGAGAACCTGCTCGAGGGCTCGCACGTGAAGTACGTCGGCGTGGATGTCGGCGAGAAGACGCCTTTCTGGCTGCACATAGTGGCGCACGGCCGTCCGGGACATGCCTCCCGCCCCATTGACGACTCCGCCCCCAACCGGCTGGTGCAGGCGCTCAACCGCATTCTCGCCTACCAGTCGCCGTTGCGGCTGTTGCCCGTGGTCGAGGAATATTTCCGTGACATGGCGGCCTACGAGTCGCCAGCGCGGGCCAAACAATTTCGCAATATCCGGGAAGCTTTGCGGGACAAGAATTTCCAGGAGGAGGTAGAGCGCGACGACTCGCTGAACTTTTTGCTGCGCGATACCATCTCCCTGTCCATGTTGGGCGGCTCCCAGCAGACCAACGTCATCCCTCCGGAAGCCTGGGCCAACCTTGATGTCCGCCTGCTGCCCGGGGCAAATCCCAAAGAGTTCCTGGAAGCCATCCGCCGCGTGGTGAATGATCCCAACGTTACCGTCGAGCCGGAGCTCTCAGAATTTCGTGTGGCCAATTCGTCACCCACTGACACGGAGTTGTACAGCGCGATCCGCCAGGTAGCCGACCACTACTTCCCCGGAACCCCGGTGGTTCCCCGCCTGACCAGCGGCTACACCGAGAACCAGCGCTATCGCCCGCTGGGGATTGAGGCCTACGGCTTTTCGCCCTACACCGCCACCGAGGATGAAGGCAATACCGAACACGGCAATGACGAGCGCATCCGAGTGGAAGAAGTGCGGCGCGGGTTCCGGATTCTGTATGACGTGGTGACCACGGTGGCGGTGGAGAAGACGCCGTAGCGCCGGCGTCTCACCGGCTGTCCTGGGGGCGTCCCGCCCCCAGCCCACGCACCACCAACTCTTTCTCCTTGCGGGAACCGCTGCCGTATCCTGTTCAGCATGATTCCCACCGGAGTCAAACTCATCGCCGCCGCCTTCCTCCTCGCGGCTACCTATTTTCTTGGCGTGGGGATAATCATGCTGCTCCGCCCCGGCACCATCTCCCTCACCGCCGGAGCCCCTCTGCTCGGAGGCCTCGAAGTCGCCGGCCCCTACATGTTCCTGCTGGCGGGTGCGGCCGGAACAGCCGTTGGTCTGGGCCTCTTGCGCCTGAACAACTGGGCGCGCTGGATCGCCATCATCATTGCCATGCTCGGGGTCATCCTGCTGGTTCCCAGCGTGTCCAGCAGCGTAGCTGGTTTTCAGATGGGCAGGCTGGCCTGGGGCGCGCTGGGCGTGATTCTGCGGGTGATGATTGTCTTCTATCTCTTCCAGGAGCCGGTGGCGCAGGCCTTCAAGAAACCCTAACCGCGAGTGCACCCCGGTCTGTGACCTATGCCTTTGACGCCACCCGGGGTCGGACCTAAGATGACCTCCAGGGGGTGAGGGGAAGGAGTCTTCCCCGTGAACCAGCAAGGCGTTGCCGAGAGGCAGCTGGTAGGCGAGCGCCTGGGTCACTACCGCATCCTGGAAAAGATCGGTGCGGGTGGCATGGGCGAAGTCTATCGCGCCCGCGATGAGCACCTCGACCGCGAGGTCGCTATCAAACTCCTTCCCGAAGGAGCACTGTCAGACGAGGCTTCTCGCCATCGCTTCCACCAGGAAGCACGCGCTCTTTCCCGGCTAAACCATCCCAGCATCGCTACCGTCCATGACTTCGACACCCAGGGACAGACCGATTTCCTGGTCACCGAGTACGTGCCTGGCGTCGCCCTCAGCGAAGCATTAGCCTCTGGGCCACTGCCGGAACCGGAGATTCTGCGATTGGGCACGCAACTGGCCGAAGGGCTGGCAGCCGCGCACGGCCTGGGCATTGTCCACCGCGATCTGAAGCCGGGCAACCTGCGAGTGATGCCCGATGGGCGTCTAAAAATCCTCGATTTCGGGCTGGCCAGTTCGGTCGCGCGGACCGCAGATGCCACTGTGACGGCAAGCGCGATCGGCACGAACACGCTTTCCGGCACCTTGGCCTACATGGCTCCAGAGCAATTACGCGGCGAGGCGGTTGACCCTCGCAGCGATATTTATTCGGTCGGCATGGTGCTGTACGAGATGGCCACGGGTCGCCGCCCATTCGAAACCACCCTGAGCACAACTCTCGCGGACGCAATCCTGCACAAATTTCCACTACCCCCGGGGCGCGTGCGTCCTGAACTCTCTCCGGAACTGGAACACATCATCCTGAAATGCCTGGAAAAGGAACCGGGACATCGCTATCAGTCCTGCGTCGAATTGTTGGCGGATTTTCGGCGTGGTGCTACGCAATCCGACAAGTCGATCGCTGTGCTCTATTTCGACAATCTGAGTGGCCAGAAGGACGACGAATACTTTCGTGATGGAATTACGGAAGACATCACCACCGAGCTGTCACGAATCAAGGACCTGCGCGTATTCTCCCGCTCGGCCGTGCTGGCCTTCCGCGGCAAGCCGTTTTCGGCCTCCCAAGTCGCTCAGCAATTGAAGGTGCGGCACATCCTGGAGGGCAGCATCCGCCGCGAAGCCGACCGGCTGCGAATCACCGCGAAGCTGGTGGACACACGCACCGGTCACTGTGTGTGGGCGGAAAAGTACGATCGGCAGATGCAAGACGTGTTTGCCATTCAGGATGAGATTGCCAAGAACATCGCGCAGGCCTTGCAGGTAGTGCTGACCGACACCGAAAAACGTGCCATTGAGAAGATCCCCACCGCCGATGTCCAGGCTTATGACTATTATTTGCGCGGCCGCCAGTTCTTCCACCAGTTCCGGCGTAAGGGTTTCGATTTTGCCCGGCAGATGTTCGTCAAGGCGATCGAGATTGATCCGGCCTACGCGCGGGCCTATGCCGGCATCGCCGATTGCTCCGCATTCCTGTACTTCTACTGGGACTCCAGCTCCGCCAACTTGCAAACAGCGGACGAAGCCAGTCGCAAGGCCTTGGAACTCGATCCCGACCTGGCCGAAGCCCACGCCTCACGCGGCCTCACCGCTTCTTTGAAGAAGCAGTATGAAGAAGCGGGGCAGGAGTTCCGCATTGCCATGCGGCTCCAGCCACGACTATTCGAACCCTATTACTTCTATGCCCGGAATTGCTATGCGCAGGGCAACCTGCAAGAGGCGGTCGAGTGGTTCGAACAAGCCAGCCGCGTGAATCCCGAGGATTACCAGGCGCCCATGCTCATGGCCAGCGCCTTGCACGGTTTGGGCCGGCAGGAAGAAGCTGCAGCCGCCTATCGCCGTGGGCTGGCAGCCGCCCAGAAACACCTGGAATTGCATCCGGGCGATTCCCGCGCCTTGTACTTCGGAGCCAATGCCCTGTCCCAGTTGAATGAAAAGCAACGCAGCATGGAGTGGGCCGAGCGGGCTCTGGCCCTGGAAGGGGAAGAACCACAGGTGCTTTACAACGTAGCTTGCGTGTATGCCCTGTTGGGCGAAGCCGAAAGAGCCATCGACTGCTTGGAGAAGTCACTGACTCATGGCTGGGGACAACGCGAGTGGATGGAGCATGACCCCGACCTGGCCGCACTCCGCTCCCATCCGCGGTTTCAGGCGCTGGTGCAGAGCCACAAGGCTTAGCAGCAGGCCCGGGCTGATCGAAGAGGCAAATGCAAACTGGTTCTCGCCGCAAACCTGTATCGGGCCCGCGAGAAAAGAAATCTACTTCCTGGCTTTCGCTGGTTCCTTCTCCCCCACCCGCTTGCTGACCGCGAACGTCATCTTCCCCGACCGCTTGTCGGCGTCCACCACCACATGATCGCCGTGCAGTACCGCACCATCGAGAATCTTCAGCGCCAGCGGATCCTGCACCAGCTCCTGAATCGCACGCTTTAGCGGGCGCGCCCCGAAGTTCGGGTCGAAGCCCTCGGTGAACAGCAAGTCCTTGGCAGCATCCGTCAGTTCCAGCGAGATCTTGCGCTCCGCCAGCAGCCGCCGCACATCTTCCAGACGCAGCTCGATGATTTTCACCAGTTGTTCCTTGCCCAGCGGGTTGAACACAATAATGTCATCCACCCGGTTCAGGAACTCCGGCTTGAAGTGCCCGTGCAGGGCGTTCATCACCTGCTTGCTGGCCTGCTCGAACTCTTCGGCAGTCCGCATGTTTTCGGCCTGCAGGTACGCGGAGCCGATATTCGAGGTCATGATGATGATGGCATTGCGGAAGTCCACCGTGCGGCCCTTGCCGTCGGTCAAGCGCCCGTCATCCATGATCTGCAGCAGGATGTTGAAGACATCCGGATGCGCCTTCTCGATCTCATCGAACAGCACTACCGCATAGGGCCGCCGCCGCACCTGCTCGGTGAGCTGTCCGCCCTCCTCGTAGCCAACATATCCCGGAGGTGCACCGATCATCCGCGACACGGCGTGCTTTTCCATGTACTCCGACATGTCGATACGCACCATGGCGTGCTCGTCGTCAAACAGGAACTCGGCCAGCGCCCGCGCCAGCTCCGTCTTCCCCACGCCCGTCGGCCCCAGGAAGATGAACGATCCGATGGGACGCTTGGGATCGCTCAGGCCTGCGCGCGAACGTCGAATCGCATTCGACACCCGCTCCAGCGCCGCATCCTGCCCCACTACGCGCAGGCGCAGCCGGTCTTCCATGTTGATCAGCTTCTTGACCTCGCTCTCCAACATCTTCGACACCGGAATGCCGGTCCACTTGGAGACGATGCGGGCTACGTCTTCTTCATCCACTTCTTCCTTCAGCATGCGTGGAGGACGGGCGTCCCCGCCCGTCGCTTTGCCATCCATCTGCGCCGTGAGCTTGTTCAGCTCCTCCTCCGCCTGGCGCAGCAGCCCATAGCGAATCTCCGCCACCCGCTGCAGGTTCCCCTTGCGCTCCTCGGCCTGCTCCTCGATCTTCAACTGCTCGATCTTCTCTTTGAGGGCGCGCGAACGGGCAATCAGTTCCTTCTCCCGCTTCCAATTGGCTTTGAGCGCGTTCGACTTCTCGCGGATCTCCGCCAGCTCTTTGTCGAGGACCGTGAGCCGCTCCTTCGAGTTGGGGTCGTCCTCTTTCTTCAGCGCCTGTTTTTCGATCTCCAGCTGCGTCGCCCGGCGTTCCAGTTGGTCGATATCGGTCGGAAGAGAATCAATCTGGATGCGCAGCGAAGCCGCGGCTTCATCGATCAGATCAATGGCTTTGTCCGGCAGGAAGCGATCGGAAATATAGCGATGCGACAAGGTCGCCGCCGCGACAATCGCCGAATCCTTGATGCGCACCCCGTGATGTACCTCGTACTTTTCCTTCAAGCCACGAAGAATCGCAATCGTGTCCTCGACGTTGGGCTCGCCCACGAAGACAATCTGAAAACGCCGCTCCAGCGCGGCATCCTTCTCGATGTACTTGCGGTATTCGTTGAGCGTGGTCGCGCCAATCGCGCGCAGTTC